>DJWC01000151.1:29482-62858 GCA_002441445.1 Pusillimonas sp. UBA6240
GTTTCTGCTTGGCAGATAGATCACCGACACTTGCGGTCCGATGGGGGCATAGTCGGTCAATATGCGCTTGAGCTTGCCCGACCGTATCGCATCGGCCGCGGTGAAATTGCTGATCATCGCGATCCCCAGGCCCGCCGTGGCCGCCTCGAGCAGCGTTTCGGCATTGTTGACGTTCAGCTGGCCCGACACGGTCTTGGTGAATACCTTGCCATCCTTTTGGAAAACCCATTCGCGATACCGTCCGGAGTGCAGCAGGACATAGGCCAGGCAGTGATGGCGGTCCAGGTCGTCGGGTGTGGAAGGTTCGCCGTGGCGAGCCAGGTATTCAGGCGAGGCGCAGGCCACGAAGCGCAGATTGCAAAGCTTGCGCGCGATCAGGCGCGCGTCGGCGGGCTCGCCTATATGGACCGCGGCGTCGATGCCTTCGTAGGCCATGTCCACGGTCCTGTCGCTGAGTTCGACGTTGAGCACCAGATTGGGGTGCTTGTCGAGAAAGGCGGGTATGGCGGGGATGATGACGCGCCGTCCGAAACCGACAGGCATATGCAGGCGCAGGCGCCCGTATGCCGCCGACGAAGACTTGCTGAGCATGTTCTCCGCATGCTCGATGTCCATGAGTATCTGCTGGCAGTGCTCGAAAAAGCTCTTGCCGTCGTCGGTCAGGCCGGCGGAGCGCGTGGTGCGCTGCAGTAGCTGGACGCCCAATTCTTTTTCCAGCCGGGTGACGGATTTGCTGATCGCCGAGCCCGTCAAACCGAGCCTCTTGGCCGCCTCAGTAAAACTGCGAGCTTCCGCCACCGCGACGAAGACACGCAATGAGTTCAGGTTTTCCATGAATTCAGTCTCCTTACCCGCGGTACAAGCTCGCACACCGCGGCAGGCGCAAACCGGCCGCGCCAGATCGCTCCGTCAGTACTGTAAAGCCTGCTGGCCGGCTGATTGATGATTTTGATTCATCAGTATTCTGAATTCTAACTAATTGATCGCCTAAACATCCAACATTAGACTGCCTGGAACTCAACGGACAAGAACTGGATTCAGCTTTTCGCGGCGCGGACCGCCCGGCCTGGAATCAGGGAGGAGAGCGAGACAATGCTTCTGGAACAACCCGGCATGATTGGAGATCTGCGGCTCAAGAACAGGGTGGTCATGGCGCCCATGGGCACCAACTACAGCACCACCGATGGCTTGTCGACCGAGCGCGACAAGCAGTATTACGCCGAGCGCGCACGCGGCGGCGTGGCCATGATCATGACCGAGGCCATGGTGGTGACCGAGCATGCGCGCCCGCATCACAATTCCCTATGCTGTTATCACGACCGATTCATCCCCGGGCTTGCGAGCCTCGTGGAGGCCATCAAGAGCCACGATTGCCATGTCTTCGGGCAGCTCAACCATCGGGGCGGCCTGCTGCGGCGTTCCGTACTGAACATGGAACCGGTGGGGCCCTCGGCCTGGGTGAATCCGAATACCGGCGACTTGGTCCGTGAACTGGACAAGCGCGAGATTCGCGACATCCAGGCCCAGTTCGTGGCGGCGGCGCGGCGGCTCTGGATTGCGGGTTATGACGGCGTGGAAATCCACGCGGCGAATGGCTATCTGTTCCAGCAGTTCTTCAGTCCGCGCATCAACCGGCGCAATGACGAATACGGCGGCTCCATCGAGAACCGCATGCGTTTCCTGCTGGAAACCCTGGATCGCCTGCGCGCGGAGCTGCCCTCATTCCGGCTCATCGTCCGACTCAGCGTCAGCGAATTCACTGAGGGCGGCTATTCCGAAGCCGACATCATAGAACTGGCGCAAGCGGTCGAACGGGCGGGCGTGCACGCCATCGACCTGTCGGGGGGCAGCAACGAGAGCCCGCAGCTTTCCAAGCACTGCATACAGCCGCCGTCATTTCCTCGCGCCTACCTTGCCGATTATGCGCGCCCGATCCGGCAGGCGGTCGGCATTCCCGTGCTTGCTGCGGGCCGCATGGTCGAGCCCGCCGATGCCGAGCACATGCTGGCCTCGGGCGGAGCCGATTTTGTTTCGCTCGGCCGCGCCCTGTATGCCGATCCGCATTGGTGTTTGAAGGCCTTCGGGAAGATCGAGGCGCCGATACGGCAGTGCGTTGCCTGTAATGTGTGTTTCGAGCGGCTCACTCTGGAAAAGGATGTCGCCTGTGTGACCAATCCGATGATAGGCACCGAGTTCGAATCCCTGGAGTATGCCGAGCCGCAATTGGCGGGGCATGCGGCGGCGGATCCCCGGCGCGTACTGGTGCTGGGCGCCGGCATAGCCGGCATGGAAGCCGCGCGCATTCTTTCCGCTTACGGCCATCAGGTGGAAGTCTGGGAGCAGGCGGCGCGGCCGGGCGGCCAAGTGCATCTGGCGGTCGCCGCGCCCGACAAGGAAGAAGTGCGGCCGGCCTGGACATATCGCTGGCGGGCGGCGCAGGAGCGGAACATTCCCGTGCGTTGCGGCATGTCGGCGACCCAGGCCGATATCGAGGCCTACGCGCCCGATTTCATCATGATGGCGACCGGCGCCAGGCCCGGGCCCGTCCCCGTCGATCTGAGCCGGCTTTCGCCCGCCGTCCGCGTGGCGCATGCCTGGGATGTGCTCGCCGCGCTGGACGATATCTCCGACGGCGTAAGCGCCACCATCATTGGCGGCGGCATGGTGGGCGCCGAGGTCGCCGATGCCTTGCGCATCAAGCGGGCACGCATCACGGTGCTGGAAATGCGCGAAGGCATTGCGCTTGGCATGGCCCGGAACAATCGTCTCGAACTCGTGGACCGTCTTGCCGAATACGGCGTGCGCATCATCACCCGCAGCACGATTCTGGGCATCGACCAATCGCAGATCGAAATCCAGGAGCACGGAAAGGCGCCCGAACGCCTGGATATCGGCGGCATGCTGATCTTCGCCACCGGGCCACGGCCGAATCTCGATCTGCTGCCCGCCGTGCAGGCCACCCGCATCCCCTATGCCCGCATCGGCGACTGCAATGTTCCGGGAGACTTTCTATCGGGTTTGCGCGACGCCTGTATGACCGCGCTCAGCGTGAACGCCTATGCCTCGCGCGGGGCTTTCGACCCGCATGGCGTACAGGCCACAGCCTGACGCCCCGGCGCCAGTCGCGACGGCCACCTACAACGACATGGAAGCAACAAATATGGAAGCAGCATTGCCCGAGTACGAAGTCTACGCAATCCGTTATGCCACCCGCGAAGGCTTTCGCAGGAATCATTTCATAGGCGGCGATCCGCATGACGCCCCCATGCCCATGGACTATTTCGTATGGCTCGTGCGGAACCCGGAGCGCCTGTTTGTCGTCGACACGGGGTTCGGTCCCGAAGTCGCGGCCAAACGCGCAAGGCAGTTGCTGCGCACGCCGGCCGAGGGGCTGTCGCTGCTCGGCGTCGATGCCGCCGCCGTTCGGGACGTCATTGTGACGCATATGCACTACGACCATATCGGCACCTTCCATGCCTTCGAATCGGCGCGCTTCCATATGCAGGATGACGAGATGGCCTACGCCACCGGCCGGCATATGAGGCAGCGGCAGTTCAACCACGGCTATGAAGTGGACGAAGTGGTCGGCATGGTGCGCATGGTGTTCAAGGACCGTGTGAGCTTCTATCGGGGCGATGCCGAGCTCGCGCCGGGCGTCAGCATCCACCGCATAGGCGGCCATACCCATGGCCTGCAATGCGTGCGCGTGCATACGAAAAGAGGCTGGGTGGTGCTGGCGTCCGATTGCAGCCACTTCTACGAGCATTTCGAGAAGAAGCGCGCTTTCACCACGATGTTCAACGTCGGCGAAGCCATCGATGGCTACGAAAGACTGCACGCGCTGGCGCAGACGCCGCGCCACATCATCCCGGGGCACGATCCGCTGGTCATGCGCCGCTACCGGGCTGATTCGCCTGAACTGGAGGGTATCGTCGTGCGGCTCGACGAGGAACCTGTTGAGTGAACGCCGCAATACACAATACATCCATGCATAACGATAGGAGACTGGACATGCAGCCCATAAGAAGTTTTTTGCTCGCGACACTGTTGATGCTTCCCCTTGCGGCGCCCAATCAGGCGTTCGGCAAGTATCCGGAAAAGCCCATACGCGTACTGGTCGGATTCCCCGCCGGCGGCAGCGCGGACATCGTCGCCCGCATGGTGACCGAAGCAGTGGCCAAAGACTCCCCCTTTGAATTCGTCATAGAAAACCGCACGGGCGCCGGCGGCAATATCGCATTCGAAGGCACCGCCAATGCGGCGCCCGACGGCTATACATTGCTGTTCAGCACGCCGGGCGTCGCCATCAATCCCAGCCTTTACCGCAAGGTCAACTTCACGCAAGCCGACTTCACGCCCGTCGCCTTGGTGGGCGAGGCGCCGCTGATGTTCATGGTGCGGCCCACGCTGGGCATCAATACCCTGCAGGACCTGATCAAGGCGGGCAAGAAGGACCCTGAGGCCATCCGCTTTGCAAGTTCCGGCAACGGCAGCTCTTCCCATCTGGCCGCCGAAGTTTTCCGCAGCATGAGCGGCATGCAGTACCTGCATGTTCCCTATCGCGGCGGCGGAGCGGCCATCACGGATCTCATCGGCGGCCGGGTGGACATGACCGTGCTTCCCATTGCCGAAAGCATGCCTTACGTCAACGACGGAAAATTGCTTGCGCTGGGGCAATCGGGTGCGCGCCGCTCCGGCATCGCGCCCAAGATCCCCACCATCGCCGAAGGCGGCGTGGAAGGCTATTCCGTGACGACCTGGTACATGCTGCTGGGCCCGAAGAATCTGCCCCAGCCGATCGTGCAGGACCTCTACCAGGCATTCAACCGGGCATTGAACGCGCCCGGACTGAAGAAAAGCCTGGAAGCCAGGGGCGTCGACGTGATCAACGCCGGGCCTGAACAGGCATCGGACTTCCTGGCCAAGCAGAGCGCCAGCTGGGCCAAGGCCATCGAGGCGTCCGGAACAAAACTCGATTGAATCAATAAGGAGCGCAGTACATGAGCCAGTCCAATCCTCCCCTGCTGGAAGGCGCCACGCGGGACCTGGCGGCTTTCGCCGCCGGCCTGAAGTATGACCAGATACCCGCCGGGGTGGTCGAGCGGCTGAAGACCAGCGTGCTCGACAGCATAGGGTGCTGCGTTTTCGGGGTGACATTGCCGTGGACCCGAAAAGTGCAATCCATGGTCGAGGAAGAGGGCGGCGCGCCCGTGGCTTCTATTTTCGGCAGCGGGCGCAAGAGTTCCGTATCGGGAGCGGTGCTGGTCAACGCCACCGCGGGGCATGCCTTTGAACTGGATGACATCCACAAGGAATCCATCGTCCATCCCGGCTCCATCGCCTTGCCCGTCGCCCTGGCGCTGGCTGAAAAAACGGGAAGGCGGCGCGGCAAGGACATCATCGCCGCCTTGGCGGCGGGCTATGAAATCGGCACGCGCGTGGGCAATGCCGCGACCATGAGCCTGTTCTTCAGGGGGTTCCATCCCCAAGGCACCTCGGGCGTCTTTGTGGCGGCCGCCACGGCAGCCCATATGCTGCAGCTCGATGCACGGCAGACGCAACATGCGCTCGGCATTGTCGGTTCCCAGGCGGGCGGCCTGATGGCCGCCCAGGAAGGCGCCATGGTCAAGCGCTTTCACTCGGGCCGGGCCGCCCAAAGCGGGGTTTACGCCGCGCTGCTGGCCCAGAATGATTTCACCGGGATCGTCGATGTGCTGGAGGCATCCTACGGCGGCTATCTAAGCTCATACTCCGACAAGCCCAATCCCCGACGGCTCACCGACGATCTGGGTCGGGTTTGGGAAACCGGCACTATCGGCTACAAGCCCCATGCCAGCGTCACCAGCATCCATGCGGCGCTGGACGCGCTGGCGTCGATCATGCGCGACAAGCGGCTCGAGCCGGCCGACATCGCAGCCGTGGATGTCGGCGTCAGCCATATGACGCATGTCCATTGCGCTTGGCCATACAAGGCGCAGGGCGTGACCGCGGCCCAGATGAACCTGTATTACGGCCTGGCCGTCATTGCATTCGATGGCGTGGCCTTCGTGGACCAGTACCGTGAAGACCGGCTGAACGATCCTCGCATCTTCGACTTCATTGCACGCATTAATGCGCGGGTGGATCCCGACATCGACGCCATGGGGCCGGCTTTCCGGCATGCGGCCCGCGTAGCCGTCACGGCAGTGGATGGCCGCCGTTTCGAGAAGGAAATACTGCACAGGCGCGGAAGCCCGGAAAACCCCTTGTCGCAGGCGGACGTGGAGCACAAGTTCCGCAATGTGGTCCGTTCCTGCCTGGCGCCGCAAGCGATCGACGACATTGTCGCGCTATCAAAGCGGCTGGAGCAGATCGACGATGTGCAGCCTTTGCTGGACATCCTGGCTGCGCCGTCCGCCTGAAACCTTTAACCATCCCACGAACTTCCTGTCCCCGAGACAGACCACCATTCGAGAAGAGAGCGCAATGAATCATACGCAGCATTCCAGCCAGACCATCGCCGAAGCACTCGCCGATCATTTTCACGCCTTCGACTACGATCGCCTGAGCGACGCATCGCGCAAGGCGGTCAAACGGCTGCTGTTGGACTACCTTGGCGTCGCGGTATCGGGCAGCCAGACGGAGTCGGGCGCCGTCGCACGCAAGTTCGCCCTCAGCGCCGGCGGCCATGAGCAGGCGACCCTGATCGGCGGCGCCGGGCGGGCGCCCGCCATGNNGGGCGCCCGCTATGCTCGCGGCCTTTGCCAACGCGATTTCCTCGCATAGCGTCGAACTGGACGATATCGATGTGCTGGCGTTGTTCCATTTCAGCCCGCCTGTATATTCGGCCGCGCTGGCAACGGCCGAGCAGTGTTCGGCCAGCGGCAAGCAGCTGCTGGCGGCGCTGGCCGCCGGCTGCGAGATGATGGAGCGCCTGAGCAAGGCGGCCAATCCTTCTTTGCGGAATCGCGGCTATCATACGACGCCGACCTGCGGAACCTTCGGCGCAACCGTCGCGGCCGGCAAGATACTCGGCCTGTCTTCCGCGGAAATCGTATCCGCGCTGGGCTTGGCGGGTGCTCAGTCCGGCGGCCTCATGGAGATGTACGGCCCCTCGATGCAAAAGCGCTTCAACCCGGGCCCGGCTTCCCGCAATGGCGTCACGGCCGCCGCCATGGCGCAACTCGGGTTTACCGGCGCCGCCACGATTTTCGAGGGCGAGCGCGGCTTTCTCGCCGCCTTCACCGACCAGAACTATCCCGAACAGCTTACGGCCGGCCTGGATCAGCCTTATCAACTCGACATCGAGTTCAAGCCATATTCATGCGCCCGGCCCATACACAATGCCATCGACTGCGCGCTGGAAATACGCCGCAAGCACAACCCGGATCTGAACAAGATCGCGCGCATCGTCATGGAGAGGCATCCCGATTGGGCGCACTACCACCAGAACGCCAATCCCGTTACCTACCACGAAGCGCAAGTCAGCCTGCCGTATTCGGTCGCGGTCGCCTTGACCGATGGCCAGGCTCTCTTTGCGCAATATAACAATGCCCGCTTGAAGGAACCCATGCTGCGCAAGCTGTCCGGCATGGTCGAGATTACGGTCGACGATACCCTGCCGCGCGGCGTGTCCTGCCGGATGAAGGCGATCATGCAGGACGGCGCCGAATATATATCCCAGGTCGATTATCCCAAGGGCTCGATACAAAACCCGATGTCGGACGAAGAGCTGCGGGCCAAGTTCGACAGCCTCGCCATACCGGTGCTTGGCGCGAAGCAGGCCGCCGCCATCGCCGATCGCGTGGCGGATATCGAGCGCTGCGCCCATGTCGGCGAGCTAATGGCGCTGCTCCAGCCGGCTGGATAGGGCGCGGACCATCTTCGGAGGCTGGATAAATTGAAGCATGATGAACTTCCCCAATACGAGGTGATGGCCCTGCGCTATGCCACGCGCGAGGGCCGCCGTCCCCAGCATTTCATCGGCGGCGATCCCCATGATGTGCCCATGCCCATGGATTACTACATTTGGGTGCTGCGCAATGCCGAACGTACCGTGCTGGTGGACACGGGTTTCAACCAGGACATGGCGGACAAGCGCCACAGAACTCTGCTGCGCACGCCGGTGCAGGCGCTTGCGCTTGTGGGCATAACGCCCGCATCCTTGCGGGATATCGTCATCACCCACCTGCACAATGACCACGTGGGCACCTTCCATGAATATCCGCATGCCCGCTTTCATTTGCAGGACGAGGAAATGGAGTTCGCCACCGGGCGCTATATGCGATCGGAGATCTTCAACCGCGCCTACGAGCCCGACCAGGTCACCGGCATGGTCAGGCTGGTATACCAGGACCGGGTCGAATTCCATCGCGGCGATGCCTGCCTGGCCCCGGGCATCAGCCTGCACCACATCGGGGGGCATACCGCAGGCCTTCAGGCCGTGCGTGTCCATACCGCGCGCGGATGGGTCGTGCTGGCCTCGGATGCAAGCCACTTCTATGAGCACTTCCAGTGCGCAAGATGCTTTCCCCTGATGTTCCATCTTGGCCAGGCGCAGGAAGGCTATCGGCGGCTGCGCGAGCTGGCCGCCTCGCCTGATCACATCATCCCCGGCCACGATCCGGAAGTGATGGCGCGCTATCCCGCAGCCTCAGCGGCGCTGCGGGGCATCGCCGTCAACCTCCACGAAAAGCCGCTGACCTAGCCGTCCAACCCGCCAGCAAAAAATCATCCAGTACACGAACCAAAGGAGATATTCATGAAATTCAGCCGCCTACCCCGCAGACTCGCAGCAAACACCCAGTCCCCGATCAGAAGGGCGATGCTTGTGGCCGGCCTGGCATTGATGACCGCCAGCGCGTCGGCGCTGGCCAAGTATCCGTCTCAGCCCGTGACCCTCGTCGTCGGCTTTCCCCCCGGCGGTTCCAACGATATCGTTGCACGCATCATCGCGCCCAAGTTCTCCGACATTCTGGGCGTGCCCGTCGTGGTGGAGAACAAGGCGGGCGCCAACGCCACCATAGGCACCGAATACACGGTACGCGCCAAGCCGGACGGCTATACCATCACTCTGGGCAGCGCCAGTCCGCTGGCCATCAGCCCGCATACTTACAAGGACCTTCCCTACAACCCGCTCACCGATCTGCGTGCCATTACCACCGTCGCGCAGACGCCCGAGCTCCTGGCCATCAACCCGAATGTGAAAGCCCAAAGCCTGACGGACCTGGTCAAGCTGTCCAAGACGCGGGATGTCACCGTGGCATCCGCGGGCGCCGGCGGCCTGCCGCATCTTGCCATCGAGCTCCTCAAGCTGGAATCCGGCGGCCGCATCGTCCATGTCCCCTATAAGGGGGCCGCGCCCGCCACCACGGACGCCGTGGGCGGCCATGTGGACGGCATCATCGTCGATGTGCCCGCGCTTTATGCCCAAGTCACCGCGGGTAAGCTGCGCCCGTTGGCGGTGACGCATGACAAGCGTTCCTCGGTGCTGCCCGATGTGCCGACATCGGTGGAGCAGGGCCTGCCCAACCTGCTCGCTTTCAACTGGTTTGCCGTGATGGCGCCGGCCAAGACGCCGGACGATGTCGTCAATACCTTGTATCAGGCGCTGGTCAAGGCGGCGAACGATCCGGAAGTGGTCAAGCAGCTGGGCAAGCTGGGCATAGAGCCTTACACTCAGAACTCGCCGGCGGCGGCCGCGGACTTCATGAAATCCGAGACGGAACGCTGGGGCAAGGTGGCCAAGGCAGCCGACGTCAAGGCCAACTAGGCCGATGCAAGCCGGCTGCGCATAGGCAGCCGGCTTGCATCGGCATGCGGCATGAGTGTGGCGGCGTTGTAAGATGCCGTTGACACACATCAATACACGCCGACACGGCGCCGGTGGAACCGGCGGGGCCGGCAATGGTAAACAAAGGAAAGCAGGGTATGAGCAAGACTACCAAGCAGGTGCTTCGCGAACTGGTGAACGCAAGGAACGGCCTCGTCGTCCCGGGCGCATTCAACGCCATGAGCGCCAGGATCATCGTGGACCAGGGTTTCAAGGCCGTCTACTTGACGGGTGCGGGCTTCACCAACATGCAATACGGCCTGCCCGACCTGGCCATGATGGGGCTGCGCGACATAGCCGATTGCGCCGCGCGCATCCGCGATGCGGTGGACGTGCCTCTTATCGTGGATGGCGATACGGGCTTCGGCAATGCCGTCAACGTATGGAACACCGTGCGCAGCCTGGAGGCGGCGGGCGCCGACGCCATTCAGCTCGAAGACCAGACCTTTCCCAAGCGCTGCGGACATTTTGCCGGCAAGGATGTCGCGCCGCTCGAAGAAATGCTCGCCAAGATACGCGCGGCGACCGATGCCCGCAGGGATGATGATTTCTTGATCATCGCCCGCACGGATGCGCGGGCGACGCTGGGCTTCGACGCGGCGATCGAGCGCGCCCGCCGTTTTGCCGAAGCCGGCGCCGACGTACTGTTCGTTGAAGCCGTCGAAAGCCTGGACGAAATCAAACAACTGCCCAAGCTTCTGCAGCAGCCGCAACTGATCAATATCGTCATCGGCGGCAAGACGCCCACGCTGGATGCGGCCGAGCTCGGCGAACTGGGCTTTGGCATCGTCCTTTACGCCAATGCGGCCTTGCAGGCGGCCGTGGCAGGCATGCAGCGCGCGCTCGGCATGCTGGCCCGCGATGGCCGCCTGGACGAAGATCCCGCCATCGTGGCCCCCTTCAGCGAACGCCAGCGGCTGGTCAACAAGCCTTTATTCGACGAGCTCGAGCGGCGCTACGCAAGCTAGGCTGTGATGGCATAGGAGCTGCATGACCGGCGAGCCTGAACGCCGCCGTTGCGGCCGCCCATGCTTTGCATGGCATCACAGCTTGCGGGCTATTCGGCGAGCCATCGCCCCGCCATCCATCTTCCTCCTTCTATCGCTTGGCGCATTTCATCGGTAAGAAGCTGCAAGACGCCGCGGATATGTCTTCCTGTGGAACGATTCGACGGAAGTGCAAGAACAATGCTGCGCGTGATGCCGGGATTCGAAATGGGGGCGCCCGACAGCGTGCCTTGGGCAAGATCGTCCGCGACCGCAATGGGCGGCAATATTGTCGGGGTAGGCCCGCGTAAGACTACGGACGGACGTATCGGCCCTGCGCGCCCCGCGCAAGACGGGTTTGCGGGCATACTGGGTGCCGGCGGAAGCGCAGCCTTTGGGGCCGGCGCTGCTCTTTGCCGGTTCTTGAAGGGGGCGCGATGTCTCTGGCCGTATTGTCCAGCCAAGCCTTGTGCGGCGTGCAGGCTTTGCCTGTGCGCGTGGAGGTTCATGTGGGGCAGGGCCTGCCCGCTTTCCATTTGGTGGGTTTGCCGGATGCCGGCGTGCGCGAAAGCCGTGAACGCGTCAGGTCCGCCATCATCAGCAGCGGCTTCGAATTCCCCGCGGGGCGCATTACCGCCAACTTGGCTCCAGCCGATCTGCCCAAGGAATCGGGGCGATTCGACTTGCCCATCGCATTGGGCATTCTGCTCGCTTCCGGCCAGTTGCAGCCCGATCCGCCGGGGTCCGCGCCCGATCTCGAGGGTTATGTATTCGCCGGCGAATTGTCTTTGACGGGGGCCGTTGTGGCGGTGGGCGCGCCATTGGCCATCGCCTTGGCTGTGGCGCGCCGCGGCCAGGGCGCCAAACTCATCATGCCGCCCGGCTGCGCGGAGCAGGCCGCCATGGTTCCGGGCTTGACGGTGCTGGCCGCGGGCACGCTGGCCCAGGCGGCGGGGCATTTTTCCGGTCTTGCGTCTTTGCCCGTCAGCGTAGCCCGGGAAGCACCGGCGTCCGCGCCGGCCGCCTTCGCCTGTTTATCCGATGTACGCGGCCAGGCGCTGGCCCGCAGGGCGCTGGAAGTCGCCGCCGCCGGCGGGCACAGCTTGTTGATGGCGGGCCCGCCGGGCACGGGGAAAAGCATGCTTGCGCACAGGCTGCCCGGCCTGCTGCCGCCCCTCAGCACAGAACAGACGCTCGAGGTCGCGGCCTTGTCCGGCCTGGGCGGGGCGGCGCAGTCCTACAGCGCCATCCCGCCCTTCAGGGCGCCGCATCATTCCGCCTCTTTGGCCGCGCTGGTGGGCGGCGGCAGCCATCCCCGGCCCGGTGAAATCACGCTGGCTCATCGAGGCGTGCTGTTTCTCGATGAGCTGCCGGAGTTTCGCCGCCATGTACTGGAGGCTTTGCGCGAGCCCCTGGAAACAGGCTGTGTAACCATTGCGCGGGCCAGCCGCAGCCTGACTTTTCCCGCCGCTTTTCAATTGGTCGCCGCCATGAATCCCTGTCCCTGCGGCTGGCTGGGGCACGCCCGGATGGATTGCCGCTGCATGCCGGATCAGGTCAAGAAGTACCGCGGCCGCATTTCAGGCCCCTTGCTGGACAGGATGGATTTGCACATCGCTCTGCCGGCCGCCGACACCGAATGGATGGACAGCCCCAAGGGCGAAGCCTCGGTGCCGGTGCGCGAACGCGTACTGCGCTGCCGCGAAATTCAGATGCAGCGGCAGGCCGGCGTCAACGCCATGCTCGGGCCTGCGGGAATAGAGCGCCACTGCCGGCTCCGATCCGATGCGATGCAATTGCTCAAGCAAGCCGTATCCCGCTGGCATTGGTCCGCCAGGGCCATCCACCGCATCCTGCGCGTCGCACGCACCGTGGCGGATATGCAGGGCCGGACAGACATCGATGCCGCCAACGTGGCCGAAGCCATCCAGTATCGGCAGCCTTGGGGGTGATGCCGACCGCAGGGTCCGCCGGCGATGTCCAGCGCCCGGTCCGCAAAGCCAAATAGAGCCGGCAAAAACGAAAGGCCTATTCATCTATTTCAAACCTCCGCGCCCGATAAACAGCCTATCATTTCCAGAATGAAACAGGACTGCTTTCACGCATGGCCTGTGGCTGATACATCGCCAGTTCAGAATCGCAGCGCATGTACACAAGAGGGAAACATGGAGCATATTTTTGACGTAGTGGTCGTTGGGTGTGGTGTCGCAGGATTGTCCGCGGCGGCTACCGCGGCCGAGCATGGGTTGAAAGTCGCCGTACTGGAACGCGCGACGCGCGAAGAGCGCGGCGGGCAGAGCCGATGGACCGAAGCTTATTTGCGCATGAAATCGCTTGACGAAGTATCCGACGATTTCGAGGCGCACCTGTCGGAGAACGCCGGCCCGTACAACGATCCGGACTTTATCGGAGAGATGAGCGGCCCACGCGCATCCTGGTCCCAGGGCGCTCGCTCGCTGGCTATTCCCGATCCCGATCTGATAGCAGGGTTCGCCGAGCGCGTGCCAGCGACCATCAAGTGGCTGCAAACTCTCGGCGTAAAGTTCGACTTTCTGCCCACGCAATTTCTCACCAAAACGCAGCCCCGGCTCTTGCCCGTCGGCGGCGGAGCCGCGCTGGTAGAAGCCTTGGCGGCCCATGCGGAAAAGCTGGGGGTCGACTTTTTCTACGAAACGACGGCGCGCCGGCTCATTGTCGATGAGGCCGGAGAAATACAGGGCGTGAAGGCGCAACAGGCGGGAATCGGGAGCTTGCGGTTTATAGGCAAAGTGGTGCTGGCCTCTGGCGGATTCGAAGGCAGCCCGGAAATGATGACCAAGTACATCGGGCCTCGTTCCGTGTATCTCAGGCCGGTGTGCAAAGGGGGATACTTCAACAAGGGCGAAGGCATAGAAATGGCGCTTGCGGCCGGAGCGGGCCCTTCGGGCGAGTTCGGCAGCTACCATGCTGAACCGGTGGATCCCCGCTCGGGCGTATCCGAACCTTCCGTATTCATCTTCCCCTACGGGATTCTGGTGAATAAAGACGGCCAGCGGTTCACCGATGAAGCTCCCGGCACGGTGGACGCCTATTATGAACGCGTTACACGGCGCATATACGAGCAACGGGAAGGCATCGCCTATGTCATCCTCGATCAGCGCGTGAAGGACGTGCCGAATTATCGCTTGGCCATACGCACCGACCAGCCCGCCATAGAGGCGGATTCTATGGAGGCGCTGGCCGGCAAGCTGGATATTCCGGCGGATGCGCTCTTGCGCACGGTCGCCGGCTACAACGGCGCTTGCGGGCATGATGGCCAATACGACGCGCTACGCCTGGATGGCGTCCGTACCTCAGGCCTCAACCCGCCTAAATCCAATTGGGCTTTGCCGCTGGATAAGGGCCCCTTCATGGCTTACCCCATCATTTCATCGAACGTGTTCACATTCGGCGGATTGAAGGTAAACACCGACGCGCAAGTACTGGATACCGATGGCAATATCATGCCTAACCTGTATGCCGCCGGCGAGACGGTAGGCATGTACTACACCAACTACACCGGTGCAACCTCGGTCCTGAAAGGGATGGTCTTTGGCCGGGCGGCCGGCGATCATCTGGGTGAACATGCGCGGGCCGCTGCGGCTTCCGCGCGCTGAGGAGGCATCCGTGTATAGTTCCGATCTTTTCGATGGGCGCGTAGCGCTTGTCACCGGCGGAGCGGGCGGGATAGGTAGGGCGGTCTGCCTTGCCTTGGCCCAGTGCGGAGCGAGAGTGGTGGCGGCTGACCTCGCCGCCGCCATGGGGCCAGCCCATGCCGCTATAGAACCTGTCTCGCTCGATGTCACCGACAGTGGCGCTATAAGGGCTTGCGTGGACCATGTCGTCGCCCGGCATAGCCGGCTGGACATATTGGTGAATGTCGCGGGGGTCGTTTCGTTTGGCAGCGCTGCCGCGCTGTCCGAGCAAGAATGGGATCGAGTCATCGACATCAACCTCAAAGGCACTTTTTTATGCTGCCAAGCGGTACTGCCGCTGATGCGCAGGGCCGGCTTTGGGCGCATCATCAACATGGGTTCCGTGCTTGCTAAAAATGGCGGCAATCCACGCCCGTGGATCAACCCTCAAGAGCAAGACAGGGCGAGCAATATCGCCTATGGGGTGTCCAAAGCCGGCATCGGTGCAATAACGGCCTACCTGGCAAAAGAAACCGCCGCTTGCGGCATCACCGTCAATACCGTGGCGCCCGGGCCGGTCGCATCCGACATGACCACGAGTTTCCCCGACGCATTGCGAGAGCTCATACCCGTGGGCAGGCTGGGGTGCGCGGACGAGATCGCCTCGGCCGTCCTGTTTTTGGCGTCTCCGCAATCATCGTTCATCACCGGCGAAACGCTGGACGTCAACGGCGGACTGTTCGTCGACTGACAGCGGCCATTTTCTTTTTCAACCAACTACGAGAGCAAACACATGCAGACACCACGCGCCATCTATCTGGTACTCGATATGCAGAATGACCTGGTAAATGACGATGGACCAAACGGGAAAGGCCCCTTGGGCGAACAGATTCGCGAACGCCAAGTCATCGCCAAGACAGCCAAAGCCATCGCCCAGGCCCGCGCCCAAGGCATATTGATCGGGTTCGTGCGGGTCGGCTTTTCGGAGGGCTATCCTGAATGCCCGCCAAATTCACCGGTGTTTTCCGCCGCTCCCCAGCATGGCTTGTTCAAGCTGAACGGCTGGGGGACGGAAATCCATCCGGCTTTGGAACAGCGCCCTGGGGACATTCAGGTCGTCAAGCACCGCGTCAGCCCCTTTTACTCGACCACGCTGGAAGCGCAGTTGCGCGCCCGGAACGTGACGCGCATCTATTGTTCCGGGGTTTCTACACAGGCTGTCGTGCAAGCCACCGTGCGCGACGCCCATGACCGGGACTATGAGGTCATTCTGCTCGAGGATGCCTGCGCCGCGCATAGCGCCCAGGAGCACGTGAACTCGGTCCAGAGCATGGGCCGTTTCTGCAAGACGGAGTCCACAGAAACGGTGGCTTTTTCCAATCCTTGAGCGCCATCTAGTTTTTCGAAATTACGCCTATCTCCTGGATCATTGCTTTCCACTTCGCTACATCCTCGGCCAGGTAGGCGTCATACTCTTTGGGCGTGTCGACTACGACTGTGGCGCCTTGAGCGACGATTTGGTCCTTGAAGGCCGGCTCGCCCGAGGCGGCCTTCACAGCATCGTAGATTTTCCGAACGATTTCTCGAGGCGTTTCTTTAGGTGCGAGCAAGCCGAACATCGTGCCGAATTCGAAATCCTTCATGCCCAGCTCTTCGAAGGTGGCTACTTCCGGCAATACGGGCAGGCGTTGTTTGCTCGCGACCGCAAGGGCTTTCAGCCGCCCGCCTTCGAGCATCGAGCGCGCCGACACATAGGTGGTGAAAGTCATCTGCACCTGGCCGGAGACGATATCGGTAATGGCGGGAGCGGCGCCTGCATAGGGCACATGGGTCATATCGATGCCGGCGCGGCGCTTGAGCATTTCGCCCGCCAGATGGGGGGCGCCGCCCGCGCCGCTGCTGGAAAAATTCAATTCACCGGGATGGGACTTGCCATAGGCGATAAGCTTGTCCAGCGTGTTGCCTTCCAGGTCCGGCCGGACAAATAACAGCAGGGGCGCGAAGGCGACCATCGTGACCCCAGAAAAATCCTTGATCGGATCATAGGGTACGTTGTCGATGACGAAAGGGTTGAGCGTGAGGTTGGTGCTGGTGAAGAGCAGGGTATAGCCGTCCGGGGCCGCCTTGGCCACGGCGCCCATGCCTATGTTGCCGCTGGCCCCCGGACGGTTTTCGACGACCACGGGCTGCTTGAATCGAGCCGACAGAGTATCCGCGGTCATACGGGCCAGGATGTCGGTGCTGCCGCCCGCCGAGAACGGGACGATGATGCGTATCGGGCGTTCGGGAAATTTGACCGCGCCCGACTGGGCCTGCGCGCCTCCGGCGCCCAGGCATGCCGCCAGGCCCAGGGCTGCCATGAACCATGAATATTTCATTTTTGCTCTCCTCATGAACAAATAAATATTTGATGAACAAGTATTTATTTGTATTGCGTGCCCTCTTCGAGAACAACGCTTGCCTCTTGAAAAGCCTATTTACTAAAGCCGAAACAGCGCGTGGGCAGGCGGCCTCTGTCGCCCATCCCGCAAATCATTCGGGATAAATGAAAAGCTTGTTCGAAATTACTCGGTGTCTTCGAAGCCGTAGTGCATGCAGAATGCAGTTACGGCCATGCAGAGCGAAGGGCCGGGGCGTCGCCGCGGCGCCGGCGGTTTAAGCGGCCGGCTAAAGCACGACTTCAACTTTTCAACTTTCATCCCTGTCTATATGAGAATCTGGCACCAAAGCTTTACCGTCCTGAATGATCTTGGTCTCTACCATGAAGCGCTGAAAGAGCATTTCGCGCGCGTGGCGCGGCCGGGAACCGAAATAGACCTGCACGGCATGGCGCCGGGTACATATCGTTCGAATTATCCTGGCAACGACATACGGCATGTGGCGATGCAATATATGCACGGCATGCAATTCATGCTTGCCGCCACCGAGGCGGAGCGTCGCGGCTATGATGTCTACGCCATCAGTACCCTGCCGGAGCCCGGTTTGCTGGAGATCCGCAGCCTGGTGGATATCCCCGTGGTCGCCTACGGAGAATCGGCCATGCTGACCGCATGCATGCTGGGCCGTAAATTCGGTGTGCTGGTTTTCATAGACGATATGAACGAGCTGATCGTAGAAAATGTACGCGGCCACGGCCTTGCATCGCGCTTTGTCGGCGCCCAGCCCGTAGGCTTCGCATTCACCGATGTCCTGAAGGCTTTCGACGACCCAACGGATTTCATTCAGGGCTTCCAGGCGGCGGCCAGGAAATTGATCGCGCAAGGGGCCGAGGTCATCATCCCCGGCGAGGCGCCCATGAACGTGGTATTGAGCCGCAATGGCGTGACCGAAGTGGATGGGGTTCCGGTGCTGGATTCGCTGG
This sequence comes from Pusillimonas sp. UBA6240, assembly GCA_002441445.1. GTDB lineage: Bacteria > Pseudomonadota > Gammaproteobacteria > Burkholderiales > Burkholderiaceae_B > UBA6240. The sequence goes on from DJWC01000151.1 coordinate 47,294, forward strand.
CGGCCTGGATCAAACAGGCGGAGGCCATGTACGATCTGCGGCATATTTGCGGTATCAGGCCTTGCAGCAAGGGCTATTATCACAAACGGCCGGATCCAGAACGGGTCAGCGAGGTTTTTTCGTTTTACGGCCTTGATGGACTCCGATCAAAGTATTGACGCTTGGGCGCCGCGTGGCGTCGAAAGCGCCGAGCATATAGTCGATAAAGGCCCGGACCTTGGGCGAAACGAAACGGGACTTGACGGTGACGGCATGGAAAGTGCGTATGTTGGTGTCCCAGTCCGGAAACATCTCGACCAGCTCGCCCTGTTCGAGGAGATCCGCCACGAAGATGTCCAGCACATAAATCAGGCCGGCTTCCCGCCGCGCCGCTTGTATCAGCGCCTGAGTGTTATTGAAATTGAGCGCGCCTTCCGGCCGAAGCAGGACTTCTTCCGCGCCTCGTTGAAATCGCCATGCGACGGGCCTGCTGTGGCCTTCTTCGAATAGCCCCAGGCAGCGCCGCGGGTCGATCTCCGACGGATGGCTGGGCGACATGGCCTTCACGATCGCAGGCGCGCCGCAAACGACATGCCTGGCTTCGTATACGGGGCGGCCGACGAGATCCGCATCTTCGATGCTGTCCATGCGAATGGCGACATCGGTGCCTCGTTCTATGAGCCTTTGGGGCTGATTGGTCAAGGTGATGGATACGTTGAGGCCTGGGTGGAGTTTGGTGAAGTCCACCACAGCGGGGCAAATGAGATGCTGCCCGATTGCAAAAGGCGCTTCGATGCGTAGCGCCCCTGAAATCTCGTTGGCGTTGACTTTGACTTCGGCTTCGGCCTGAGCGACGGCATTCAGAATGTCTCGGCAGCGGGGCAGGAACAGGCTGCCTTCTTCTGTCAGATGCAGATGCCTGGTGTTGCGCTGAATCAGGGTAACGCCCAGATGCTGTTCCAGATTGCGCAAGGTTGTGGTCACGGTGGCATTCGCAAGATCGAGAGATTCGGCCGCGCGCGACAGGCTGCCGCATTCCACCACCCGCAAAAATACCTCCATGCCCCAAAGCTTGTCCATGGTCTTCCTTTCAAATTTTTCTAATGGGCTATTCGAGCGCGCTATTCCAATGATCAGGGCGGGACGGCCTACACTCGAAATTGGCCGCTCCCCGCGGCTGGCATACCTTTTAACGACGGCTGCTTCACATTCTAGCAAGGTTGAATTGATGGGCACGAATCCACTAACAGATCATCCAGGGGCCGCTAAAGCAGGCGCTCCATTGAGTGTCGAACTGGCCCGTGCGCTCCAGCACTTGCGCGCCAAAGGCATTCCCGAGGAGGTCAAGCGCAGCGTCAGGCTTCATATAGCGGATGCGATCGGCATAGGCATTGCGGCCCGCTCCAGCGAGCTTGCCGGCTGCGTTACCAGCGCCCAGCATGCCTTGTCGGGGCCGGGGCCCTGCTCTTTGCTGGGCGGCGGAGCAGCCGCGCCGGCGTCCGCCGCTTTTATCAATGCGTCGCTCATCCATATTCTGGATTATGACGACATTCACGATCAAGGCCGCTTGCATCCCGGCCCGGTTGCGTTGCCGGCGGCCATGGCCGCATTGGAGACAACCGGCATGACCGCTGCGGCCGCCGATAAGGCTTTGATCGAAGCGGTGGCCTTGTCCACCGAACTGATGTGCCGCTTGGGATTGGCATGGTCGCCCAAAGGGCAGGGCGCTGGAGCGGACTGGTTTCTGACTCAATTGTTCGGCTATGTGGCTGCCGCTGTCGCGGCAGCCGGCGTCCTGGGCTTGGATGAAGATCGTGTGGTGTCGGCCATCGGCTTGGCATATATGCAAGCGGCGGGCGGTAAGCAGGCTGGTTTCGGCACCGGTGCGACCGCGCGCGCGATATATCCCGCATTCGCCGCGCAGGGCGGCCTGCAAGCAGCCCTTCTGGCCCAGGCCGGCCTTACCGGACCGGAAGGCGCGCTGGATGGCGATGCCGGATTGTTTCCGGTGTATTTCGGCGGCCATCTCGGCCAAGCGCAGCGGGCCGCCTTGCTGGACTTTGGGCATTGGCATTGCCTGGATGTGGACTTCAAGCCCTGGCCTTGTTGCCGGCTTTCGCACCCCTATGTCGCGGTGGCCTTGGCGGCGCGGGAACGGCTTCGCGGCTCCGAATGCCGGAGGGTCATTGCCGAGGTGAATGCGTCCGCGGCGCGGCTATGCAGGCCGCTGGACCAGCGCCGCAGGCCCGCAACGCTGCAAGATGCCAAATACAGCATTCCATTCATGACGGCCTTCGCACTGGTGCGCGGCGCACCCACCCTGGATAATCTGAATGAATCGGTCCTGCATGACCAGGCGATCCTCGATATGGCCCAGCGCATAGAGGTGGAAGAGGCCCTGGCCGATAATGCGGGACATCCCGCCGCGGTCTTGCACGTGGAACAGGCCGGCGAGCCTCCCAGCCGCCATGCTTTCGAGGCGGCCGACCTGCATATGGACCAAGCTGCGGTCAAGAGCAAGTTCGTCCAGTGCCTGCGCTACGCGGATCGCGCCGGCGACGCCGAGACTATATGGCTTGCGATCATGGAAGGCCGTATTATGGACGCCGTTCGTTGAATTGCCGAGGGCCGGCATGCCGGCCCTCAAGTTGCAGCACTTGCTCGAGCGGTCATTCCTTCAGTTCAACCTTGGCTTCCTTCAGGACGTCGCCCCACCGCTTGTATTCCTGCTTGAAGAACGCCGTGAACGCCTGGCGGTTTTCCATGGTGGAAGGCACTACAGCGACATCCTGGAGCTTCTGTCGCAATTCAGGATTGGCCAGGGCCTTTTTGATGGCGGCATCATATTTATCGAGGATATCGTCAGGGGTGCCGGCCGGTGCGAACACGCCTACCCAATTGACGACGTTGAAGTTGGGCAGTTCTTCCTGGGCGGTGGGGATTTCTTTGAGGAAATCGACGCGCTGCGCGCTCGTCACGGCCAAGGCGTGGAGCCGCCCGTCTTTGATCAAGGCGTACAAGGGCGGAAGATCCATGACGATGCCATTCACGTGCCCGGCCAGTGTATCGGTCACAGCAGGCCCAGCGCCTTTATAGGGGACGTGCATAATCTTGCCGCCGGATGCCGCTTTCAGCAGCTCGATGGTCAAATGCGGCAGCCCTCCGACGCCTGATGAGGAAAGCGTCACTTCTTTCGTTTTTGCATAGTCCAGCAATTCCTTGAGACTATTGACTTTGAGGCTGGGTCCTGTCGCGATGGCTTCGGGCGTGTCGCCAACCGTATTGATAGGCGCCAGATCTTTCAAAGAATCGAAAGGGACTTCTTTCATGGTCTGAGGGGACAGGACGACCGGGCTGATGCTGCTGAGCAGGATGGTTTGGCCGTCGGGCTTGGCTTTGGCGACGTGGTTGGTCCCGATCAAGCCGCTGGCACCAGCCTTGTTTTCCACCACTACGGTCGCGCCCAGCGCTTTCCCGAGCACGGGTGCGATCAGCCGGGCCACGATATCGTTGGATCCCCCGGGGGGATAGCCCACAATCATGGTGATAGGGCCGGTAGGAAACGGCGCCGCTGTGGCGGGTCCGGCGGCCATGAGGGGAAGAAGCGCGGCGGCGCTGCCGCACAGGCGGCGCAGCAGGGCGCGCCGGAGCGCATGGAAGGAGGTATTCATTTTTGTCTCGCTATGCTTTGTGGATGGAATGTCGTGGTCGTTCATTAAGGCGGCCAATGGCGCCGGCGTGGATGCACCTGGAAAAATTCTATAGAGGCCAGGCCGCGGGAACAATGTTGATCCTTGAAAGCCTTATTCGCATTTGTTGAATATTGCGCCGAATCCGGGGGTATATGATTGGCGGATACACCATGGCCCCATCTCGGCGGGAAAAAATGAGAATCTGGCATCAGAGCTTTACCGATTTGACGAAATTTCCACGCTATCGCAATACTCTGGAAGAGCATGCCGCCAAGGTGTCGGCGGCGGATATGTCAATTGCCATACACGGCTTGATACCGGGCACGTATCCGCCCGGCATCGCTCCCATGGAGGTGAACAGCCACGCGGGCTTGCGCAGCCTCAACGCCCGCCAGGTATGCGAGGCGGCCCTGGCCGCCCAGAAGAATGGCTACGATGCTTTCGCGCTGGGATGCTTTTTCGATCCCGGCTTGCAAGAGGCGCGCTCGCTGGTGGATATTCCTGTATTGAGCTTGACCGAAAGCACTATGCTGACGGCATGCAGCCTGGGCCGGCGTTTTGCCCTGATCTCGCTGACGAGCTTCCAGAAGATGCTTACGGAAGAGCTGGCCGCCCAATATGGCTTGTCTTCCAGGCTTGCGGGAGTGGTCGCCATGTCTCCCTCGGTCAGCCTTCATGACCTGGAGCGCGAGGGCGACGCGGTACAAGCCATTAAAGCCGGCTTTATGCAAGCATGCAGTCAGGCGCTGGACTTGGGAGCCGAAATCATCATTCCGGGCGATGGTGTGCTCAATGCATTTTTAGTCAGGCACCGCCTATTGAACCTGGACGGGGCGCCGGTGATGGATGCGCTGGGCGTACTGTTTCACCACGCAGCCTTCTTTGTGCGCGCCCGCCGGTCGGAATGCCTGGACATCAGCCGCCGTTTGCTCTATGCGCAGCCGACTGCGGCCATGCTGGCCCATGCGCGAGATTTTTATGGCGCGCTGGACCGCGGGGAAAGCGAATTTTCTTGATTGGTCCGCTCTTTTAAAGCTCGGCCGGCTGCGGTCGCGACTTTAAAGCGCCGGCGAGCTTGGGAAGGAATTCCCGCCAGTCCGCCACGACGCCTATTTCAGCGACCTGGAATATCGCAGCCTCCGGGTCCTTGTTGATGGCGACGATCCTGGCATGCGGGTCGACGCCGGCCAAATGCTGGGCTGTGCCGGACACGCCGACGGCAATATACGTGGCGGGCGAGACATACTTTCCGGATTGGCCGACTTGGCGGGCCACCGGCGCCCATCCGGCGTCGATGGCCGGCAAACTTGCGCCAACCGCGCCTCCGAGCAGCCCGGCCAATTCATAGAGGGCGTCGAAGCCCTCTTGAGCGCCCATGCCCCGGCCGCCCGTCACCACGATGCCCGCGCCATCCAGCGCTGGGTGTTCCTCCGTTCTTGGCAATTGGGTGATGGTATAGGGCGCGCTGGCCGTTTGATAGTCGATGGATTTGAAATCCGTCTCTTCGTGAGGAATTGCCTGCATGCTTTCCGCGCTTGCCAGCTCGCGCACCGCGGCAATATATCGGCCCGGGGCGCCCTGCACGGAGATGTTCAGCCGGCCCCCGAAGGCGGCGCGCCTGACATGCATGACGTTTTCCGCATCCATGTGAATGTCCAGGCACTTGCCTAGCGGGACGGCATGCAGCCTTGCGGCGAGCCTGCCGCCCAGTTCAATGCCGGCGGCTTCTGCTGAAGTCAATAGCAAGGCGTTCGAAGAAAGCGCTATGGGGCCTCCGGGCTCGCAGGCGAACGCAATGGCTTCGGCAGCTTGATGGGACTGAAGGGCGGCGCCGTCTTTGGCCTGAATTGTCCATACCGTCTTGAATCCAAGTGGACGCAAAGCCTCTGTGATGGCTAGATGGCTGGGGCCCACGGCAATGGCATGGGCGCCGCCGCCGCGGCGTCGGGCCAATTGGAGCGCGCTGTTCAAAAGCGGCCGATCCACGGCGCCGGAGCAGGGCAGATGAATAACGGCATAGACGTCGGGCGCGGTGTCTGGTTTCATGGATGTGCTGTATTTTCGCCAGGTTTGAGATAAGCGGCCAATTCCAGAGCCTGCTCCTCGAGGCTGCCTTGCAGTATTCTGCACTCGCGCGTACCCCGGGCGGAGGCGGCGGGCGGCTCGGCATCAGTGACCTTCATCGACGGCGTCTCATCGGCCTGCGGAGCGATCAACGGAAAGGATTGCTGTTTGGCAAGCATGACATTTTTCATCAAGGGATGGCGCAGGCGGTTGGATTTGTCGTTGCTGACGCTGGCGAAAGCGGGCATGGGCAAGGTAATGGATTCATCCGAACCAATCCCCGAGCGTCTGAATGACAAGCAGCCATTGGCGTCCTCCTGGATGTGAACGTCGAGCGCCAAGCCGATGAAGGGCAATTGCCACGAGTCGGCCAGGTATGCCGCGGCCATGCCGTCATCGAGATCGCCGTGTTCGCGGCCCATCAGAATCAGATCAGGCGCCTTGCCGTTCTGTTCCATGGCGCGCAACGCATGCCGGGCGAGCCATGCGGGATCGCCGCGGTGTTGCGGTGGCGGCGGCAGGCCCAGCACTGCGCTTATGCGGAACGAGGCGACCGAGCGCATCAAGGCAAGATCGCGCGCCCCGTCCGTAACGACAACCGTAATGCTGGCGTTGCTGTCACGATCGCGCAGTTTGAGGGCGATTTCCAGCGCAGCCTCGTCGAAGGGGCTTAACTTGAAGGGGGTGGCCTGCTCGCCGACACTGTCCTTCCAGTTCCCGGATTTAGGGCGCTCCAATGGACGTTTTGTATCGGCGACGCCGGCGATCAATACGGCAATATGCATGCGGCAAAGCTCCGGGAATCAGATTGAACCGGCGGTCCGGGCGGCGATGCGGCCAAAAATGGCGGCCTTGCCCAGTGCGCTGCCGGTCATGTAGGCGCCGCCATGCAAACCGCCTACGATCTCTCCAGCCGCGTACAGGCCGGGCAGCGGATCGCCGAACACATCGATCACGCGCATTGCGGCATCCACGCGCAGTCCGCAGTACGTGCCGAATACCGCCGCTGTCGACGGATATGCATAGAAAGGAGGCTGTTCGATGCGAACCAGTTCGCCGAATTCGTGCACCAAGCGCTTGCGGCCGAAGTCGGGATCGTGGCCGGCGTCCACGTAGGAGTTGTAATCGCTTACGGTCCGGACCAGCGCCTCCGCAGGTATCTCGATTTGCGCCGCAAGTTGCTCCAGTGTGTCGGCCTCGAGCATGAGCCCTTCCTCCAGGCGGCGCTCCAGGTCTAGGATGCGGGTCAGGTTATCGCCGCTTTCCAGTATGCGGCGGTCCAGTATTTGATATGCCGCGCCATACGGCTGGGCAATGCACGCGTCGCCAAGCAATTTATATGAAATCGACTCGTTCACGAAGCGCTTGCCATCCTGGTTGACGGCGATCGCCCCTTTATAAACCGCCAGGCAGCTATGGTGATTCGTCTCGTCGGTGGGATGCTTACCGAAGGTGCCTTTTATATAAATCATGTCTCGAACGTCTGCTCCCAGCTTCCAGGCCATTTTCAGGCCATCCCCCACGTTGCCCGCGCCGCCGATGAAGACCGCGTGGTCATACTGCGGCGCATAACGGTGAACCAGCTCCGCGTTCTGATTGAAGCCGCCGCTGGCCAGTATCACCCCCAGGCGGCCTGCCACCTTGAAGGAGTCCGCCCCTTTCAGCGCGATGACGCCGTTTACACGGCCTGCATCATCTTGGACCAAACGCTGGGCCGCGACGCCCGTCAGCAGTTGGACTTTGCCGGTTTGTTTCGCTTTTGCAGCCAGTATACGGACCATGTCGGCTGGATCCACGTTATGGACCCGCGGCACGGACTGGCCCGACGACGCCTCGATGTGGGCGCCGAACTGCACACCCGCCCGTTTGAGCCATTGGTAGGTTTCCAATTGATGATCGACATAGGCTCTTACTAGCTCATCATCGTTTTCGAACAGGCCGACTTCGCGCAGATCTTTATATAGCAATTCGCTGGAGTCTTCGATATTGTCGGCCGCCTGCAAGTCGGTTCCGGCGAAGGCCAGGCAGCCGCCGCTCATGGCGGAAGATCCGCCCGTTTCAGCGAGTTTTTCCAGGATGATGACTTGGTGTCCGGCGCAGGCGGCTTCCAGCGCGGCACAGAAGCCCGCCAGTCCACCGCCCACGATAACGAGGTCAGTATTCAGATCCATGTGTTGCTTGTCTCGAAGGGATGGTTTTATGAGATTTGCTTGTCCAGTTGAGCGGCGTGCCTGCCGGCGCTGCGGCCCAGCACGGATCCGGCCGTCAAGCCTATACCGCCCGCGTACTTCACATAGTAAAGCCCGCCCACCATTTCGCCGGCCGCGTATAAACCGGGCAAGGGACGGTCCGCCTCATCCAATATCTGGCCCTGCGGATTGACTTTGACGCCCGCGTACGTGCATGTGATGCCGCAGGTGACGGCGTACGCGACGAAGGGTCCGGTATCCAACGGATGCGCCCAGTTGGACTTGGGCACGGCGAGCCCGCACGTGCCGCGTCCATCCTTGGCCGCCGGGTTGAAGGGTCGGGACGTGTCGACCGCGGCATTGAATTCGCGGACGGTATCGAGAAAGGCCTTTTGATTAATGCCTTCCAGTTTCCCCGCCAGCTCTTCCAGCGTGTCCGCCGTGATCTTGGTGGCATGCTTGACACGATACTCATCGGGCAGCATGTCGACTGTCTTCGCGTCGAACACCTGCCAGGCCACCGCTCCCGGTTCGCGCAGAACCCTTGCGCCCATGCCTGAATAGGTGTAGTTGCGGAAATCGAGGCCTTCGTCCACGAAGCGTTTGCCGTCGGCATTGACGACGATGCCCAGAGTGAAATAGTTTTTTTGCTGGTTAAGCAAATTGATGTCGCCAAATGGCGGTGCATTCAAATCATAGAAGACGGCATGGCAGCCGGTCCAATTTCCATGGGGGACAGCGCCGGCCGACAGGGCGAGGCTTATCCCATCGCCGGTGTTGTAGCGCGATCCGCGCACCTTGGCCAGGTCCCAGTTGGGGCCGAGGTATTTGGATCGCCAGAGAACATTTGCATGGAAGCCGCCGGTGGCGAGAATGACGCTGCGTGCCTGCAAAGCCTCTATCGCTTCGTCCGTTTTGACCTGGATTTCCCAACCTTGCGCCGACCGATTCAATGCTTGGGCGCGCGCGCCGTAACGCAAATCCATGCCCAACGCTTCGGCGCGCGCATAGAGTTTTTCCATCAAGCCCAGCCCGCCCCCGGATACTTCCACCGTCAGGCCGCCCCAGAACTTCTGTTTGCCGTCGACCTTGAAGGATTGGCGCCCGTAGATAGGCACGAAGCGCACGCCGTGGCCCCGCATCCACTGCATCGTATCCAGGCTTTTGGAGACCACCGCGTCGAGCACGTCGGCGTCGGCCCGGTAGCCGCTCATGGAAACCGCTTCTTGGAAGAACTGGTCTTCGGTATAGCTGCCGAAATCGCTGTTCTGTATTTCATCCGGATGCAGATCGGGCACCAGCGTCAACAGGTCCTCCACACCACGATAGGCGATGCGGAAGGCTCCGCCCGTATAAGCGGAATTTCCGCCTCGATGCTCCTTGGGCGCCCGTTCCAGCACGGCGACGCGGGCGCCGGATTCATGCGCCGAAATCGCCGCACACAGGGCGGCATTGCCGCCTCCAACCACTATTACATCGTACGCTTGCATACTGTTTTCCAAAATCAGGATGACAACAACACGGAACATCCGAAAGGGCCGAAATATCCGGCGGTGGTGCTCGACTCATGGCGACATGGCCATGGCTCCATTCTAGAAGGCATGTGCCTCGGTTTTATATGCCCTGAAGTGAAAGCATTGTTCGGTTTTATTTAAAAGGACCGGCGACGCTAGAACTTCACCTTGGACCACTTCTGGACTTCATTGCGTATCAGGGCGCTGAATTCTTCCGGAGAATTGCCGACTGTTTCCAGGCCTTGCTGTTTCAGCTTTTGCCGGATTTCCGGATCGGCCAGAAACCGGATGGTGTTTGCGGCCAAAAGATCAATGATCGGCTGTGGCGTATTCGCGGGAGCAAAGAGCCCATACCACGTGCTGACATCGAAGTCCTTGAAGCCTTGTTCGTTCAAGGTGGGAACATCGGGCACCAGTGAAGAACGCTGGGCGGAGGTGACGCCAAGAATCTTTATTTTCCCGCTGCTGACATAGCTCAATGTGGAAACAGGTGTGCCGAACATGAGCGGTATCTGTCCGCCCGCCAGGTCGGTCACCGCGGGCGCCGCCCCGCGGTAAGGGGCGTGCGTCAGCTGAATGCCGGTTTCCTGCGCGAACAGTTCACCCGCGACATGGCCCACGCTGCCCACGCCGGCGGATGAAAAGAACATATTGGCGCCGCTGCGCCGGGCCTCCTGGACCAGTTCGGCGACGTTGTTCGCAGTCACGCTGGGATGAGCCAGGACCAGCATGGGCGTGCGCCCGATCAGGGAAATAGGGGCGAAGTCCTTGACGGTGTCGTAGGGTACGTTGTCATAGGCCGCCTGATTGATGCCATGGGTGCCTACGGTACCCAGCAGCAGCGTGTAGCCATCTGCGGGCGCCTTGGCGACGTAGTCCGAGCCGATCATGCCGTTGGCTCCGGGGCGATTTTCAACGACGACCGTCCGGCTCAGCGATCTGGATAGTTCCGACGCCAGCAGACGGGCGATAAAGTCCGTGCCGCCCCCCGCAGAGAATGGGGAAACGAGGGTAATGGTTTTGGCCGGATACCCCTCTTTTGCCACGGATTTGCCAGCGTAGACCGACAGCATGCCGGCCAGCATCACCACGATAAGCACCTTGCGCAACGTGCGCGAGAGCGGCGCCGATGCGGGATGGATAGGGAGCGTGTGGCGCCGGCACCGCCATGTGTCAAAAAAAGATCCGGGCCATGCTCGCATAGACATGCTCATGGGTGCCTCCTGGTTATAGAGTGTTCTGTTCGCGTGTTGAAATGCTTAATCGGGCTTGATATTCTGCGCTTTGACCAGGGTTCGCATGCGTGCCAGTGCGTTCTTGATTTCTTGTCCATGCTCTTGCGGTGTCGTGCCGCCCGGAGAAGCGCCGGCCGCCGCCAGCCGGGACTGCAAGCCGGCGCTCTTGAGCGATGCCTGGACGGCTTGATAGAGCCGTTCGATGATCTTGCTGTCCGTCCCTTTGGGCGCCACCAGGCCGTACCAGCCTGCTTCATTGGCTTCGTCGATGCCGACATCGCCGAAAGTCGGTACATCGGGAAGATTCGGCACGCGTTTGGATGAGGCGAGCACGATGGGCCGCAAAGTACCCGCCTTGATATGCGCCGAAGCCGAAGGAAGCGCATCGATCAGGATGGGTACGTGTCCGGCAACGACATCGCTGGCCGCGGGGCCTGCGCCGCGATAGGGTATATGCATCATTTTGGCGCCGGTTGACAGCTGCAACTGTTCGCCCAGCATATGTCCGCTGCCGCAGGTGCCCGAAGTCGCAAATTCATACTTGCCGGGATAGGCTTTGATCGTAGCCAGGAAGGCGTCATAGTTCTGCGCCGGGAAGCCGGGATTGACCAAGATTACGTGCGGCGAACTTGCCAGGCGCGTAATGGGCTCGAAGTCGCCGACAGGATCGTAAGACACCTTGGGGTTGCATGCGGGATGTATGGCAAAGCCCGAAGCGGACGACAAGCCTATCGTATAACCGTCGGGCGGCGACTTGGCGATCGCCTCGGCGCCGATGGAGCCGCTCGCGCCTCCCTTGTTTTCCACAACGACGGGCTGGCCCAGCGATTTGGCCATTTCGTCGGCGAAGGCGCGGCCGATCAGATCGGTGGTTCCGCCGGGAGGAAAGGGGATGATCAGTTTGAGCGGCCGGACCGGATAATCCGCCGCCACGGCCGTTCCACAGAGCAGTGTCATGGCAGCCAGCACAGGCATCAGCCTGCGAAGACGAAGGTTCATGATGGCCTCCCGTCAAAGAGCGAAATGAAGGGGCAGGCCGGGTGTCGGCCAGCGCGTGGCGGCCAGCTGCCCTGTGCCCGACAAGGTGATGTACGCGGTGCTCATGTCGGCGCCTCCGAAGCAGATATTGGTGACATGGGTGTCCGGCATGGCAACGGTGCGCAGTACACGCCCCTCCGGCGAAATGACGGTGACCACGCCGGTGATCAGTGTGCCGACACAGATATTGCCGTCGCTATCGATGGCAAGGCTGTCCAGGCGTTGGTAGCCGGGCAAAGTGCACAAGAGCCTGCCCCCATGGGGAGCGGCGCCGTTGCCGGTGTATTTGCGTAACTCGCCGGCTGTGGCGACGTCGAAGGCCCAGACACGGCAGCATTCCGTTTCGGCCACATACAAGATGCCTCCCGCCGGGGATAGGCCTACTCCGTTCGGGGCCGCGAGCGGGTAAGCGAGTTCGGCGATGCTGCTGCCGTCGGGCCGGGCGTAATACAGGCCTCCGTGGTCGCGATGACGCGCATGCTTTTTCCCAAAGTCGCTGATATACATGCCGCCCTGCGCATCAAAGACGATATCGTTGGGCGAGGACAAGCGGTGCCCATTGCAATGGGTGTAGAGCGTCTGCACGTTGCCCGTGTCGATGTCCACGCGCTGGATCGATCCTCCTGCATAATCTTCCGCGGGCCCAAGGGCGGCAAAATGGTCAGGCTTATAGGTGTTGCCGCCGTTGTTGCAGACGTAGAGCGCGCCGTCCGGGCCGATGGCCATGCCGTTGGGGCCGCCCCGGCAAGTCGCCACAAGGCTCAGGTCGCCGTTAGGCGCAATACGGCGAATGGTGCCGCCTCGAATTTCCGCGACCAGCACGGATCCGTCTTTCATTGCCACGGGGCCTTCCGGAAACAGCAGTCCGTCTGCCAAAATATCCACCTTTACCACGATGATTGCTCCATGTGTTGTCGTTCTCTGTTTGTGTCGCTCGGCTGTCATTCGGCGTGCCCGCCCGATGCGGCGGGCTGCGTCGGCTTCTTACACCTTGATGTCGGCGGCCTGAATGACTTCCGCCCATTTATTCACTTCATTGACAATGAAGCGTTGAAATTCAGCGGGGTTGTTGGCCACGATTTCGGCTCCGTAGGTGGCCATGACGCTTTTCACGGAGTCCTCTTGCAGCGCCTGGCCGATTGCCTTGCTCAAGGACTGAAGGACGTCGGGAGGTGTTTTGGCCGGCGCGAGAATACCGGTCCATGCGCTGACATCGAAGGGCTTGCCGACAAACTCCTGTACGGTCGGAAGCTCGGGCATCAATGAAGAGCGGTTTGCCGTCGTTACGGCAATGGCGCGCAGTTTTTCCGATTTGACCAAGGGCGCCGCGCCCACGATATTGGCGAAATAGACGTCTACGTGGCCGCCCATCACGTCCACCAGGCCGGGGCCGGTGCCCTTATACGGAGCATGTGTCATGGATATGCCGGTCATGTAAGAGAAAAGCTCGGTGGAAAGGTGGTCTGCGGTCCCGGTGCCCGATGATGCAAAACTGAGTTTTTCAGCCTTTGCCTTACGCACCAGGTCATCCAGCGACTTGATCGGCGAATCCGGCTTGACGACGAGAACGAAGGGCGACTGCGCTGCGAGGCAGACTGCAGAAAAATCATTCACCGTGTCGTAGGGAAGTTTGCGCAGCGAAGGGTTGGTGACATGGGGCACGCTGCACACCAGTAAAGCATAGCCGTCGGGACTGGCGCCGACGATATGGCTGCTTGCGATGATTTCCGACGCGCCTGGCTTGTTTTCGACGACGACGGATTGGCCCAGTATCCTGGACAGGGGCGGCGCCAGAGCGCGCGTCAGTGTGTCGGTCCCGCCGCCCGGCGCATAGGCAACCACCATAGTGACGGGCCGGGAGGGAAAGGCCTGGTTTGCATAGGTGCGCAAACCGGTAGCCATGGCGCCGCTCGCCACGGCTGCTTGCAGAAAATGCCTGCGATCCATCTTTAGTCTCCTTTGGAATGTCTCTTGGACGGGCCCGATTTTTTGTTTAAGCCCTTCAGCGTGCGCAGGTGAGGTCCGCATGATCCGGTTCTTACGGCGCCGCCGTCCATTCTTGCGGTCACTATATAAGTCGCTCACCGGCGGAAAAAGTGGGAAAGCGCGAAAGGGCTATTTGGAATAGCCAAAAGGCCGGGCGTTTTCGGCGATGGCGCAATAGTGAGGCGCAGCCTGGATGGCGTTAGACAAACACCCGAAATTCATCATATAATCAACGGCTTTCCCGGCATTTTTGCTGGGGGAAGCCGAATTTTCAGCAAGGGGCTTGCCGCACTGGCTGCTTTTTTCTGGGAAGTCACCCCAAGTCTAAGTGGGTGTTGGGTTTTTCAAGTGTTTGCCTATGTCTTTTGGCATATGGGGCCACCCGCATCCATATATAACAGAGTTTTAATATGCCTAAGATGAAAACCAAGAAAGGCGCTGCCAAGCGCTTTAAGGTTCGCGGTAGCGGGTCTATCAAGCGGGGCCAGGCGTTCAAGCGCCACATCCTCACCAAGAAAACCACCAAGAACAAGCGCCAACTGCGCGGTTCTGCCGCGGTGCACGACGCTGACGTCGCCTCGGTCAAGGCCATGATGCCTTTCGCTTGATTATCGGAGATCTACTATGCCACGCGTAAAACGCGGCGTTACCGCCCGCGCCCGTCACAAAAAAGTCATTAAAGCCGCGAAAGGCTACCGCGGCCGCCGCGGTAATGTATTCCGCATCGCCAAACAGGCGGTCATGCGCGCCGGGCAATACGCCTACCGCGACCGCCGCAACAAAAAGCGTACTTTCCGCGCGCTCTGGATCACCCGGATCAACGCGGCGTGCCGCGAACTGGGCGTGACCTACAGCGCCTTCATCGCTGGTACGAAGAAAGCCTCGATCGAACTAGACCGCAAGGTGCTGGCCGATATGGCCGTGAATGACAAGGCCGGTTTCGCGGCCGTGGTCGCTCAGGCCAAATCCGCTTTGGCTTCCTGATCGCATTCGATCTGTCTTGCTGCAAAACGGGGCTCTGTCGGGCTCCGTTTGCATTTGGAAAGCACTACTATGACTTCTCAGGCTGACGACCTGGTCATCCAGGCCCAGGAACAATTCGCGCAGGCCGGCGACGCCGCCGCGCTGGAAAACGCCAAGGCGCGCTTTCTCGGCAAGCAGGGCGCGCTGACCACGCTGCTGAAAGGGCTGGCGCAACTGGACGCCGAGCGCAAGAAGGCCGAAGGGGCGCGCATCAACCAGATCAAGCAGCAGATCGAAGCGCTGCTGAACCAGCGGCGCGCCGACATGGCGCAGGCCGAATTGGACAAGCGCCTGGCCGCCGAAACCATAGACGTCAGCCTGCCCGGCCGCGGCCGCGGCTTCGGGGGCATCCATCCCGTCATCCAGACTTGGCAGCGGGTCGAAGCCATTTTCCGTTCCATCGGCTTCGATGTGGCCGATGGCCCCGAAATCGAGAACGACTGGACCAATTTCACGGCCCTGAACAACCCGGAAAACCATCCCGCCAGGTCCATGCAGGATACCTTCTACGTGGACATGCAGGACAGCCAGGGCCTGCCCTTGCTGCTGCGCACCCACACCAGCCCCATGCAAGTGCGCTATGCGCGCATGCACAAGCCACCCATCAAGGTCATCGCGCCGGGCCGCACCTATCGCGTGGACAGCGACGCCACCCATTCCCCCATGTTCCATCAGGTCGAAGGCCTGTGGATAGCCGAAGACATTTCTTTCGCCGACCTGAAGGGCGTCTACACCGATTTCCTCAGGGCCTTCTTCGAAACCGACGACCTGACCCTGCGTTTCCGCCCCTCTTTCTTCCCGTTCACCGAGCCTTCCGCTGAAATCGACATGATGTTCACCTCGGG
>DJWC01000151.1:62963-64021 GCA_002441445.1 Pusillimonas sp. UBA6240
CGCTTCCTGCGCCAGTTCAACCGCTGATATTCCACGATGGCGGCCGGCGCGATCTGATTGCGCCGGCCATGTGGCCGTAACAAGAATCCGACGAGTAGATTATGCAATTCCCTGAGTCCTGGCTGCGCGCATTTGTAAACCCCGATCTGGACACCGACGAACTGGCGCATCGCCTGACGATGGCCGGCCTGGAGGTGGAGGAGACCACGACGGTGGCGCCTCCCTTCAGCGGCGTCGTGGTGGCGCGCATCCTGGAAGCCGGGCCGCATCCCAATGCGGACAAGTTGCGGGTCTGCAAGGTGGACGACGGCTCCGGGACCCCGCTGCAGATCGTGTGCGGGGCGCCCAACGCCGCCGCGGGCATCAAAGTGCCCTTGGCCCGGGTGGGGGCGGAACTGCCGGGCGGCATGAAGATCGGCGTTGCCAAAATGCGCGGCGTGGAATCTTCGGGCATGCTGTGCTCGGCGCGCGAATTGGGGCTATCGCAAGACCATGCCGGCCTGCTGGTGCTGGACGAGGACGCCGCCGTGGGGCAGTCCCTGCGCGAGGCGCTGGACCTGGACGACGCCCTGTTCACGCTCAAGCTGACGCCCAATCGGGCGGACTGCCTGTCGATCTGGGGCGTGGCGCGCGAAGTGTCGGCCCTGACGGGCGCGCCTTTGCGGCCGCACGCCTGCGAGCCCGTGCAGGCGAGCCTGGACGATCGCCTGCCCGTCAAGGTCGAGGCGCCCGATCTTTGCGGCCGCTTCGCCGGCCGTATCATCCGCGGCGTGAATGCCCGGGCGGAAACGCCTGCCTGGATGAAGGCCCGCCTGGAGCGGGCGGGGCAGCGCTCCATTTCCGCGCTGGTCGATATCTCCAACTATGTCATGCTGGAATTGGGCCGTCCCACGCACGTATTCGACCTGCAGCGCATACAGGGCGGCCTGACTGTGCGCTGGGCGCATCCCGGCGAACAGCTGGAGCTGCTCAACGGCCAGACGGTGAAGCTGGACGCCGATGTGGGCGTCATCGCCGCGGGCGAAGTAGTGGAAAGCATGGCCGGCATCATGGGCGGC
>DJWC01000151.1:64038-64412 GCA_002441445.1 Pusillimonas sp. UBA6240
GCCAGGCGCTACAAATTCAGCTCCGAAGCCAGCCATCGTTTCGAGCGCGGCGTGGATTTTTCCACGATTGCCGAGCACCTGGAATTCATGACCCGGCTGCTCATCGACATCTGCGGCGGGCGGGCCGGCCCGCTGGACGATCAAATCATCAAGCTGCCGGCGCGCGTACCGGTGCGCATGCGTCTGGAACGCTGCCGCCGGGTGCTGGGCGTGGCGGTGGAGCGGCAAGAAGTGGAAAGCATTTTCATGCGCCTGCAACTGCCTTTCACAGTCGAAGAGGGCGGCGCGGGCGATGTTTTCCTGGTGGAACCCCCTTCCTACCGATTCGATCTCTTCCTGGAAGAGGACTTGATCGAAGAGGTCGCGCGCATCTA
>DJWC01000151.1:64460-81888 GCA_002441445.1 Pusillimonas sp. UBA6240
CCTGGGAACGCGACTACGCCGGCAATCCTGATCCCATCCGGCTGGTCAACCCCATCGCCAGCCAACTGGCCGTCATGCGGTCCAGCCTGATAGGGGGACTGCTGGCGAACATTGTGCACAATGCCAATCGCAAGCAAAGCCGGGTGCGCGTATTCGAGCTGGGCAAGGTGTTCATGCGCGACGCGCGGGCCCGGGACGGCGATCTGGCCGTGGCAGGTGTGTCCCAGCCGCAATACCTGGCCGGCGCGGCGTGGGGTCCCGCGCTGGAAGAGCAGTGGGGCGCGGCGACCCGCCAGGTCGATTTCTACGACGTGAAGAGGGATGTGGAAGCCCTGCTGGGCGCCCAAGCCGCCGACTTGACCTGCGTGACGGAAAGCCATCCGGCCCTGCATCCCGGCCGTTCGGCGCGGCTTTATCTGGCCGGCAAACCCGTCGGTTGGCTGGGCGAGATCCACCCGCGCTGGGCGCAGCAGTGCGATCTGGCGCAGCCTCCAGTCGTTTTCGAACTGGATGCCGCGGCGATCTCTCACAGCCCCATGCCGGCGCCGGCCGAACTTTCGCGCCAGCCCATCGTCATCCGCGACCTGGCTGTATGGGCCGGCCTGGACGTCCGCTATCAGGATTTGTTGAACACGCTTACGCAAACAATCCAATCTAATGCTACTCTTGGCATCGTCAAGGATATTAAATTGTTCGACGTATGGCGCGACAAGGCGGCGCAAGCCGCTGAAAAGAGCATGGCCTTCCGCTTCTGGCTGCAGGGGCGGGAAGCCACGCTCGACGATGCCGCCGTCGAGCAATGCATGGCGCGCTTGCTGCAGGCGCTAGTCGAGGCACACGGCGTGCGCCAGCGCGCCTGAGGAGAACAGGACCATGAATCCCGATCGTACTTTGACCAAGGCCGAACTCGCCGAGCTGCTGTTCGAACGCGTGGGCCTGAACAAACGTGAAGCCAAGGATATCGTCGATACATTTTTCGAAGAGATACGCGATTCGCTGGCGCGCGGGGTCGAAGTCAAGCTGTCCGGTTTCGGCAATTTCCAGGTGCGCGACAAACCTCCCCGGCCGGGCCGCAACCCCAAGACTGGGGAAGTCATTCCCATAGCCGCCCGTCGGGTCGTTACCTTCCATGCCAGCCAGAAATTGAAAAGCGCGGTGGAAATGGCCGGCAAAGCGCCCGCCGCCAAATAAGCCGCAGCGTCCTTTAACCGGCATATTTTCCACACATGAGCACAAGCGATAATCCCTCCGTCATCTTGCCTCCGATCCCCGCCAAACGGTATTTCACCATAGGCGAGGTCAGTGAACTGTGTTGCGTCAAGCCGCATGTGCTGCGCTATTGGGAACAGGAATTCACTCAGCTCAAGCCTGTGAAGCGCCGCGGCAATCGCCGCTATTACCAGCACCACGAAGTGCTGCTCATCCGGCGCATACGCAATCTGCTTTACGAGCAGGGCTTCACCATCAGCGGGGCGCGCAACCGCCTGGGCGACGTGCACGAGGTCGAGCACGACCAGGACGCGGCGGTGCGCCTGAGCGGCGCCGAGCTGCAGGCTTTGCGCAATGACCTCGACGACGTCAGGCGCATGCTTACGGAAGCGCTGGAACGATCCGGCGCCGCGGCGCCGGTGCAAGGCGACATTCCGCTGTCCTGAAGGCGGGCGCATGGGCCACAGGCTCGCGCAAAGTTAACAATCGTCAATAAAATACGGAATTCTTGGACAAAGCCCGGCGGGGAAATTAACGTTACACAACCTAACGTTCGGGGCCGGCCGCTTGCGGCATGGCCCCCGCTGTCCGCTTTATGTCCGCTTTCCCGACGCCTCCTCTGTGGCCGGATGAACCCGGCGATCAATCGCTATTGCAAACGGCCAAGCGCTTGCTCGCTTCGCCCAGAGGGTATGCCTTGCGGCAGAAGGAATTGGCTGCGGCCCTGGGCGTCGATGCGCGCCATATCGCCACTCTCTTTCGCCGGCATTTGGGCATGACGCCCGCGCAATTCATGCGCGAGGAACGCATGCTCAGGGCGCAGCGGCTGCTGTTGCAGACGTCTTCGAGCTTGTCGGACATTGCCGCGCAATTGGGTTTTTCCAGCGCGGCCAGCTTTTCCAGCGCCTTTCGCGATTACACCGGCATGACGCCGTCGAGCTTCCGCAAGAGCGCGCCCATGGAATCCATCACCGCCTTGCGGGGCGCCATCCAGTGGAGTTCGCCACAGTCTTCCAAAGACTGATGTCGAGGCGCGAGACCGGCGCGTGGGTAACCGGCCCGCGGTTCACGATAGAATGCCGGAATGAAGTCCGATACCTTGCGCGCCAGAGCCTTGGCCGCCTTGCTGCTTACCGATCCCGCCGCCAAAGCGGCCGCCGTGGCCGGCCTGGCCGATACGCCTGTTGTGGGCGCGGACGATGACCCGGCAAAGCTGGCCCGCGGCGTATCGCTGTCTTTGTCGGCCGCCGAAGGCATGCATTCCGGTGGAATCCAGGCGGCCATACCCGGACGGCCCGACCGGCCGCAATTGGTGCATCCGCAGCGCGTCAAGCAGCGCGCCATGGGGTCGCCGGAGGGCAGGGCGGCGCTGATCCATTCATTGACCCATATCGAATTCAACGCCATCAATCTGGCGCTGGATATCATCTGGCGCTATGTGGGCATGCCCGATGCCTTCTATCGGGACTGGGCGCGCGTGGAGGGCGAAGAGGCTTTGCATTACTCCATGCTCAGCGCCCATCTGGAAACGCTGGGATGGGCTTATGGCGATATGCCGGCGCACGACGGCTTGTGGGAAATGGCGGAACGCACCGCCAGCGATTTGCTGGCGCGCCTGGCGCTGGTGCCCCGAACGCTCGAAGCAAGAGGCCTGGACGCTTCGCCGGTGGTACGCGACAAACTTGCCGCGGCGGGAGACAGCGCCGCCGCGGCGATCATCGACATCATATTGCGGGACGAGATCGGCCATGTCGCCATCGGCAACCGCTGGTATCGCCATCTCTGCCATGTCCGGAGACTGGACCCCGTTGCGGAATTTTCCAGGCTCGCCGCCCAATATCGCGCCCCGCGCTTGCGGGGTCCGTTCAACTTGCCGGCGCGCCGGGCCGCCGGCTTTACCGAAGCGGAGCTGCAAGCGCTGCTGGATACGGCCGGAAGCAGCTGATCTTGCGCCTGGCGGGCTGCATGGCAGGCTGGCGCGGGGCGGGCGTCCCCGCGCCCCAGAGCATCGGCTGCGGCCGGGCGGCGGCTTACTGCGCGCCCGAACCGGCCCGGGGCTCCGCTTGCGGCTGGGTTTCCGCCTGCGTCGGCGCGGGGGGCGCGCCGAAAGTGACCGTGCGGCCTATGAACAATATCGGACCGGTGGGACTGCCATTAGGCGATCCGCCGGCCGGCTCCAGCGTCATCTCGAAAATCTGATCCGGGGCCAAGTCGCCCATCAGCGCCGCGGGCACCGTCACGGGCTGGTTGGGATCGATGAGACCCAGCGACCTGGGCTGCGGCAGGCTTTTGTTGTGTGTCCATAATTGCACGGACGAATCGGGGGCGATATCGCTGCGCACCCGAGGCTGCATCAAGACGTTGCGCTGCGGGTCCACCGTAACCACCCATCCGGGCGTGGAGCTTTGGCCGGGCGCTTGCAGTATGGCTGCCTGGGTGGGAGCCACCTGCACGATGGTGACGGGCGGTTCGGCCGGCTTGGCCGGCATCAAGGCCAGCGCCAGCGCGATGGCGGCGAAGACTACGCTGGCGATGCGCCAGGCCCAGATATTGCCGCCCCGGGAAGCAGCCCCCGCGCGCCCCGCCGGATGGCCCGCGCTTGATTCCGCGTGCCGGTGATCGGCCCTGCGTTCCGCCACCAGGATGGCCTGGTTCGAAGCGCCGCCGCCCGATAAAGCCTGCCCGCCGCCAGATTTGCCGGTTTCCGTGGCGGCTTCCAAGGACGCGTCATGCGCCGCTGCGCTGGCCGGCGCTGGGCTGGATGGCTCCGGGCTGGACGGCCCCGGGCTGGACGGCCCCGGGCTGGACGGCCCTGCGTTGGGCAGCGCCGAGGCGGCCTGCGTTCCGACGGCTGATGCTGCGGCAGTCGGTGCTGCGGCAGTCGGCTCTCCCGAACGCCTATCGCCGGAACGCCGGCCGCCGGGGCGCCGGCAGCCGGAATCCATGGCGGTCCGTGTCGCGGCGGACGCCGTTGCGGTCTGTTGCGGCGTCGAACTCGCCGGCGCTGCGGGCGCCGCGGCAGCGCCGGATTCCCCTGCGGCCTGCGCCGCGCTGATATCGGGAGGGCGGACGGGGCCCAGGGTGGGCTCGATCTTTTGTCGCGCGGAACCGGGCGGTCGGGCGCCCTGCGCGCTGGTCCCGCTGCCCGCGGTGGAAGACGCATTCTGGGCCGGCTTGCGATACAGGCTGGACAGGGCGGGCGTCGTATCGTGGCCCAGCGTGGTCTGTATGCGCTGCAGCAGCAGCGGCGATGGATCGACGGGAGGCAAAAGATCGGTCAGGGCCAGCAGGCGGTCTTCCCATACCAATGCGGCGGCGACGGCCTTTTCATCCTGGCTCAGCAAAGTATGCACCCGGGCCATGTCCGGTCCGCTGAGCAGGCCCAGCGTGTATTCGGCCAGCAGGATGTCCTGCCGCAGGGCGTTCTGTTCGGCGTGTTGCGTGGCGTTCATGCTGGCTGCCGCTCCGCGATCAGGCCCAGGCCCGCTTGCACCTGGGCCTTGACGCGCGTTTCCGGCATGTTCAGGCGGGCCGAGATTTGCCCGTAGGTGCAGCCATTGTAGAAAGCCATGAGCAGCGGCTTGCGCTGCGATTCATCCAGCCGCGCGACGGCGCCGGCCCATCCGTCCGAGCCCGCTTCCTTTTCGATGTCGGGCAGCGTATCCGCCCATTGGATATTGCTCGCGGCGGGGCCGCCCGGATGACGCAGGCGGGCGAGCGCGCGGTAGCGCAGGATGCTGTATATCCATGCCCGGCCCGTGCCCATCAGCGGATCGTAGCCATCGGCGTTTTTCCAGATCAACACAAAGGCGTCGCGCACGAGTTCTTCGGCAGCCGCGCGCTGGCCCAGCATCTTCAGCGCCAAGGCCAGCATGTGCGGCGCCTCGTGCCGGTACAGCGTCTGCAAAGCGCGCTGGTCGCCCTGCGCGCAGGCAAGCAGGGCGGCGTTGTGATCGAAAGAGGAAATAGCCATACATTCTCCGTTTATCCCTTGCGGGCACGTTATTGTATTAGCTGTAGGCCCCGTTTGTGGGCGTGTAGGCTGCGGCGAGTAACAACAGAGCCTGGGCGCAGCCGCAGCATGTCTTTGGCGCCGGCCCAAGAATGCGGGAGATGCCGGCGCAGTGCCGCGCTGATGGACAGCCCAGTAGGGCCCGTCGAATCAAAGCTGGACAAATTTACTGCTACAGGGCTGGACATCTCGAGCGTCCAATATTATTTTGCGTAAGCCGATATCGATGGGTTAAAATACTACCAACACACCCGCCACACGTCCTGCCTTCGGGCAGGGTTCTGCCGAAAGGCAGACGTGCAAAAGGCGGGTTTTTTACGTCTGTTCATAATGCAGGTAGCTACTACTGTACGCGTGCCGTTCAATAAGCCAGCTTCTTCACCAGAGCAACTGCTGCAAAAACTGGAGCAGCAGGGTTTGATGGTGAACGCCCAGACTCGGCAAACCGCCCTGTGTTATATGCTGTTCGTGGGGGGATACCGATTAAAAGGGTACTGGCATCATTTGGTGGATCCAGTGACCAAAGCCTTCCCGGATGGCTATCGATTCCAGCAGCTTGCTGACCGCTGTGAATTTGATCGTGAGCTGCGCGCGCTTACGATTGCTGCCATTGAGCGACTGGAAATAGCGGTGCGTGCGGCCATGGCGAATTACCTGAGCCTGAAGCATTCGCCGCATTGGTTCCTGGATGCCGAACTATTCAAGCAAAGTCGTCATCGGGGCGCGGCGGATCTTGTAGCAAAGATCGAGACGGAGGTCGCGCGCGCACGCGACAAAAGCTTCGTGAAGCATTATTTTTCCCGGTACAACGCTCCGCATCTACCGCCCAGCTGGTCGGTTTGCGAATGCGTGACCTTCGGTTTATGGTCAAAAACCTTCCAGTTGTTAAAAAATCCCGACGACCGCAAGGCAATCAGCCGGCGGTTCAATATCGGCCCAACAGAAGTATTTGAGTCCTGGATTCATACTCTGACAGTGGTCCGTAACCTAGTGGCTCATAATGGTCAACTCTTGCGTGTGACACTCGGTGTGGCGCCAAAGAATTTCCGCAGTGCGGGCATACACTTTTCCGATTCAAAGTCATTTTATGCGGTAGCGACGGTGATTAGTTACCTGTTAAACCAGACCGGCTTGCCGCATACATGGCCAGATCAATTGACGGCGTTGTTTGCCAAGTACCCGGAAATTGATCAGGAAGAAATTGGTTTTCCACTCGACTGGCGGTCCCGGGCTGGTTGGCGCTGACAAAGCCATACCATTGGCGGCAGATAGTCGCGCAGGCCTTCTACGATTTGCTACTGGAACAGCGCGGGCTGCTGCCCAACGAATCGCCGCTCAGGTCGCACAGATAGCTGAGCACCATATCGGGTGCGTGTTTCAGCCTTCCCGCGACGCGTTCGGGGGCGCCGATGTCGACGCCCAGCACATAGGACAGGGTATAGCGATTGGTAATGAAATAAGAGCCCAGCCCCGAGATGGAGACATACAGGTCTATCCAGTCCGCGTCCTTGCGGAAGACCCCTTTGTCCTTGCCTTTCTGAAGAATCTCGGCCAGCGCGGAGCGCAAAGGATTGAACATCTCGGTAATGGCCTTGGACTTCTTGATATGCCGCGCCTTGTGCAGGTTTTCCGTGGAAAGCAGCTGCATGAATCCCGGCTGTTCGATGAAGTATTCAATGGTTTGAACCACGAGCGCGCGCATGTCCGCGATGGGGTCTTCGCCCGTCAGCGCCAATTCGTTCTGGTGTTCCCGCATGGCGCGGTAGGCGCGTTCCATGACTTCGATGAACAAAGCCTCTTTGCCGTCGAAATAATGATAGAGCAGGTTCTTGCTGATCTTGCAGCGCGCCACGATCGCGTCGATGCGCGCGCCGTCGTAGCCTCGCGCGGCGAATTCTTTATAGGCGGCCAGGAGTATGCGTTCTCGGGTGGCCTGGGCATTGCGTACGCGGATATTCGTATCGGTTTTCTTTATTGACATGTTGGCCTGGAGCGGGCGGTTTGCCGCTCTTCCTTGATGAGTGTAACCGAGCGCTGAAGGGGCGGGCGCTTACAGGAAAACCCTAGTGTCCGATTCCTTGACAGCTTTTGCCGGCTTATTTATTGTACTGACTAGTTAGTTAGTTGTCGCCTCAGGAAGGCGTTTCATTTCTGTGCGGACGCTCCGCACGGCACGGGCACAGGGGAATTCGATTCAATGGACACCATGGTGAAAGCGGAGCGCGGAGTGCGCGTGGGTTGCGATATCGGCGGCACTTTTACGGATATCGTGCTGGCCATGCCCGACGGCAGGCTTTTTGTGAACAAGACGTCCAGCACTCCCCATGACCTGGGGCTGGCGATCGTGCAGGGCTTGCAGACGCTGATACGGCAGGCGGGGATCGCGCCTTCCGACATTACGGAAATCGTGCACGGCACGACGACCGCGTCCAATACCATTCTGCAGAAAGTCGGCGCCCGCACCGGTGTGCTGACCACGGAAGGGTTCCGCGATGTGCTGGAAATCGGCCGCATACGCACGCCGACCATGTTCGACCTGGCCTGGCAAAAGCCCGTTCCCCTGGCGGCGCGCCGCTTCCGGCGCGGCATCCGCGAACGCATGGGCGCGGACGGCAAAGTCGTCACGCCTTTGAACCGCGCCGAGGTCGAATCCGTGGTGCGCGAGCTGGTCGACGAAGGCGTGGACTCCATCGCCATCTGTTTCCTCAACAGCTACATCAATCCCGAGCACGAGCTCGCGGCCAAGGCCGTGATACAGGAATGCTTCCCCGATCTGTTGCTGAGCGTTTCCTGCGAAGTCCTTCCTGAAATCAAGGAGTACGAGCGCACCAGCACGACGGTGGTCAACGCCTACATTCTTCCCGCCATGCGCAGCTACCTGGGCCGGCTGAAGAATGATCTCGAACGCATGGGCATCACGGCCTCGCTGCAAATCATGGCGTCCAACGGCGGCATGATGGGCATCGCCTCGGCCACCGACAAGCCGGTCTTCGCCGTGGCCTCGGGGCCGGCGGGCGGGGTGGCCGGCGCGGCGCAGGTGGGCGTGGCCAGCAAAGAGGAAGAGCTCATCGTCTTCGATATGGGCGGCACTACGGCCAAGGCGTCCATCATCCTGGGCGGGCAGCCTTCTTTGACGACCGAGTACGAATTCCGCGACGGCATCAGCGCGCCCAGCCGCTTCATCAAGGGCGGCGGCTATGTGCTCAAAGTGCCGGCCATCGATATCGCCGAAGTGGGGGCGGGGGGCGGCTCGCTGGCCTGGATAGACGCCGGGGGCCTGCTGTGCGTGGGACCCGAATCCGCCGGCGCCGACCCGGGCCCCGCCTGCTACAGCCGCGGCAACGACAAGCCCACCGTCACCGACGCCAATATGATACTGGGGTATCTGAATCCCGAGGCGCTTGCCGGGGGCAGCCTGAAGGTGGATCCCGAAAAATCCCGCCTTGCGGTGCGGAAATACATAGGCGAGCCTCTGGGGCTGGAACTGTATGCCGCGGCGCACGGCATACGCCGCGTGGCGAACGTGAACATGGCGCGCGCCATCAGGGCGGTCACGGTGGAGCGCGGCCGCGATCCGCGCGAGATGGCCATGATCGCATTCGGCGGCGGCGGGCCTTTGCACGCCATCGACGTGGCCAAGCTGCTGGGCATCAAGCGCGTCATCGCGCCCGTCATGGCGGGCGTTTTCTGCTCGGTCGGCATGCTGACCGCCAATGCCGAACATCATTTCGTCAAGGCCGTGCTGCAGGTGCTGGACCGGCGCCTGCCCCCTTCGGTGCAGGAGGCGGTCGACGAACTCCTGGAACAAGGAAAAGCGGTGCTGGCGTCCGAAGGCTATGCGGACCACATGGTCGACGCCGTGGTCAGCGCCGACCTGCGCTATCTGGGCCAGAGCTCTGAGCTCACCGTGCCGGTGACGGGAAGCTTCAACGACGAGCAGACCATCGCACGCTTGCGGGAAGATTTTTCCCAGCTTTACGAAGCCACCTTCGGCTACCGCAGCGACGAAACGCTGGAGCTCGTGAACCTGCGGGTGATGGTGTCGGGCCGCAGCGAGCGGCGCTTGAACTTTCCCGGCATACGCGTCGATGCCAGCGCGCTGGCGGGGCAGGCCGGCGCCCGCATGGTCAGCTTCGATCCGGATATGCCGCCTTGCGAAACGCCGGTCATCGCGCGCTCCAGCATGGACGCGACGCCGCGCCGCGGGCCGCTGATCATCGAGTCCTACGACACGACCATCATTGTGCCGCCCGATGCGGTGGCCAAAGCGGACGCCATAGGAAACATAGTGATAGACATTGATTCGGAGCAGGCATGAGCGCAGTTGCGATTGAACCCATCACCATAGACCCCATTACTTTTGCGGTCGTCAAAAATGCCATGGACGCCATCGTCGACGAGGTGGCCTACACGGTATTGCGCACGGCGCGCTCGGAAATCGTCAAGGACGTCATGGATTATTCGGCGGCCATTTGCGATCGGGAAGGGCGCATGATCGCCCAGGCCAAGACCATTGCGCTGCACCTGGGCGCCATACCCGAAGCCATGGCGGAAGTCCGCAAGCGCTATGGCGGTACGCTGCAGCCGGGCGATGCCGTTATTTTGAATGACCCCTACGAAGGGGGCATGCATTTGCCCGATATCTTCATGTTCGTGCCCTTCTTCTACCAGGGCGAGATCGAAGGCTATTGCGTGGTGATCTGCCATCATACGGATGTGGGCGGCCGCGTACCGGGCTCGAACGCCAGCGATTCCACGGAAATCTACCAGGAAGGCATACGGATTCCGGCGTTGAAGCTGTATGAGCAGGGCCGGGCCAATGACACCGTGGAGCGCCTGATCGCCCGCAACGTGCGGGTGCCGGATCGCGTGCTGGGCGATTTGCGGGCCCAGTATGCCGCCTGCAAGGTCGGGGTGCGGGAACTCACCGGTCTGCTGGACCGCTATGGCAGGCATGCGGCCCGGGCTTATTTCGAGGAGCTGCTGGATTACGCCGAGCGCCTGACGCGCGAGGAAATACGCCGCTGGCCCAAGGGCAGGTTCACGTTCACCGACTATATCGACGACGATGGCATTTCGCCGGATCCGATACCGATCTGCGTATCCATGACCGTGCATGACGACCATGTCAGCGTGGACTACAGCGGCTCATCGCCGCAGGTGCGAGCGGCCATCAATTCCACATTGTCCTATACCAAGTCCTGCACCTACCTTAGCGTCCGCTGCGCTTTGAAAGGCGATGTGCCCAACAACGCGGGGGTATTCCGCTGCGTCGAGATCCATGTGCCGGAAGGCTCGGTGCTCAATCCGAAAGAGCCGGCCGCGGTGGCGGCGCGCGCGCTGACGGGTTATCGCGTATTCGATGCGATGCTGGGCGCGCTGGCCCAGGTCGTGCCGGACCGCATCCCCGCCGCCGGCGAAGGGGGCAATACCGTGGTCTGCCTGTCCGGCAAGAACGACCAGGGCAAGCCCTATATCATCGTCGACATGATTTGCGGCGCCTGGGGCGGCCGTCCGCACAGCGACGGCATAGAAGCCATTACCAACGCATCGCAAAACCTGTCCAATACGCCGGTGGAAACACTGGAGGCCAAGCACCCCGTGCGTGTCGAGGCGTATGAGCTTCTGCCCGATTCCTGCGGCGCGGGGCAGTACCGCGGCGGCCTGGGGATACGGCGCAGCTACCGCGTGCTGGGCAAGGATTCATTCCTGCAATTGCGCGCCGACCGCATGAAGTTCCAGCCCTACGGTCTGGCCGGTGGCGAGCCTGGAAGCGCGGCCGAGAACCGCCTGGAAAGAGCCGGGCAAGTCCGGCTGCTCCCCAGCAAGGTCGGCATGGCGGTGGAGTGCGAAGATGTGGTCACGCATTGCCAGCCCGGCGGCGGAGGCTTCGGCGACCCGCTGGCGCGCGACTGGGATGCAATCAGCGAAGACGTCTGGAACGGGAAGATCAGCGCGGAATACGCGCGCAAGCATTATCGCGTGGTGGTGGACGGCCAGTCCGGCCGGGTCGACGCCCAGGCCACGCAGGCCTTGCGCGCCGGGACGCAGCAGCTTTGAGGTGCAATATCAATCCGGCCTGTCCTGCGGGCCTTTACATGGAGCAAGCATGAAGACGCAATCCATTTTTTTTCGCCGTTTCGCCAGCCTGATGGCCTGTGCGGCCATCGGCGCCGCAGCCTGGGCCATGCCGGCCAGCGCCGCGGAATCGCTGCTGGTGCGCCTGGATTTTTCGCCCTGGGGCATGCATGGCGCGATGCACCTGGCCAAGCAGAAAGGCTGGTTCAAGGAGCAGGGCCTGGACGTGGAGATCCAGGACGGCACGGGCACGATCAATACCTTGCAGCTATTGGCCGCGGGGCGGGTCGATGTCGGCCAAGTGTCGGTGGGAACCATGGCGGTCGCCAAGGAAAACGGCCTGGATCTGATTTCCATCGCCGGCTTCGCGCGCACGGGCGATCTGGCCGTCATGCTGGATGAAAAGCTGGGCGTCAAATCGCCCCAGGATCTCAAAGGCAAGAAGATCGTCTGTTTCACCACCAGCCCGTGGGCGCCTTTCATCGAGCCGTATCTGCAGGCCAACGGCCTGAAGAAGGGCGAGGTGGAAATCGTCATGGTGGCCCCCAGCGCCATGGTCTCGACCTATGCCTCGGGCAACGCGGACGGCTTCATGTCGCAAGCGCCTTTCGGCCAGCCCATGGTCAAGAAAACGCGTCCGGCCAGCGCTTTGCTGCTCGCCGACAGCGGCATCAGCTTTCCCAGCTACGGCCTGGTTTCCACGCCGGCCATGCTGTCGTCCAAGCGCGATGCCATCAAGAAGCTGGTGCAAGTGCAATTGCGCGCCTGGAACTATATCTACGACGGCCATATCGAGGAAGCCGTGCAGGCCATATTGGCCGAGCGTCCCAATGCGAAGCTGGATGCCGACGTGCTGCGCGGCCAGCTCGAAGCGTACCGCGCCTTCTTCAAGAGCCCCTCTGGCGGCGATCTTCCCATTGGAGTACAAACGGACGAGGATTGGGCCGCCGCCATCAAATCGATGGAACAGACAGGGATGATCAAGGCCGGCCACAAGCCATCCGACTATTACACCAATGCGCTGATCGAGCGTTGACAGGGGAGACCGCGAGTGGCCGGCTTTCTAGAGGTAAAGGGGCTGAACAAGATCTATCGCTCCAAGCGTGCGCCGGTACACGCTTTGCGCGATGTGGATCTCGATATTCCCGAAGGCGAATTCCTGTGCATCGTCGGCCCCAGCGGCTGCGGCAAAAGCACGCTGCTGCGCTGCATAGCCGGGCTCGAGCCCATATCCAGCGGCCGGCTGGCCTTGCAGGGCAGCCAGATCAAGGCGCCGCCCAAGAATATGGGCGTGGTTTTCCAGCGCGACCTGTTGCTGGAGTGGCGCAATGTGCTGGACAATGTGCTGATCGCGGCGGAATTCCATGGCCTGGACCGGAAATCCCATGAAGGCCGGGCCCGCGAACTATTGTCTTTGTTCGGCCTGAAAGACTTCATCGACCGGTATCCGCGCGAGCTCTCGGGCGGGATGCGGCAGCGCGTGTCCATCTGCCGCGCGCTCTTGACCGATCCCCAGCTATTGCTGATGGACGAACCCTTCGGCGCTCTGGATCCCTTTACGCGCGACGAGCTCAATTCCGAATTGCAGCGCACCTGGCTGGCGACGGGCAAGACGGTGGTCTTCATTACGCATTCGATCAGCGAAGCGGCGTACTTGGGCAGCCGGGTCGTCATCATGGCGCGCAACCCGGGCCGCATAGAAAAAATCATACCGGTCGAGCTGGAGCGTCCGCGCGGGCTGGATGTCCGCGATACCGCCCGCTTTGCCGAGTATGTCGTGGAAATCCGCGAAACCTTCCGGGAACTGGGTATCTATAAGGGCTGAAGAACATGAAGCATTTTTGGCTGAAAACGGAACGCGGCCGCTCGATCCTGCTGACCACCCTGGTGCTGCTGGCCCTATGGGAAGCGGGCGTGCGCCTGTCCGGAGTGCGCGAATTCATGCTGCCGGCCCCCAGCAAAATCGTCATGGAGTTTTTCGATTCTCCCGGCTACCTGCTATTGCAGAGCCTGGATACGCTGCGCACCACGGTGGCGGGGTTCGCGCTGGCCGTGGTGCTGGGCGTCATCGCGGCCATAGGCATTGTTTATTCACGCTTTCTCGACCGCACCCTGTATTCGCTGCTGGTGGCGATGAACGCCGTGCCCAAAGTGGCGCTGGCCCCCCTGTTCGTCATCTGGCTGGGCACCGGAGCTGCGCCGAAGATCGCCATCGCCATGCTGATCGCCATTTTCCCGATTTTGATCGACACCGTGCTCGGACTGAAATCCACGGATCCCGAAATGCTGGACATGGCGCGGGTGAACCAGGCGTCCAAAGCCAAGGTGTTGTGGAAAATCCGTTTCCCCAATGCGCTGCCCAGCCTGTTCGCCGGCATGAAGGTGGGCGTGTCTTTCGCCCTGGTCGGAACCATTGTGGGCGAATTCGTTGCCGGGGGATCGGGGCTGGGGCACGTCATTTTGGTCGCCCAGGGCAGCTTCGATACGCCGACGGTATTCGTTGCGCTGGCCTTGCTGTGCGTGCTGGGCGTGGTGCTGTTCAAGGCCATAGAAATGGTCGAGGCTCGTTTGCTCGGCTGGCATGCCTCGCAGCGCGGCCCCGCCGGCGAAATCGCGGCAGTGGGTTCCTGAGCCCAGGGCCTCGAGGCGGGCCCTTGAAGCGCTTGCCGCGGGGCGTGCGCATTCCGCCGGATCTGCTTGTGCGTGTCTCGCCGCGCTGGACGGCAGCGCGCAGCGCCGCAACGTACAATATGTGGCGCCGTCGTCTAGGCGACCCTATCCGGGCGACCCTCCCCGGGCGGCCCCGTCCAGGCGACCCTCCCCGGGCGACCCCGTCCAGGCGACCCTCCCCGGGCGGCCCCATCTATAAGCAAGCTCAATGAGATACACCCCGCGCGGGCCCGCGCCCGCAACATCCCGCAGCGACCTGCACGCCATCAAGGAATTGCTGCCCTTCGTCTGGCAGTTCAAATGGCGGGTCCTGGCGGCCATGGCCTGTCTGGTGGCCGCGAAAATCGCCAGCGTGGCGCTGCCGTTCTACCTGAAAGACGTCGTGGACCGGCTCAGCGTGCCCGCAACCATACTGGCCCTGCCGGTCGCCGCCTTGCTGGGCTACGGGTTTGCGCGCCTGGCGACCTCGGTGTTCGGCGAGCTGCGGGACGCCCTGTTCGCGCGGGTCACCCAGGGTTCCATACAGCGCATCGCCACGCGGCTGTTCGAACATCTGTTTTCCCTGTCGCTGCGTTTCCATATGCAGCGTCAGACCGGCGGGCTCAGCCGCGACATAGAGCGCGGCACCAAGGGCATCGGCTTCCTGCTCAACTTCACGGTGTTCAATATCCTGCCCACCCTGCTGGAAATAGGCATGGTGGCGGCCGTCCTGCTGTGGCGCTATGACTGGCCGTTCGCGGTGGTCACCTTGGGCACCATAGCGGCCTATATCGCCTTTACCCTGGCCGTCACTGAAAAGCGCATGGTGTACCGGCGCAGCATGAACGATCTGGACAGCAAGGCCAACAGCAAAGCCATCGATGCCCTGCTCAACTACGAGACCGTCAAGTACTTCGGCAACGAAGGCTACGAGCTCGACCGCTACGACAAGAACCTGGGCCGCTGGGTGGATTCCGCCATCAAGAACCAGGTGTCGCTGAATTTCCTGAACATGGGGCAGGGCGCCATCATCACCCTGGGCATCACGCTGCTGCTGTGGCTGTCGGCCGACGGCGTGGTGGCGGGGACCATGTCGGTGGGCGACGTGGTGCTGGTATCGGCCTACCTGACGCAATTGTATGCGCCGCTCAATTTCCTGGGCTTTGTGTACCGGGAAATCAAGCATGCCCTGGCCGACATGGAGCGCATGTTCGGGCTGATGGCGCAAGGGCAGGAAGTGGCGGACGAACCGGGGGCCCGCAAGCTCAAGGCGGCGCAGGCGAGCGTGGAATTCGAGAACGTGGATTTTTCCTATGAAGCCAACCGCCGGATATTGTTCGGCGTTAATTTCACCATTCCCGTGGGCGGCACCCTGGCGGTGGTGGGATCGTCGGGCGCCGGCAAGTCGACGCTGTCCCGCCTGCTGTTCCGCTTCTATGACGTGGATGCGGGCGCCATCAAGGTGAACGGCATCGATATCCGGCATCTGACGCAGGCCAGCCTGCGCCAGCACATCGGCATCGTTCCCCAGGATACGGTGCTGTTCAATGACAGCATCCTCTACAACATCGCCTATGGCAATCCGCTGGCCAGCCACGAAGAAATCGTCCAGGCGGCCAAGGCGGCGAGCATCCATGATTTCATCATGGGCTTGCCGGAAGGCTACCAGACCCAGGTGGGCGAGCGCGGCCTGAAACTATCGGGCGGCGAAAAACAGCGGGTCGCCATCGCACGGACGCTGCTCAAGGATCCGCCCATCCTCGTCCTGGACGAGGCCACCAGCGCCCTGGATACGCGCACCGAAAGGGCGATACAGGAGCAGCTGAGCCAGATCGCCAGGAACCGCACTACGCTGATCATTGCGCACCGTCTGTCCACCATCGTCGATGCGGACGAGATCCTGGTGCTGGAACAGGGCAGGGTGGTCGAACGCGGCACGCATCGCGAGCTGATCGCGCACGGCGGCCGCTATATGCAGATGTGGGCCCTGCAGCAATCGGCGGCCGACACGGACTGAATCGCCGCCGCGGGCCCGCTGCGCGGCGGATGTTTGATTTTTGTCATCCCGGCGCCACGCCATCCAGAAGTCTTTGACTCATATAGTACTAAAGTGGTACTATATCGACATGCTTATAAATGGAGTAAACGCGGATGCTGCGCATCAGCAAAATCATTGACTACGGGACGATGGTGCTGACCCATATGGCCGCGTGCCCCGATCGCGTTTTCAGTGCCGCGGATCTCGCGTCCAGCCTCGGGCTGGGGCAGCCCACCGTCAGCAAGATACTGAAGCTGCTGGGCCAGCGCGAGCTGGTGAAGGGCATACGCGGCGCGCGCGGCGGGTATACGCTGGGGCGACCGGCAAACCTTATAAGTATAGCCCAAATCATCGATGCCCTTGAAGAACAGCCATTCGGGTTGACGGAATGCACCGCCATGCCGGGCGCCTGTACGGTCGAGGCCGGTTGCCATATCCGCAGCAATTGGCAACGCATCAACGCCATCGTGCGGCGCACGCTCGAAGAAGTCAGCGTGGCCGACATGGTGCGCCCCACACCCATAGAATTTCCCCTCACCGCGCATTCGGCGCCCGCGGCAAAAGCCGGGGGCCGCAGCCGCGTTTTGCACGACCTGGAGTCCTCGTAAATGAATCCTGTAACCGAACCCGTGGCGGTCGACCCCATCGGCTCCTTCCTCGATCGCGAATATACCGCGGGGTTTGTGACCGATATCGAGTCTGTCACCATACCCAAGGGCCTTTCGGAGGATACGATACGCCTGCTGTCGGCCAAGAAGGGCGAGCCCGAATTCATGCTGGAATGGCGTCTGGCGGCCTACCGCCATTGGCTGACCATGGACTTGCCCGAATGGGCCAAGGTCAGCTTCCCGCCCATCGACTTCCAGGACATCAGCTATTATTCGGCCCCCAAGAGCAAGGCCGACGGCCCCAAGAGCCTGGACGAAGTCGACCCCGAATTGCTGCGCACCTACGAAAAGCTGGGCGTGCCGCTGCACGANNGCCGTGGATGCGGTCTTCGACTCGGTGTCGGTGGCCACTACCTTCCGCAAGCAGCTCGCCGAAGTCGGCGTCATCTTCTGTTCGTTCTCCGAGGCGGTCAAGGAACATCCCGACCTGGTGCGCAAATACCTGGGCACGGTCGTGCCTCCCGGCGACAACTTCTATGCGGCGCTGAATTCCGCGGTGTTTTCGGACGGCTCTTTCGTCTTCATCCCCAAAGGGGTGCGATGTCCCATGGAGCTGTCCACGTATTTCCGCATCAATGCGCAGGAAACGGGGCAGTTCGAACGCACGCTCATCATCGCCGAGGAAGGCGCTTCGGTCAGCTACCTGGAAGGCTGTACGGCGCCCATGCGGGATGAAAACCAGCTGCATGCGGCGGTGGTGGAACTCGTCGCACTGGACGATGCGAAAATCAAGTATTCCACCGTACAAAACTGGTATCCCGGCGACAAGGACGG
>DJWC01000151.1:81899-82798 GCA_002441445.1 Pusillimonas sp. UBA6240
GGCTCGGCCATCACCTGGAAATACCCCAGCGTGATCCTGCGGGGCGACGATTCCACCGGCGAATTCTATTCCGTGGCGCTGAGCAACCACCGCCAGCAGGCGGACACCGGCACCAAAATGATCCACATGGGGCGCAATACGCGCAGCACCATTATTTCCAAGGGCATTTCCGCCGGCCACGGCAGCAATACCTATCGCGGGCTGGTGCGCATCACGCCCAAGGCCGAAAACGCGCGCAACTACACGCAGTGCGATTCCCTGCTGATCGGCAAGGATTGCGCAGCCCATACCTTCCCGACCATGGAGGTGCAGAACCCCACGGCCAGCGTCGAGCACGAGGCCACCGCTTCGCGCATCGCGGAGGATCAATTGTTTTATGCCATGCAGCGCGGCCTGTCGGCCGAAGACGCCGTTTCCATGATCGTGAACGGTTTCTGCAAGGAAGTTTTCAAGGAATTGCCCATGGAGTTTGCAGTCGAAGCCCAGAATCTGCTCGGTGTAAGCCTGGAAGGCAGCGTAGGTTAAGGAGAAACAGGAATGCTGAGTATCAAGGATTTGCACGCCTCGGTTGAAGGCAAGTCGATTTTGCGCGGTTTGAGCCTGGATGTCAGGCCGGGCGAAGTGCACGCCATCATGGGCCCGAACGGCTCGGGCAAGAGCACCTTGTCGCAGGTGCTGGCGGGGCGCGAAAACTATATCGTCGAAAGCGGAACGGTGACATGGGACGGCCAGAATCTGCTGGACATGCCCATAGAAGAGCGCGCGCGCTCCGGCCTGTTCCTGGCGTTCCAGTATCCCATCGAGATTCCCGGCGTATCCAACGCCTACTTTCTGCGGGCCGCGGTCAACGCCGCGCGCCGCCACCGGGGCCAGCCCGAACTGGACGCCATGGATTTCCT
>DJWC01000091.1 GCA_002441445.1 Pusillimonas sp. UBA6240
TCCAGTCGGCGCGCTCGACCAGCGTGCTGAACCTGGTGCCGATTTCCAGTTGCCCGGGTCCGGCGACTTCGTGGTGATGCACTTCCACCGGCACGCCTTGCTGCTCCAGCAGCAGGCACATTTCCGACCGCATGTCGTGGAAGGAATCGACGGGCGGGACGGGCACGTAGCCGCCCTTCACCGTGGGGCGGTGGCCCATATTGCCCCCTTCCATGTCCACGGCGCGCGACCACGGGGCCTCGTCCGATTTGATCTTCACGAAGCAGCCCGACATATCGTCATTCCAGGTGATGCCGTCGAAGACGAAGAATTCGGGCTCGGGGCCGAAATACGCCGTGTCGCCCAGGCCGCTGGACTTCAGGTAGGCTTCGGCGCGCCTGGCGATGGAGCGCGGGTCGCGGTCGTAGCCTTTGAGATCCGATGGCTCCACCACGTCGCAGGTCAGGTTCAGCGTGGGCTCTTCGCGGAACGGATCCATGCGCGCCGACCTTGCATCGGGGACCAGGACCATGTCCGAGGCTTCTATGCCTTTCCATCCGGCGATGGATGAGCCGTCGAACATCACCCCGGATTCCAGCCTTTCCTCGTCCACCGTATGGGCGGGAACGGTCAGATGGTGCTCTTTGCCCAAGGTATCGGTAAAGCGGAAGTCGACGAAGGCGACTTCGCGGTCTGCAATCATTTTGACAACTTCTTCGGGGGTGGACATATAGGCTCCTGAGACCAATAAATCAAACATAGGTTGAGACACACAGCATTACGCAAACGCCATGCCAGTTTTTGGCGCCATAAACGGGCGTGTAATTGAGGGGCGTGTCCAGCGCAACATGCCATTATGGTGCATGCCGCCCCATTTTGGTGCAAAATCCGGTGCGAAAATGTGTGCGCTTGTGTGGTTTATGGCCTAATCCAGAAACTCGGCCAGCAGATCATTAAGGAAGTCCCAGCCCCGCGGCGTGGCCCGCAATATGGCCGGGTCCGGATCCAGCAGGCCGCGCGCCACGGCGCGCTCGATGGCAGGCGCCACGGCCAGGATGGACATGCCGGTGCGCTCGATGAAGCTGCTGCGCGGCACGCCTTCCTTGAGCCGCAAGGCGTTCAGCATGAATTCAAAGCCCAATTCCTTCCACTCCACCCTGCGCTCTTCGGCGATGTGGCCGCCGTCGCGCCGGACAGCCTTGTCCATCCAGGTGGCGGGATTTTTCAGGCGCGCCTGCCGCACTATCTTGTCATGGAAAGATAGCTTACCGTGCGCGCCGGGGCCTATGCCCAGATAATCGCCGAACTGCCAGTAATTGAGATTATGCCGGCAGCGTTCCCCCGGCCGCGCATAAGCCGATACTTCGTAGCGCTCCCAGCCGCCTGCCGCCGTGGCTTCCGAGATCAGGTCCTGCATGGCGGCGCTGGTGTCGTCGTCGGGCACCACCGGCGGGTACTTGGCGAAAACGGTGTTAGGTTCCAGGGTCAGATGGTACAGGGACAGATGCCCCGTGCCGAAATCCATGGCTTGCCGCAGATCGTCGGCGCAGGCCTGCACCGACTGGCCGGGCAAGGCGTACATCAGATCCAGATTGACACGCGGCACGGCGCGCTGGGCCGACTCGATGGCGGCCCGCGCCTGGCGTGCGTCATGGATGCGCCCCAAGGATTGCAGCGCACGGTCGTCGAAGCTCTGTATGCCCAGCGATATCCGGTTCACGCCGCTGGCGGCGTAATCGGCATAGCGCCCGGCTTCCAGCGTGCCGGGATTGGCTTCCAAAGTAATTTCCGCGTCGGGCAGCAGGTTCAGATAAGCGCGGAACATCGCCAGCATGGCGTCCAGCGCGCGCGCCGACAGAAGGCTGGGCGTGCCGCCGCCGATGAATACCGATATGACCTGCCGGCCCCAGATCAAGGGCAGCGCCTGCTCCAGGTCCGCCCCCAGGGCGGCCAGATAACGATCTTCGGGGATCTCCGTTTTGAGCTCATGCGAGTTGAAATCGCAATACGGGCATTTGCGCACGCACCACGGCACGTGGACATACAGCGACAGCGGCGGCAGGCTGGACAAGATGGTCAGGCGGCCGGGACCGGCGGGCACGACGCGGGGTTTTTGGGCCATCCCGCCTAGGCCTCCCGGCCCGTCAGCGCCCGCAGCAGCCGGCGCAGCGCCTGAGCGCGATGGCTGCAGGCGTTTTTCTCGGCCGGTTCGAGTTCGGCCGCTGTCTTGCCCAGGTCGGGCAGATAGAAATGCGCATCATAGCCAAAGCCGTTGCGGCCGCGCGGCGTGTCGATGATCCGGCCTTCCCACACCCCTTCCGCAATGATGGGACGGGGATCGTCCGGCCCGCGCACATACACCAGCAGGGCGACATAGCTTGCGGAACGGTCGGCGCAGCCCGCCAGCCGGGCCACGAGATGGCGGTTATTCGCGGCGTCGGACTTTTCCCCTCCGGCGAGGGAGGCATAGCGCGCCGAATACACGCCGGGCGCGCCGCCCAGGGCATCCACGCACAGGCCCGAGTCGTCGGCCAGCGCCGGCAGGCCGGTGGCGCGGCTGGCGTGGCGCGCCTTGGCCAAGGCGTTTTCAACAAAGGTGGCGTAGGGTTCCTCGGCCTCGGACACCCCCAGTTCGCCCTGGGGCGCCATCCTGATCCCGGCGGCGGACAGGATGGCGGAAAATTCCTTCAGCTTGCCCGGGTTGTTGGACGCCAGCACCACGTCAGTGCCCGCCGCGAAGGCGGGCGGCGGCGCACAGGCGGCGGCGCCGCGCATATCGGCTTGCGCACGCCTATTCCCGCCATCTTCGGGGCGGCCTGGGCTTGCGCCGTGCTCAATGCTCATCGTCCACCCCTTCCGCCGCGTCGCGGACCAGCAAAGACACGAGCTCCTTGGCGAACACGGGCAGCTTGTCGAACTGTTTGACACAGATATGCAAGCGCCGCAGCGCCCAGGGATCGTTCAGCGTGATCATTTTCAAAGGCAAGTCCTTGACATAGCGCCGGGCGGCCGATTCGGGAATGACGCCGATGCCCACATGCGCGGCAATCATGCGGCAGGCCGCCTCGAAGTTGCTGACCTCGACCCGGAAGCGCAACACCCGCCCCAGGTCGTCGGCCGCCTGCAGCAAAAAGGCGTGGATGGCGCTGGTTTCCGACAGCCCCACATAATCGTAGGATAGCGTTTCGTCGAAATCCACCGCATCGCCGGCCGCCAGGGGATGATCCCTGGACGCCACCAGGACCAGGCGGTCGCTGCGGTAAGGCAGGAACTCGACGTCCTCGCCGCCTCCCGCCTGCGCGGTAATGCCGATGTCGGCCGAGCCATCGGCCACGGCCTTGACCACCAGATAGGACAGCCTTTCGCGCAATTCGACATTCACATCGCGGTGGATGTTGAGATAGCGCGCCAGTATCGTCGGCATGAATTCGTTCATGGCCGTCGTGTTCGCATATACCCTGACTTTGCCCTTGACGCCGCTGGCGTATTCCTGGATGTCGCCGCGCAAGTGCTCCAGCTGGCGCAGCACGATGCGCGCATGCTTGACGAAGGCCTCGCCCGAGGGGGTCAGCCTGACGCCCTGGCTGCTGCGGTAGAACAGCGCCGTGCCCAGGTGGACTTCCAGGTTCTTGACCCGGTTGCTGGCGGCGGGCAGAGACAGAAACGAGCGCTCGGCCCCT
This sequence comes from Pusillimonas sp. UBA6240, assembly GCA_002441445.1. Classification (GTDB taxonomy): domain Bacteria; phylum Pseudomonadota; class Gammaproteobacteria; order Burkholderiales; family Burkholderiaceae_B; genus UBA6240. Next base: position 3,660 of record DJWC01000091.1, read on the forward strand.
TTGGTCATGCTTTGCGCGCTGGCTACGTTCACCATCAATTGCATATCGGTCAGGTCAAAATGCATAGCCATGCAGGCATTCTCTTCAACGTTCTCTTCAAAATCGGTAAACCCCAGCTTAAGAAAGCGATAATAGGCAAGCAGCGAGGGATAGGGCAAAGTATCGGCTATTTATTGTAATAACGAACCGGAATGCTCACACCATGACGCAACGCACCCACGATTTCCAGGACATCCGCGACGCCATCCGCGATCTCTGCGCCCAGTTTCCGCCCGAATACTTTCGCAAGATCGACGAAGAACGCGGCTACCCTGACGAATTCGTCAAGACGCTGACAGAGGCCGGCTGGCTGGCGGCGCTGATACCGGAAGAATACGGCGGTTCGGGCCTGAGCCTGACCGAAGCGTCGATCATCATGGAGGAAATCAACCGCAACGGCGGCAACTCGGGCGTATGCCACGGGCAGATGTACAACATGGGCACGCTGCTGCGCCACGGTTCGGAAGAACAGAAGAAATTGTACCTGCCGCGCATCGCCAGCGGCGAACTGCGCCTGCAGTCCATGGGCGTTACCGAACCGACCACCGGCACGGACACCACCAGGATCAAGACTACGGCCGTCAAGAAGGGCGACCGCTATGTCATCAATGGCCAGAAAGTATGGATTTCGCGCGTTCGGCATTCCGACTTGATGATATTGCTGGCGCGCACCACCCCGCTGGAACAGGTCAAGAAAAAATCCGAAGGCATGTCCATTTTCCTGGTGGATCTGCACCAGGCCATAGGGCACGGCATGGAAGTGCGCCCCATTCCCAACATGGTCAACCACGAGACCAACGA
>DJWC01000014.1 GCA_002441445.1 Pusillimonas sp. UBA6240
AGAAGGAAAACATCATCGCCGCCGCGCAGGCGGGCGCCAACGGCTATGTCGTCAAGCCCTTTACCGCCGCCACGCTCGAAGAGAAGCTGAACAAGATCTTCGAAAAGCTCGCGGGCTGAGGGGGCTGACATGGACGACCAATCTGCAGGACTCCAGAACCAGGATCCCTCGCTCGACCTGATCCACCGCATCGCCCAGCTCACGCGCATGCTGCGCGAAAGCATGCGCGAGCTGGGCCTGGACCAGGCCATCAAGGATGCCGCGCACGCCATCCCCGATGCGCGCGACCGCCTGCACTATGTGGCGCGCATGACCGAACAGGCCGCCAACCGGGTGCTGAACACCGCCGAGCAAATGCAGCCCCTGCAGGAAAGCATACAGCGCGACAGCCGGGCGCTGGACGAACGCTGGCAGCAGTGGTTCGACCATCCCGTGGAGCTGGACCAGGCGCGGGAATTGGTGGCCGATACCCGCGCCCTGCTCAAGGATGTGCCGCAGAAGGCCCAGGAATCGCTAAGCCTGTTGATGGAAATCATCATGGCCCAGGACTTCCAGGACCTGACCGGGCAAGTCATCATGAAGATGCTGGGCGTGGTGTCCGCGATCGAAACCGAACTGGTGCAAGTGCTCATCGACAACGTGCCGCAAGAGCGCCGCGACGAAGCAGCCGGCTTGCTGAACGGCCCCGAGGTCAGCCCGCAGGGCAAGGTGGACGTCGTCACCAGCCAGGATCAGGTCGACGACCTGCTGTCCAGCCTGGGGTTCTAAGGGTTCCAAGAGTCTCGAGGCCGGGGACGGGCGGGGCCCTCGCCGGATGGCGGCGCTTCGCGGCGCGCTGCGCTCGGGTTCGGCGGCCGTAGCGGCGCAGGCGGCGCCTGCGCCGGGGAGCCTTTGCGCGCCGGACCAGTTGCTGAATTGAGCGCATTTATCCCGCTTGCTTGGCCATTCATCGCGGGGTTTCCCGCCTTAGAATCTGCACGGACAAACATTTTCCGCGCGCATTCAGTGAATCGCCCGCCAACCCGAAACAGCACACCCGTACTGCATGGCAGAGGACAGCGACCTCGAGAAAACCGAACCCGCTTCTCCCCGGCGTCTGGAAAAGGCGCGCGAGGAAGGGCAGGTTGCGCGTTCACGCGAGCTCAATACCTTTCTGCTGCTGGCCGCGGGCGTGGCGACACTGTGGTTCACCGGCGCGCAAATGTATTACAGCCTTACCGGCATTCTGCGCACGGGCCTGTGGTTCGATTTGCGGGTGGGGCGGGACACCTCGATCATGCTCTCCGTGGCGGCCGGGTCGGCCATGCAGGCCTTGAAAGCCTTGCTGCCGCTGTTTGTGATGCTGGTGGTCACCGCGCTGCTGGCTTCCGTGCTGCTGGGCGGTTTCCTGCTGTCGAGCAAGGCGCTGGAGCCCAAATTCGAACGCCTGAACCCGCTGAAAGGGGTGAAGCGCATGTTCTCGGCCCAGACGCTGGTGGAATTGATCAAGACCCTGGCCAAGGCTTCGGTGATCGGCGTGGTGGCGGTGCTGGTCATAAGGCATTACCTGGACCAGATGACGTCGCTGATGCACGCCAGCCCCAGCGAGGCCTTGACCAGCGGCATGGGCCTGGTGGCGCTGTGCTGCGCGCTGATCGTCGCCGGGCTGTTCCTGATCGTGGCCATCGACGCGCCCTGGCAGATCTTCAGCCACTACAAGAAGATGCGCATGTCCCGAGAGGACGTCAAGCAGGAAAACAAGGAAAGCGACGGCGATCCGCATGTGAAGGGGCGCATACGCCAGCAGCAGCGCGCCATGGCGCGCCGGCGCATGATGGCCGAAGTGCCCAAGGCCGACGTCGTGGTGACCAACCCCACCCATTATGCGGTGGCGCTGGTGTACGACGAAAAACGGGGCGGCGCGCCGCGCGTGGTCGCCAAGGGGGCCAGCCTGCTGGCGGCGAGGATACGCGGCATCGCCGAAGAGCACAGGGTGCCCCTGCTTAGCGCGCCGCCGCTGGCCCGGGCGCTGTATCACAACGTGGAGCTGGGCCGCGAGATTCCGGCGGCGCTGTATTCCGCCGTTGCCGAGGTGCTGGCCTGGGTATTTCAATTGCGGAGCTGGAAGGCGGGCGCCGGCGCCGAGCCGCGGCGTCCGCAAGATCTGCCGGTGCCGGCGGAACTGGACCCCCAGGGCGCGAAAGGGATTGCGACACACGCATCATGAATAGTTTCATCGCCTTGCTGAAAGACAATGGCTCCGCCCACGCCCGGCTGATGGCGGGACCGGTGCTGATCCTCATGGTCCTGGCCATGATGATCCTGCCGTTGCCGCCCTTCATCCTCGATCTGCTGTTCACCTTCAATATCTCGCTGTCGGTGATGATATTGCTGGTTGCCATGTTCACCAAGAAGCCACTGGACTTCGCCGCATTTCCCGCGGTGCTGCTGTTCGCCACCTTGCTGCGGCTGGCGCTGAACGTGGCTTCCACGCGGGTGGTGCTGCTGAACGGCCACAAGGGGCCGGATGCGGCGGGCCAGGTCATCGAAGCTTTCGGACACTTCCTGGTGGGCGGAAATTTCGCGGTGGGCATCGTGGTGTTCGTCATCCTGGTCATCATCAACTTCGTGGTGATCACCAAGGGCGCCGGCCGTATCGCCGAGGTGGGCGCGCGCTTCACGCTGGACGCCATGCCCGGCAANNAGTTCGTGCGCGGCGACGCCGTGGCGGGCCTGCTCATCATGATCATCAATATCGTCGGCGGGCTGATCATCGGCGTGGGGCAGCACGACCTGGCCTTTGCCGAGGCCGGCCGCGTTTATACCTTGCTGACCATCGGCGATGGCCTGGTGGCGCAGATTCCCGCGCTGGTGATCTCCACGGCGGCGGGCGTGGTGGTGTCGCGGGTGGCGACCGACCAGGATGTCGGCCAGCAAATGGTCAGCCAGCTATTCGCCAATCCCAATGTCTTGTTCATCACAGCAGGCATCATGGCGGCAATGGGGCTGATTCCCAACATGCCGCATGTGGCTTTCCTGCTGCTGGCCGCGGCGCTGGCGGGCGGCGGCTGGTTGATGCGCAAGCGGCAGCTGGCCGAGCAGGCGCAGCGGGCGGACGAACCCATGCAGGCCCAGGCCGCGGTCGAGGCGGCGGCCGCCGAAGCGAGCTGGGATGATGTGTCGCTGGTCGACCCCTTGGGGCTGGAAGTCGGCTACCGGCTGATATCCCTGGTGGATCACGCACAGAACGGCGAACTGCTGCATCGCATACGCAGCTTGCGCAAGAAGTTCGCCCAGGATGTCGGCTTCCTTCCGCCGGTGGTCCATATCCGCGACAATCTGGAACTGAAGCCCAGCGACTACCGCATCCTGCTATCCGGCGTGGAAGTGGGGCGCGGCACGGCGATGCCGGGGCAATGGCTGGCCATCGATCCGGGCGGGGTGAGCATGCCGCTGCCCGGCACCGCCACGACGGATCCCGCCTTCGGCCTGCCTGCCGTATGGATAGACGTGGCCTTGCGCGAACAGGCGCAAATCGCCGGCTATACCGTTGTCGATGCCAGCACCGTCATCGCCACGCATTTGAATCATCTGATGCATCGCTATGGCGGGCAGCTGCTGGGCCGCCAGGAGGTGCAGCAGCTGCTGGACCACATCGGCCGCGATGCGCCCAAGGTGGTGGAAGACCTGGTGCCCAAGACCATCAGCCTGACCTTGCTGCAGAAGCTGTTGCGCGGCTTGCTGGCCGAGGAGGTCCCCATACGCGACATGCGCAGCATTGTGGAAACGCTGTCCGAGCACGCGCCGCGCCTGGCCGCGCTCAACCCGGCCGGTTCGGGCCCGGATCCGCAAGAGCTGCTGGCCCTGACTCGCGTGGCGCTGGGCCGCGCCATTACGCAGCAATGGTTCCCGGGCGAAAACGAGTTGCGGGTCATAGGCCTGGAGCCGCGCCTGGAGCGCGTGTTGACACAGGCGCTGACCACCAGCGGCGCGCTGGAGCCTGGCCTGGCGGAAAGCGTGCTGGCCGAGGCGCAGCGCGCGGTGCAGGCCCAGGAAGCCAACGGGGATGCCACGGTGCTGGTCGTGCCGCCCATATTACGGCCATCCCTATCCCGTTTCCTGCGCCATCATTTTCCCCAACTGGGGGTCTTGTCCAATGCCGAGATTCCCGATGAACGCATCTTGAAGATAACCGCTGTGATAGGCGGCAACGCAGCATGAATATAAGTCGTTTTTTTGGCAGCACCAATCGCGAAGCCCTGCGGCAGGTCAGGTTGGCGCTGGGGCCGGATGCGCTGATCATCTCCAACAAGCGCATCAATGGCGGAGTGGAGATTCTGGCCACCGATCCGACCGCGGCGCCGGCTGCGGCGGGGGCCGGGGTATCGGCGGCCGGCGCCCCGGGATATCGCGTTGCGCCGGCCGGGTCCGCCGCGGGCCCCGGCGTCTCGCAGCAGGCTTATGCGCCGCCGCTTGCGGCCGACCCCCGCGCGGATGTCATGAGCGCTATCGGAGACATGCGCGGCGCGCTGGAAAGCCGTATCGACGAGCTGCTCTGGGGCAATCAATTGAAGCAGGCGCCGCAGGCGGCGCAGCTTTTCCAGACCTTGCTGGGTTTCGGCTTCAGCACGGCGCTGCTGCGAGCCATGCTCAAGCGCCTGCCCGGAAACCTGTCCGCCAAGGCTGCTTTCCAGTGGGCAAGGAAGGAGCTGCAGACGCATCTGCCCGTGCTGAGCGATGAAGACGCATTCTGGGCGCCGGGCAAGGCCATTGCGCTGGTGGGGCCCACCGGCGTCGGCAAGACGACCTCCGTCGCCAAGCTGGCCGCGCGCTGCGTGCGCCGCTCCGGACACGGTAGCCTGGTGTTGCTGACGACGGACACCTATCGCATAGGCGCCCACGAGCAGTTGAAGATCTACGGACAGATCATGCGGGTGCCGGTGCATGTGGTGCAGGACGCGGACGAATTGCGCCGCGTCATGCAAGGCATACGAGCCGATCAGACCATATTGATCGACAATGTCGGCATCAGCCAGCGCGACCGCTACGTCGCTGAACAGGCCGCCATGCTGGCCGGCGCCGGCAGGCAGGTGGACCGGCTGCTGGTGCTGAACGCGTCCAGCCATGGCGATACGCTGGACGAAGTGGCCCGCAGCTATTTCAACGATGGCGGATCGCCGCTGGCGGGCTGCATCATTACCAAGGTGGATGAGGCTAGCCGCCTGGGCGCTGCCCTGGACACTTCCTTGCGCTATCAACTGCCCATACACTTTGTCTCCAATGGCCAGAAGGTGCCGGAGAATCTGCTGTTCCCCAATGCGGCCGAGCTGGTGGATCAGGCGCTGGCGCACAGCCATCAGTCCAGTGCGCTGTATGCGCCATCGGAGGCGGATTTCGCCGCGCTGATGGCGTTGAGTAAAGCGCCTCAGGACGATAGCCGCGCCGCTGTGGCGGAAAGCCGCCGCAAGCGTTTGCTGCCGGGGCTGCTGTCGATGGCGGGCGAGGGCGGCTCGGCGCTGTCCATGGAGGACTTGCAGGCGGCCTGCGTCCAGGTGGATGACAGTCCCTCGGTATCGGAAGCCTATGATTTGTGGCGCAGCCATGCGGCGGGCAAGTCCGCCGCAACGCCGGTGTCGGGCGCCATCCGGAATATGCTGCGCGGCGCCCAGGCCTATGTGGCCGAGCGCGGCGGCGGCTATTTGCTGGCCGTGCACGATCAGGTCGCCATACAGTCGCCGACGGGCCAGCCTGGCCAGCTGCGGGCGACGTTGGCGCTGGGGAGCGCGGGTCAGGCCTTGACCACGCTCATGCAGCAGTTGAGCCTTGCCGATGGCTGGTTTTCTTCCTGCGGCGCGGCGGCGCAGGCGGCGCCGGCCGCCGCCGACGCCCTGCATCATCAGGTATGGTGGCTGGTGGACCAATTCGGCAAGTCGCCGGTGGTTCATTTGTTCGAAGGCGGTTCGCAGGCGCTGTGGCGCCGGTTGAATGAACTCGATGCCACGTGGCTGACGCAGGTATCGGCCGGCACGCGTATCGAGCATGAGGGCTGCGCCACGACGGTGGGCGCGGTGGCCAAGACCTTGATGCATCGGCCGGTTGTCGATTCGGCGCAGTTGCCGGATGTGGGCCGGATGGCTGGCCTGCCGGCGTCCGAGGTCGTTTTATGGGCGGACGGCGCGCGTGTCGAAGTGCAAGCGCGCCAGCAGCCGGCGCTGCCTTTGATGCTGGTTTCGGTGCGCGTGCTGAGCCGGCGGGACGGGGCGACGCTCAAGGTGTTGCATGGCTTGGCCAATGCGGCGGAAACGGGGATAAGCGCCGAAAGCCTGGCTGCGTGGCTGGTGCTGCGGGCGGAAGCAAAGCAGGCTATGCGCTACGCGTCCCGCTTCTGGCAGTTGCTGTCGCAGCGGGGCGACGAGGACGCGGCGCTGACGCGGGCGTTGACGGCGGTCCAGGCCGGCATGGCGGCCTGGCGGCTGAAGCAGCACCCCGATGCGGAATTGGCCCGCACAGTCGCCGGCAACCTGGTAGGCAAACCCGGCCTGCCCGTCGCGTCAGTGCCTGCGGGGGTGCTGAAGCTATTTGCGTTGAAGGAAATGGTGGAGGCCTGAGGTAATTCTCTTGGCACGTGCTTGGCGACCGTGGTGCTGCTCATTCTTCCGATGCTTGGCCAGCGGCCGTGGCGCTGTTCGCTCTTTCGAAGCGTGGCCAGAGATTGTGTGCCGTTCATTCTTCCGACGCGTGGTCAGCGGCTGTGGCGCTGTTTGCTTTTCTGACGCGTGCCGGGCGGCGAAGACCGGACTTGCTCCTCGTGGCTGGTTCGGCGCCCCGCGCGCCGAACCCGCGTCGCCTTGTTCGTCCGGCCGTTCGGCCTCCCTTCACGATCGGCTCGCTACCGCCCCGAACGTCGCCGCGCCCGGCCTTCGCCGCCCGTCCCGCTGCGTTGTTTCGTGTTAGTGGCGTCGCCAGGGCGGTTTGAGTGCTTGGCCTTTTTCTGAGGTGGTTGGCGTTGTTGAAAGAGCCCTTGCGCCGCCCCGGCTCCGCGCCCCAGCGGCGCGGGCCGTGGCATTCGGGGTGATTGCAGCGTCAGGCTTTGGGTTGTGAGGCCATCGGAAAAACGACTTGCGCTTGGCGGGCTTTCATTTGCTGCACAGCTTCGAGCAATTCTGCAGCGAGATCGCGGTTTGCTTCGTAAGCTGCAAGCTCTTTGTCAGTGAGGGGTTTATTTTTCGGAGGCACGGCGATTCTCCTTTAATCTGGCGCCAGTGATGTTATCAGCCTTGGCCTTTTCGTGCAGCGTCGCCAACACAGCTTCAGATATACAAGTGCAATAGATTATGCGAGCGCCTGTTGATTTGCCGGGGCGGAATGGCGTCTGTATATGGGCCTACTGTTGTTCAACGCTCAGCTATAGCTGATCCGTCTTGGAAGAAGACATCACCTGGCAGGATAGGTTCACCCCGCCCGTATGGCTCTTTTCTGTCCCGCAGCGCCGACGGGCTTGCTGCGGCCGCTGGCGTCGTAGAGGTCGCCGATTCCGGCCATTGCCTTCAAGGCGGCCATGGCTTGCTGGTTGTGGGCGAGGAAGGTGTCGATCATGACGCCGTTCGCCGCGTTCAGCTCGCTTGCCTGCTGCGCTTTGCTATACAGCTCGCCCCAGACGGCTTGCAGCGCAGGGTGTTTGCGGGCGGCTGCGTCCAGACCGGCTTTGTCGGCGCTGTAGCCCAGGGACGCCAGCAGTTTGCCGCGTTCTGCGCCGATGGCCGCCAGCTTGTCGGCGCAGAGATTCTTGCTTGCGGTGCTGTCGCTCAGCGCCGCGCCGTTGCCGAGGTCCATCAGGGCGGCTTCCTCGGCCTTCAGCACGCCGATGAATTCCCGCACTAAATCCAGTTCCCGTTGCATGCAGGAAAGCAGGCGGGCGAGGGAGGTGTCCATGTGTTCAGAGTCTTCCAGCGCTGGGCCTGGCGTTGCAACCGCGTTTACTTCAATAAATCGCGTACGCTGGCGAGCAGGCCGTCGGCGATGCGGCTGGGGTCTATCTTGAGTTGGCCGGAGGCCAGGGCGTCGCGCAGTTCCTGTACGCGCACCGTGTTGATGTCGTTGGCGGAGTCGCCAAGGCTGGACAGGTGGCGGGCGGCGGCGCTGAGGTCGACGGCGCTTTTGCCGGAGGTCGCTGTACTGGAGCTTGCCCCGGCGCTCTGCAGGCTGTCGCCGCGCGCGCCTGCCAAGGGGCTGGCTGCCGGGCTTTTGAACGAGGGCGAAGTGATTTTCAAAACGATCTCCGAATACTGGCGATTAGTTTACTGCGTCTGCTGTGCTGCTTTACGGTCGAATACGGGGAAACTTTAGTCTCATTACGGGGTTTTGACTACGGTCCAAGGGTTATCCGCTCGCCTACAGCGCCACTTGCACGGTATTGGCGTCCAGTACCGTGCCGGTGACGATCTGCCCCGAACTGGATCGCACCTGGATCTGCGCGCCGGGCGGGCCGCCCTGCAAAGCCTGGCCTTCGCCGGTGGCGACAAAGCCCGGGCCGCGCGCCTGGGTGCGTACCGACTGGCCGCGCTGTATGGAGTTGGGGTCGCGCAGAGCGGTGGATTTTACCGGGCCGCCGGCCGGGATGCGCTGGGCCGCGATATAGCCCACCGCCTGGCTAGGGTCGAAAACAATGCCGTTGGACAGGCGCAATATGTCGCCCTCGCGCGCGCTCAAGTCGTCCAGCGAGACGGTGTCGCCGGCGGCGATATTGCGGTTGGCCACGTAGTAATGGCCCTGAATGCTGAGATTGACTTGCACATAAGTCGTCCAGCTCGAGGGCGCCATGCAGCGCACGCCGACCGTCATGCGCGAGCGCAGGCGCTGGCCGCTGGGCAGAAAGGGCTGTAGCTGTTCGCAGGGCAGCTGGCGGGTGATGCGGGGCGCTTCGACCGAAATCTCCGCGGCGCCGGGGTAGCTGCTGGCCTGGCCGCGCAGAAACGTTTCGACCTCGGCCGCCACCAGCGCTGCATCCTGGACCGCCTGCTCGGGCAAGGCGGCGTATGACGCGGGCGCGCCCGCGACCAGCATGCCGGCCAAGGCCAAAGCGAACAAATAGGGTGATCTGAACATGCGCCCATTTTATAGAAGGGGGGCGGCACGCATCGCCGGAATTGGCCGTCAATTGCCGCCTTATTTCATACTTTATAAAAACAGGCCCGACATTACTATGCATGTATTCATGGCGGCGGAAGGCCGCTGCTGTCCGATGGCATCGCTGGCGATGCGCATCCTTCTAGAGCGGGCAAGCGGAAAATGATAGACCGGATCGGTGACGACCTGAAATTCCATCAGCAGGCGCTGGAGCTGCGGCAGCGCCGGCAAGAAGTGCTGGCGGCGAATATCGCCAATGCGGATACGCCCAATTACAAGGCCAGGGACTTCGATTTTACATCGGCCTTGCGCGAAGCCATGGGCGGCGGCGGCAGCCTGCACCTGCCCGATACGCAACTGGCCTTGACGTCCGCGCGCCACATCCCCGCCAAGGCCTTCACGCCCGATCCGGCGCCGCTGCTCTACCGGCAGCCTTTGCAGCCCAGCATGGACGGCAATACGGTGGATATGGACGTGGAACGCGTGCAGTTCGCGGATAACACCACGCGTTATCAAAGCGATTTGACGCTGATATCGGCGCGCATCAAAACCATGATGGCGGCGCTGCAGCAATAAGGCGGACGGAATAGGGCGGCCGGAGCAGGACGGCCACGATAGGCGGCAGGCATCGAGCATCGAGCATCGACCATCGAGCATCAAAGGATAAAAAGGCAAGCATCCATGTCTTCAATGAGCATTTTCCAGATCGCCGGATCCGCGCTCACCGCGCAGTCCCAGCGCATGAACGTCAGCGCCAGCAACCTGGCCAACGCCGACAGTGTCGCGGGCCCGGACGGCCAGGCCTACAAGGCGCGGCAGGTCGTGTTCAAGATGGCGCCCGCCCCCGGCCAGGCCTATTCCCAGGCGGTGGGCGGGGTGCAGGTGGCGTCCGTGGTGGAAAGCGCGGCGCCGCATCGCCTGCAGTACGACCCGAAGAACCCGCTGGCGAATGCCGATGGCTATGTGACCATGCCGAATGTGGATGTCGTGGCGGAAACCGTGAACATGATCTCGGCTTCGCGCTCTTACCAAGCCAATGTGGAAGTCATCAACACCGCCAAGAATCTGATGATGCGTACTTTGTCCATAGGCCAGTGAGCGGCTGCCGGATTAACTCGATACGGAGCGATGTGTGACCACCATCACGAACCAGACCAACCAGGCCGGTAGCGCCACGGGCGCCGCCCTGGCGGCCGCCACGGCGAACACCAACAGCTTGATGGGCGATACGCAGGAACGTTTCCTGACGCTGCTGGTGACGCAGTTGCAGAACCAGGATCCGCTGAATCCCATGGACAATGCGCAGGTCACTTCCCAGATCGCCCAGTTGTCCACGGTGAATGGGATCAATCAGCTGAACAACACCTTGCTGGCGCTGTCCGGCCAGATGGATGTTTCGCAGTCCATGCAGGCGGCCAATCTGATCGGCAAGGATGTGCTGGTGCCCGGCAGCAAGATATCGCTGGGCGGCGGCGAGGGCGGAGCCAGGGTGGCGACGCCCTTCGGCGTGGACTTGATCTCGCCGGCGGCCAAGGTCACGGTTTCCGTACTGGATGGCTCCGGCAAGGCCATCAAGCAGATTGATCTGGGTTCGCAGCAGGCGGGCGTGCTGTCGGTGAATTGGGATGGCAAGGCCGATGGCGGCGCGGAGATGCCCGATGGCGCATATACCGTGCAGGTGGCGGCGTCCGACGCTGACGGCAACCCGGTTTCGGCGGGCCCGCTGACTTATGGGCGGGTCGCCAGCGTGGCTTATTCATCCAATGGCCTGCAGCTCGATCTGGGCCTGGCGGGCAAACATTCTTTGCTGGACATCCGCAAAATCATGTAGCGGGAAACAGCTTGCGCGGCGGCGATCGGGCTTGCCGCGCCATCAAGCACAGCGATCAAACACAGTTAACGCAGTTCAACGAGTAGACGAGGTCAATCATGGGTTTCGGACAAGGGTTAAGCGGCCTGAACGCCGCATCGCAAACTCTGGATGTCATTGGCAACAACATCGCCAACTCCGGCACGGTGGGCTTCAAGTCCGGCAGCGCCACATTCGCCGATGTCTACGCCAGTTCGCGCGTCGGCCTGGGCACGCAAGTGGCCAGCATCAATCAGCGCTTCACCATAGGCACGGTATCCGGCACAGGCAACCAGTTCGACATGGCGATAGACGGCGCCAAGGGGCTGTTCCGGGTGGTCGATGAAAGCGGCGGCGTGCTGTATACGCGCAATGGGCAGTTCTTTCCCGACAAAGACGGCTATCTGATCAATGCGCAGGGCCACCGCCTGACGGGCTATGCCGAAGGCGGGACTAACCTGGTTCCGGTGCGCGTGCCTTCGGGCAATATTGCGCCGTCGGCCACCACCGCCGTCACCTCCAAGCTCACCGTGGATGCCAATGCGCCGCTGGCGGGCGGGCAGGTGCTGGAGGTCCAGGGGTCGGTGGTGCTGAGCGACGGGACCAATCCCCCGGTCACCTACCAATATACCGGCACGTGGTCCAATCCGGACTGGGGGGGTACGCCGCCCCCCGATGGCAGCTACACCACGGGCAGCGGCGGTATCCCGGTCATGTTTACCGGCGGCAACGGAACCCCGGATGCCAACAATCCCGCCACCCTGCCGGAAGGCGGCGGCAATATTCCTTATGTGGCGCCGGTGGCGGCCGCGTCCTTCAACCCGGCCGTGGCCAACAGCTTCACCCATTCCTTGCCCATCAACGTCTACGATTCGCTGGGCAATTCGCACCAATTGATCCAGTATTTCGCCAAGCGGCCCGCGGTCGGCGGCGAAAGCAAGTGGGACGTCTACTATCGCCTGGACGGCAAGGAGCTGCCTGCGCCATACAACGACGGCGGCGCCGGGCTGCCTACCCTCACTTTCGACGATGGCGGCCGCCTGCGCAGTCCCGCCGCTCCCGTGAAGATCACGGTTCCCGATATCGGCGGCGCGAACTCGCCGGCGGAAACCTTGAGCTTCACCATGGATTACGCCAACTCCACCCAGTACGGCGGCGACTTCACCTACAGCTTCGGGCAAAACGGTTATCCCACCGGGGAATACGCCAGCATGTCGATTGCCGCCGACGGCACCATCGTGGCCAACTACACCAACGGCGAAACGCAGAACATGGGCTCTCTGGTGCTGGCGGACTTCCCCAACCTGCAGGGCTTGCAGCCGGTGGGCGGCAATGCCTGGGTCGAAACCTCGGCATCCGGCCAGCCCATACTGGGCAAGCCGGGCTCCAACAGCCTGGCCCGGGTCAAGGGGCAGTCGGTGGAAGAGTCCAATGTGGACATGAGCCAGGAATTGGTGAACATGATCATCGCGCAGCGCACCTACCAGGCCAACGCGCAGACCATCAAGACGCAGGATCAGGTGCTGCAAACCCTGATCAACTTGCGCTGACGGGCTCAGGGCCGCGTAGAACATGGACCGCATCGTCTATACCGCCGCCGGCGGCGCCGCAAGAGTGCTGGAGCAGCAGGCTGTCATCAGCAACAATATGGCCAATGTGTCGACCGCCGGCTTTCGCGAACAGATGGCCGTCTACCGGTCGGTGCCTGTAGTGGGCCAACCCGGCATGCCCACGCGGGTCGCCACCGTGGCTTCGACGCCGGGCAGCAACTTCCAGCAAGGAACCATGATGGAAACCGGGCACGCGCTGGACGCCGCCATCAAGGGCGACGGCTGGTTCAGCGTGCAGACCCCGCAGGGCGAAGCCTATACTCGCGCCGGCGAATTCGCGGTGAATCAGCAAGGCTTGCTGGTGACGCAGCAGGGCTGGCCGGTGCTGTCCGTGGACGGCCAGCCCGTCGCCATTCCCGACCGCGGCACGGTGACTTTCTCGGTGGATGGCCAGGTCTCGGCGCTCGGCGCGGGCGACAACCCCAAGGACATTCAGCTCGTCGGCCAATTGAAGCTGGTCAACCCGCCCGCCGCCACGATGGCGCGCGGCGACGACGGCCTGTTCCGTGTTGCCGGCGGCCAGCCCGCGCAGGCGGACCCCATGGTGCGCATGGTTCCGGGCTTCGTCGAGAAAAGCAATGTCAATGCGGCTGAAGCCATGGTCGGCATGATCGCCAACGCCCGCCGCTTCGAAATGCAGATGAAGATCATCCAGGACGCCGGCACCAATGCCGAGCGCGCCAATTCCATATTATCGAGCAACTAAAATGATACGTTCACTCTGGATCGCCAAGACCGGCCTGGA
>DJWC01000160.1:0-28375 GCA_002441445.1 Pusillimonas sp. UBA6240
GGCGACCGCCTGCACAAGGACATGGCATCGACCGTGGAGGAATTCGTCCACATCGTCAACGACACCCTGCACCGCAAGAAGGGCAACGTCATCATCCCGGCCTTCGCGGTCGGCCGCACCCAGGAAATTCTTTATCTGTTCAACGACCTGACGCGCCAGGGGCGTTTCCGCAACCTGAACATCACCGTCGATTCGCCGATGGCGGCCGAGGCCACGCGCATCACCATGCGCCATCCGGAACTGTTCGACGAGGAAACCATCGACCTGGAAGCCTGGCATGCCAGGCACGGCGACCAGATCAAGCTGAACTTTACCGCCAGCGCGGAAGAATCCATGGCGCTCAACGACGTCCGCTCCGGCGCCGTGATTATTTCCGCCAGCGGCATGTGCGACGCCGGGCGCATCAAGCACCACCTGCGCCATAATCTCGGGCGGCACGAAAACACCATCCTGATTACCGGCTTTCAGGCGCAGGGCACGCTGGGACGGCGGCTGGTGGATGGCGCCAGGATGGTGCGCATCTTCGGCGAGGAAATCCCGGTGCGTGCCGGGATCCATACCATCGGCGGTCTTTCCGCCCATGCCGACCAGGCGGCGCTGCTGGATTGGCTGCGCCAGTTCCGCCGCGCGCCGCGCCACACCTTCGTGGTACACGGCGAAAATGGTGCCGCCGCCACACTGGCCGGGCATATCGAAGCCATGGGCTGGCCGGTTTCCCTGCCGTCGCTGGGCGAGATTTTCAAGCTGTAACGCCCGTCCTTGCCCACCTTGTCCATCGGATTTTCAGAACACGCCACAGGAGCCCACGAAAATGAGAGAAATCCACCAGGACCGCCCGCTCTTGCTGATTGTCGACGACATCCCGGATAACATCCATGGGCTGCTGGAAGCGCTGAAGGAAGACTGCCGCATCCTGGTGGCCTGCAACGGCGCCAAGGCGCTCGAAATCATCCAGGGCGAGACGCCGCCCGATCTGGTGCTGCTCGACATCGTCATGCCCGAAATGGACGGCTACGAAGTGTGCCGCCGCATCAAGGCGCACCCCGCGGGCAAGCACATCCCGGTCATTTTCGTCACCGTGGTGGATTCCACGGAAGGCAAGCTCAAAGGCTTCGACATGGGGGCCGCCGACTACGTCACCAAGCCTTTTGACATCGATGAGGTGCGCGCCCGCGTGCGCACGCATCTGGAGCTTTCGCGCCTGCAACGCCATCTCGAAAACCTGGTGGAACAGCGCACCGCCCAGCTGGAAAAAAGCAACGAGCTTCTTGAAACCCGCGTGCGGGAAGAGGTTGCCAAGAACCGTGAAAAGGACCTGGTGTTGATGCAGCAGTCACGCCTGACCCTGATGGGCGAGATGATGCGCAACGTGGCGCACCATTGGCGCCAGCCGCTGAACGCCCTGTGCCTGATCCTGCAAAACATCAAGGAAGAATACGAGCTTGGCGAATTGACCCCGGAAAGGCTCAATCAACAGGTGGAAACCGGAAACCGCGTGGCCCGCAAGATGTCCGCCACCATCGACCAGTTCCGCAACATTTTCAGTAACGATGGGGAGCCGGTTCGCTTCAGCCTGCTTGAATCCGTCAGGGAGGCGCTGCACCTGCTGGACGCCACCTTCAAGAATGAACAGATCAACGTCACCCTCGATACGCACCGGGATATTTTCGTGAAGGGTTTGCACCATGAGTTCAACCAGGTTCTGCTCAATGTGCTGATCAATGCCAAGGACGCCATCACCGCCAAGGGCGCTGGCGGCGACATTGCCATCCGGCTGGGAATAGACCAGCAAAACGGGGTCATTCATATTCGCGACAGCGGCAGCGGGTTTTCCGAAAACGCCCTTTCCATGCTGTTCACTCCTTACTTCACCACCAAGGAGTGCGGCACGGGCGTCGGGCTTTACATGGCGCGCATGGTTCTGGAGCGCGCGAATGGCCGCATCGAGGCGCGCAATGTCGAGGGCGGCGCGGAAATCCTCATTTCCCTGCCCATCCAGGAGTAGACCGGCACCAAATCAAGGGAAAAACCCGGTTTCATGCAGCGTCGTTGGTGAGACGCCGCGCCAGGTAGCCGCGCACCGCATCGGTCAGTTTCCCATCGAGGCAATCGAAGCGCCGCACACCGTCCATGCTTCTCAGCCAGGTCAGCTGCCGCTTGGCCAGTTGGCGCGTGGCGGCGATGCCCTTTTCACGCAGTCCGCTTTCGTCGATCTGTCCATCCAGGTATTGCCAGGCCTGGCGATAGCCCACGCAGCGCATGGCAGGCAGCGCGGGGTCGAGCCGATAGCGCGCGCGCAGGCTGCGCACCTCGTCCAGCAGGCCGGCGGCCAGCATGGCGTCGAAACGCTCAGCGATGCGCCGGTGCAGCACGGCGCGGTCGCCGGGTTCGAGCGCGATCTGAATGCTGCGGCAGGGCAGTTCCGCCGCTGTGTCGCGTTCGAGCAGGGCCGACATCGGGCGTCCGCTGAGCAGGCACACTTCCAGCGCGCGCTGGATGCGCTGGGCATCCATGGGCTGGAGGCGCGCCGCCGTCCGCGGGTCGAGGCGCGCCAGTTCGGCATGCATGGCCGGCCAGCCCAGGCGCGCGCCCTGTTCGTCGAGTTGCGCGCGCAATGCGGCATCGGCTTCCGGCAGATCGTTCAGCCCCTGGAGCAGCGCGCGGAAATACAGCATGGTGCCGCCCGTCAGCAGCGGAATCCTGCCACGCGCGCTGATTTCCGTCATCAGGCGCAGGGCGTCGCGGCGGAACTGGGCGGCGGAATAGCTTTCCGTCGGGTCGATGAGGTCGATCAGGTGGTGCGGCGCCTGTTTCAGGGTGGCGGCGTCCGGCTTGGCGGTGCCGATGTCCATGCCGCGATAGATGGTGGCCGAGTCCATGGTAATGATTTCCACCGGCCAGCGGGCGGCCAGCTCCAGGGTCGTGGCGCTCTTGCCCGCGGCGGTGGGCCCCGTCAGGCAGATCACAGGGAAATCAGTCGCCATGGGTCATTGGCCGCGCATGAACAGCTTGTCCAGTTCGCTGACTTTCCATTGCACCCAGGTCGGGCGGCCATGATTGCACTGGTCGGCCCTTTCCGTCTGTTCCATTTTGCGCAGCAGGGCATTCATTTCGTCCAGGGTCAGGCGCCGGTTGGCCCGCACCGAGCCGTGGCAGGCCATGGTGGACAGCAGCTCGTTGCGCTGTTCGGTCAAGCGCGGCGATACGCCGACATTGTCCAGGTCCCGCAAGACGCCGCGCGCCAGCGCTTCGATGTCGCCATGGGCGAGTAGGGCGGGCACGGCGCGCACGGCGATGCTGGCGGGGCCTGCCGGGCGCATGTCCAGGCCGAGCTCGTCCAGCATGGCCGCATGCTCTTCGATCAGGCCCAGGTCTTTTGCGCTGGCGCCGAACACCACGGGCACCAGCAGCTCCTGGCGCGGCAGGCTCTGGGCGTCCATGGATTTCTTCAATTGCTCATAGACCACCCGCTCATGCGCGGCGTGCATGTCCACCAGTACGAGGCCGTTTTTGTTCTGCGCCAGGATATAGACGCCATGCAATTGGCCCAGGGCCATGCCCAGCGGCAAGTCGTGGTCCGCGACGGCTTCGGCCGGCGGGGCGGGCTGGTCCTGGTCTTCCGGCGCGGCGATGGGCCGGTACAGGGTTTGCCAGTCCTGTGCCGTGTGCGGTCCGGGCTCGCGCAGGCGCAGGGCATGCTGCGTCTGGTCGCGGCGGAAGGGCGCGGGGACGCCCGTAAAAGCCGTAGCGCCCGCGGCATTGCCGTCCGTAGCGCCAGGGAGAGAATCCGCGCGCAGGTAAGTCCCTGCCGCCGGATCCGGCGGCATCAGGCCCGCGCCCGTATCCGCGCTTGCGCCATCGGCGGCGGCCTGGCCGCCCCCGACGAACAAGGCATCGGCCAGGGCCTGGCCGACGAAACGGTGCACCGCGCCGCTGTCGCGAAAGCGCACTTCATGTTTGGCCGGGTGGACGTTGACGTCCACGGTGGCCGGATCCACCGATAAATAAAGCACATAAGCCGGCTGGCGGTCGCCGTGCAGCACGTCGGCATAGGCTTGCCGTATCGCGTGCGCGACCGTTCTGTCCCGGACGTAGCGGCCATTCACGTACAAGTATTGCCTGTCGGCACGGCTGCGCGCATGGGTGGGCCGCACGATGATGCCATGCAGGGTGATCAGGCCGTGCTCTTTTTTGACTTCCAGCCCTTGCTCGATGAATTCCGCGCCGAGGACGTCGCGCACCCTGTTGCCGATGGCAGCCGCCCGCCAATTTCTTTGCGGCTTGTCGTTGTGGAACAGGCGGAAGGCGATGCCGGGTTGCGCCAGCGCGATGCGTTCCAGCGCATCCACGCAGTGGCCGTATTCCGTCGCCTCGGCGCGAAGGAATTTGCGCCGCGCCGGCACCTGGTCGAACAATTGCCGGACATCCACCGTGGTGCCCACTGCGCCCGATGCCGGCTCCGGATGGCCGGCGTCGGGAACCATCTGCCATGCGTGCGCCGCTTGCGCGGTGCGCGATGTCAGCGTCAGCCTGGCCACCGAAGCAATGGAGGCCAGCGCTTCGCCGCGGAAGCCCATGGAGGCGACGGACTCCAGTTCTTCCAGGCTGGCGATCTTGTTGGTCGCGTGGCGCGTCAATGCCAGCGCCAATTCCTCGCCGGGTATGCCGACGCCGTCGTCGCTGACGGATATCCGCCGTATGCCGCCGCCGTCCAGCCTCACCTCGATGGCGCGGGCGCCGGCATCGATGGCGTTCTCTAGCAGTTCTTTCAGTACCGACGCGGGCCGTTCGATGACCTCGCCGGCAGCGATCTGGCTGATCAACTGGTCGGGAAGCTGGGCGATAGAGCGGCGTTCAGACATTGTGGCGTTCCGGGCTGATGCGCATGCGCGCGGGCATGCTGGTGTGTCATGCCGGCCTCGCCTGGCCTCGTCCCGCGAGAGCGGGCCGGCGCTACCGGCTCAGGGTCGATTTTAGCCTTTGGCGGGCGCGGGCGTTTTGCGCGGACGGTTGACATCGCGCTATATTGCCCTAACTTTTCAGGTAGCCGCCATGACCGACCTTTTCAGCATGATCCTCCATATAGACCAGTTCATGGGCGCATGGGTGGCGCAGTATGGGGCGTGGATCTACCTAGTGCTGTTTCTCATCGTGTTCTGTGAAACGGGCCTGGTGGTATTCCCTTTCTTGCCGGGGGACTCGCTGCTGTTCATCGCGGGGGCTTTCGGCGCCTCGGGCCTGCTGGACCCTCTATGGCTGGCCGGCTTGCTGGTCGCCGCGGCCGTCCTGGGCAATACGGTCAATTATTCCATAGGCCGCTATATCGGCCCGCGGGTTTTTTCCAGCAACTTCCGCTACCTGGACCGCAAAGCGCTGATCAAGACCCATGCCTTCTACGAGAAGCACGGCGGCAAGACCTTGGTGCTGTCGCGCTTCCTGCCCATTTTCCGCACTTTCGCCCCTTTCGTCGCCGGAGTGGCCAGCATGGATCTGCTGCGCTTCCAGCTCTTCAATATAGCCGGCGCCGCCTTGTGGGTGGGGGGCTTGATCACGCTGGGCTATTTTTTCGGCAACGTGCCCATCATCAAAGAGCACCTGAATACCATCGTGCTGGTAGGGGTCAGCGCGGCGGCGGTGCCGGTGATCGTAGGCGGGGCCTGGAAACTGTTCAAGCGCCAGCTCGCGCGCCGGCACGGCGGCTGACGGCGCCGCGCAGGCAAGGGCGATTCAGGCTTCGCGGCGAGCCAGCGCGGGGCTGGCGGCGAAGTAGTCGCTGACGCCGGTCAGCAGCGCGCGGGCTATCTTGTCCTGGTGGGACGGGCTGCGCAGCAGGCGCTCTTCTTCGGGGTTGCTGATGAAGGCCGTCTCGACGAGTATGGATGGGATGTCGGGCGCTTTCAATACGGCGAAGCCCGCGCGCTCGACGCTTTTCTTGTGCAGCCGGTTGATTTTCCCGATTTGCGTCAACACATGGTCGCCCACGCGCATGGAATCGTTGATCTGCGCCGCCGTGGAAAGATCCAGCAGCACCTGGGCCACCTGCTTGTTGTGCGAGCCCAGGTCCACGCCGCCTATCAGGTCCGCATCGTTCTCGCGCTTGGCCATCCAGCGGGCCGCGGCGCTGGTGGCGCCGTTCTGCGACAGCGCGAAGACCGAGGAACCGCGCGCGCTGGGCTTTATCCACGCGTCGGCGTGTATCGATATGAAAAGGTCGGCTTTCACGCGCCTGGCCTTCTGCACCCTGACGTGCAAGGGAACGAAATAATCGTTGTCGCGGGTCAAGTAGGCGCGCATGTTCGGCTGCGCGTCGATCAGCTTTTTCAAGCGCCGGGCGATGCTGAGCACGATATCCTTTTCGCGCGTGCCGTTGCGGCCGATGGCGCCCGGGTCCTCGCCGCCATGGCCGGGATCGAGCGCAACGAGGATGGGACGGTTGTTGCGTGGTTCGGGCGCGCGCGGCGGGGGCGCGGCGGGCGTATTGGGCTTCTTGGCCACGGGCGGCAGCTTTTGCCCGGGGACGGACGGCACCGGCGCGTCGGAACCTGAACTTTGCGCCAAATCCTCCAGGACTTCGGCCAGCGGGTCGGTGTCGGCGTTGTCCATGATCGCCAGCAGGGGGTCTTGCGCGACTTTGGGGTACAGGTCCAATACCAGCCTGTATTTGTAATCCCCTATGGGCTTCAGGGTGAACACCTGGGGGGCGATGGGCTGTTTCAAGTCCATGACCAGGCGCACGACGCCGGGCCGGTTCTGGCCTACCCGCACCGACTGTATGTAAGGGTCGTTGGGCTTGATCTTGGAGACCAGATCGTTGATGGTGGAATTGATCGACAAGCCCTCGATGTCCACCACCAGCCGGTCCGGGTTGTCCAGCGTGAAATGCTGCGCCTTCAATTCGCTGTCCATTTCCAGCGTGACGCGCGTGTACTCGTCGGCGGGCCAGGTGCGCACCGCCACGATGGTTGCGGCGCGGGTCAATGACGGGATGACGGGCAGGACCAGCAGCGTGCCCGCAGCGGCGATCAGCCGGCGCCGCGAGGCGCGCGGGGCGGCGATTCCTGTTTGGAGAGGGCGAGTGTCGTCAGCCATAATCTTCCTTTGTCGCTGTGGGCAGTAAGGCTGGCGTGCCGCCCAACGTCCGCGTATTCGAGATGGATATCCAGGTCGGGCGGCGGCAAGAGGCCGCCTGCTTGCTCCGGCCATTCGATCAAAACCACTGATTCTTTATCCAGTATTTCTCGAAAACCAGCGTCTACCCATTCACGAGAATCGCTAAATCTATAAAAATCAAGGTGATAGAAGTATAAGTTAGAAAGATTATAGCTTTCAAGCAAGGCATAGCTAGGACTTTTTATGCGGCCCTTGATTCCGGCCGCCCTGAGCAGCGCCCGCGCGAAGCTGGTTTTGCCCGCACCCAGGTCGCCGCGCAAATGGATGCGGCCCCCGCGGCTGCCGGGCCCCAAAGCGGGATGGGCGCCGCACAGCATGGGGGCCAATTGCGCGGCCAGCGCGATCGTGGCCGCTTCATCCGGCAATTCCAGCCGTATGGACTCCAAGGGGGCCTCATTTGTCTTCATGATTTTTGTCTATCGATATGAACCCAGCGTTAGCCACAATGGAATGGTCAGCGCCGACAGCAAGGTGCCCGCCGACATGGTCACGGCGACCAGGCGGCCATTGCCGCCCATTCTTGCGGCCAGGACATAGGACGAAGACGCCGTCGGCAAGCAGCTAAATAGCAACAGTATCTGGCTTTCGGTCGTGGACAGATCGAGCAGCCACGCAATGGCAATGGCCGCCAGCGGGGTGATCAGCAGCCGCACGGCGGTAACCCAGCCCATCAACGAGCCATAGCCCCGGCCGCCGCGCAGGGACAGCGTCGCGCCGACGCATATCAGGCCTATGGCGATGGCGCAGGCGCCCAGCCGGCTCAGGGTGACGTCCACGGGTTTGGGAATGGGCACTGAAAGAAAATTGCACGACAAGGCCAATACGGTGGCGATGATGAACGGGTTGCGGGCGATTTCGCCCATGGCCTTGCCGCCGCTTTGCCGGGCCAGGCCATGAACCGCCGCTACGTTCGAGATGGGTATGGCGAAGCCGACGATCAGCGCCATGATTGTCTGCCCGGCGGGGCCGCCTATGCCGCTGGCCAGCGACAGGCCCATGTAGGTATTGAAACGATAGGCGCATTGGGCCACGGATGCGTGCGCGAGGGGGTCGGGCCGCAGCACGGGCACGGCCAGCCAGGCCATGGCGATGCCGAACCCCATGACGCCCAGCGTGGCCTGCAACAGGGTGTATGCGCCCGTCAGGCTCAGCGGCGTCTGCGTGAGGGAGTGGAAAAGCAGAGCGGGAAACAGTACGAAGTACACCAGCTGTTCGGCTCCGCGAAAAAACTCGGCGGAAAACTTCAGTTTATGGAACAGCAGCCAACCCAGGGCGATGAGCAGGAAGTCGGGCAGTACCAGCTGTATGATGGACATAAAAAGCGTTCGAACGAAGAAAGAAGCGCGCCGTGAGGCCTTTGCAATGTTTGATGCCGCAGGCGCCCGGACCGGCTCCGGACGCAAGACAGAGATCGTTGATACCTGTTATCCTGCGGCTCTGGAATGAGCGAGCTTAGCCTAAAACGAGCAGCTTGTTTCTAAAACTCATGTTATCTACGGAGAGATTAAACACATGGCCAAATTCCAAAAAAGATTCGCCGTGCTCGCTCTGGCCGCTGGTGTCGCATCCTTATCCAGCGCCGGCGTCGCCTATGCTGCGGAATACCCCTCGCAGCCCATCCGCGTCATTGTGCCGTTCGCGCCTGGCGGTTCGACCGACATCGTCGCCCGCATAGTCACCCAGCGCATGGGCCAGGAACTGGGCCAGACCATGGTGGTCGAGAACAAGGGCGGGGCGGGCGGCGCGATCGGCGCCGTCGAAGCTGCACGCGCCAAGCCCGACGGCTACACGCTTTCCATCGCCACAGTATCCACCATGGCGGTCAATTCGGCCTGCCGCCCCAAAGATCTGCCCTACGATCCCTTGAAGGACTTCATGCCGATCACGAACTTCGCCAATGTGCCCAACGTCATCGAAGTCAATCCCAAGTTCCCCGCCAAGAACTTCAAGGAATTCGTCAAGGTCCTGAAGGAAAACCCCGGCAAATACTCGCATGGCAGTTCGGGTACATGTTCCGTGCTGCACTTGTTCGGCGAAGCCTTCAAGCAGGCGACGGGCACGGACGCCGTGCACGTACCGTATAAAGGCTCCGGCCCGGCCGTCACCGACGCCGTCGGCGGGCAGATCGACAGCATGTTCGACAACCTGCCTTCCTCCATGGGGCAAATTCAGGCCGGCGGCCTGCGCGCTCTGGCCATCGCATGGCCCGAACGCCTGAAGAGCCTGCCGGATGTGCCGACCCTGGCCGAAGAAGGCTATCCCCAGCTGAACCAGCCCGCCTGGTACGGCCTGCTCGCGCCCGCCGGCACCTCGCCGGAAATCATCAAGAAGCTGCGTGACGCGGCCGTGGTGGCCCTGAAGGATCCCAAGGTGGTAGAAGCCCTTGAAAAACAAGGCGCAGCGCCTTCCGGCAACACCCCGGAAGAATTCGCCAAGGAAATCAAGGAGCAATACGATTGGGCGAAGGAAGTGGTCGCCAAGGGCAACATCAAGCTCGAGTAGGGCGGCTGCATCGGTATCGGGGCCTGAGCCGGGTCTCGGTTCCGAGCCGGGTTCTGGCCCCAAGTCAGGCTCCAGCACTGAGCAGAACCTGAATCAGATCCAAGCCAGGCCCAAGCGCTTGCTCCGCTCCTTCGTATGGGGCGAGCGCGGCCGGATCAAGGCGGCGCTACCACGCGCCTCCCCTGCGGCGAAAAGCCCCGGCCTACAGGCCGGGGTTCTTCATTCCGGCGCGGCCTCCTCCCTTGATGGGCGAGGCCCGAAAAGCCGGGCTTCGCATCCCGGCTTTTCCTTCTTCAGAGTGTTTTATAATCTCACACCCAACCGCGTCCCGTCCCTGTAGTTAAATGGATATAACTTTCCCCTCCTAAGGGAAGATTGCAGGTTCGATTCCTGCCGGGGACGCCAGCAGTACCGAGCTGTTGCGCGCAATAGCGTAGTCCATCCGCCAAGAGCGATTCGGTTCGGGACGTCGTTAAACTATTGGGGTATCCCAACCAACCACGTTGCGTGGGCACAGCAATGGCAAGAGATAAGTGGGCTCAGTAATGGCAATAGAAGACCGTAAGCCGTGGTATGAACAGGGAGAAAATCCGGATTATCGCTTTTCGCTTGCCAACGAACGTACGTTTCTTGCCTGGATTCGGACGACACTGGCCCTCATCGCCACGGCAGTCGTTCTAGATCAGATCGGCTTGCATTCACCTGACTCATCGTTAATACGGCGCCTTGGCGTCGTACTTTGCCTAATTGCGCTTGCTCTTAGTGCGAGGTCATACTTTCGATGGCGCGCTAACGAAATTGCTATGCGCCACGGGCGGGCGCTGCCGATTTCGAAGGTCAATGCCGCGGTAGGAATTTCAGTCTCTCTCATCGCTGCGTGCACGATTTACTGGATTGTTCAACGATGAGAGACCCCGGTCTACAACCCGAGCGTACGCACCTCGCATGGGTTAGATCGAGTCTAGCTTGCCTCGCTTTATCGGCTTTCTACCTGCGTGGGACCATAATCTCCGGGCTTACATTGGAAGGAGTCGTTTCGGCTATGGTTGCCATATCAAGCTTGAGCGTTGCTTCTATCGCATTTCGCCGAGCCAAGGATACTCAAAGCAGTACGGATTCGATCAGGCGGACTCAGGCATGCTGGGTCTCCATCTGGCTGTCTGCGACCGCATGCTCGTTGTTAATCCTGATGGTTATCAGGGCCTAGTGCGCAAATTTCAGCAGAGGCTCCAATGCATCGGTTTATGCGCAACAGCCAAAAATGTGCTCCAAGGGTGGCATGGAGCGGCATGAAAAAGCGGGCTTCGACCAGGTTCGTTCTTTATTTCAGTCGCTAAGTCGTTGTTAAAGCAACAGCGCAACATATGATGTGCTCACTTGGTTCCCGATTTGTTGTAGACATTTTAGTGGGCATAATTATTCAAAAACCATTTAGACCCTTATAAGCTCTGGCTTGTGGAATCTGCCGGGCACGCCAAGATTGACATCGACCTCAGAACGAGGGTGCGGGTCGAGGGCACAAGCCAGCAATACCGATCAGTGCCCCGCGAGAGCGATGCACTCGATCTCAACCTTGAAGCCGAAGCTTAACTGGACTCCGCAGACAGTGCGTGCGGGCGGCTCATCTGGAAAGAATTCCGCGAAAACCCGGTTCATATTGGCCAGTTCGAGCATGTCGTAGATAAACACGTTCACCTTTACGACCCGTTGCAGGGACGACCCTGCCGACTCCAGCAGATGCGCCATATTGCTGAGTATTTGGCGCGTTTCGCTCGCTACGGTGCCAAGGCTGTGTTCCCCTGTTTCGGGATCCACGGAGACCATTCCCGAAATGAAAATAAAATCTCCCGCGCGAATACCGGGCGAATGCGGCAAATTCAGATTCCTGGAAGCATTGAGAGCCGGATTTTTCGGCTCCACGACTGCACGCGTAAGCTGGTCCACAATAACCCTCCTGTGTTGTTACGCCGCA
Source organism: Pusillimonas sp. UBA6240 (assembly GCA_002441445.1). Classification (GTDB taxonomy): domain Bacteria; phylum Pseudomonadota; class Gammaproteobacteria; order Burkholderiales; family Burkholderiaceae_B; genus UBA6240. The sequence goes on from DJWC01000160.1 coordinate 11,645, forward strand.
GCGACGGCGTCGATCTGTATTTTGAATCCCGCGTCGAGCTGAACGCTCCATACGGTTCTGGCTGGGGGCGGGTTTGGCATGAATTGCCGGTAAATTCGATTTAGCACGTCATATTCAATTCGGTCATAAATCAGTGCATGGATTTGCACGAGACGATCGAGCGATAAGCCGGCGTGTGCCAGCATCGATTGAAGGTTCTCCAGGATGATGCGGGTTTCCGAGGTAACCGTTCCATGCAATCGTTCGCCTGTGCTGGGGTCCAAAGCATACATTCCCGAAAAGAAAATAAAGCCGCCGGCTTTCACACCCATGGACTGGTGCATGCCATAGTGCTGCTTCATATCCAGGCCGGGTGTGCGATACGGGTTGAAAATTTCACGAGCCGCCATGGTTTCATACCTTAAAGTTTTCCGCGGCGTTAAGATGGCTTGGACGCCACCGCAATAGCCGGGCTTCAATTTTGTCGACAACTGTGGTCAATGCCATCATCAAAATCATCATGAATATGATGATCGCCAGAGCGCCTGTAGTGTTATAGGAGGTCGAGTAATAGTTCAGCCGGTACCCCAAGCCATGGGACGACACCATGAATTCGCCAATGATCACCCCTACCAGCGCAAAAGGAAGACTCATTTTCAGGCCGGTAATGATCCAGCTGGAGGCACTGGGCAGCATGACTTTGGTGAAAATCTGCCTTTCGCTGGCCCCTTGTATACGTGCGATATCGCAGTACGCCCGGTTAACCGACCGCACGCCAGACAAGGTGTTAAAGAACATGATAAAAAACACCAGGGTAGCCGCGAGGAACACCTTGGAGCTCATGTCGATACCGAACCAAACAATCAATAGCGGGGCCACTGCAATGCGAGGGATACTATTCAATGCCAAGAGGAATGGGTCTACAACTCTGGAAACGTATTCCCATCGAGAAAGCGCAACACCGAGAACTATGCCCGCTATGGCCCCGAAAGCATATCCGAGAAACATTTCCACGCTGGTGATCCACAGGTCGTAATAAAAACCGGTGTCGAACAATTCCTTCCAGAGATGGGCAATGATCGCGCTGGGCTTACTAAAGTAAAAGGTTTCGAAGATGCGGCCGGCGCCTAACTGCCAGGTTCCTATAAAGAATAAAGTCAAAAGAATGCGCCCCAGCTGAACAGAACGCATATTTTCCCCATCGAATATTCTGGATGCCAGGGGTTTGCTCGTCTTCTTTGGCGAGGAAGGCATGGCGGGGTTTTTAATGGTTTGCATGTTCATGTACCTGTGCCGCCAGGTCCTGCCATATTTCATCGTATAAACGACGGAACTGCGGATCCGACTGGATAAAGAAAACGTCTCGTGGTCTTGATATTTCCACTTTGTCATCTCGAACAATGCGGCCAGGGCGTGCGCTCATGAGAATGACCCGATCTCCCAATGCTATGGCTTCTGTCAGATCGTGGGTAATGAACACTACAGTCGAGCGCGTTGATTCCCAAATCGATAGCAGCGTTTCTTGGAGGGATATTCTTGTCTGTGCGTCCAGGGGTCCGAATGGTTCATCCATGAGGATGATGCTTGGTTCGTAGATCAGCGTTCGTACGATATTGCCACGTTGCCGCATGCCTCCCGATAATTCATGGGGATAGGCTTTTTCGAACCCCGCAAGCCCCACGCGCTCCAGCCACGAGTGTGCACGATCATGCCTTTCCTTTTCCGGCACACCGACGAGTTCCAGCGGAAACGCAACATTGTCTCTGAGCGTCAACCAAGGAAATAAATTATCTTGCTGTGTGATGTACCCGATGGATCGATCGACCCCCACAACTGGCTTGCCTTTGAACCGCACGGTTCCCTCTGAAGGCGCCATAAGCCCCGCAATGAGGTTCAACAGGGTCGATTTTCCGCAGCCACTGGGTCCGACAACAGTGATGAATTCACCGGCAAAGATTTCGAGATCGGTATTCTGAAGTGCAACCACCTGTCTGTCGCGTCCGGAAAATTGCTTTGCGACGCCCTCCATTGAAAGCAGTGCGTTGCTTCGCGTTTGGGCGTTTAAATCATTGTTCATGGTGAGCGCCTTATTGAGAGTTGTATGCGTTGGTGCTCACTGCGTTCCAGGGGATCTTGGTATTAATGACGCCGGTATCGAACAGGAATTTCTCTGCTTTCTCTACTGCCTCTTGGGTAATGACGCCCGTTGTAGGATAGGTTGGTCGATTAGCATCTAGAGCGGCAACGAGGAGCTCATCCGAGAGGCCCGAGAACCTTGCCCGTAAGAGGGGAAGTTGCTCTTTGCTAGGTGTGGCATGAATGTAGGCCAATGCTTTGCGGAGAGCTTGAACTACACCTTTTACGGTATCCGGGTGAGCCTTGGCATATTCCGGCATGACATACAGCACCTCATATAGAAAATTATCGAATTCAGGATCGTCGCCGCTCATATTCTTGGTGACGACAAGTGCCTTGCCTCTTGAATCGGCTAGTTCAGGGGTCGGGCTGCCTATGCATCCCATCGCGATACGGTTGTTTTCTACAGCAGGCAGCATGGCCCCGGGGCCGCCGATACCGATGATTTTTATATCTTTCTGCGGCTCCAAGCCGAAACGCTTTGCGTAACTAAGGAGCAAGAGATAGGTAAATGCGCCAGGCCTGGTACCGGCGACCGTTTCACCTTTCATGGCCAATACGGTCTTTTCGATGGGCGTGTCTTTTCCGATACCGCGCTTGTCCGCGATTTCTTTATTGACGAAACACTCCAGGGCGACGCGGTTCCCCAGATTCATGGCGGCCAGCAGGGGCTTGCCTTGCTCGTAGGACGTGAATAAGCGATTGGGTGTAGATACGGTGAATTGGACGCTGCCCGAGATCAGCGCATCGATGTCCGGGCCGTCGCCCGATGTGGAAATAATTTCGACCTCATAGCCTTCTTCGGAGAAAAAGCCTTTATCCGCGGCAACATAGAGAGGATAGAAGTTAATGACAGGGACGGGGATGGTGATTCGTATCGGTATTCGATTCGCATCCTTGGCATAGCTTGCCAAGCACAGCATCGACGCGGCAATTCCGGCCACCCATGAACTCATGCGAAACATTTTTCTGCTTGTCATCACAGTCTCCTTTGATGTAGTTCCAATAATTGGATTTTTTTTCAACTACTGATCGAGTGAATTTTTATTTTTCGGCTTAGATTATCACGCTTGAAATATATTGGTCAATGTTATATTTCAAATGAAATAGTGTTCCGAACGACTGGGCGGCTATGCCGGAAAGCAAGATGCTGAAAAAATTTCGCCGGCGGATATCCACTATTTGGTTATTTTTCGCTGGAGCCGGGAGAACACAGGAGTGAAAACTACAGTAAAGTGCGCTTTACCGTGATTGGCGACCGGCCGGAGTGATTTATCGAAAATTGTTTGGGCGGCAAAGCAAAGTGAGCAAAACGAAAGAAGACTCCTCCGATAAGCGGCTTGCGCCGCGTCCTCCTATATCATTTGCTCCGGCGGCTGCCATCCGGTCGAAGGAGCCTGCGGCAGGCACACAGGCGGCACGGCGCATCATTTCCATCCTCAGGCTGATGTCCGCTCATCAGAACAGTGGGCTCAGATTCATCGATGTGGCCGATCATCTGGGCCTCGAGCGTTCCACTGCACATCGGATGTTGAAAACGCTGGATGAGGAAGGCGTTATTTTTCGTGATGGGGCCACGAAGCGATATTTTCTCGGGCCTCTGATGTTTCAGCTGGGTCTGGTAGCCGCCCAGAAATTCAATCTCCAGGAAATTTGCGAGCCATCCTTGCGCCGGCTGGCTGAAATTACCCACGATACCGCCTTCCTGTTTGTGCGGGCAGGTATCGATGCAGTGTGCATAGGCCGCGTCCAGGGCGATCATCCGATTCAAACTCCGTCCGTCCCGCTCGGAGGACGACAGCCTTTAGGCGTGAGCGCCGGCGGGCTGGCATTGCTTGCCGCAATGCCCAGGCAGGAAGTGGAAAAGGTGATCCACGCCAATCGGCCTTCGCTGGGAAAATACGGCGGGTTGACCGCTAATGAGTTGCTGCATCTGGTGGATGAAACGAAACGCAACGACTATGCGCTCATTGGCGAACGGGCGGTTCCAGGGGTCACCGCTGTCGGTATGGCCATCAGAAACCAGGATGGCCTGCCTCTTGCGGCGCTGGCTGTGGCCACAACGACCGAGCGGATGAACCCGGCGCGGCAAAGGGAAATCATCCCTTTTTTACGTCAAGAGGCGCAGCGAATATCAACGCTATTGAACCAGTGACAGGTGGTTCGTTGATCCCGATATCCCGGGCTATCGGGATCAATAGAACATGCTCCAGGTCTAGGCCGCCAGGCGCCGCCGTCCAGTTCCGGGCTCCGTCCTCGGGGTGCTTTGTGCGCCGGCGGGCGCCTCGGATGCCGTAGGCGGAGCCGGCGGCTATTGCTGTATGGCTTCGATTTGCACCAGCAGCTTCACTTCGTCGGGGACGCCCATGTCCAGGCCCCAAGTCATGCCCCATTGGCTGCGCTTGATGGTGGTTTCGAAGTCTCCCCCGCATACGTGCACTTTCAGCACCGGCTGGTCGTAGCAGTTGAAGCTGGTGCCTTGCAGCGTGACGGGCACGGTCTTGCCCAGCATGCTGAGCTCGCCTTTCACGGCAGTGAGTTTGCCGCCTTCGTAGCTGAATTCCTTGCCGATGAATTTGGCCTGCGCGCTGCGAGCCACGTTGAAGAAGTCGGGGCTGCGCAAGTGCTTGTCGAAGTCGGGCGTGCCGGAACTGATGGAATTCAGATCTATGGTGATGTCGGCCGCGCCTGTGCCGGCCTCGCGGTCCAGTTCCACATAGCCGTCCACGCGATCGAAGCGTGCGCGCAGGGTGGACGTATTGAAATGCTTGACTTCGAAGTTGACAAAAGTATGTGTCGGTTCGATGTCATAGCGTACGGTTTTCGCCTGCGCGCCCGCGGCCAGGCCGCCCAGGGCCAGAACAACGGCGCCCGCCTTCAGTGCTGTCAAATGCATGAGATCCCCTTGCAGAAATAAAGCTCGATGTTTCCCCGCGTATTCTTCGTATGGCAGGAAATCATTCCATCATAAGTGAGTGCGTCATCACCCACTAGTGGGCCAAAATGATAGTCATTGTCCCATCAATGGAATGAATGCGGATGCGACGCGCGTCGGCGGCGCTCGCATTCGCCATTCAACTGGCGTGCTTGGGCAGGGCGGCGGTGATAGGCTGCGCCGATAAAAGGTCCACCAGCACCGCAGGGGCAAGGCCCAGCAGGTAGCCGCGCCGGCCGCCATTCAGATAGATCACGGGATATTCCAGCAGGCTGGCCTCCATCCACACCGGCATGTGCTTGCGCGTGGCAAAGGGCGAGGTGCCGCCCACCAGATAGCCCGAATGCTTCTGGGCGGTTTCCGGCGAGCACGGGGCGATCTTCTTGACACCGGCCTGGCGCGCGAGGTTCTTCGTCGATACTTCGCAATCGCCGTGCATCACCACGATCAAAGGGCGTGCGTGTTCGTCTTCCATGATCAATGTCTTGGCCACCTGATGCGGGTCCAGGCGCAATTGCCGCGCGGCCTCGCCGGCGCCGCCGTGATCCACATAATCGTAGGGGTGCTCGGAGAACGGGATTCCTTTCTTTTTCAGCAGCTGGGTCGCCGGTGTTTCGGAAACGTGTTTGTCTTTGGCCATGGGACATATCCTGTGCTCAGGCGCGCGGATGATGCTTCGCATGCAAGGCCTTCAACCGTTCGCGCGCGACATGAGTATATATCTGCGTGGTGGAAATATCGGCATGGCCCAGCAGCATCTGGACCACGCGCAGATCCGCGCCATGATTCAGTAAATGCGTGGCGAAGGCGTGCCGCAATACATGGGGCGACAAGGGCGCATGGATATCGGCCTGCAAGGCGTATTTCTTGACGATCAGCCAGAAGGACTGGCGCGTCATCCCGGCCGCGCGCGCCGTGACGAATAGAGCGTCGCAGCGGCGCTGGCCCAGCAGGGCGGGACGCGCCTCCGCCAGGTAGCGCTCTATCCAGTGCTGGGCTTCGGCGCCCAGCGGCACCAACCTGTCCTTGCCGCCCTTACCCATCAGAACGCGCACCACGCCTTCCGTCAGATTGACGTCCAGCACGCCCAAACCCGTGAGTTCACTGACGCGCAAGCCCGTGGCATACAGGGTTTCCAGCATGGCCCGGTCCCGCAGGCCCAGGGCGCTGCGTTCATCCGGGGCTTGCAGCAAGGCTTCCACTTGATCTTCGGTCAGGGTTTTGGGAAAGCGCGCCGCCTGCTTGGCGGCATGCAAGGTCAGGCAAGGGTCCTTGCCCACCAGGCCTTTGCGCAAGGCCCACAGATAATAGCGGCGCAGCGCCGCCAGGCGGCGGTTCGCCGTGGTGGCCTTGCTGCTGGCGTGCCGGGCGGCGAACCATTCCTGGATGTCGGCGGTGTCGGCCTGCTCCAGCGCCTTGCTGCGCTTGCCATGCAGCCACAACGCGAACGCGGATAAATCCTGCCGATAGGCCGACAAGGTGTTCTCGGCCAGGCCGTCTTCCAGCCAGGCCGCATCCAGGAAGGCGTCCAAAGACGGGGAGGGGGAGAAATCAGCAGCCATTGCCATCGTCGCGGTCGGAGACGACATCTTATCGCACCCGCGCATCGGACGACCGCAACCGCGGAGAAGAGGACCGCGCCCGCCGGGTTGAACCCCCTGCATGCACGCCTATCGTGCACCGGGTCAGCCTCTGCATAATCGCATTTGACACGTCGTTATGTAGGTATATATATTACGGCTGTTATCAGTCGGCTTTCATTGGTCACAGTTTTCATCAATCGCGGTTTTCATCGATCGGCATACGGCGTTACGACTTCCGGAAAAGGCGGCAGCCGCGGCGGTATGCGTTGCGTGCGCGCCCGCCTGGGAAATCGATAACGCCACACAAAAGGAATAAAAGCTATGAGGACGATTTCCAAATTCAAGCGGATTGCAGCCGCTTCAGCGCTGCTGGCGTGGGGCTGGCATGCCCAGGCCGCCGCCAGCGACCTGTTGGTGGCGGCCGCGGCCAGCCTGACCAACGCCTTCACGGAGATCGGCGTTCAGTTCCAGCAAGAGCATCCAGGCACCAAAGTGCTGAGCAGCTTCGCCGGTTCCGATGCGCTGGCGCAGCAAGTCATACAGGGCGCGCCCATCGATGTTTTCGCATCGGCCGACCAGAAAGCCATGGACAAGGCCGTCCAGGCCGGAAATATCGACGAGTCCACCCGCCGCGACTTCGTCCGCAATGAAGTCGTGCTGATCGTGCCGGCCGCCAACGAACTCAAGATCAATTCCGTCGCCGACTTGAAGGGCGCGAGCGTCAAGCGCGTCGCGCTGGGCAATCCGGCCACGGTGCCGGTAGGCCGCTACACCAAGGCCGCGCTGGAACACACCGGCAACTGGGACACCGTGAAGCGCAATGAAATCCTCGGCCAGAACGTCCGCCAGGTGCTGGACTACGTCGCGCGCGGCGAAGTGGATGCCGGTTTCGTTTTCGCCACGGACGCCGCCATCATGCCCGACAAGGTGAAAGTGGTTGAAAAACTGGCTTCCCCCATCCCGGTTCTCTATCCGATTGCGCTGGTCAAGCGCGACGGCCGCCATCCGCTGGCCAAGGATTTCTATGACTTCGTCTTTTCGCCCAAGGGCGAGGCGGTACTCGCCAAATACGGCTTCTCCAAACCCTGACCGCCAACCGGCCGCGTCCGTCCATGGCTGATATCGCCACACCGCTGCTGCTGTCATTGAAGGTAGCCGGCTGGGCCACCCTTCTTTCGGCGGTGCTGGGCGTCGCGGTGGCATATGCCTTGTCGCGCTGGCGATCTTCCTGGTCCGATGTGGTGGATTCGGTGCTGACCCTGCCCATGGTGCTGCCTCCCACGGTCATCGGCTATTACCTGCTGGTTCTGCTGGGCCGGCGCGGCTGGCTGGGCTCATGGCTGGCCGATATGGGCATCGTGCTGGTCTTCACCTGGCAGGGCGCCGTGATCGCCGCCACCGTGGTGGCTTTTCCCATGGTGCTCAAGGCGGCGCGCGCCGCCTTCGAGGACGTGGACCACGCTTTGGAGCACGCGGCCCAGGTACTGGGCATCAGCGCCGCGGGCATATTCTTCCGGGTGACGTTGCCGCTGGCCATGCGCGGCATACTCGCCGGCGTGCTGCTCGCGTTTGCGCGCGCCCTGGGGGAATTCGGCGCCACCCTGATGATCGCCGGCAGTATTCCGGGCAAGACCCAGACGCTGTCCATCTCCATCTATGAAGCGGTGCAGGCCGGCAACGACAGCCTGGCCAACGTGCTGGTGTTGACCACATCGCTGGCGTGCATCGTCGTGCTGCTGATCGCTGGCAGGCTGGCGCCCGACCGTTCGCGGATGGCGGTTGCAAGGGGGCAGGCGTGACGATCAGTCTGCACATAAAACGCGACCTCGTGGCGGGGCCGCGCCGCTTCGCGCTGGATGTCCGCATTGAATCCGCCGCCCGGCGCATTGCGCTGTTCGGGCCTTCCGGCGCCGGCAAGACCTTGACGCTCAAGGCGATTGCCGGCTTGATGCGGCCGAATGCGGGCTATATACGGGTCGGCGGGCTTACCTTGTTCGATTCGGAACAAGGCATATGTCTGTCGCCGCGGCAACGCAAGCTGGGCTATCTGCAGCAGGATTACGGCCTGTTCCCGCATCTGACCGTGGCGCAGAATATTATTTTCGGCTTGAAGAAGGGCTGGCTGAATCCGCGTGGCGGCGCATTGCCGGCCAGCGCGCAGCGCTGGGTCGAGTCCTTCGAGCTGGGGTCCATCCTGCAAAGCTATCCCACGGAAATATCCGGGGGCCAGAAGCAGCGGGTGGCGCTCGCGCGGGCGCTGGCGGTGGGGCCCAGGCTGTTGCTCCTGGATGAGCCTTTGTCGGCCCTGGATGTGGGGCTGCGCAGCCGCATGCGCGAAGAGCTGGCCGAACTGCAGGCCAAGCTGGATATCCCTTCTATATTGATCACGCACGACCCGGCGGACGTGCTGGTTCTGGCCGACCAGGTTTTCCGCATACAGGACGGCCGCGTCGTCGGCGATTGCCGGCCCCAGGAGTTGCAGGCGCGTTTGCGAGCGGGTCAGTCCAGCACGCCCAGCATGACGCTGGACGCCTTGAAGATCGCATAAACGTCCTGGCCTTCGCGCAGTTCCATAGCCGCCAGGCTTTCCATGCTGAGCGTCGCGGCGATCACATGCCCCGAGGTCAGTTCGATGCAGACCTCGGCATTGACGGCGCCCTCCGCGATCCGGGTGATGCGCCCGGGCAACTGGTTGCGCGCGGACAATTTCATCCCTTCGCCCGGCAGCCCCACGATGACCGATGTGGCGTTGATAAAGGCGAGCGCGCGGCCGCCCGCTTCCAGTCCCAGGCTGCGCGTGCTTTCGCTGGTGATCGAGGCGACCACTTGCTGGCCCTGGCCGACGTCCAGCGTAAGTTCGTCGTTGACGGCGCCCGGCCGGACTTGCAGCACGGTGCCCAGCAGCTTGTTGCGGGCCGAGGTTTGAATCATCATATGCTGTATGAGCTCCAGATCGCGGGTCGAAGGGTCGCTGGCGGCCGCCAGGCGGGCCATGAAGCGTTCATGCTCCCGGTTCAGCGCCTGGTACAGTTGCAAAAGCTCGTGGGCCCTGGGCGTCAGGGTGGCGCCCCCGCCGCGCTGCCCGCCTGTGCTGCGCAGCACCAGGGCTTCGCCGGCCAGGTTGTTCATGGTGTCGACAGCGTCCCAGGCGGCCTTGTAGCTCAGGCCTATGGCCTTGGCCGCCGCACTGATCGAGCCATGCTCGGCGATGGCCGCCAGCAGCGCCATGCGTTTCTGGCTGCCCCAGTTCTGTTGCCCCGAACGAAACCAGATCGAGCCGCTCAGTTCGACGGAAGGTGGCGAGGCGGAGGCGGACGGTTTGGGCATGGCGGCGTATGGTCTGGTCAGAGGGCAAGATGCGCCGGAACGGGCGTCGACAGGCCCTAGTTTAAGCTTCGGCGCATTTGCACGCATGGGCGTTTGCATCCGCCCGGCGGCCCGCAAGGCCTGCCCAGTCGTTAGAATGGGCATCTCGCCTGCCGTCCGCTTGCCCAAGAATCGCCTCATGACAATAGATACGCTCGCTACCATCAGCCTACAGGAACTGGCCGCGCTGTATGCGGAAAACGTGCTGATCCTGACCGTCAACAACCGCCATGCGCGCCGCGTGCTGGGCGAACTGTCGGCTACCTTGAGCTCGGCGCGCAGCGTCATGGCGGCGCCCGACGTCGTGCCGCTGTCGGGGTGGCTGCGCGGGGCGGCCGATCAATTGTCTTTCCAGCCGGATGCGCAGCTCGCCTCCCACGTGGCCGATGCTTTCGGCGCGCAATTGCTGTGGCAGCGCGTCATTGCCGACGAAGAAGCGGACCGGGCCCTGCTCGATATTCCCCAGGCGGCGAAGCTGGCCGCCGAAGCCGACCGCCTGGTGGATGAATGGCATATCAAGGTGGCGCCCGAGCACGAAACCGCGGACTACCAGCGTTTCAGAGTCTGGCGCCAGCGCTACCGGGATATGCTGTCCGGCATGGACATGGAAGATGGCAACATCGCCTACCAAAGGCTGCTTGACGCGGTCCGCGCCCAAGGCTTGCGATGGGGCTTCGATACCCTGGTTCTGGCGGGCTTCAAAGAACTGTCGCCGCGTTTCGCCGGCCTGTTGCAGGCGCTGCAAGGGCAGGGCATCGCCATACGGCGCCTGGCTCGGCCGCCGCTGCCGCCTTCCAGCGTACGGCGCGTGGCGGCGCCCGATCCGGACAGCGAATGGCGCATGGCCGCGCGCTGGGCGGCGGACCAACTGCGGCGGCATCCGGCGGGCAGGTACGCCATCATTGCGTCGCGGCTGGAAGCCGATGTTGCATTGGCCCACCGCTACCTCGCCGCTGAACTGCGCGCGGGCGATACCGGCCCCGCGCTGGCCTATAACGTCGCCGTGGCCCGTCCCTTGGCGGAATGGCCCTTGCCCCGCGCGGCCTTGTCGTGGCTGCAGGCGCTGGCCGAATTCACGCAAAGAAAATCATGCGCGCCCGAGCTGCTGGGCCAGGCCTTGCTGGCGGGCGGCTGCGTGGCCGATGTCCAGGAAGCTTCGGGGCGAGCCGCCATGGATGCGCTGTGGCGCAAGCGCGCGCGCATCATCGTCACGGCGCAGGACTTCACCGAGCAGCTTGCCCGGCATGCCCCGCAACTGGCGCAGGCCTGGCCGCGCTGCCTGGATCTCGCGCAAGGCTGGGGGGGGCCGGCGGCCGCCGATATCTGGATGCAGCGCTTCCGGCAAGTCCTTGCGGCGTTGGGCTTTCCGGGGCAGCCCGCGCTGGACAGCCATGCTTTCCAGGCCATGGAGGCATTCGACGGCATCATGGCCAGGCTGGCCGCTCAATCTACAGCGGCCGGCGGCTCGAGGTTCGGCGCGGCCGTCAGTCTGTTGCGCAGGTTGGCGCGCGAAACGCCCTTTCAACCGCAACGCGACCCCTCCGCCCGGCTCGATGTGCTGGGCTTCCTCGAGTCGGAAGGCGGGCGCTGGGATGGCGCATGGGTGCTGGGCCTGACCGACGAAGTCCTGCCGGCGGCGCCGCGGCCCAATCCGTTCATACCGCTGGCCGCTTTGCGCCTGGCCCAGGCGCCGCGCGCCACACCGGAACGCGAGCTGCATTGGGCCAAAGACATGTATGCGGCCTTGCTGGAATGCGCGCCGGATGTTCTGCTCAGCCATGCGGATCACGAAGGCGAGCGTGAATTGCGGCCCAGTCCTTGTATTGCCGACCTGCCCCTGTCGCCCTTCGATCTGTCGCGGCCGCCCGCTGTGAAGCCCGCCACGGAAGCGCTCATCGACGAGCAAGGGCCGCCGCTGGCGCACGGCAGCGCCACGCGCGGCGGCATAGGGGTGATAGACAGCCAGGCCCGCAACCCTTTGTGGGCTTTCGTCAAGTACCGGCTGGGGGCAAGCCAGTTGGCGCCTTATGCAAAGGTGTCGGACCAGAACGCGCGCGGCCTGCTTCTGCACCGGGCTATCGAGCTGATCTGGCGCATGGTGCCGGATCATGAAAGCCTGCGCGCCCTGCAAGCGGGCGGCGGGCTGGATTCTCTGGTCGACCAAGCCGTGGAGCAGGCGGCGGACGAATGCCTGGCCGACTACGGGCGGACCTTGCGGCGGCTGGAACTGGAACGCGCGCACGCCGTTTTGCGCGACTGGCTGGCGCTGGAACTCGCCCGCAAGCCGTTCCGCATACGCGATGTGGAGCAGACCTACTTATGGTCGCATGGGCCGCTGGAGCTCAGCCTGCGGCTGGACCGCATCGACGAACTGGCGGACGGGCGGCTGGCCATCATGGATTACAAAACCGGCAATGGCAATATCGACCCCCGTCCCGACTGGATGCGCGCCCGCCCGGTGGGCCTGCAACTGCCCTTTTATGCCGCTGTGCTGGCTCGGGGCGGCACGCAGGTGGCGGCGCTGGTCCTCGCCAGGCTCCATGCGCGCGAAATCCAGGCCAGGGGCCTGGCCGACAGCGACCTCGGCCTGGATGGCCTGGCCGGCCTGGGCGACTGGCCGGCTTTCGCCCACTACACATGGGATCAACTGATGGACGAATGGCGGCGCGTCATTCACGGTCTGGCGGACGAGTTCGTCGGCGGCCATGCCGCCAACCGCAGCGCCCGGCCGGACGACCTGCAATATTGCGACGTCCTTCCCTTCTTGCGCCTTACCGAGGAATATCAGCGTGTCGATTAAACAGCCCAGCGACGCCGCGGTCAGGGCCGCCGCCATCGATCCAGGGAAATCCTTTCTCATCCAGGCGCCGGCGGGCTCGGGGAAAACGGAACTGCTGACGGACCGCATCCTGGCTTTGCTGGCCACGGTGAACCGGCCCGAAGAAATCGTGGCCATTACCTTTACCCGCAAGGCGGCGTCCGAAATGCACGCGCGCGTGCTGGCCAAGCTCAAAGCGGGCGAAGGCCCCGCGCCGCAGGAAGCCTACAGGTTGCGCAGCTGGGAGCTCGCGCGCGCCGCCATGCGCCGCAATAAAGAGCGGGACTGGGACCTGCTGCAGTATCCGGCGCGTCTCAGCATACGCACGATAGACTCGTTCTGCGCTCATCTGGTGCGGGCCATGCCCTGGCTGAGCGCGCTGGGGGGGCTGCCCGCCATTACCGAGAACGCGCAAGAGCACTACGAGGCGGCGGCCGGCGCCACGCTCGCCATGGCCGATGAAAACGGTGCCGCGGCGGCCGATGCCGCGGCGGCCGATGCCGTGGCGGCCAATGCCGTGGCGGCGCTGCTGGCGCATCTGGACGTCGATGTGCGGGCGGCGCAAGGGCTGCTGGCCAATATGCTGGCCAGCCGCGATCAATGGCTGCCTTTGCTGGCGGCCGGCGGCGATGCCAGGCAGCTGTTGCGCACGCTGGATGGCGCCATCGCGCGCGACTTGAAACGCGTGGCCGGCGCGATGCCGGCGGGCTGGGCGCAGGCGCTCGCGGCGCCGGTGGCGCGCGCTGCCAATGTACTGGCGGCCGGCGGCGCCATGGATTTCGCCGCCTTGCAATCCTGGGATGGGGAAGCGTTCGACGCCGATCCGGCCAGCCTGCCCAAGTGGCTGGCCTTGGCCGATATTCTGCTGACGGCGAAGAACACCCTGCGGCGCACCGTCACCATCAAACAGGGTTTCGAAGCCAAGTCGGCCTACAAGCAGGACTTTCTCGACTGGATCCAGGCCATGTCCGAAGACGACGAATGGGTCGCAGCATTGGCCGACATCCGCCATGCGCCGCAAGGCGGCTACAGCCTCGAGCAGCAGCGCGTGCTCGACGTGCTGATCCAGGTCCTGTGGCTGGCCGCCGCACAGCTCAATCTGCGCTTCATCGAGGCGGGAGAGGTCGATTTCATCGAGATCTCGCAGCGGGCGCTGCAAGCGCTGGGGCAGTCAGACGACCCCAGCGACCTGCTGCTTGCGCTCGATGCGTCCATCCGGCATATTCTGGTCGACGAATTCCAGGATACCAGCCAGACCCAGATCGAGCTGCTGGAGCGCCTGACATCGGGGTGGATGCCGGGCGACGGGCGCACTCTTTTTCTGGTCGGCGATCCCATGCAGTCCATCTACCGCTTCCGCAAGGCGGATGTAGGCTGCTTCCTGCAAGTCAAAGAGCGCGGGCTGGGCGGCATCGCCCTGACCGCCCTGGAACTGAAGGACAATTTCCGGTCGCAGGCGCATTTGGTCGATTGGGTCAATCGCTGCTGCGGCCCCGTTTTCCCCAAGGAAAACAATCCATCGCTGGGTGCGATCACATACACTGAGTCCGTGGCCTTCAATGATGGCGTCGACGGCTTGGGCGTGGAGTTCCATCCAATCTGGAAAAGCAAAGCCGCGGACGACGCCGACGATGGCTCCGCAGAAGCTGCAGACGCCGCGGAAGCCGTCGCCGTGCACCTGGCCCAAGAGGCATTGCGCCGGCATCCCGGCAGCGCGCATCCCGTCGCCATATTGGTCCGGGCCCGGCCCCACCTCGAAGGCATTGTGCATCGGCTCGCACAGCAGAACATTCCCTGCCGCGCGGTGGAACTGGTCACCTTGAAGTCCCGCCAGGCCGTCATAGACATGGCCCAGCTCGCCCGCGCCCTGTCCCATCCGGCCGACCGCCTGGCCTGGCTATCGGTATTGCGCTCGCCGCTGTGCGGGCTGACGCTGAACAGCCTGCATGCCTTGTGCGGCGCCGACCTGCAAGCCACGATTCCTTCGCTGCTGTCCGCATGGCTGGGCGCGGGGGACGCCGGCATGGAAGAGGGCGACGCGCGGCGCCTGCGGCATGCGGCGCGGGTCCTGCTGGATGCCGGCAATGCCGCGGGCAGCCTGCCGTTCGCGGCCTGGCTCGAGGACTGCTGGCGGCGCCTGGGCGGGCCGCTGGTATACAGCAGCGCGAGCGACAGGGCGGATGTCGAAAGCCTTTTACGCCTGATAGAAGAGCTGGCCCCTTACGGCAGCTTGGATCCGGTCGTGCTGGAGCAGCGGCTGGAAAAACTTTACGCCGCACCCAGCGGGGGCGATGGCCCGGCGGTGGAGGTCATGACGATACATAAGTCCAAAGGGCTGGAATTCGACACCGTGATTCTGTCCGGCCTGCATCGGCGTCCCAGGGCCGATACGGCGCCGCTGATGCGTTTCGAGCACGGCGAGAGCGGCTTATTGATGGGGCCGATCAAGCACAGGGCGCAGGACGAGCACGATCCAGTGTCCATCTACCTGGCCGAGCGCGAAAAAAAACGCGCGGCTTATGAAACCGACCGCCTGCTGTACGTGGCCCTGACGCGCGCACGGCAGCAACTGCATCTGGTCGGCACGCTGGAACTCGATGAGAGCATGTCGATCAAAAGACCCGCCGCCGGCAGTTTGCTGGGCCGCTTGTGGGACTACATGCCCACGCCCGAGGCGCCCGGCCTCGCCGAGCTGGCCGGCGCGCCGGCGGAACGCCAAGGCGCGGATCATGGCCAGCGCCTGCTGTTGCGGCTGGCCGGCGCCGCCGTGCCGGCGGAGCCCGACGCGCCGGCGGCCGCCAGGGAGCCGGGCGCTCCATGGCAATGGCGCGCCGAGCCGGCCGACGAGCGCCTCATCGGCACAGTGGCGCATGCATGGCTGGAACGCATAGGCAAGGACGGCATGGATGCCTGGCCGGTCGAGCGCATCGATGCCAGCCTGCCCGTCTTTCGCAAGCAGCTCGCGCGGGCGGGGCTGGCGCCGCAGGGGCTGGACGACGCGGCCCTGGCGCTGCGCCACACCTTGACGGCGACGCTGCGCAGCGAGCGCGGGCGATGGCTGTTGCGCGCGGCCAGGGCATACCGCGAATGGTCCCTGCTGGACATCAGCGGCCGTGTTTCCGTCATCGACCTGGCCATTTCCCAAGAAAGCGACTGGCTCGTGGTGGATTACAAAACGGGCGGGCCTCAGCCGGGCGAGGCTCCGGACGCCTTTGCCGCCCGCATGCGCGAGCGCTACCGCGCCCAGATAGAACGGTATTGCGCCCACGTCACCGCCCTGGACGGCCGCCCGGCCCGCGGCGCCTTGTATTTTCCGCGGGCCGATATCTGGGTTGAATATTCCGGCACGCCACCGGCGCAATAGGCGAAGTCCTGCTAAACTCCTTCCTGGCGGGCCCCTTCGCATGGTTCGGCGGTGAATCTGGTCAGGTCGGGAACGAAGCAGCCATAGTCGCTTAGGATCAGTGCCGAAGTCAGGCTCGCCCCTTCATTTTTCCGCCATCGCGCCGCTCCCCTCAATCAGGTACACTTTCCGTTTATCCTTGGGGTTTTTGGCTTTTTTTGCATGACATATCTTGTACTTGCGCGCAAATGGCGGCCGCGGTCGTTCGATACGCTGATCGGGCAGGATCACGTCGTGCGCGCGCTCACGCACGCATTGTCCACCCAGCGCCTGCATCATGCCTGGCTTTTTACCGGCACGCGGGGCGTGGGCAAGACCACGGTGTCGCGCATTCTGGCCAAGTCGCTCAACTGCCAGGGNNCGCTGTCGCGCATACTGGCCAAATCATTGAACTGCGAAACCGGCATCACCGCCGCTCCTTGCGGGGTCTGTCAGGCCTGCACTGAAATCGACGCCGGCCGCTTCGTGGACTACATCGAGCTGGATGCGGCCTCCAACCGCGGCGTGGATG
>DJWC01000160.1:28395-34761 GCA_002441445.1 Pusillimonas sp. UBA6240
TCGACGAAGTCCACATGCTGACCGGCCATGCGTTCAATGCCATGCTCAAGACGCTGGAAGAGCCTCCTCCCCATGTGAAGTTCATACTGGCTACGACCGATCCGCAAAAAATACCGGTCACCGTGTTGTCGCGCTGCCTGCAGTTCAATCTGAAGCAGATGACGGCCGACGCCATCGTCGGGCATTTGCAGGCGGTGCTGGACCAGGAAGGCATCCAGTATGAAATCCCTGCGCTGCGCCTCATTGCGCAAGCCGCATCGGGCTCGATGCGCGATGCGCTTTCACTGACGGATCAGGCTATCGCCTATAGCGCGGGCAACCTGGCCGGTGAGGCCGTGCAGGGCATGCTGGGCACGATAGACCAGCGGCATCTGGTTCGTTTGATACAGGCCCTGGCGGCCGGCGATGCGGCGGGCGTCGTCGGCGTCGCCGACGAGCTGGCCGCGCGCGGGCTGTCCTATTCAGGGGCGCTGGCCGACCTGGCCATCCTGTTGTCGCGCGTCGCCATACAGCAGCGTGTTCCAGGCGCCCTGCCGGAAGACGATCCCGTGGCCGCCGATGTCGCCGAGCTTGCCGGCGTGCTGCATCCGGACCAGGTGCAGCTATTTTATTCCGTTGCCGTGCACAGCCGCCAGGAGCTGTCGCTGGCCCCCGACGAGTATGCCGGTTTTGTCATGGCCTGCCTGCGCATGCTGGCGCTGGTGCCGGAAGGCGGCGTGCCGGTGCAAGGCGGGCCTGACGGTGCGCGGCAGGCCGCGTCGCCGCAGCCCTCCGCTACGCCGGCGGCGGGGGCGCCCGCTGCGGCGGCTTCCACAGCGGCGGCGCCCGCTGCGGCGTCCTTGCCGGCTCAGGCGCCGGCGGCGTCTTCGGTTCCGCGAGCGCCGGGCGCCGCTCCCGTAGCTGTGCGGCAAGCGCCCGCGGCGGCGTTTGTTGATACGCCTGCGTCGCCTGCTACTGCGGCTGTGCCGCCCGCCACCGCAGCGGCCCAGGCCAAATCCGGTTCGCCGGCCGCCGCCGAGCCCGATACCGACATTCCCGCCTGGGAGGATCTTCCCGCCAGCTCGGATGCTGCCTTGGCCGATGATAATGGCTCTGCTCCCGGCCCGCGGCGCACCGCGTCTGAACTGCGAGGCGATGCCGGGGATGGCGCATCCCTGTCAGCCCCGCCGCCGAAGGCGGGCGAGCAGGCTCCTGCTCATACCCAGGCTTCAGCTCAAGTCCAGTCCCGGCCTCAGGCCCAGGTACAGACCCAGGCGCGGGACCAAACCCAGGTCCGCGAGGACCAAGCCCATGTCCGGCGCCAAACCCAGGATCAGCCCCGGGCCGCCGGGCCGGACGATGACGGCTTTTCCGCCATGGGGCCGGACGACGGCTATTTCGACGACGCGCGATTCGAGCCCGCTGGCTACGACGATGTTCCGGAGCCGGACGAAGCCGGCTTCGAAAGCATGTCCGGCGATTACGAGCCCTTGTTGGGGTCGTCCCAAGGCGGCGCCGCCGGTTTAGAAGGCGCTACGGAAAACATCGCCGCGGCGTTCGCTCCGGCACGCAAGAAAAGCAAATCGCCGCGTGTGCGCGACATGACGCCCCAGGCCTGGCCCGCGCTGGCGGCCAGCCTGCCATTGAGCGGCCTGGCGGCCGAATTGGCGCGCCAAAGCGAGTGGCTGGGCGCCCAGGGCGACCAGGTCAACTTGCGCGTGGCCATACGCACGCTGGCGGAAAGCCCCGGCAGGGCGCGCCTGTGCACCGTATTGTCGGAATATTTCGGTACGGTGGTGCAACTGAATATCGAATACGGCGCGACGGGCGAAGATACCGCCCACGCGGTCGAGCAGGCGCAGCGAAAGGCGCGCCAGCAACAGGCCGAGGAGGCCGTGGAGAAAGACGCCTTTGTACGCACCCTGATAGAGGAGTTCGGCGCCCATGTAGTCGCCGGTTCGATCACCGCCGCGCCCCTCGACAGGGCCGCGCCAGGCCGGGCCGCGCCAGGCCGGGCCGGGCAAGACGGTGGTGCGCAACCCAGGGCCGCGCAGATCCGGGCTGCATAGATACGCGCCGCCTAGACAGCGCCGCGCGGGCCCAACCGTACGGGTCAGCAGCGTGTGATCCAGGCAGCATAAAGCCCGGCGGCGCTGAAAGGCTATTCTTATTGCGACAACGGATTCCCCAGCTCATTTTTTACTTTTAGGAAAACCAACCATGATGAAAGGTCAGATAGCCGGCTTGATGCGCCAGGCGCAGCAAATGCAGGAAAACATGAAAAAGGCGCAGGAAGCGCTAGCGGAAATCATCGTCGAGGGCGCTTCGGGCGGCGGCTTGGTCAAGGTGTCCATGTCTTGCCGGCACGATGTCAAGCGCGTGGCCATCGATCCCAGCCTTTTCGCCGACGACAAGGACATGCTGGAAGATCTGGTCGCTGCGGCTTTCAACGATGCTTTGCGCAAGGCCGAAGCCGCCTCCCAAGAGAAAATGTCCGCCGTCACCGCGGGCATGCCGCTGCCGCCGGGAATGAAGCTGCCATTCTGATGGATGCGCCGCTGCCCGAGCCCGAGCCGCTCAAGACACTGATCGAAGCGCTGCGCCGTCTGCCCGGCGTGGGGCTGCGGTCGGCCCGCCGCATGGCCTACCATTTATTGCAGCATGATCTGGCCGGCGCGGAGCAACTGAGCCGGGCGTTGACCTCCGCGGTGCAGGACTTGCGCCACTGTGCGCGCTGCAATGGATTCACTGAGTCCGAAATCTGCGCCACCTGCGCCAATCCCAAGCGGGATCCGACCGTCTTGTGCGTGGTGGAAACGCCCGCCGACCAGAACATGATCGAATCCAGCCATGGTTATCGCGGGCTGTATTATGTTTTGATGGGCAGGCTGGCGCCTCTCGAAGGCGTGGGGCCGCAGGAACTGCAGTTCGATCGCCTCTTGAAGCGGGTGGACGACGGCCAGGTGCAGGAAGTTATTTTGGCGACCAATTTCACCGCCGAGGGCGAAACCACCGCGCATTACCTCGCTGAATTGCTGCGCGCCAAGGGCGTGACCGTCAGCCGGCTGGCGCGGGGCGTGCCGGCCGGCAGCGAGCTGGAATACGTGGACGCGGGCACCATCGCCTGGGCGCTCATGGAGCGGCGCAGCAGCTAGAAAGCCCATACTCATGGTGCTACCCCTGATAAGCAAGCGGATGTTTCTCGGGTAATATGTCGGCAGACTTGAACTTTCAGGAGACTTGCCATGTCCTTATCCCGTCGTGACTTATTCAAGCTGGCCGGCGCCGCCGGCGCGGCAGCCGTCGTACCAGGTTTGGCGCGCGCGCAGCAGCTTGAAAAGAAGGACGTCACCATCGCAGTGGGCGGCCAGGCCCTCATCTATTACCTGCCGCTGTCCATTGCCGATATCAAGGGCTACTTCAAGGACGAAGGGCTGAACGCTAAGATCGTGGACTTCGCCGGCGGCTCCAAGGCGCTGCAGGCCGTGGTGGGCGGCAGCGCGGACGTGGTCTCCGGCGCATTCGAACACACCATCAACCTGCAATCCAAAGGCCAGGCCTATCGCGCCTTCGCGCAGCAGGGCCGCGCGCCCATGATCGTGCTGGCGGTATCGAACAAAACCATGGCGGGCTACAAAGGCCCCGAGGACTTCAAAGGCAAGAAAATCGGCGTCACCGCGCCGGGTTCGTCGACCAACATGATGGCCAGCTTCTTCCTGGCGCAGCACGGCCTGAAGCCTTCCGATGTCGCCTTCGTGGGCGTGGGTGCGGGCGCCGGCGCCATCACGGCCATGCGCACGGGCCAGATCGACGCCATCGCCAACCTGGATCCGGTGATCAGCACCCTGGTCAAGGAAAATGCCGTCAAGATCGTCGCCGATACGCGCACATTGAAGGACACGAAGCAGATCTTCGGCGGCAATATGCCGTCCGGCTGCCTGTATACCTCGCAGGAATTCATCGACAAGCATCCCAATACCACCCAGGCGCTCGCCAATGCCATCGTGCGCGCCGACAAATGGATACAGGCGACCAGCCCCGACGAAATCGCCAAGGTCGTGCCCGAAGGCTATCTGCTGGGCGATCCGGAACTCTACAAGCTGGCCCTGAAAGGCAACATGGAAGCCCTGTCGCCCGATGGCACTGTGCCCGACGACGGGCCCCAGACGGCTTTGAACGCGCTGGTCGCCTTCGTACCCAACTTCCCGGCCGACAAGATCGACGTCTCCAAGATCTGGACCAACGATTTCGTCGCCAAGGCCAATCAGAAATACCCCAAAGGCTAACGAAGCGCCCGGATACAGCTCATGACTGACGCAGCGCTATTGCTGGAAAACATTACCTGCACGTTCGCCTCGCGCGATGGCAGCGGCCGCGGGTATACCGCGGTCAAGGACACCACCCTGGCCATCGCTCCGGGCGAGTTCGTCTCGGTGGTGGGCCCCACGGGCTGCGGCAAATCCACCCTGCTGAACGTGGGCGCGGGGCTGCTCGCGCCTTCGTCCGGCCAAGTCAAGGTCTTCGGCAAGCCCCTGCAAGGGGTGAACGAACGCGCCGGCTACATGTTCCAGGGCGAAGCCCTCATGCCCTGGCGCAGTGCTTTGTCCAACGTCACGGCGGGCCTGGAATTCGCCGGGGTGGGGGCGGCCCAGGCCCGCGAGCAAGGCATGGAATGGCTCAAGCGGGTGGGCCTGGGCGGGTTCGAAGACCGCTACCCGCACCAGATGTCGGGCGGCATGCGCAAGCGCGCCATGCTGGCGCAAACCCTGATCCGCGATCCGGACATCATCCTGATGGACGAGCCTTTTTCCGCCCTGGACGTGCAAACCCGGCAACTGATGGAAAACGAGGTCCTGGATCTCTGGATGGCCAAGCGCAAGGCTGTGCTGTTCATTACGCACGACCTGGACGAGGCCATCGCCATGAGCGACCGGGTGGTGGTGCTGTCGGCGGGGCCGGCCACGCACCCCATGGGGGAATTCACCATCGACATCCCGCGGCCGCGGGACGTCGCCGAAGTGCGCAGCAACCAGCGCTTCATCGAACTGCACAAGGCCATCTGGGATGTCTTGCGCGAAGAAGTATTAAAGGGCTATGCCCAACAAAAGCGGGCTTAAGATGTCACTCAAAACCCATTCCCTGGCTCTGCGGTTCTGGCAAGTTTTGCTGTTGGTGCTGGTGCTGCTGGTCTGGCATATCGGCTCTCAGGACCGCGACATCGCCTTTTTCTTCGGCCAGCCGGTCGAGGTCGCCAAAGTCATCTGGGCCTGGTTCGTCACGAATGCCGATATCTACCGCCATCTAGGCATCACCCTGACGGAAACCGTATTGGCCTTCGTGCTGGGCACTGTGGCGGGGCTGGGCTTCGGCTTGTGGCTGGGCCTGTCGCGCGGCGCCAGCGCCTTGCTCGACCCCTACATCACCGCCGCCAACTCCATGCCGCGCGTCATCCTGGCGCCCATTTTCGGCATGTGGTTCGGGCTGGGCATCTGGTCCAAGGTGGCCCTGGCCGTCACCCTGGTCTTCTTCATCGTTTTCTTCAATGTCTACCAGGGCGTGCGCGAAGTCAGCACCACCCTGCTGGACAACGCCCGCATGCTGGGAGCCAGCCGCAAGCAGTTGCTGCGCTATGTGTACATCCCCTCCGCCACCAGCTGGGTGTTTTCCAGCCTGCACACTTCGGTGGGCCTGGCATTCGTCGGCGCCGTGGTGGGCGAATACCTGGGCTCGGCCAGCGGCGTGGGCTATCTCATACTTCAGGCCGAAGGCACGCTGGACGTGAACACCGTCTTCGCCGGCATCGTCGTCCTGACGATCTTCGCCCTGGTGCTGGATGGCATGGTCACCCTGGTGGAAGACCGCCTGCTGGCCTGGCGGCCCAAGGCCGGGGAAACCGAAAAACTGTAAAACAGGCACGGCCGGCCTTGCCCGTTTACCCCTGGGACTATCTCCGGCAGGCTCGAACCCGCCCGATTTCATCTATGGCGGCCAGCATCAAACCTGACAGATCGCCGCGGGCGCCCGCGCCCGGCTTCCCAGCGCATGGCGGCCAGCGATAGCGCGTTGTGCGGGGCGGAAGCTGCTGGGCGCGCCGGCGGGCGCCCGAATTCGGGCCGCTGTTCCTTTCCGCCCCTTATTTCCCGCGCGCCTTGGCGATGAGTTCATCCAGCTTGATGGCGTCGGCGGTGAATACGCGTATGCCTTCGGCCAGTTTTTCGGTCGCCATCGCATCCTGGTTGAGCTCGGTGCGGAAGGCGACCTCGTTGCTGGCCTGCCATTCGGGAGGGTGCTGCTTGGCGCTGTCCGGGTCCAGTTGGCGCTCCACCGGCCCGGGAGTTTGCGACAGCGCATTGAGCAGGTCGGGGCTGATCGTCAGCAGGTCGCAGC
>DJWC01000137.1 GCA_002441445.1 Pusillimonas sp. UBA6240
ACCGCCTTCATCAAGCCGATGTTGCCTTCCTGAATCAGGTCGGCATGCGGCAGGCCATAACCCAAGTAACCGCGCGCTATGGCAATCACCAAGCGCAGATGCGAGGTTACCAACTGCCGCGCCGCATCCAGATCGCCGTCCTGGCGAAAGCGGCGGGCAAGCGACTGCTCCTCGGCTTCGCTGAGCATAGGAACGCGATTAGCGGCGGAAATGAACGCCTCGATACTGCCGCTGGCGGCGAGCATGGGGAAACGCTCAAGAGATACGGTATGACTCACGGTACGACCTCCTTGAAGAGAATATTAGCACTCTTGAATTGAGAGTGCCAATATCTGGAGAAGTTCCCGATGAATTTAGTCGGGAATTGTCGGCCCGAGCCGTTTACAGGCAGACATCCCGGGCATTTCGCCCCGGGCAAGTACGCGAAAATCAGGCTTTCGGCGGCGCGCCCGGGGGACGTTTCGGCTTCTTGAAAAAGCGCTTGGAGGGCTTTGCGCCGGGCGTCGGGTCCTGCCGTCTTGCCTGCTCGGGACGGCGCCCCTGGCCTTGTCCCTGCCCTTGTCCCTGTCCCGGACGTCGTCCCGGCTCTGCGGGCGCTCCCTGAATACGGTTGCCGGGAGCCAGGCAAATCTCCAACTCGATGATCTCATCCCAAATAGCATCGGTACGCTGGTGGTCGGGAATCGCCAGCAACTCCCGCAGGCGCCGACGCGGGTCTTGGGGCTGCGGTTCGTTGCGCGCAGGTTCCGCCGACAGTTGCTCGTTTTGCGCGGGTTCGACGGGAGCCTGCTCGATCGGTTGGTCTTCGTTCATTTGCATATTATCGCCCGAATAATCTTGTTCCGTTCCAGTGTTGCCCATTGCGGCGCGGAAGCTGTAGGTTTTTTCCAAAGCCTTGCGGCATGTTGCTCGGACCGATGCGGCAAGACCCTTGCATCGGCAATCATCGGTGGGCCGGTCGCTGCGCTCACCCGGCCTGCGAATCCGGATTCGACCGCTCAGTCCATGTGCGTGTCGCAATCCAGCGGCGGCGACGCGATGAATTGGGCCATTTGTGTCGAACTGCCGCGCAGGGGATCGACGGGCCCAATATCGCTGAAACTGACGGCATAGCCGTGGCGGGCTGCAACGCCCCGCGCCCATTGCTGAAATCTGGCACGCTTCCATTCGAAGCGATGGCCGCGGTGCCGAAACTGACCGGGCACCATGCCATGCAGCGCATTGTATTCCTCGTTGGGCGTGGTGACCAGAACGGTGGCGGGGCGCATGGCGGCAAATACCGCATGTTCGACCTTCGACAGACGGCGTGGATCGATGTGTTCGATGGTTTCGACCAGGGTCGCGGCATCGAAGCCGGCGAGTTCCCGATCGGTTTCCTCGAACGAGCCGTGACGCAGTTCCACGCCACCGGCATGATCGGGCCGATCCATACCCAGCGCGAGTCGCGCCGCGGCGAGCGCTTCGGCATCGATGTCGATGCCGACGATATGGCTGAACTGCGGATGCGCCGCCAGTCGCTGCAGCAATTCGCCCGGGCCGCAACCGAGATCCAGGACACGGCTTGCGCCTCTGTCCAGCAGGCGGCGCACCACGATATCCAGGCGCTCCTGGTGTAATTCGCTGGCCATGGCTTAGGCGACCTTCCTGCGCATCATCTTCCCGGTATCAGTACTGCTGCATATGCTGTCGCATGGAGATCATCGCCCCCAGCCAGCCGAGGCTGGCGGCGAAGCCCAGCAGCAGCGCGGAGTCGCGCGTACCAAGCGTTTGCAGCGCCAGCGTGAGATCGTAGAGTCTTGCCAGTTCGGCCAGGGGAGCACGCAGCCACAGCGCGGCGGCAGCGACCAGCAACCAGGCAAGGACACCGCCCCCCAGTCCGAGGAAGACCCCGAAGTAGAGAAAGGGGCGCTGGATGTATCCATTGGTGGCGCCGAGCAGCCGACTGACCTCGATCTCGCTGCGCTGGGTGAGCACTTGCATGCGAATTATGCTGAAGCTGATTGCGATCAGGCCCGTGCCCAGCAAAGCGGCCAGCAGCAACACCGTGGTGCGGCCAAGTTTCATCAGGGCGTCGAGCCGGCGTACCCAGGCCGAGTCGAGTTGCACATGCTCGATCTTAGGCCATTGACGGAACTCGACGGAGAGCCGCTCCATCGCCGCCAGGCTTTCATCCGCAACGCTGACCACGAAGGCATCGGGAAACGGGTTTGCCGGCAGGGCTTCGATCACCTCGCGCAGACCCGGGCCGGATTTCATGCGCGCCAGGGTCTCCTCGCGCGGGACGAACAGCACCTGCTTGACCCCGGCATGGCGGCCCAGGCGCTCGCCGATTTCGGTCGCCGCCTGGCGTTCGGCGTTGGTCGCCATGAAGACGGAAATCTGCGGCACGGCTGAAGTCGTGCCGCTCAGCTGCAGGGCATTGGCGAGCAGCATCTGGCCCCCGGCCGGCAGCGCCAGGGCAATTCCGATCGCCAGCAGCGAGAGCAGGCTATTCACCGGTGCGGCGGCCAGCCGGCGCAGCGCGAGCCGGGCCGCATCCTGGTGCTGGCTGAGCCAGATCCTCATGACAGCAGGCGGCCGTGATCGAGCTGCAGGCGCCGCGCCGCGGGAAACAGCTCGGTGGCATAGGTCGCGATCATTACCGTGACGCCGACATGGTGGAACTCGTGAAAAATGCGCGCCACGTCGGCGCCTGTCTCCGCATCGAGATGGGCCGTGGGTTCATCGGCGAGCAGCAGGCTCGGCCGGTTTACCACGGCGCGGGCGATCGCCAGGCGCTGCTGTTCGCCGCCCGACATCTCCACCGGATTGAGGTCTTCCTTGCCGGACAGGCCGACCTTTTCCATGGCGGCGCGCGCCCGGGTGTTGGCCCGCTCGCTGTCCAGCCCGATGACGGCCAGCGGCAGCAGCACGTTTTCTACCGCGTTGCGGTCGTACAGCAGGTGCATGTCCTGCAGAATGACGCCCACGGCGCGCCGCAGGTAAGGCCTGGCGCGGGCCGGCATTTTGTCTATGCGATGGCCGTTCACGTGCACGGATCCGCGGCTGGGCGGCTCCAGGCCGCCTATCAGCTTCAGCAGGGTGGACTTGCCCGCGCCCGAAGGGCCGGAGACGAAAATGAACTCGCCTGGTTCGACGCGGAAATTGATATCCGCCAGGATATTGCGTCCGCGCCCATAAGATTTGAAAACGTGCTGGAATTCGATCATAGACGGATATTAAATCGGCCGGCGCCGGATAGGGCGCTGCTTTTCAAAAAAACCATCCCGTGCCATCGGCTTGCCGCTTCCAGGAAACCGGATTGCAAGTCGATTTATCCGGCTGTTGCTGAACATGTCTCAAGGGATATCCCCCATGTTGTAAATAATTTCGCGGCGCTACGATGCGAACGCAAACGGCACAATCGCGATTGTATGCCGTCTTCATTCATCCACATGTTGAAGGGAAGGGTGTATTCATGAAATTGATCAAAGCGGCCGTTCTAGGCGCCTCGCTGATTTTCGTCGCAGCCACATCACACGCGGGTGAGACTTTCGATGCCGTGAAGAAGAAGGGATTCGTGCAATGCGGCTTCCATACCGGCCTGCCCGGCTTTTCCATCGCCGACAGCAAGGGGCAATGGACGGGGATAGACGTCGATATTTGCCGCGGCATCGCGGCCATGGTATTTGGCGACGCGACAAAATACAAGGCGACCCCCGTCACCACCCAGCAGCGCTTCACCGCCCTGCAATCGGGTGAAATCGATGTGCTGACGCGCAATACCACCGCCACCATGACTCGCGACACCACCTTGGGGCTGATGAGCACCGGCATCAACTATTACGACAGCCAGGGTGTCATGGTAAGCAAGAACCTGGGCGTGAAAAGCGCCAAGGAACTGGGCGGGGCCGCCATCTGCGTGCAGCCGGGCACCACCACCGAACTGAACCTGGCCGACTGGTTCCGCTCCAACAAGCTGGAATTCAAGCCGGTGGTCATCAATAGCCCGGACGAAGCCATGCGTTCCTATGTGGCCGGCCGCTGCGACGCCTACACCACCGACAAATCCGGCTTGGCGACCATACGCTCCACCCTGAACAACCCGGCCGATCACATCATTCTGCCTGAAGACTTCTCCAAGGAGCCGCTGGGCCCCATGGTGCGCCAGGGCGACGACGCCTGGTTCATGGTGGTGCGCTGGGTGCTCAACACCATGCTCGAAGCCGAGGAATACGGCATCACGTCCAAGAATGTGGATGAAATGGCCAAGAGCCCGAATCCCAATATCCAGCGCATCCTGGGCGTCACGGGCGAAATGGGCAAAGGCCTGGGCTTGAACAACAAATGGGGCTATAACATCATCAAGCAAGTCGGCAACTACGGCGAATCCTTCGAGCGCAACATAGGCATGAGCTCGGCCATGAAGCTCGAGCGCGGCCTGAATGCGCAATGGCGCAACGGCGGCCTGATGTACGGCTGGCCCATACGCTAGGGCGTTACGCCGGCAAGCGGCAAGCGGAAGGCCGGGCGGCCGCAATGCCCGGCTTTCTGATTCAAGAAGGGCTTGGGCTTTCTGCAACACCCGATACCTATGGCAAAAAATTCTCCCCCATCCAAGGCGCCGAGGCGGCGCCTGTCGTGGAACGATCCCGGCACGCGTTCGCTGATATATCAAGTATTGATATTGGGCATAGTCGGGTTTGGCGTCTGGTTTCTGGTGTCCAATACGCTGCACAATCTCGCCGTGCGCAATATCTCGACGGGTTTCGGCTTCCTGAACCGCGAAGCGGGTTTTGCCATCGGCGAGTCGGTCATCGGCTATTCGCCCGCCGACACGTATGGCCGGGCCATCTGGGTGGGCATACTGAACACCCTGCGCGTGTCGATCGTCGGCATCATCGTTGCGACCTTGCTGGGCACCTTGCTGGGGGTGGCCCGGCTGTCGAAGAACTGGCTAGTGTCCCGCGTCGCCGGGGCCTATGTGGAAGTCATGCGCAACATACCGCTGCTGCTGCAACTGTTCTTCTGGTATGCCATCATCACGGAAATCATGCCGGGCCCGCGCCAGGCGCTCAACCCCATGCCCGGGGTATTCATCTCGAACCGCGGCCTGAAACTGCCCACCCTGCAAGGCGACGGACTGGACTGGATACTGGGCGGCCTGGCCGTGGCCATCGTGGCCATCGTCCTGCTGGGGCATTGGGGTAAAAAGCGCCAGGAAGCCACGGGCAAGATATTCCCCCTGGGACGCTGGGCGGCGGGCTTGATCATCGTATTTCCCGTCGCGGGATGGCTGCTCGGCGGCGCGCCGCTGGCGCTGGAGCTGCCCGAGCTCAAGGGTTTCAACTTCACCGGCGGGCTGACCTTGACGCCGGAATTCGCAGCGCTGTTGGCCGGCCTCATCATTTACACCTCGGCCTTCGTCGCCGAAGTGGTGCGGTCGGGCATACAGGCGGTCAGCCAGGGCCAATGGGAAGCCGCGGCCGCCATAGGCCTGCCCCGCAGCCGCGTGCTGCGCCTGGTCATATTACCGCAGGCCTTGCGCGTCATCGTGCCGCCCATGACCAGCCAGTATCTGAACCTGACCAAAAACAGTTCGCTGGCCGTGGCCATCGGCTATCCGGACATCGTTTCGGTGGTCAACACCACGCTCAATCAGACAGGCCAGGCCATCGAAGGCATACTCATCATCATGGCCGCCTACCTCACCGTAAGCCTGTCCATTTCCGTCTTCATGAATTGGTACAACAAGCGCATCGCGCTGGTGGAGCGTTGAATGGCCAGGATTTCCACCGCGCCCGACGGACCGCCTTCCTCGCACGTGGGAGCGTGGGCCTGGATGCGCGCCAGTCTGTTTTCTTCGCCCTTGAACACTTTGCTGACCGTGCTGGTGCTGTGGCTCCTGCTGATGGCCGTGCCGGCGCTCTTCGAGTGGCTGTTCATCCGGGCCGACTTCAATGCGTCCAACGCGCAGGAGTGCAGGGAATCCGGCGGCGCCTGCTGGGCCTTCATCGTCGAAAAGCACCGCCTCATCCTGTTCGGCGTTTATCCTTACGATGAACAATGGCGCCCCCTGCTGGCCACCATCATTCTTATCGGCGTCATAGTGTGCAGTTGCATGCGGCGCTTCTGGAAGCCGTATCTGGGCCTGATCTGGCTGGCCGCGCTTACCGCCGTGGCGATATTGATGTGGGGCGGCGTGTTCGGGCTCAGCCATGTCGAAAACGACCGTTGGGGCGGCTTGCCGCTGACGCTGATCCTGGCGACTTTCGGCATCGCCTTCGCTTTCCCGCTGGGCCTGTTGCTGGCGCTGGGCAGGCGCTCGGACATGCCGGCCGTGAAAGCGCTGTGCGTGGTCTATATCGAGCTGATCCGCGGCGTACCGCTCATCAGCCTGCTGTTCATGTCGTCCGTCATGCTGCCTTTGTTCCTGCCGGAGGGCTTCAGCATCGACAAGCTGCTGCGCGCGCAGATCGCCATTATCTTGTTCGCCGCGGCCTATATAGCGGAAACCGTCAGGGGCGGCCTGCAGTCCATACCTCGGGGCCAATACGAAGGCGCGGAGTCCCTGGGGCTGAGCTATTGGCAGCAGATGCGCAAGATCATCCTGCCGCAGGCACTGAAAGTCGTGATACCGCCCTTGGTGGGCATCTTTATTTCCTTGTTCAAGGATACTTCGCTGGTGGTGATCATAGGCATCTTCGACCTTACCCAGGCGGCCAAAACAGCGGTGGCGGATGCCGCATGGCGCGGCTTCAGCACGGAAGCCTATTTGTTCATCGCCTTTATTTACTTTATTTTCTGCTTTTCGATTTCCCGCTATAGCCAGTCGCTCGAGCGGCAGCTGCAAACGGGATATCAGCGCTGATCAATCCGCGCCGGCCGATGCGCGCCGGCGCGACACACTAGGAGTGCAGACATGTCCGAGGCCATTATCCGCCTGGTGGATGTCAACAAGTGGTATGGGCAGTTTCACGTCCTGCGCAACATCAATCTGGATGTCGCGCCGAGCGAGCGCATCGTCATATGCGGGCCTTCCGGTTCGGGCAAGTCCACCATGATCCGCTGCATCAACAGGCTGGAAGAGCACCAGAGCGGCAGGATCATCGTCGACGGTGTGGAGCTTACCAACGACTTGAAGCAGGTAGAAGCCATACGCCGGGATGTCGGCATGGTTTTTCAGCACTTCAACCTGTTTCCACACCTCACGGTGCTGGAGAATCTGACGCTGGGCCCGGTGTGGGTGTTGAAGAAATCCAAGGCCGAGGCTGAAGCCACGGCCATGAAATACCTGGAACGGGTGCGCATTCCGGAGCAAGCCCTGAAATATCCCGGGCAGTTGTCGGGCGGCCAGCAGCAGCGGGTGGCCATCGCCCGCTCGCTGTGCATGAACCCCAAGATCATGCTGTTCGACGAGCCGACCTCCGC
>DJWC01000050.1 GCA_002441445.1 Pusillimonas sp. UBA6240
CTGGCTGGTGTATTGCCGCTTCCGCCTCATGAAGGGGGAGCTCGACCACCGCGCCTACGAGGCGGAAGTCCAGCTCGTGCGCGACACCCTGACGGCCAGCGACGCTCCGCACTGGCGGGAATACATGGCGGCCTGGCCCGCCTGAATGCCTGCGCCAGGGTTTTCCCTGCTGGCGCAAAAGCGGCATGGGCCCGCTGCATCGCGCCGGAGCGCCTTTATCCTTGCATGGCGCCCCGTATGCCGCGGCCGTATCCTTGGGCGAACCGTCTCGTCTGAAATCGACTGAAAACAATTGCTCGGCCCCTGAAACAGGGCAGTAATCGGCGCGCTTGCACAATGGGGCCTCCCAACCAGCACCAAGGAACCATCATGCATACCAAAACACCCTCCATTTCCCTCAAGCTCGCAACACTCGCCGGCGCCATGGCGCTGTGCGGCGCCGCCTATGCGGCTCCCGGCCAGGCTGCCGCCGCATCCGCCCCAGGGCAGGAAAGCGCCGCCGTTTCCACGCAGGATTTCGGCGGCCCCAAGGCGCGCTGGCAGCATCACAAGCACGGTCAGCGCCATGCCTTCCGGGACGCCGCGATGTGGGTGCCGGGCTATGGCCCCTTGAGCAAGGATTTTGTGAAATCGCTCTCTCTCAACGAGCAGCAGAGCAAGCTGCTGGCCGACGCCCAGGCGGAACAGAAGGCGGGACGCAAGGCCATGCGCGACGCCATGGAAGCGGGCAGGGCGGCCAGGATGGAACAGATCAAGGCTGGCAAGCTCGATCCGCGCGCCGTCGTGAAGCAATCGGAAACGGCGCGCGAGCAGGCCAGGGCCGAAGGCGCCAAGATGCAAGAAAAATGGCTGGCGGTATGGGATGCGCTGGACGAAGCGCAGCAAGGCAAAGTCGCCGCCTATCTGAATGGGCGCGCCGAGAGGTTCGGCCAGCGCATGGAAGGGCATCACCATCGCGGGATGGGTCCCGGCGAGCGCAGGGCCTCCTGATCCGCTGTCTTCCCATCGCGCCGCCCTTGCCGCAGCAGCCCCGCGGCAAGGGCGGCGCTTTTTATTGGCGCACGGGTGGGCGTCGATCGGATGTCGGCCGCAGCGCCGAGCCACCGGCCAGGCCGCCGGCCTGGACACAAGCAGGCATGTCGGCGCGTGCCGCAAAACACGCGTTGGGCGGGCCGAGCGTGGCAAGAGAAAGGTAAAATTCGGGGCTGCCCTTATTGGACGTCCGAATAATGACCCTGGAAGTATTTGATATCGAGTCTCTCGACCTCGAAGCGCGCGGTGTGGCGCATCGCGACGGCAAGGTGGTGTTCGTCGAAGGGGCGCTGCCGGGCGAACGGGTTCAAGCCCGGCTCGTCCGGCAAAAATCCAATTTCGACACCGCGCGGCTGGAGCGCATATTGAAGCCCTCCGCCCAAAGAGTGCGGCCGCCCTGTCCGCACTTCGGCGTATGCGGCGGCTGCGCCATGCAGCACCTGGAGCCCGCCGCCCAGGTGGCGATCAAGCAGCGTGTGCTGGAAGATGCGTTTTCGCATATCGGCAAGCTGCGACCCGCGATGGTGCTGCCTCCCATGCACGGCCCCGCTTTCGGCTACCGCTATCGGGCCCGCCTGTCGGTGCGCCTGGTCAAGAAGAAGGGCGGCGTGCTGGTGGGCTTCCGCGAGAAGCGCGGCAGCTATGTGGCCGATATCAGGGAATGCAGAATATTGCCGCCGCATGTGTCGGACATGCTCATGCCGCTGCGTTCGCTGATCGCCGGCTTGTCGCGCCCGGATCGCATTCCGCAAATCGAAGTGGCGGTCGGCGACCGTGTCACCGCGCTGCTGCTGCGCCATATGGAGCCGCTGGACGCCGCGGACATCGAGCGCTTGCGGGAGTTCGCGCAGAAATGGAACGTGAGCTGGTGGCTGCAGCCCAAGGGTCCGGAAACCGTGCATCCGCTGGAGCGCGGCGATGCCGACAGGCTGGCCTATGCCTTGCCGGAGTTCGGTCTGCGCATGCCTTATCGGCCCACGGATTTCACCCAGGTCAATCAGGCGGTCAACCGGACCCTGGTTGCGCGGGCCCTGAACCTGCTGGATGTGCAGCCCGGCGACCGGGTCGCCGATCTGTTTTGCGGCCTGGGCAATTTCACCTTGCCGCTGGCGACGCGCGCGGCTCAGGTGGTGGGGGTGGAAGGCAGCGCCGCCTTGACGGAAAGGGCGCTGGACGCGGCGCGCCGGCACGGCCTGGACGAGCGCATCGGCTACGCCACTTTGAATCTGTTTGAGGTGGATGCCCATTGGCTGCGCGGCCTGGGGCGTTTCGACCGCATGTTGATCGATCCGCCGCGCGAAGGGGCCGAGGCCGTGGCTCGCGCCCTGGCCGCGCTGGCGCCCGCCGAGCGCCCCTTGCGCATCGTCTATGTATCGTGCAGCCCGGCCACGCTGGCGCGCGACGCCGGCATACTGGTCCACGAAGGGGGATACCATTTGCGCGCCGCCGGCGTGGTGAATATGTTTCCCCACACCGGCCACGTCGAATCCATTGCGGTCTTCGACGCGCGGGCCGCGGCGTCTTAAGCGTTATGGGCCTTGCCGGCGCCGGCGTCGTCGAGGATGCGCCGGGCTTCCGCCTTGACGCGTTCGGGCGCCGTCCCGCCGATATGATTGCGGGCGGCGACCGAACCTTCCAGGGTCAGTACGCCGAATATGTCTTGCTCGATGGAGGGATGGAACGCCTGTAGCTGTTCCAGCGGCAGGTCGGCCAGGTCGCAGCC
>DJWC01000141.1 GCA_002441445.1 Pusillimonas sp. UBA6240
CGGAAGCCACCGGCTACGGCACCGTCTATTTCGCCGAGGAAATGCTCAAGCACGCCCACCAGTCCATCGAAGGCCTGACGGTCTCGGTTTCGGGCTCGGGCAATGTGGCGCAATACGCCATCCAGAAATGCATGCAGTTGGGCGCCCGCGTCATCACCGTATCCGATTCGCACGGCACCGTGGTGGATAAAGCCGGCTTCACGCCGGAAAAGCTGGACGCGCTGATCCACCTGAAAAACGAAGAGCGCGGCCGCGTGGAAACCTATGCGCAGCGCTTCAATTTGCAGTATGAAGCGGGCAAGCGCCCCTGGCATATTCCCGTGGATGTCGCCCTGCCCTGCGCGACGCAAAACGAGCTGGAGCTGGAAGATGCGCAAACCCTGATCCGCAACGGCGTGCGCTGCGTGGCCGAGGGCGCCAATATGCCGACCAGCCTGGATGCCGTCGACGCCTTCATCGGCGCGAAGATCCTGTACGCTCCCGGCAAGGCCAGCAATGCGGGCGGCGTGGCCGTATCGGGTCTGGAAATGAGCCAGAACGCGCAGCGCCTGCAATGGACGCGCGAACAGGTGGATAGCAAGTTGCACGCCATCATGCGCAACATCCACGAAAACTGCGTGTTGCACGGCAGCGAAGGCGGTTCGGTCAATTACGTGAACGGCGCCAATATCGCCGGCTTCGTCAAAGTCGCCGACGCCATGCTGCAGCAAGGCCTGTACTGAACGCCGGGGCCGCTGCAGGCCCCGGCATCTCAATGTTCGACGGGCGGCGCGGAGCCCTTGAGCTTTTGCGTCGAACCGCCCTCGCCGCTCGTTCCATCCGGCCGCGCCGGGGTCGCCACTTCCTGGATTTGCGGATTGTCCCGAGACCCGCTGATGCGGTATTCCACCGTCATGGCTTTGGCCAGCGGGGCTTGCAGCAGCCATTGGGTCAAAAAGGCGCCCACCCCTATGATGGGATTGATGGCTATGCCCGCGGCAATCGCCGCCCCGCTGACATCCAGGTTGGGAATGACGACCGCTCTCACGTCCAGCGTGTCGTTCACGAGATCGACGTCGCCGCCCAGCACGATGGTCCCTACCGGGCCGATCACGCGATAATCGTCGGTGTTCACCTGGCCGTTCTTCAGCGTCAGGGCGCCGCGCAGAACATCGTAGGGAAAGCCCTCCTTGGTCAGGCCCGCGGGGTTGAAATCCAGGCGCGCCAGCCGCTTCACCGATTGCAGCGACAACAGCTCCAGCAGACGCGCGGAATGGGAATTCAGCGTGCTCAGCCGCCCTTTCTCCAGCTTGAATTCCACTTTTCCGTTCAAGTCCCGCTTGCTGAAATCCCAAGGCATGTTGCGCCATTCGAAGTGGCCTTGCAGCGTGCCTTTTCCCCCAGTCGTCAAATCCTTGAACCCCGCCTGATCCAGGTATGCCCCGAGGTCGCCGATATCGGCGCGCGCGTCCAGCGTCAGACCGCGCTGCGCGCCGCTCAGCCGCCATAGGCCGGATCCGGCAAGCGTCGCATGCGGGCTGACGAGCTTGAGCTGGTCCAGCCGCCACAAGCGGCCGCGCGCCTGGTTCACCCCGACCAGCGACAATTCGCCGACATTCCGTCCGTACAGGCGGAAATTCTTCACGTGCAGATTGACGGCGGGAATATCCAGGTTTTCGTCCACTTGCAGGCCTTCGTCGCCCTCGCCGTCCGTATCGGTTTTTTCGCTGCCCAGCGATAGGCGATCGAACATCGCGTCCACATGGCCCGCCACCCGGCCGTTCGCCTCGCGCCAGATCAAGGTGCCGGCGGTCTGCGAAGAACTGATGTCGACCCGCCATTGCGCGGGCTGGGGCTGCCTGGCGGTGAATGTCAATTCGTCCAGATCCAGGCCCTGCACACGGGCTTGCCTGGCCTGCAGGCGCAACTCGCCCACGTCGGGCAGCAAAGGCCGGTCGCGCTCCTGCGCTTGCGGCCGGCCAGGCTGGGCCAGGGGTGTGGAGAAATCCGTGATGACCGCGTCCCAGGCATCCAGATCGATGGATGGATAAAGAATATCCAGCCGCAGGCCGCTTTCCAGAGGCGCCGGCTGCTTGTTCACGCCCAGGGAGCCGGCATGGAAGTATGGCCCCGACTTGCGGCCTTCGCGGCGCAGCAGCGTGGCCTGGACTTCCTTGCCCAAGGTAATGTCCAGGGCCATGTTCACCCCATCGCCATGGGGCCGCCAATCGATGGCGAGCGGCAAGGTTTGCTGCGCCGTTTTGCCCAGAGGCTTGGGAAGATCCAGGGCCAGCCCCTGCAATCCCGATTTGGCGGAAATGGTAAAAGCGCCGGCCTTGCCGCGCCGCAAGACGGCCTGGTAAGGCAACACCCCTTCCAGCCGCTTCATGCCTTCCATCCCGACATAGGCGCCCAAGGCCTTGGCCGTGGCGCGGCCCTCGAACTGCAGGCCTTTGTAGGCGCCCCCCACGCCGCCGGAGAGCGCCACCGGGCCGCCCAGAAACTCCGCCTTCAGGTCCGAGGCGCTGATTGCGGTATCGGTGAAATCCAGCGAACCCGTCACCTTGCTGAAAACAGGCATTTCAGGCATCAGGCGCAATGCGCTGCCGGCGAAGCGGATGCTGCCGCGCACGGTGCTGTCCAGGCTGTTCAGCAAGGGAATCGACAATTCGAGCGGCACCTCCCAGACGCCCTCGGCGCGCGCCTCGCTGAAGACATCATCCAGCATCTTTCCCAACGGCGAATGCGCCATCAGGGCCAGATAGGCTTCGGCCTTGGCCGTGGTCTGGCCGCGTATGCCGAGGACGGAATCATGTTCGATATTCGGTATGCGGGCATGCACGTCCGTGAGCCTGATGGGCTGGCCGGAAACCGGCTGCATCGACGCTTCCTGCGCATACAGGCGCAAATCGGCCCGATGCAGCGATACCGTTCCGCGCATGTCCGTCAGGCGCGGCCAGCCGAGCTCCTTGCCCTCCGGCGGCATGTAGTCGATCACCCCGCCGGCGTAGTCGCCCTGGATTTTGAAGTCCCCCATGGACGGCTGCTCGCTGAAGGGGAAGTGTTCCAGATCCCCTTTCAAGACGAGGTCGGCGTTGGTGATTTCGCCCTCGAGCAGGCCTTTGGCCATCCATTCCCGCGCGTCCAGATTGACGGTGCTGGGCAGGTATTCATCGATGGCCGTGATCATCGCCCGCTTGAAGCGCCCGCGCAGGTCGATCAACCCGGCGGGCCCGGAGCCGCCCTCGCGCCACTCCCCCCGCAGATTGACGTCCATGTCCTTGTTGACGAGCTGCAGCCGTTCCGCGCGCAGCCTCAGCCCGGCGTCCACGGGCCGGTCCACGGCGCCGCCGGACCAGATCAGGTCGAAAGCCAGGGGGTAATCGAAGAGTTCCGGCGCGCGCACGCTCAGGCCTTCGGCGCCAAGACGATAGTCCAGCCCCGCGTCCGCGTCGACAGCCGGCTGGCCGGCCCGGCCTTCGTCGACAGGGGCGGGGAACAGCCGCCGGTAGCCTTGCCAGGAGCCGTCCAGGTAAAGGCGCAAGGAACGGGCCTGCACTTGCACGCCCTGGTCGAAAACCCAGCGCCCCTGATCGACCCGCACGTCGGAAGTCAGATGCGCCACACGGCCCTGTTCGACGCGCAGCCACGCCTGCATGGAAATGCGCCCCGACTTCAGGTCTTGCGGCAAGTCGAACCAGGGAGCCCATCCCAGCGGCCGCATGTTTTCCACATGGGTGTAAAGCCGCCCGTCCACCGCTTCGAGCGTATAGCGCCCTTCCGGACTGGCGGCCAGCCGGAAGCTGCCGCGTATATCCAGGGCGTCCCCCAGCCGCTGGGGAGGCGCGGCGGACAGGGCCAGTCGATGTTCCGCGCCATGGCTGACGATGCGCAAGGTCACCCCTTCCAGCACCAAGGGCTGCGCGCCGCGCATTTCGTCGTTCCAGCGCAGCACTGCGTCCCGGAAAACAATGCTGCGCTGCGCCGCCAGCCATTGGATGAAAGCGTCGGGCGAGCCCGCTGCGGCATCCCGGCCGGCTTCGATGTCGATGGGCCGGCCCATCAGCCAAAAGCCGCCGCGGCGGTCCCGCCGCAGGTCCAGTTCCGCGCCGCGCACGTCCAGGCTGAGAAACAGCGGCGTCAGGGAAAACAGGCTGCGCCAGCTCAGCACGGCGCGCACTTGCGGCACGGCGAGCAACTGACGCCCTCGCGCGTCGGTGAGCCGCACATCCGTGAGGGCGAGGCTGGGGTTGAGACCCTTCCATTCCGCCTGCAGGGGGCCGAGGCTGACCTTCAAATCGAGCAAAGCCGACAAGTGATCGGCTATGCGGGGCCGCCAGTCATCGATATGAGGCAGCGCCCAATACCGTACAACCAGAATGGAGACGGCCAGCGCGAAATACGCGGCAAGAACGCAGCGGACGGCCAGCCTTAGCCATGGGGAAGAAAGTCGAAATACTGACAGCTTGAGACCTATTCACATTAAAAGTTGCGCCGCATCGGGCGGGGCTGTGATATTTGCAGTATCTTGTGGCAATGCCGATACACCGCAGGCCCCCTTCCCCAGGTTTTTCTTACAGCTCAACAACCCTTTTTCGCTTGTTCTATGTCCGCAGCCATTATATTAGAGCCGGCCTTGCGCTGGTCCGGCGCCTTGCGCCGCAAAACGGAAACCCACCAGGAATTCGCCGCCTGGCTGGCGGACGCCGCCGCCCGGCCCGTCGGCCGGGCGACCATACAGGATTGGTTTCTGGAGCTGCAAGGGCCGGACCAGCGCGAGCCTCTGCCCGTGGCCGATGCGCGGCGCATATTGCGCAAGCTGCGCGAACGGGTCTTCTTTACGGTGATGGTGCGCGATATCCAGGGCGCCGCTCCCTTGCAGGAAGTGGTGACGGCCATGTCCGTGCTGGCCGACACGGCGGTGGCCGCCGCCTACCGCAGCGTAGCGTCCAGCCTGGCTGAAGTCCATGGCGTACCCGTGGACCCGTCCACCGGCCTGCCGCAGGAAATGATCGTCATCGGCATGGGCAAGCTGGGCGGCCGCGAACTCAATGTCTCCTCCGACAT
>DJWC01000035.1:0-21575 GCA_002441445.1 Pusillimonas sp. UBA6240
ACGGCCACCGCCAGGTTGCGCTTGGGCGTATCCTGCCCGATCACGTAGCCATCGAGAAAGGTCTTGATTTCGTGAGGCGTAGGCAAATCGTTGCGTATGGCATCGCGTGCCGCTTCCTGGCTTTCTTCGACAATGATGTCATTGCAAAGGTCGATGCATTCATCGCAGATGAATACCGAGGGGCCGGCGATAAGCTTGCGGACTTCGTGCTGGCTTTTATTGCAAAACGAGCAGTGCAAGACTTTGTCGTCCGCCGATCCTTTTTTTTCAGGCATAAAACTCTTCGTTCAGTTCAGTGGACGGAATAATGCGCCGTCCGGCTAACAAGCGGCGGACGCACCGGGCGCCCACCGGCTGAGTGGCCTTTAAAGCTGGTCGGTACGGGAAACCAGAACTTTATCGACCAACCCATACGATACCGCATCTTCGGCCGACATGAAATTATCGCGCTCGGTGTCCTCGGCGATGCGCTCGACGGACTGGCCGGTGTTCTTGGCCAGGATTTCGTTCAGGCGCTCGCGCAGGCGGAGGATTTCACGCGCCTGGATCTGAATATCGGAAGCCTGGCCCTGCGCGCCCCCCGAAGGTTGATGGATCATCAGGCGGGAATTGGGCAGCGTGTAGCGCTTGCCCTTCGCGCCCGCGGCCAGCAGGAAGGCCCCCATGCTGGCGGCGATGCCGGTGCACAGGGTGGAGACGTCGGGCTTGACGAACTGCATGGTGTCGTAAATCGCCATGCCCGCATAGACCGAGCCGCCGGGCGAGTTGATATAGAGCGAGATGTCTTTTTCGGGATTTTCCGATTCCAGGAACAGTAATTGCGCGACCACGAGGTTCGCGGAATGGTCGTTGACCGGCCCCACGAAGAAAATGACGCGCTCGCGCAGCAGGCGCGAATAGATGTCGTAGGAGCGCTCGCCGCGCCCCGACTGCTCTATCACGATGGGCACGTAGCCCAGCCCCGTAGGGGTCACCGAGTCACCACCATACATTGAGGCGTAAAAATCGGTAAATCGTGATGTCATTGGTTGGTCCCCATGATTTCGTCGAAGGCCACTTCTTCGTCAGTGACCTGCGCCTTGGACATGACGTGCTCGACGACGTTGTCTTCCAGGACAATGGCTTCGATTTCGGCACGCCGCTGGCGGTCGGCAAGGTAATAGGCCACCACTTGGGCGGGCTGTTCGTAGTTTTGCGCGAATTCTTCGATGCGCGCCCGTACCTGTTCGGGCTTGGCCTGCAGGTCGGCGTTTTTCACCAATTCGGACACCAGCAGGCCCAGGCGCACGCGGCGCTCGGATTCGGCGCTGAAAGCTTCGACCGGAATGGGCACCGAATCGGCATTCGGCACGCCGCGCTGCTTGAGGTCTTCGCGCGCGGCGGCGACACGGCTTTGCGCGTCGCTTTCGACCAGGGCCTTGGGAACGTCGAAGGTGCACGCGGCCGCCAGCGCGTCCATGACGCTGCCTTTGCTGCGCGCCTGGGCGCGGGCCTTGGCCTCGCGTTCGATGTTGGCGCGGATGTCGGCCAAAAGCTTGTCGACATCGCCCTCGGCCTGCCCCAGCGACTTGGCGAATTCCGCATCCACGGCCGGCAGCATGGGTTCGGCCACTTCCGTGACGGTGATCTTGAATTCCGCCGTCTTGCCCGCCACGGCCTTGCTGCCGTATTGCTCGGGGAAGGTAAGGGGGAAGGTCTTGGATTCACCGGCCTTCATGCCGCGCACCGCGGTTTCGAATTCGGGCAGCATGCGGCCCTGGCCCAGCACGAAGGGAAATTTTTCGGCTGAGCCTCCATCGAAGGCCTCGCCGTCTATGGTGCCAACGAAATCCAGGGTGACGCGGTCGTCGTCCTGGGCCGCGCGGCCTTCGCGCGCTTCGTAGGTGGCGCGCTGCTTGCGCAGGATATCCAGCGTGCGCTGCACTTCGGCATCGCCCACGTTGACCTTGGCGCGCTTCACTTGCAGCGCGGACAGATCGGGAACCTGGACTTCGGGATAGACCTCGAACGTGGCGGAAAAGGCCATCACGCCCTCTTCGACGCCTTCGGTCTTGGGTTCCAGCGAAGGCGTGCCGGCCACGCGCAGATTGGCATCCCCAATGACTTTATCCAGCGACTTGCCCACTTCGGCGTTGATGACGTCGTAGCGTATGCCGGGCCCGTGACTGCGCTCGATAAGGGAAAGAGGCGCCTTGCCTGGACGAAAGCCCTGAACCTTGGCGGTGCGCGCCACACGCTTGAGCTGCGCCTGGACTTCTTTTTCAACGTCGGCCATCGAAACGACCAGATCGACACGGCGCTCCAGGCCGGACAAAATTTCAACCTCGGGCTGCATTAGGGACCTATATAAATGAGTAATTGGAAAAATGAACAGGACATTTTACCGGAAACTCGGCCGGGCCGCCCCGGATCGCAAGGCCCGCGCCGGCCGGCCGGGGCTCTTCCGGGCTGGAGGGCGCCGGACAGTCCATGGCCGCAGTCCGCGCTTGATAGTCCGCGCTTGAACATGTTCGGCAGTCCACGGCCGTAGCCACGCTCGAGCGGATTCAACAGCCCGCGGCCGCGAGTTCAATAGTCCACGGTCACGACTATGGTGTCGGAATAGCTGCCGCTGCCCGTAATCGTCTGCGCCGGCACCGCCCCGTAGACGGTCAAGACTTGTGCATACCCCATGCCCGTGCCGCTGACGGCGTCATACCAGAGATTATTGCCCCAGCGCTGGCTGCGGGCGGCGTCCCGGTACAGCTCGTAGACCACATAGCCGCCCGGCCCCTGCATGCGCCGTGTATTGCCCTGCGCATGCAGGCCGTTGTCCAGCCCCACACGGTAGGCGGTGCCGTTGCAGGTGACCGTGATCGTCGACTGGGCTTGCAGTCGCCCGGTGGGCCCGCCCGGAACGATGCCAAAGTCCATGGGCGTGGTGCCGTCGATGCGGCAATCGTTGACGACCTGCGCCTGTATATAGAACCTGGCGGTCGCCATGCCGGCGAACGGGCTGGCGCAGCTTGCGGGCGCGCCCGGATCGATCTCCATATAGTCGATGCGGATCGGCCAATTGCCGATGGAAGAGCTGTCGTACCAGCCGTTGGGCAGGCCGGCCTGGCTCGCCACGGATATGCCCCCGTAGATGGGAACGGTGGCGGTGACGCCGCTATTGCCGGGGCGCGGCAGCACCAGCGCCATGCCGGTGGGTGAGCCGCCCGACTCTATGCTGCCCCAGACCGCCGACAATGCCGCGTCCTTATACAGGTTAAAGCCCAGCTTCTTGTCTCCGCTGCGCAGATAGCGCAAGTCGTAGCTGCCGTCCGGCCCGGCGCCGGCGCTGATGCATACCAGGGCGTCCCTGCCTGCCGACACGCCCGAGCAGCTATAAGTAATGGTGGCCATGGCCGTCTTGACGCCCGGCTGCAGCAGGCTGATCTGGTTGAATGTCATCTGCGCGCCCCCCACCGACAGATAGCAGCTGATGGCCGCGGCCGGCTTGGCCGCAGCCAGCCCGCAGGCCAGGACAAAAAACAGACGACTCAGGATACGCAAGAAGCCATGCATGGAATTCACTCGCATCGTAAAGGGCCGATTTGTAAAACCGTGTCGCCCGGATCGGTGTAGTCGAACTGGACGGCGCAGCGAAAATTGGGCGCGCCGACTTCCAGGGTATTGCGGGCCTGCAGCCCTTCGAGATAGGCGACCCCATCATAGCCGACCAGAAACTCGCTGGGCGCGCCGTTCAATACCAGCGTCGCCCCCAGCGGCACGGGCCGGCCTTCGCGATCGTGCAGAGTCACCGCGGCCGCACGCACCGGCCGGATGCCGAACCGCACCAGCGCGCCCGCCCGTTCGGGGGTCGCCACATCCACCGCCACCCTGTCTATCTTGAGATTGACGGGCAGCCCCAGCGGGTCGATGGAGACCAGGTTCTTCTGATAGGCCGTCAGGGGCTCGACCAGCAGATAGCCGCCGCTGTCGCTGGCGCCTACCGGGTTGTTGTGCAGCTTGATGGGCACATTGGGCACGCCGTCGGTGGACACGACGGCGAAGCTGTCGTAGATGCGCCGGCCGGCAAAGACGCTGCCGTCCATGCTGACCAGAGCGCCGCTGGCGCCCAGGTAGGCGGAACTGCTGCCGCCGTAGGCATTCATCCCCATACGATATTCGCCGCGGCGGCCGCGGTAGTCGACCTGGGCCGAGCCGCCGGCCGCGTCGGGAGCCTGTCTGCCGTACACCGACCAGCCCCAGCCGGTGTTGCCCTGCGTCGTCCGGTAGGCGCCGACGTTATGGCTGGTCTGATCGCCGTTGCGCTGCATGGAGGCGGAGGCGTTGACGCGCCCCTCCAGGCTGATGGACAAGCCGACATAGAAATGCCGGTCGCTCCTGAGATCCAGATTCTGGTTGTAGCTGAGGCTGACCATGGCGCGCGGTCCCAATGCACGGCTCCAGTATGCGCCGCCATAGCGGTTCGCCGCCTCGCCCGGATAGGCCTGTTTGATATAGCTCAGGCTGACGGAGCCGATGGGCTGGAAACTGGCGCCCACGACCAGGCTTTCCGTGACGGACGGCGGCGCCGCGCCGTACAGGGCGGCGACGTCGCGGTACTGGCCCGCCGTGCGCGTGGTGTTGGCGCCGATGTTGAAATGGCGCCCCACCCATTGATAGCCCGCGCTGTACTGGCTGCCCTGCCGGCCGCCGCCGCCGCTGACGGCATAGGCGCCCGATACTTGTCCCAGGCCGCCCAGCGTGGCGACCGCCCCGATGCCGCCGACCCTGGCCTCGCGGCTGGCCTCGGCGTGGGACTCCACGGTCAGCGCTTTCGTCAAGCCATAGCGCAGAGTGCCGCTGACCATGGGGTCGGTCGCGTAGCGAAAGGAGCTGATGCCGTATTCCTCGCGCACATACCCAGCCTCCAGCGACCAGTCGGCCAGCCCTTCGTCGAGCATGGTCGAGCTCGCGTAGAAGGGAACTTCAAGCTGGGTCTGCCTGCCGGCGGCATCGGTCAGCACGATGAGCGCGTTGCCACGGCCCGTGATGCCCGGAACAGCGTTGAGCTGGAAGGGGCCCGCCGGCACCCTGCCATCGTAGCGCTTGATGCCGTCGATATACAGGTCGACGGCCGAGGGCACCACCGCGCTGCCCATGAAGGCCGGCAGCGGCGTGATGGTCCGGTAGGGCTGCAGCGAGAAATTGCGCCCCAGGCGTATGCCCCCTATGCGGGTGGAGCGCGACCATGGCAGCCCGCCCGTAAACGTATCGCCCAGGGTCAGCGTGACGGCCTGGTCCGGCCATGAACTGCGCCAGGAGGTGTCCAGGCGGACATTGTGCGCGCTCCAGCCGCGCCCGTCCTCCCAGGCCTGGAGGGGAGACCGCCCGCTGAACGCCTGCGCGAAAGAGGTGTTGCTGAAGACGCCGTAAGCGTTGAAGAACCGGAATTCGCCGGCGGCGCTGAGCAGGCTGGCGCCGCCGTTATCGCGGTTGGCATACAGGTCGTAGTTCAGCAATGCGCCGCGGCCTTCGATCAGGGTGGCCGGCCCTTCGGCGCCGGCGCTCAGCACCGTTGCCGCCATGTCCAGCTCCGAGAGCGGCGCCTGGATAGCCACCGACTGCATCGCTTCATCGTAGTCGGCGCGCACGCCGCGCAGGGATTCCAGGCGCAGGTAGGCAGCCCCGCCTTCCTGGACTTTGAAACCCAGGCTGCGCAGCACCGAAGGCAGCGCCCATAAAGCGCCGTCCCGATATCTGAAGGGATGCAACTGGTCGATGTGATTGCCATTGACAGTCACGGATAAATAAAGATCGAGCGGTGTGGAGGCGCCCGCCAGCGGCGGGCCCTGCGCATGCGGCTGCGCGTGAAGCGAACCGGGCAGCAGCGCCAGAATGCCCCAGCATACCGCCAGCAACGCGTTATGGAACCGCTCGTAGCTGTACTGATATGGCTTGGTCAT
Source organism: Pusillimonas sp. UBA6240 (assembly GCA_002441445.1). GTDB lineage: Bacteria > Pseudomonadota > Gammaproteobacteria > Burkholderiales > Burkholderiaceae_B > UBA6240. The sequence goes on from DJWC01000035.1 coordinate 5,937, forward strand.
TGACTGACAGGTCTAGTGTTCCGCCACGCGCCGCCGCCCCGGCTTCACGGGTCAGCGTCCAATGGCGGACGCTGCCTGGCAATACATACCCGTACAGTCCTTCGCTCAATACGATCTTCTTGCCATTGCGGCCGGCGAGCGACACATTGGTCACCTTGGCCCGCACGCGGCCCTTGTTGCTTGCCGTCAGCACCACGCCGGCCGGGCCGTCCTGCAAACCCCAGTCCAGCGGCGGCGCCGCAATGGCTTGCCCGCGCGCGGCCGGTTCGGTCGTTGGCGGAGCGATGAAAATGGGGACGGAATAACGCAGCACGAACTTCACCCCTTCGGCGCCCTCGCCCACGGGAAGTTCGTCCATCACCACGCGATAAGCCTTTTCCATAGAAGGCGGCGCCTGCCCGGCCCCCACGCGCACCAGCCGCACGATCTGCCGCTGCCCCGGCTGTATGGTCAGCATGGGCGGGCTGGCGACCATGTCGTTGGTGGGCTTGAGCAGATCTTCGCCGCCTTCCTGCACCCAGGCGTACACCCGCACCTGGGCCTGCAAGGGCTGCGTTCCCGAGTTGCTGAGCCAGAGCCCTTCGGAATTCTGGCGTGCCTGCAGGTCTATGGTGACGGGCGATACCTGCAGGCTGGCCGCCAGGGCGGGCGGCCCGAGCAGGCAGCCCGCCATGCATGCTAGCAGGCTCGCGTACCGCCGTGCCGCCGCTACCCAGGAAACAGGCATGACTCAGCGCGCTTGCCGCAAACGGCGCAGCCGGTTCTGTATGACATGATCAGTAATCGACCTGGACCGTGACCGTGTCCGTGAAAGTACCCGCCTTGTCGCCGACATTGCCTACCTTGGCTTTGACCTCAAGTACCTGCTCTCCTCCACCGCTTGTAAACGTACGGGTGTTGTTATTGTTCCACGGCTGGTTATCGGACCCTACTAAACTATACTGCGGACCCTCGCCGGCGCCATCCTTCAATTTCCAGTCGGTACTGACCATTTTGATGACGGGCGTTGCACCTTTCGTGCATTGGACTCTAAGGTCGGATTTCGCTTCGACATTGGTTGCACCGGGGGCTTTAGCTCCAAGATCGATGAGCTGAATATTACCGGTGGTGAAGCTGCAGCTTGCCTCCACAACCAGTTTGACCTGAAAGGTGCTGGTAATCTGAGCGGCGTCCACAGAAGGAGCCAATACCAGACCGGTGAGAGCCAGTGTTGCGGCGCTGAAGATTGCTTTCATATTAATGACCTTACAAGCGTGCAACGCCCCCCGCGTATCGTTCTGCATGGTGGCGGCATTGCGATGAGGAGTGTGTGGATCGATGTGGCAGGCCGGATATACGGTAAGGACGCATATCCGAACATTGATCCTAACGCTCCGTATGTAGGACCAAAGGTGCCCATTGCAGGCAACAACCACAACACCCGAATAATAAGCCAAGGTGCAAATACTTACAATAGATGGCGCATATTTACAATAAGCTGCGAAGATTAGTACGCCAGGTGTAGTTTCCAGGCAACCTTGGGCGAACGGCTTGATCCGCGCTTGAGCTGGCGCAAATCGCGCCTTCCCGAACCAGGTTCTACGCATCCAGAGCGCAAAGAAAACACGCTATAATGTCGGGCTTGCCCATGCGAACGTGGCGGAATTGGTAGACGCACCAGATTTAGGTTCTGGCGCCGAGAGGTGTGAGAGTTCGAGTCTCTCCGTTCGCACCACGGTATTTTTTGCAGCATCGTTTTGCAGCATCGCCGGCTCCAGCTTCTACACTGCGGCAACCATGAACCCTCGACTTAGCACCCTGCACCCGTATCCCTTCGAAAAGCTAAGACGCCTGCTTGCCCAGGCCGGCACACCCCCGGCAGACCTCAGCCCCATCAATCTTTCCATAGGCGAACCCAAGCACGCCGCGCCGCCGCTGGTCGTCCAGGCCATGCAGGACGCCGCCGCAACCGGGCTGTCGGCCTACCCGCCCACCAAGGGCGATCCCGTTCTGCGCGCCGCCATAGCCGGCTGGATCGCCCGGCGCTACGGCGTGCCGCAGCCCGATGCGGACACACAGGTGCTGCCCGTCCTCGGTTCGCGCGAGGCGCTGTTCGCCTTCGCCCAGACCATCATCGAACCCGGCGCCGGCGCGCTGGCCGTCTGCCCCAACCCTTTCTACCAGATTTATGAAGGCGCCGCCTTGCTGGCCGGCGCCCAGCCTTATTTCATCAATGCCCAGGCCGAACTGAATTTCGGCTACGACTGGGCGGCGGTGCCGCCGGATGTCTGGCGGCGCACGCAACTGCTCTTCGTGTGCTCGCCGGGCAACCCGGCCGGCAATGTGATGTCGCTGGACGACTGGAAAACCGTGTTCGCGCTGTCGGACGAATACGGCTTCGTCATCGCTTCCGACGAATGCTATTCCGAAATCTACTTCGACGAGGCGGACAAGCCGCTGGGCGGCCTGCAGGCGGCGCATATGCTGGGCCGCACGGATTACCGCCGCCTGGTGTGTTTTTCCAGCCTGTCCAAGCGCTCGAATGTGCCGGGGCTGCGATCCGGCTTCGTGGCGGGCGACGCCGCGATCATGGAGAAGTTTTTGCTGTACCGCACCTACCATGGCAGCGCCATGAGCCCGGTGGTAACGCAAGCCAGCATCGCCGCCTGGAACGACGAGGCGCACGTGGCTGAAAACCGGCGACTGTATCGCGAAAAATTCGCCGCTGTCGTGCCCATCCTCGCCCCCGCGCTGGGCGCGGATTGGCCCGATGCTTCCTTTTACCTATGGGTGCGCACGCCCTGCGAGGACACCCGGTTCGTCCGCGATCTGTACGGCGCGACCGGCGTCACCGCTTTGCCGGGCAGCTTCCTGGCGCGCGACGCGCAAGGCGTAAATCCGGGCGCGGACCGCATCCGCATTGCGCTGGTGGCGCCGCTGCAGCACTGCATCGAGGCCGCCGAACGCATCGCCGGCTTCGCCGGGCGTTACGCCGCGCGCTGAAGCCGCCCCTTTCCCGCCGGCTGCGCGGCAAGGCGGGCAGGCGGTCCGCAGATACCTTGCACTTGATGGAGCGCCATACGCCTATGACTACAGACCTGCAAAGCACTATTGAACAAGCCTGGGACAACCGCAAGGAATTATCGCCCGCGACTCCGGCCGGCGAACTGCGCGCGGCCCTGCGGGCGACGCTGGACGCACTGGACGCCGGCCGCCTGCGCGTGGCCGAAAAAACCGGCGGGCAATGGGTGGTGCATCAGTGGGTGAAGAAGGCGGTGCTGCTGTCGTTCCGGCTCGAGGACAACCAGCTCACGGGCAGCGGCCCCTTGCAGTTCTACGACAAAGTGCCCACCAAATTCGAGGGTTACGACAGGCAGGCCTTCGCGGACGGCGGCTTTCGCGTCGTTCCGCCGGCGGTCGCCCGCCGCGGCGCATTCATAGGCAGGGACGTCGTACTGATGCCCTCGTATGTGAACGTGGGCGCCTATGTGGACGAGGGCTCGATGATAGACACCTGGGCCACGGTCGGGTCCTGCGCCCAGATAGGCAAGCATGTGCACCTGTCCGGCGGCGTCGGCATCGGCGGCGTGCTGGAGCCTTTGCAAGCCAATCCCACCATCATCGAAGACAATTGCTTCATCGGCGCNNGGCGTCATCGTCGAGGACAACTGCGTGATCTCTATGGGCGTGTATATTGGCCAGAGCACCAAGATCTACGATCGCGCCACCGGCCAGATCACCTATGGGCGGGTGCCGGCGGGTTCGGTCGTGGTGCCCGGGTCGCTGCCATCCGCCGATGGCACGCACAGCCTGGCCTGCGCCGTCATCGTCAAGCGCGTGGATGCGCAGACGCGCGCCAAGACCAGCATCAACGAATTGCTGAGGGCGTGATGCACCCATCCGCGGTTCTACAGCTTGCCAAGGAATTGATCGCGCGCCCCTCGGTGACGCCCGACGACCAGGGCTGCCAGCAAGCCCTGGCCGCACGCCTGGAAGCGGCCGGCTTCGCCTGCGAGCACCTGGCCTACGGAAACGTCAGCAACCTTTGGGCGCTGCGCGGCGGCGCGGGCCCCTTGCTGGTCTTCGCCGGGCACACGGACGTGGTGCCCACCGGGCCGCTGGAACGCTGGGACAGCCCGCCCTTCGTTCCGACGGAACGCGACGGCGTGCTGTACGGCCGCGGCGCCGCCGACATGAAGAGCTCTATCGCCGCCTTCGTGGTGGCGGCCGAAGAATTCGTGGCGGCCCGGCCGGATCATGGCGGCGCCATAGGCCTGTTGATCACTTCCGACGAGGAAGGCCCGTCCGTCGACGGCACGGTCAAAGTCTGCCAGGAGCTCACCCGCCGCGGCCTGCGGCCGGACTACTGCATCGTCGGCGAACCCACGTCCGTCGATACGCTGGGCGACACCGTCAAGAACGGCCGGCGCGGGTCCCTGTCGGGCAAACTGACGGTCAAAGGCAAACAGGGGCATGTGGCCTATCCCCACCTGGCCAGCAACCCCATACATTTGCTGGCGCCGGCCCTGCTGGCCCTGACGACCGAAGAATGGGATGCGGGCAACGAATATTTTCCCGCCACCACTTTCCAGGTCTCCAATCTGCACGCCGGCACCGGCGCGACCAATGTGGTGCCGGGAACCGCCGTGGCGGACTTCAATTTCCGCTTTTCGACGGCAAGCACGCCCGACGCGCTGAAAGACCGGGTCGAGGCCATACTGCGTCGGCACAAGCTGGCTTATGATCTGGACTGGACGCTGGGCGGCGAGCCCTTCCTGACCCCGCAAGGCGAACTGAGCGCCGCGCTGGCTGAAGCCATCCTGGCCGAAACCGGCGTCGCCACCCAGTTGTCGACGACCGGCGGCACGTCCGACGGGCGCTTCATCGCCAAAATCTGCCTGCAGGTCGTCGAGTTCGGGCCCATCAATGCCAGCATTCATCAGGTCAACGAGCACATCAGGGTGGACACGCTGGAGCCGCTGAAGAATATTTACCGCCGTACGCTGGAACGACTGCTGTCCAGCGGCGGCCGCTGACGGAGCGCAGCATGCAACAGAACGCCATCCAAGAACTGCACACCCTGCGCGACCTGCTGCGCTATGCCGTCAGCCGCTTCAATGCCGCGGGCCTGTCTTTCGGGCACGGCAGCGACAACGCCTGGGACGAGGCCGTCTACCTGCTGCTGCATGCGCTGCATCTGCCGCTGGATACGCTGGATCCTTTTCTGGACGCGCGCCTGTTGCCCGAAGAGCGCCAGCGCTGCCTGGCGCTGCTGGAGCGCCGCGTCAGCGAACGCCTGCCCGCCGCCTATTTGACGGGCGAAGCTTGGCTGCAGGGGCATCGCTTCAAGGTCGACCCCCGCGTCATCATCCCGCGTTCGCCGATTTCCGAGCTGCTGGCCGATGGCCTGAGCCCCTGGATCGAAGACCCGGACAGCGTGGATTATGTACTGGATCTGTGCACCGGCTCCGGATGCCTGGCGGTGCTGGCCGCCCTGGCCTTCCCCAATGCCCAGGTGGATGCGGTGGACCTGTCCGAGCAGGCGCTGGAAGTCGCCGACCAGAATATCGAGCTGTCCGGCCTGGATGGGCGCATCGCCACCCACTGCAGCGATCTGTTCGATCAACTGCCCGAATGCGAGTACCAGTTGATCCTCTGCAACCCGCCTTATGTCAACAGCCGCTCCATGCAAACCCTGCCCCAGGAATACCGCCACGAGCCCGCCATGGCCCTGGCGGGCGGGGAGGATGGCATGGATCTGGTGCGCCGCCTGCTGCGCGACGCGCCGGCCTTCATGGCCCCCGACGGCCTGCTGGTGCTGGAAATCGGCAATGAATACGCCAACTTCATTGCGGCCTTTCCCGAACTGGATCCGGTCTGGCTGAGCACCGCCAACACCGAAGACCATATCCTGATGCTGACGCGCGATCAGTTGGCTTAACGATACGATGATACGTGCTACGGGATTGACGCTGCGCCGCGGCGCCAAAGTATTGCTGGACAACACCGATTTCGTGGTCAATCCGGGCGAACGGGTGGGCATCGTCGGCAAGAACGGCGCCGGCAAATCCACGCTGTTCGCCCTGCTGCAGGGGCGGCTGGATGCCGACGCGGGCGGCTTGCTGATTCCGCCGGGCTGGCGCATCGCCAGCGTCGAACAGGAAATCAGCCAGAACGAGCTGCCCGCGCGGGATTTCGTCATTCATGGCGACACGCGGCTGACCGCGCTGCAGTCCGAACGCGCCGCCACGCCGGACAATGACGGCCACAGGATAGCGGAGCTGGAGGCGGCACTGGTCGAAGCCGGCGCCTGGAGCGCCGCGTCGCGGGCCGAACAGCTATTGGCCGGCCTGGGCTTCGCTCCCGCGCAGTGGCTGCTTCCCGTCCGCAGTTTTTCGGGCGGATGGCAGATGCGGCTGGCGCTCGCCCGTGCGCTGATGGCGCCTTCGGACCTGCTGCTGCTGGACGAACCCACCAACCACCTGGATCTGGACGCCATGCTGTGGCTGGAGAAATGGCTGACATCCTACCAGGGCACGGTGCTGGTGATTTCCCACGATACCGAATTCCTGGACACGGTGGCGAAAAGCATATTGCACTTCGACCAGGCCAAGCTCGTGCGCTATCGCGGCGGCTACCAGGACTTTCTGACGCAACGGGCCGAACGCCTGCGCCAGAGCCGCCTGGCCTGGGACCGGCAGGCGCGTGAAACCGCCAGGCTGCAAAGCTTCATCGACCGCTTCAAGGCCAAGGCNNCCAAGGCCACCAAGGCCAAGCAGGCCCAAAGCCGCGTCAAGGCCCTGGCCCGCATGGAAGCGCTGGCACCTTTGCAGGCCGAAGCCGGCATCGACATACGCATACCGGAACCTTCCAGCATGCCCGACCCGCTGCTGGTGCTCGATGGCGTCGCCACCGGCTACCGCGACGGCGACGGCGAAGTCCGCAGCGTGCTGCGCGACGTCACCTTGATGCTGCGGGGCGGGGCCCGGGTGGGCGTGCTGGGGGTGAACGGCGCCGGCAAGAGTACCCTGATCAAGACACTGGCGGATGAGCTGCCCACCCTCGCCGGCGAGCGCCGCGCTTCCAGGGGGCTGGAAATCGGCTACTTCGCCCAGCATCAGCTGGACATGCTGGATCCGGATTCCACGCCCTTGCAGCACCTGGCGCGCCTGGCTCCGCAAACGCGCGAACAGGAACTGCGCAACTACCTGGGCGGCTTCGGCTTCAGCGGCGACACCGTCAACAGCAAGATCGCCCCCATGTCGGGCGGCGAGAAAGCGCGCCTGGCGCTGTCCCTGATCGTCTGGCAAAAACCCAATCTGCTGCTGCTGGACGAGCCCAGCAACCACCTGGACGTCGATACCCGCGAAGCCCTGGCCACCGCCCTGGCGGAGTTTCCCGGCAGCGTCCTGCTGGTTTCGCACGACCGGCATCTGCTGCGCACGACAGTGGACAGTTTCTGGATCGTGGCCGACGGGCGCGTCCAGGAATTCGACGGCGATCTGGAAGACTATAGGGACTGGCTGAATGCGCGCGCGGCCGACGCGCGCGCCGAAGCGCGCAGCGAAGAGCAGCAGGCGGCCGGCGCAGCGGCCGGAAACGACCGCAAGGCGCAGCGGCGCCAGGAGGCGGAAGAGCGGCAGCGCCTGGCCGTCCTGCGCAAACCCCTGGAAAGCCGCCTGAAAACCGTCGAAAAAGCCATGGAAAGCGCCGCGCGCCGCCTGGAAGCATTGGACGCCTTGATCGCGGACCCCGATTTCTATACGGACGAACGCCGCGACGAACGGCGCAAGGCGCTGGAGGAGCACGGGGAGCTGAGCAAGCGGCAGCAGGAGCTGGAAGAACAGTGGCTGGAGATCCAGGAAGAGCTGGAAGCGCTGGCCCAGACTTGAATATCGGATAGCCTGGCGGCCGCGGCGCCCATCGGCCCCGCAGGTCCCTGCAGCCTATGCGGCGTGAGGCGCCTATAGCACCCTATCGACGGCGAAAGAGCTCCGGCTATCGCGCCTTGGGCAAGCTGGCGCCGGGCGGCTGCACATCATCGATCAGCCTTCGTAGCTGACAATGATCACGTCGGCGGCCTGCTGCCGGATGGGCACGATGGCCTGGTAGGCGGCGGAATCGTGCCAGGCCTTGACTGCGTCCCGGTCGGGGAAACGGATGACCACCGTGTCGGTGTAGGGATGCTCGCCCGCCAGCACCTGCGCCCCCGCGCCGCGAAACAACAGCTCCGCACCCCAGGGCGCCACGGTGGACGGCACTTTGCGGCAGTATTCGGCCCATTTTTCCGCGTCTTTGACGCGTATGTGCCCAACGACATAGGCGCTTTTTCTTTCCATTATTGCCTCTTTTGTTGACAGCGGGGAACAAGGGGCGCCTGCGGTGTAGACGGTGCAAGCGCCGCTAGACGACGATTTCCAGTTTCGCCACGCCCAGCGCCAGCGTCTTGGCGCCCGCGTCGCGGAATTGTATCCGCGCCTGGGCGTCCTGACCGGCGCCGCTCAAGCCTATCACCGTGCCTTCCCCGAACTTGGCATGGCGTACGCCCGTACCGATGCGGAAATGCTGTTCGCCCACGGTGACGCCGCTGCTCAGGCTGCGCGGCGCAAGCGGCTCGAGGCTCTGGCCGCTGGCGCTTCCAAACGCGGCGCCGCGCCGGAAAGCGCCGCTCCAGGCGTTTTCGCGCATTGGCGTCCGCCCTTCCTTGGGGGTCAGCCATTTCAGGTGGGCATCGGGGATTTCATCCAGGAAGCGCGAGCGCAAGGCGTAGCGGGTCTGGCCGTGCAGCATGCGGCTTTGCGCCAGCGTCAGGTACAGGCGTTCACGCGCCCGGGTGATGGCCACATACATCAGGCGCCGCTCTTCTTCCAGGCCGGCAGCTTCCAGCAGGCTGTTCTCGTGCGGGAACAGGCCTTCCTCCACCCCGGTGATGAACACGGAGTCGAATTCCAGCCCCTTGGCCGCATGCACAGTCATGAGCTGGACGGCGTCCTCGCCGGCCTGCGCCTGGTTGTCGCCCGCTTCCAGCGACGCATGGGTCAGGAATGCCGCCAGCGGCGACATCGGCGCGGCGCCGGGCGGAGGCGGCGCAACAGCGCCGTCGCCGGCTGCGCCGCCCGGCAGGCCGGTATCCGCGGCGCCCTCTTCGCCTGCATCGCGGCCAAATCCAGCCATCGCATCCTCGGGGATGCGGCCGGCCGGCATGCCGTCGAAATTCTCTTCGGCCACGAAGGCGGCCGCCGCATTGACCAGTTCCTGCAGGTTCTCCAGGCGGTCCGCCCCTTCGCGGTCGGCCTGATAGTGCGCCAGCAGGCCGCTGTGATGCACCACGTGATCGATGAGCTCAGGCAGGGTCAGCACCTGCGCCTCGTGCGCCATGCTCTGGATCAGTTCGGCGAAGCGGGCCAGGTTGCCGCCGCCCTTGCCGGACATCAGCGGCACGGCGCGGAACAGGCTGCTGCCCTGCTGGCGCGCCAGATCGGCCAGTTGCTCCAGCGTGCGCGCGCCGATGCCGCGCGCGGGAAAGTTGACCACCCGCAGCCAGGAGGTATCGTCGTGCGGATTGTCCATGAGCCGCAGATACGCCAGCGCGTGCTTGACTTCCTGGCGCTCGAAAAAGCGCAGGCCGCCATAGACCTTGTAGGGTATTCCTGCGGAAAACAGGGCGTGCTCTATCATGCGCGACTGCGCGTTGCTGCGATACAGCACCGCTATTTCGCGGCGCAGCCTGCCATCATTGATGAGAGCCTTGATTTCGTCGATGATCCATTGCGCTTCCAGCAGGTCGGAAGCCTGTTCCACCACCCTGACGGGCTCGCCGGCGCCCTGCTCCGTCCACAGATTCTTGCCCAGGCGCGCGGTGTTGTGCGCGATCAGGGCGTTGGCCGAGTCCAGGATATGGCCGTAGGAACGGTAGTTCTGTTCCAGGCGGATGACATTGCCGTGTGCATAGTCCCGCTCGAAATCGGCCATATTGCCCACATTGGCGCCCCTGAAGGCGTAGATGGACTGGTCGTCGTCGCCCACGGCAAACATCGCCGCGCCGCCGCCCGCCAGCAGGGTCAGCCAGCGGTACTGCAGCGTGTTGGTATCCTGGAACTCATCGACCAGAATATGCTGGAAGCGGCGCTGATAGTGCTCGCGTATGGGCGTATTGCGCTGCAGGAGCTCATAGGCCCGCAACAGCAGCTCGGCGAAATCCACCACCCCTTCGCGTTCGCACTGGTCCTGGTATAGCTGGTAGATTTCCACGAGGCGGCGGCGATGCGGGTCCCAGACTTCGACATCCGGCGGACGCTGGCCTTCTTCCTTGGCGCTGTTGATGAAGCGCTGCACGTCGCGCGGCGGAAACTTGTCATCGTCGATGCCCGCGCCCTTCAGCAGGCGTTTTATGGCCGCCAACTGGTCGGCGCTGTCCAGTATCTGGAAAGTCTGGATCAGGCCGGCGTCCCGATGGTGGGCCCGCAAAAGGCGGTTGCACAGGCCATGGAAAGTCCCCACCCACAAGCCGCGCGTGTTGATGGGCAGCAAGGCCGAAAGGCGGGTGAGCATTTCACGCGCCGACTTGTTGGTGAAGGTGACGGCCATCAACCCATAGGGGCTGGCCTGGCCGGTTTGTATCAGCCAGGCCATGCGGGTTGTCAGGACTCGGGTTTTGCCGCTGCCCGCGCCGGCCAGGACCAGCGCGTGGGAGGGAGGAAGAGTGACGGCAGCCTGTTGTTGCGGATTAAGGCTTTCTATCATGCCGCATAGCGGCGCAGGCGGTAGGCGAACTGCTCGAGACTTTCAATGCCGCTTTGCTGGGCGCGCTGGCACCATGCTTGCAGGTCTGCGAGCAGCTGTTCACTGCTGGCGCTGGAACTTTCCCAAAGGCGTACGAGCTCGCGGCGCATCTGGACCAGGGTGGACAAGGACTGGCTCTGGGCCAATACCGTATCGACCTCGGCGCGCTGCGCGGGTTCCAAAGCCTCGTCGTCGGCGCTGCTGATCCAGTCTTTGCAGCGGCTGAGTATCGTCCAGTTGCAATCGGGGCTGCCGTCCTTGCGCGAGGGGCGCAGCTTCGCCAGCTCTTCCGAGGCGGCTTTTCTGACGAGTTCAGTGTAGCGGGCCAGGATCTCGTAGCGGTGCGTAATGACGCCCTGCAGCGTGGTGGCGTCCGCCTGCGGCTTGGGCGCCTCGAGCTTGAGTTTGGGAGCCAGCTTCTTGACCTTGGCCAGGCCGAAGAAACGCAGCACCTGGATATAGCACCAGCCCAGGTCGAATTCGTACCATTTGGTCGAGAATTTGGCCGAGGTGCCATAGGCGTGGTGGTTGTTGTGCAATTCTTCGCCGCCGATGATGATGCCCCAGGGCGACACATTGGTGCTGGTGTCCGGGCTGGCGTAGTTGCGATAGCCCCAGGCATGGCCCAGGCCGTTGACCACGCCCGCCGCCCAGAAAGGGATCCAGGCCATCTGGATGGCCCAGACGGTCAGGCCCAATACGCCGAACAGCGCGAGGTCTATGCCCAGCATGATCATGATGCCCAGCAGACTGTGGCGCGAATAGAGCTTGCGCTCGAGCCAGTCGTCGGGCGTGCCGTGGCCGAAGCGCTTCAGCGTTTCGGGGTTGGAGGCTTCTTCGCGATACAGTTCCGCGCCGCGGAAGAAGACTTTGCCCAGGCCAAACACCACGGGAGAGTGCGGGTCGCCCTCGCGCTCGCATTTGGCGTGGTGCTTGCGGTGTATGGCGACCCATTCCTTGGTGACCATGCCGGTGGTCATCCAGAGCCAGAACCGGAAGAAATGCATCACCGCGGGATGCAGGTCCAGGCCCCGGTGGGCTTGGCTGCGATGCAGGAATACCGTGACGGCGACGATGGTGATATGTGTGAGTACAAGCGTTACCAGCGCGACCTGCCACCAAGAGAGCTGCAGAAAGCCGCCCGACAAGAATGTAAGTACCTGATCCATAAACCAGTTAAGGCCTCGAGAATAAGACAAAGAAAAGTGTAGCCCAGTTGCAGGCTATATGACAGCAGAATTTCAAATTAGTTTTAAGGCGTATCAAGATTCCGCGCCGGCCGCCGCCGGCTTGATGCGCTCCATCACTGCGGCGAAAAAGCCATCGGTACCGTGACGGTCCGGCCGCAAGCGCAGATACGGGCCATCGAGTGTCAGATTTTCACAACGATCCGCCAGTATTTTGCCGGCATCCAGCAGGCTAAAGTCGGGATGTTCCGCTAAAAAGCGGTCAATCTGCTGCTCGTTTTCCTCCGGCAGGATGCTGCAGGTGGCATAAACCAGCCGCCCGCCCGCCGCCACGCAGCGGGAAGCATCCTGCAAGATACGGGCCTGGACCTTCTGCAGTTCCGCCAGCGATTCCGGGTGCTGGCGCCATTTCAGGTCGGGATTGCGGCGCAAGGTGCCCAGGCCGCTGCACGGGGCGTCGACCAGCACCCGGTGCGCCTTGCCGCGCAGGCGCTTGACGCGCTGGTCATTCTGAGCGTCGATGACCACCGGCACGATATTGGACAAGCCGCTGCGGGCGAAGCGCGGCTTGGCGCGCGCCAGGCGTGCCGCCGACACGTCGAAGGCGTACAGCCGGCCCGTCGAGCGCATCAAGGCGCCAAGCAGCAGCGTCTTGCCGCCGGCCCCGGCGCAATAATCGATGATCATCTCGCTGCGGCGCGGCGCAACCAGGGCGGCCAGCAGTTGGCTGCCTTCGTCCTGTACCTCGATTTCGCCTTTTTCGAACATGGGCCAGCGGTTGACGGGCGGGCGGCCCTGCAGGCGTATGCCCCAGGGGGAATAAGGCGTGGGCTGCGGGTCGAAGCGCGAGGCCGGCCCGCTGCGCAGTTGCTTGAGCATGTCGTCGCGCGTCGTTTTCAGCGGATTGACGCGTATGTCCAGTGGGGCGGGCTGATTCAGCGCACGGACCAGCGCGTCGGCATCATCCATCTGCGCCAGCCGGTCCTCCAGCCAATCGGGCAGGCTGTCGCGCACGGCGCGGGCCAGGCTGGCCGCATCGATTTTCTGCACACGGTCCAGCCATTCCCGTTCCTGCTCCGTCAGGCCGGCGCGCAGTACGGCGGGCTCCAATACCGCCGCCAGGCCCAGTATGGCCAGCCGGCGCGCCGCGGGACCCGTTCCGCTTTCGGCGAACTGGCGATAGCGGCGCAGATGGCGCAGCACGTCGAATACGGCTTCGGCCAGTTCGCCGCGATCGCGCACGCCCAGCTTGGGATGGGCGCGCATCCAGTTGGACAGCACGGCGTCGGCCGGATATTCCCATTGAAGAATTTCACCCAGCACGCCGCGGACCTGCTCTATCCTCACCGCCGCCATGACATAGGGGCGGGCCGCGCCAGGACCGGTCGCGCCAGGCCGGGCCGGGTCGCGCCGGGCCTCCGGGGGCCTGGACGCATAAGGCCTTGCGGATGGCGCGGGTTCGCTGCGGCCGCCTCGGCTTCGAGCGGCGCCCTCGGCGGGACGCGCAGCCTTCGAGGATGCGGCGGCATCGCCGGCGCGGCGGCCTTTGGCGGCGGGACGGCGGGGCTGGTCGGGACGATTCATAAGCTATTCCCCGGCGATGCGATGCCTTGCGGCGTCAGGACGAAAGCGCGGCTGGCGATGCCGCGCACTTGCACGCGCTGCATGGCGTCGATCGAAACCCGCCCCTCCGCCAGCCAGCGCACCACTTCGGCATACAGGCGATGCTCGACTCCCAGCAAGCGCGCGGCCAGGTCTTCCGGCGTGTCCCCGGCCAGCACGGGCGCCGCGCCTTGCGCGATGATGGGGCCATGGTCCAGCACCGGCGTCACGAAATGGACGGTGCAGCCATGCCACTGCACACCCATGGCCAAGGCCTGCTGATGCGTATGCAAGCCGGGAAAAGCGGGCAGCAGCGAAGGGTGGATGTTGATCAGGCGCCCGTTGTAGCGCTCGACGAATGCGGGCGTCAGGACGCGCATGAAGCCCGCCAGCAGCACATAGTGCGGCTGATAGGCATCGATGGCGTCGGCCAGCGCCGCATCGAACGCTTCGCGGCTGCCATAGTCCCGATGCGGCACCACCCCGGTCGGTATGCCGCGCCCGGCGGCCCATTCCAGCCCGGCGGCATCGGCCCGGTTGGCAAGGACGGCGCTGACCGTCGCCGGCAAGCCTTGTTCGCGCACCGTGTTGACGATGGCCTGCATGTTGGAGCCGCGGCCCGAAATGAGCACGACGATGCGGCAGCCGGAAGAAAAATTAGGGTCCAAGACAATAAATTCCTGAGTAGGGCAACACAAAATTGTAAACTCTCGGCTGTGAAAACCGCTCCCACCCTATATCGCACCCTGCCCCGCTACGATAGCCGGCGCCCCAGCGCCGTCACCATCGGCAACTTCGACGGCGTACATCGCGGCCACCAGGCCATACTGGCGCGCGTGCATGCGCTCGCCGCCGAACGCGGCCTGGCCTCCACCGTCATGACGTTCGAACCGCATCCGCGCGCCTATTTCGCGCAGCGCGGCCAGCGGCCCGAATTGATGCCCACGCAGATCAGCAGCCTGCGCGACAAGGTCGCGGCCCTGGCCGAGCATCGCATAGAACAACTGGCCCTGCTGCGCTTCAACCAGGCGCTGGCCGACATGTCGGCGCAGGATTTCATCGAGCACCTGCTCGTCGAAGGCCTGGACACCCGCTGGCTGCTGGTCGGAGAAGATTTCCGCTACGGCCACAAGCGCAACGGCGACATCGAGCTGCTGCGCCGGTCGGGCCGCCGGTTCGGATTCGAGGTGGAGACCATCGCCGACATCGCCGACGAGCACGGACACCGCATATCCAGTTCGGAGCTGCGCACTGCGCTGGCGGTGGGCAACCTGGAACGCGCCGAGCATCTGCTGGGGCATTCCTACCGCATCAGCGGCCATGTGGTGCACGGCCAGAAGCTGGGCCGCAGCATAGGTTATCCGACCCTGAACCTGCGCGTGCCGGCCCGCTGCGCCCTGCGTTCGGGCGTATATACGGTCAAAGTCCACGGCCTGGGCGACCAGGCCCTGAAAGGCGTCGCCAGCCTGGGCGTGCGTCCCACCGTCTCGCATGGCGGCCGCCTGTTGCTGGAAGTGCATGTGCTGGACGGCCAGCCGAGCGCTTACGGTAAACTCATATGTGTCGAATTCCTGGATTTCCTGCGGGACGAAGAAAAATTTCCCGACCTTTCCACCATGATCGCCGCCATCGATAACGATGCGCAGAGCGCTCGCGATTATTTCACCCTCCATGGACTATAGAAACACCTTAAATCTGCCCGACACCCCCTTTCCCATGCGCGGCGATCTCGCCAAGCGCGAGCCCGGCTGGGTGGCCGAGTGGGAGGAAAAAAAGGTTTACGCCGCCATCAGGCGGGCCAGCCAGGGACGCCCGAAATTCATCCTGCACGACGGCCCGCCCTATGCGAACGGCGACATCCATATAGGCCATGCAGTCAACAAGATACTGAAAGACATCATCGTCAAGAGCCGCGCGATGGCGGGCTACGACGCGGTCTACGTGCCGGGCTGGGATTGCCACGGCATGCCCATCGAGATCCAGATCGAAAAGAAGTACGGCAAGCATTTGCCGGTGGCCGAGGTCCAGTCCAGGGCCCGCGCCTACGCCCGCGAGCAGATCGATCGCCAGCGCAAGGACTTCAAGCGCC
>DJWC01000035.1:21677-22223 GCA_002441445.1 Pusillimonas sp. UBA6240
GGCCGAGGTCGAATACGCCGACCGCAAGGACCCCTCCGTGCACGTCGCCTTCCCCTTCGCGGACAAGGAAAGGCTCGCCCATGCCTTCGGCCTGCCGCAGGTGGATGACGGCGCCATCGTCATCTGGACCACGACGCCATGGACTATCCCCGCCAACCAGGCGCTGAATGTCCATCCCGACTTCGATTACGCCCTGGTCAGGCTGGACCAGGCGCGCGCCACCGGCCCCATGCTGCTGCTGGCCAAGGACCGCGTCGAGGCCTGTCTGGCGGAATGGAAAACATCCGGCAGCATCGTCGCCACGGCCAAAGGTGATGCTCTCACTAATCTGGAATTCAGGCATCCGCTGTACGACGCCCACGAAGGCTACCGGCGCCTGTCCCCCGTCTACCTGGGCGACTACGTCACCCTGGACAGCGGCACCGGCGTGGTCCATTCGGCGCCCGCCTACGGTATCGAGGACTTCATCTCCTGCAAGGCCCACGGGCTGGCGGACGAGCAGATCATCAACCCCGTCATGGGCGACGGCCATTACGCCGACAGCCT
>DJWC01000071.1:0-193 GCA_002441445.1 Pusillimonas sp. UBA6240
GCGTCGGCAAGGGCATCCGCGGCGCTCCGCGCGACGCGCTGGTGGCCGATGTCACGCCTCTCGAAAGAGGACGCCAAAGTGCACCCGACAGAAGAACAGCCGATGTCCGCCCATACCGTAGCGCATGATGGTGCGTGGCGGGTCTTTCTGGTCTTTCTGCGGCTGGGACTGACTTCTTTCGGCGGCCCGGTTG
>DJWC01000071.1:243-62397 GCA_002441445.1 Pusillimonas sp. UBA6240
CCGGCCAGCAGCCAGGTGGGCATGGCCTTGGGGCTGGGGCGCGCCGGATGGCGCGGACTTGTGGCGGCCTGGGCCGGGTTCACTTTGCCGTCCGCGTTGGCATTGATCGTATTCGCCTATGGCATCGCTGGATATCAGGGGCTATCCGAGTCAGGCTGGGTGCATGGGCTCAAGGTGGTGGCGGTGGCTGTGGTGGCGCAGGCCGTATGGGGCATGGCCAAGTCGCTGTGTCCCGACCGCCCGCGGGCCGCCTTGGCGATCCTGGCGGCGCTTTTGACCTTGGCCCTGCCCATCGCGGCGGGTCAGCTTATCGCCATCGCCGCCGCCGGGCTTCTTGGGCGCTGGATACTGAAGCTCTCCGAACCTGCCGGCGGCCAGGCTCACTTTTATCCGGTCTCGCGCAAGGTCGGCTTTGCGGCCTTGCTGTTGTTCGCACTGCCGCTGGCTGGCCTGCCGCTGTGGGCGGCGGCCACCGGTTCCTCGGCCGTGACACTGGTGGAAGGGGTGTATCGAGCGGGCGCGCTGGTCTTTGGCGGCGGCCATGTAGTCTTGCCGCTGCTGCAATCGGCCGCCGTGCCGGGCGGCTTTATAAGCAATGCGGATTTTCTTGCCGGCTATGGCGCGGCGCAAGCGGTGCCGGGGCCTTTGTTCACATTTGCCGCCTACCTGGGCGCCGTGGCGGAAGGGCCGCTACACGGCTGGAGCGGCGGACTTGCGCTGCTGGGCGTCATTTTCCTTCCCGGTTTTCTCGTGCTCGTCGGCGCGCTGCCTTTTTGGCAAAGCCTGCAGCAGTGGAAGGGCATGCAGGCGACCATGGCCGGGATCAACGCCGGGGTGGTGGGCATCTTGCTGTCGGCGCTTTACGACCCGGTATGGACCAGCGCCATCCATGGCAAAGCCGATTTCGGCCTGGCTCTGCTGGCCTTCGGCCTGCTGACCTATGGCCGCATGCCGCCGGCGCTGGTTGTGCTGCTTGCCGGACTGGCGGGCTGGCTGCTGGCTACTACCATATAAGGCATATGAGGCCGGGTATATATAAGCAGGCTGTAAGTAAGGCCATGGCGCAGCCCGGCGTCCGGCCTATTTCTCTTGCCTGCCGTGCATGACCATGATGGTTTGCTGCATCAATGCGCACAGGGTTTCCTTGCCGCCTTTTACGGCGACGACCTCCGCCTGTGTCACGATCAAGGTCCGGCCGGGGCGCACGACCTTTCCGCGGGCGATCAGCTTTTCGCCGTCCGCGGGAGCCATGAGGTTCATTTTGTATTCGACGGTAAGCACCGAAGCGTTGTCCGGCGCCATGGTCATTGCCGCATAGCCAGCGGCGGAATCGGCAATCATGCCCACTACGCCGCCATGCACGAAGCCGTGCTGCTGCTCGACGCCCTCCCAGTGCGGCAAATGGATTTCGCTGCGGCCATGCCTCAGTTCGCCCAGGCTTGCCTGTATCAAGGCCATCGCATTCTGGCGCTTGAAACTGGCGCGCACGCGTTCGGCGGCGGCGGTGTCGAGAGCAATGGACGTGGGATTTGCGGACAATGGCTGGTTCATGTGGCGGTCCTGAAAAGCTGGGATGATTTCCCTCGCGGCCCGCATAGGGTACATGAAGCGCATGGGCGATTGCCAGTGCTCCGCCTGGCGCCGTTCACGCAATCAAATTTCATGGATGCGCCAGGCTGCACGCAGCATCCGGCTCCTCAGCCGCGCAATGCGCCGCCGCATCAGCGGCGTGGACTGCGCACATGCTCGCGCCGAAAGCCCAGCCCTATGATACGGGCGGGCAGCGAGCGTATGAATGCGGACCGCAACAGCCATTTTGCGGCGGGCGGCAGTTCGACGGGCCGATCCCTGGCCGGGTTGGCCAGCGCCGGCGCGATGATGCGCCGCTGTATGAACACCTGGATGGCCTGGATGATCCTGGTCGGCAGCATGCGCCGCCGTTGCACGGCGGCCAGCACGGATTCATCGGGCAGGCCCGGCGCCAGCAAGGCGGGCGCCAGGATATTGCCCGCCGCTACCGCATCCTGTATGGCCAGATTGATGCCGACCCCTCCTATGGGCGACATGGCATGCGCCGCATCGCCGATCAGGAGCAGTCCGGGGCGATGCCATTGACGCAAGCGATCCACGCGCACCTCCAGCAGCTTGACGTCGTCCCAGGATGCAATACAAGCGACCCGGTCGGCCAGGAAGCCGACCCTTCCGGCCACCGCGGCCCGGAAGTCCTGGATCGGTTGCCGGCGCCACTGGCCGGCTTCACCCTTGGCGATAACGCTGGCGACCTGCCAGTAGTCATTGCGATTGAGCAGGACCAGGAAATTGCCATAGCCCGGAACCCCATAGGTTCCGTCGGGATCGGAAGGCCGCCGCGGCAGCCGGAACCACAACACATCCATGGGCGCACCCAGGTTGCGGGGCTGCAAGCCGGCGTCCGCGCGCATCAGCGAACGCCGGCCGTCGCAGCCCACCACCAGATCGGCATTGATGCGGACCATGCCATCCGGCGACCGGGCCAGCACGCCGGTGGCCCTGCCGTCCGGGCCGCGCAGCAGCCCGGTGGCCTCGTGCCGCATGTATAGCCGGAAGCCGTCATGGCCTTGCGCCTCGGCGGCAAGCAGATCAAGAAGGTCCCACTGCGGGACCAGCGCCATGTAGGGGAAAGGCCGCAAGCTGCGAAAGTCGCCGATGGCATACATGCCGTCGGCGAACATGCCCTCCAGCTGTTCGACCCTATGCTGCGGCAAAGCGTCGAACCGCTCTTTCAGGCCGAGCTCCGATAATATTTCCAGCGTGGATGGATGGACGGTATCGCCGCGGAAATCCCTCAGGAAGTCGCCGTGCTTTTCCAGCACGGCGACCGCGACGCCGGCGCGGGCCAGCAGCAGGCCCAGCATCATGCCCGCCGGCCCGCCGCCGACGATGCAGCAGCGGGTATTTATGCTTCGCACTGGATTTTCCATTCGGCCAGTCTGCATGCGGGCGCTGCGGCCGTCAAGAAGGAAACCGCAGCAGGTAAGCGCATCTTACTGTGCGCGGATCACACGGAAGAGGCTGTTTCTCTTGGCTTTTCTTGCTTACATTTAGCAAATTCACAGGCGGCCAAGCGCTGTTATGATCTTTGAGGAAAGCAGTGCCACTCATGTAGCGTCTCCCAGCGCTGCGAATCAATAAAACAAGCAAACCGCAACACGGCCATTGCCTCGCCCGCGGGCCCGCCGAGAATCCGGCGCATCCACGGCAGGCTCCATTGAATGCAGCGCTTCGCTCGTCGCGGGACGTGCATTCCGCGCCCTTGGGCTGGCCGTGGCGGATCTGGACTAATGATCGCCAAGCATCTTGAGAACATCTTACTCGCTGCGCCGGCTTTTGCCGTAAGTCGCAATATCCATCAAACCGCCGCCACGCTCATGCTCGCCGCGGGGATGCTCGCGCCGCCCGCCCTGTGGGCCGGCGGGCTGCAAACGCGGGATACTCTCCACGCCATGGAATGGACCGAGGTGAACATGGCCTCCATGGAGCACGCGGGATTGACCTCGCCACGCTACCAGTTCGACTTGCTGGAACGCAGGCCCTCGCAGAAATCCGAAGAAGAAGCGAAGATACAAGCCCAGGCCGAATACCTGGCCGAGAAATATTCCCAAAGCATATCGGCGGTACGCAGCTATGTGGAGCTGGCCTGGAAGGAAGCCGCCAGGCGCGATGGGCTGCCTGCCGAGTTGCTCATCGCCATCATGCAAAAAGAAAGCGCGCTGCGTCCGCAGGTACAGAGCCGCCACGGCGCCCAGGGGCTGATGCAGGTCGTTCGCCGGTGGCATCGCGACAAGCTGCACAAGTCCGAATCCCTGTTCGATCCGGAAGTGAACATACGGGTCGCGGCCGACGTTCTGGAAGAGTATCTGGAAGAAGCGGGCGGCAGCCTGCGCAAAGCCTTGGGGAAATATTCGGGCAATGCGCGCGGCTATGCCGCGACGGTATTGAAACAGTCCCATGCGCTCGCCCGTATCGCCGCCGAAGCGGCGGACGACACGGACGATCTGGTGGCGTCCAAGGGTTGATGCGCGGCGCTTATGCCTCGCTCATCCCGGCAGCGGGTTCGGGCGCCTGGCCGCTGCGGACTTTTTCTTCGATGCGCCGGCCCACGTCCGCATCGATGCTCTTCCAATATTCGAATGCGCGCTCGAGAACCGGGCTGCGCACGCCGCCCAGCAAGCTGCCCGCAACCGTTTCCACCAGCCGTTCGCGCTGCTCGTCGTTGTAGACTTCGCGCACCAGGATGCCCGGCTGGCTGAAATCGTCGTCTTCCGCGTGCAGTTCGTAAGCGCTGCGCACCATATCGCCGTCCGCTTCCCAGCCGTCCTCCATTTTCCCGGTATTGTCGGCCCAGCTGCGCCCCTGGGAATTGGGCGCATAGACGGGCTGGCTGCCGCTGTGCTCATAGGTCATGTGCCCATCGAACATATATGTGTTGACCGGCACTTTGGGCTTGTTGACGGGAAGCTGGTGGAAATTGGCGCCGATGCGGTTGCGCTGCGCATCGTTGTAGGCGAAGGCGCGGCCCAGCAGCATCTTGTCGGGCGAAAGGCCTATGCCCGGCACGGTGTTGCCCGGCGAGAATGCCGCCTGTTCGATCTGAGCGAAGAAATTTTCCGGATTGCGGTTGAGCGTCATCCTGCCCACCTCGATCAGGGGATAGTCCTTGTGCGGCCATGTCTTGGTAAGGTCGAAAGGATTGTAGCGGTAGGTTTTGGCTTCTTCGTAAGGCATCACCTGCACCGACAGTGTCCAGCTGGGGAAATCGCCTTTCGCGATCGCTTCGAAGAGATCCCTGCGATGGTAGTCCGCATCCAGGCCCGCCATTTCCTTGGCTTCGGCGTTGGAGAACTGCCGCATGCCCTGGTTGGTATGGAAATGGTATTTGACCCAGAAGCGCTCGCCCGCGGCGTTGACCCACATATAGGTATGAGAGCCATAGCCATTCATGTGCCGCCAGGTGCGCGGCAAGCCCCTGTCGCCCATCAAATAGGTGACCTGGTGGGCGGTTTCGGGATTGTTCGTCCAGAAATCCCATTGCATGTGGTTGTCGCGCAGTCCTGAATCCGGCAGGCGCTTCTGGCTGCGGATGAAGTGCGGGAATTTCATCGGGTCGCGCACGAAGAAAATCGGCGTATTGTTGCCGACCAGGTCGTAATTGCCTTCTTCGGTGTAGAACTTCAGCGAAAAGCCGCGCACATCGCGCCAGGTGTCCGGGCTGCCCGCTTCGCCCGCCACCGTGGAAAACCGCGCGAGCATTTCGGTCTTACAGCCCTTTTGAAACAAAGCGGCCTTGGTATAGGCGGAGACATCCGCCGTGGTTTCGAATACCCCGAAAGCGCCCGCCCCCTTGGCGTGCGGCTGGCGTTCCGGCACTTTTTCGCGGTTGAAGTGCGCCATCTGCTCGAGGAAGTGCACATCGTGCAGCAGTATCGGCCCGTTCGGCCCGATGGTCAAAGAGTTGCGGTCGCTCGGGGCCGGCGCCCCGGAACCGGTGGTTGAACCTTGAGCGGTATCGTTCTTCGCGTGGGTCATGACGTATCTCCAATAGGTAGCGATGGGCGAAGGATCGTGGCGAACACACTGGCGGCCGAGCGGCGCGGACAGGGGCCCTATGGGGCACTATAGTTCAATCCATTTCTTATTGAATAGATCTGTATCAAGTATAATCGCGCCGCAGTGATGCTCCAGGGGCCGCGCCTTCCCGCGCCTCGATCCCACAAGCCGGCCCACAAGACACACTCGCATGGTCCGGCTTATTTCGATCCGGACGATACATGAATAAAAAACTACGGTATTGCCTGCTACCCTTGATTGCTTCAACGCTGGCCGCGTGCGGCGATGGCGGCGGCTCGGTCGGCGGCGGCCAGCCCACCCCCCAGACGGCTTGTGCGGAAACAGGCGACTACGCCTGCCGAACCGGCGAAACCGAGCCGCTCTATACATTCCAGTGGGCGCTGAATTACGCGGCCAGCTACTTCAATGCCTTCCCTGAGACTTTCGGCGGGGGACTGGACCTGAACGTGGAGCCGGTGCATCGGCAAGGCATCAAGGGCCAGGGCGTGAATGTGCTGGTGCTGGATTCCGGCACCGACCTGCGCAATGAAGACCTGCTGCCCAATGCGGACTTCGACATGTCATGGAATTTCCTGACACAGCAGAACGACCCGTATCCCAGTCTGGTCAAACCCGACGATGCGCCTCATGGCACCGCCGTCGCCGGCATGATTGCCGCCGCCCAGAACGGGAAAGGGGTCATGGGCATCGCGCCGCAAGCCAAGATAGGCGGCGCCAACTTCCTGGACGCCTCGGCGGAAGTATTCGCCTCCTATGGCGGCGCGCCCTGGTCCAGCAAAGCGCATGTCTTCAATGCATCCTATGGCGCGGACAGGAGCACGGCGCCCTACGAGTCCGATGTCGGCAACGAAGAAACCATAGCCGGCCGCGGCCTGAAGAAACTGCGCGACGGCAAAGGCGCGGTGTTCATCAAAGCGGCAGGCAATTCCTTCGAGCCGGGGCTGTGCGGCAGGGGTCCGGCCTATTTCGATTGCACCAATCCCGCCAATGATGTGCTGGTGCTGGAATCCAACATCATCACGGTGGCCGCCCTGAATGCCCAAGGGAGGGCCAGCAGCTACAGCAGCGCGGGGTCCGTGGTCTGGGTGACCGGCATGGGCGGGGAATTCGGCGGTTCGGGCAACTATGGCGAAGGCGGCGCCGACAACGACGGGCCGACCATTTTCAGTACGGATTTGCGCGGCTGCATCCACGGGTATAGCCGGGGCAATGCGGGCACCCCGTACCTGCGCGGGCAGACCGAGCGCAATGGCAAGCCGGACAACCCCAATTGCGACTACGCCTATATGAACGGCACTTCGGCGGCCACCCCCACCATTTCCGGCGTGGCCGCACTGATACTCAGCGCCAATCCGGCGCTGACGTGGCGCGACATGCGCGACATCCTGCGCGCTTCCGCGCGCAAAGTGGACGCGGACTATATCCACGGTTCCCCTTATGGCGGCACCATGCGCTACGGCGCCTTGCAGGATCTGTCCACCAATCAGCCCACCGACAAGATGGGCTCGCCCGCCGATATCCGGGACGGCGCCCAGGCCTTCCCGATGGATCTGGGATGGCAGAAGAACGCCGCGGGCTATGAATATTCCAATTGGTATGGCTTTGGCGTGCCCGACGCTGAAAAAGCGGTGGCTCTGGCCCTGGAGTATGGCAAAAATCCCAAACTGAGCCGTTCCGGCGATGTCCAAATCCCTGATTTCAGCAACTTTGCCTACTGGCAGCGGGACGATCTGGACGACCCCGACCCGGATTTAGAGAACGTGCATGTACGTATCGGGCCATTCCCGTACCAGCGGGTGACATCCTTGGGCACGTTCAAGTCCGGCGCGCAGACAGTGGATCAGTTGCAGGTCCGCCTGTCGGGTGAAAATGTCTGCCTGGGCAGCCTGGGTATCGCGGCGAAATCCCCTGCCGGCACGGTTTCCCTGTTGAAGCTGCCCAATGACCATTTCAAGGCCTACGGCGTGAACCAGTTCACCGACTACGCCCTGGGCAGTTTTGCATTCTATGGCGAACCGGCGCAGGGCGACTGGGAAATATTCGCCATCGCCTCCAACCCGGATACGCAGATCGAAGTGGCCGAAATCATCAATAACGTACTCGTTGTCCGGCCATCCGATCCTTGTCCTTCGACGGACGGCAACGGCCAACCTTTGAATTTCCATTTGATCGTCGAAACGCGGCTCATTGCGCAGTAGCCGGCGCCGCCATTTTTTCAGGACCATGACATGAAAAAGAACTGTCGGTATCTATTCGGGCTGCTGGGTTTTTCTTTGGCGCTGGCCGGCCATCCCGCTTGGGCGCTGACGGTCGGACAGAAGCTGTCGGCGGAGGAAATTGCGCAGTGGGGGGAGCTGCCCGCTTACGACATAGGCGGAAGCCAGATCCGCGTCCTTCCATCGCAGCAACCGGGCAGCGAAGCGACCTTGCTGCTCAACGCCCAGGGCGTGGTAGGCAGCAGCCGCAATGAAGTCAGCATCTCGGACGCCCCCGCGGAACGCGTCCGGGAACTGGTTCAGCGGACCCTGCCCCGCCCGCTGTCGGTACAGCACTATGAACCCACAGGCATCACCGTCCTGCGGTATGCCGACTTCGGCCAGGCCGTCGAAGGCCTGAACGCGCTCAAGGCGGCGCTGCCCGGCGCCAAAGTGCGCCTGCCGGTGCAGTTCGGCAAGCGGGTTCCGTATTAACAACGAGTAAGCCGCTGTTCCCAAGCCCCCACGCCGGCCCTAAACGGCGGCGGGCGGCCTTGCGTTTAATCAAACACGATTGGTTCGCGTTTGCATTTCGACGTATAAAAACCACACTTTTCAGCTATTTTTAAGCTTTCAGCAAACTGAACGGCTTTTATGGCTCGCCTTTCTTATCGTCAGTAATAAAAACCATTATCATTAACTCCCACATTATCAACCTGCATGCTTCTGACAATAAGTACGCCTGAAATTTAATCAATTTCTAGTATCAGGCGTGCAAAATCATTGTCGGGGGCCTTGCATTTTTCTTCCGGAGTTATTGATGTCCGAGCATCATTCCCCGCCCCTACGTACGTTTAATGAAACGCTGTTGTACGTAGCGATATGCGGCGCCCTGTCCGCCCCCGCCTACGCACAAAGCAAAACAGAGTCGGTCACCGAGTTGCAATCCATCAGCGTTCAGGGGCAAAGTCCCGGCATCGATGGCTACCAGGCTACGAAAGCGCAGTCCCCCAAATACACCGCTCCCTTGCTGGACACCCCTCGCACCATCACCATCATTCCGGAAGAAGTCATCAAGGATCGCGGAGCAACGTCTTTGCAGGACGTATTGCGCACCACGCCGGGCATCACACTGGGCTCCGGCGAAGGCGGTACGCCGGTGGGCGACCGTCCTTTCATCCGCGGCTACGAAGCCAGCACCGACATTTTCATCGACGGCATCCGCGACTACGCGCGCGGTTCGCACGAAACCTTCAACCTGGAATCCGTTGAAATCCTGAAAGGGCCGGGCTCCGCTTTCACCGGACGCGGCGCCACCGGCGGCAGCATCAACCTGGTGACCAAGACGCCCAAATTGAGCGACTTTTTTGAAGTGCAGGCCGGCTACGGCAACTCCGATCAATACCGCCTGACCGCCGACGGCAATTACAAGTTCACCGACAGCTCGGCAATGCGGCTGAACCTGATGCGCATGGGCGGCGAGGTGCCGGGGCGCGACGGCGTCGACATCGACCGCTGGGGTGTAGCCCCCTCCATCGCGTTCGGGCTCGGCACGCCGACACGCGTGACACTGTCCTATTCGCATATTGAAAACAACGATATGCCGGACCTGGGCTTCCCCTTCAGGAACGCCGCCAATCCCAGCCGCGACACGCCCCTGGAGGCCGATCGCGACAACTTCTATGGCCGCCACAAGGTGGACTTCCGCAAGAACGTTTTCGATACGGCCACAGCGTCCATCGAGCATGACCTGAACGATAAATTCACGGTGCGCAACGTGACGCGCTACGGCAAGACCCTGAATCATTATCTGATGACGCGGCCGTCGTTCGACAATTGCGCCGCGGGGGCGGGAGGCGCGTGCGCGTCCGAAGGCCCGGGCCTGCAATTCCGCCGCGACGACCGCACGAATTACCGTGTATCCGAATCCCTGCTGAACCAGACCGATGTCTATGGCTCGTTCAACACCGGCAGCCTGAAGCACAACGTGGTGGCGGGTTTCGAATTCAGCAAAGAAGAAATCTGGAACAAAGCCATGTCCGGCGGGCCCGGCCGCGATACCGATTCATTCTACAACCCGAACCCGAACAGGAACTACAACTATTCGCTGGCCTACGGCCCCAAGACCAAGGCGGGCGACATCAATACGCGCTCGGTCTATATGTTCGACACGATAGACTTGAACGAGCGCTGGTCGGTCAACGGCGGGCTGCGCTTCGATCGCTTCGAAGTGGACAACACCACGCAATCGCGCAGCGACGATATGTGGAACTATCAGTTGGGCGTGGTGTACAAGCCGGCGCACAATGGTTCCATCTATTTGAGCTATGGCACGTCATCCAACCCGTCGGGCGAGAACCTGGGCCAGGCCGGCGGCGCCGACGGGCCCGCGGGCGGCGCCGCGCTGAACAACGTCAAGCCCGAGCGCAGCTATAGCTGGGAACTGGGCACGAAATGGGATGTGATGGACGAAAAACTGTCGCTGGCCGCGGCGGTGTTCCAGACCGAAAAAACCGATGCGCGTTCCACGGATCCCTTGACGGGCGATGTCTCGCTGGCGGGCAGCAACCGCGTGCGCGGTCTGGAGCTGAGCGCCACGGGCGCGATCACGCCCAAGTGGAATATCTGGGCCGGCTATACCTACCTGGACCCCAAGATCAAGGAATACCGCAGCGGCAACAACGTCTTCGACGGCAACCGCATGAAGTTCATCGCCAGGCACAGCTTCAACCTGTGGACGACTTACAAGGTCCTGCCGCAGGTAACGCTGGGCGGCGGCGCCACCTATGTGGGCGAGCGCTATGTGGACGATGCGAACACGCTGCGCCTGCCGTCCTACTGGCGCTACGACGCCATGGCGCGCTACGATGTGAACAAGGCGTTTTCCTTGCAGTTCAACGTGAACAACATCAGCAACGAGCGCATTTACGACGCGTCGCACGTCGGCCTTTTCGCCAACGTCGGGGCGGGCCGCTCCTATATGCTGAACGCCACTTACCGCTTCGAGTAAACTGTCGTGGCTCCGTAGAACCGTTGAATCTTCCATGCAACCCAATCACAGGATGACGGCATGTTGATCACCATTCCCGATGTATTGGATGCCCAGCAGCTCGGCGATTGCCGCCGGGCACTGGAACAGGCGCAATGGGAAGACGGAAAAACCACGGCCGGCTATCTGGCGCAGCACAGCAAAAGCAATCTCCAACTGCCGCTGGACCACCCAGTGGCCAAGCAGGTCGGCGAATTCCTGATGCATGTGCTGGGCCAGAACAGCCAGTTCATCGCCGCGGCCTTGCCGCAGCGCGTCCTGCCGCCGCGCTTCAACCGCTACGAGGGCGGCGGCCAGTACGGCAACCATATCGACAACGCCATTTTCACCCTCCCGGGCAGCAACCAGCGTTTGCGCACGGATGTATCCAGTACGCTGTTTTTCAGTGACCCGGACGAATACGAAGGCGGCGAGCTGATCATCGAAGACGTCTACGGCACGCAGACCATCAAGCTGCCCGCCGGGCACATGGTGGTCTATCCGGGCACCAGCCTGCACCGCGTCACCCCCGTTACGGCGGGCACGAGATTCGCATCCTTCTTTTGGACGCAAAGCATGATACGCCACGCGCATCAGCGCAAACTACTGTGGGAATTGGATCAGAGCATACAAGACCTGGCTCGCGCAGGCGCATCCACCGAACAGCTGTCCAGATTGACGGGCGTTTACCATAACCTGCTGCGCGAATGGGCCGAGGCCTAGGGCGCTGTCGATGCTCAAGGTCCCGGCCCTCTGAATCACCATGACGGCAGCCCCGCTACCCCCCTTGCAGCAGATACCGGCCACCATCGCCAGCCTGTCCGACTATGAACCTTACGCCCGCGCGCGCATGACGCCGCCGGCCTGGGCTTATTTCAGCGCAGGCGCCGCCGACGAGGTCAGCCTGGCCGCGAATCTGCGTTCCTACGAGGCGTATGGCCTGTGGCCCGCCGCCCTGGCTTCCATGCGCGACGCCGGCACATCGGTGGAGCTGCTGGGCCATACTTACGACTACCCCATACTGCTGGCCCCGGTGGCGTATCAGCGCATGGCCCATCCCCAAGGCGAGCTGGCGACGGTGCTGGGTGCAGGCGCCATGAAGGCGGGGTGCATCATCAGCATGCAGGCCAGCTGCCGCATTGAAGACATAGCCGGCGCCGCCCATGCGCCATTGTGGCTGCAGTGGTATTGGCATCCCGACCGTGCCTTCATGAACGAACTGCTGGCGCGCGCGCGCGCCAGCGGCTACCAGGCGATCGTGTTCACGGTGGATGCGCCCGTGAACGGCTTGCGCAATCAGGAACAGCGCGCCGGATTCAGCCTGCCGCCGGGCATCGAAGCCGTCAATCTGCGCGGCAGCCATCAAGCGGGCGCCGTCATGGGGCCTGCCGGCAGCAGCCCCTTGTTCGGCAGCGGCCTGCTCGATCACGCGCCCGGCTGGGACGATTTGCGCTGGCTGGTGCAGAACGCCGGCCTACCGGTGCTGGTCAAAGGCATCATGCGTCCCCATGACGCCCGGGCCGCGCAGGAATGCGGCGCTGCCGGCATCATCGTGTCCAATCATGGCGGGCGCACCCTGGATGGCGCGCCCGCGCCTCTGCAAGTCCTCAAGTCCGTCGTCCAGGCGGTCGATGTGCCGGTACTGATGGACGGCGGCATACGCCGCGGCACGGACGTCCTGAAAGCGCTGGCTTTGGGCGCGCGGGCCGTCCTCATCGGCCGTCCCTACATATATGGGCTGGCCGCGGCCGGAGCCGCCGGGGTGGCCCACGTCCTGCACTTGCTGCGCGCCGAGCTCGAGGTCGCCATGGCCCTGACCGGCTGCCCCAGCCTGGCCTCCATACACGAAGGCATCCTGTTCAGGCCGGGCCGGGAGCCCTGACCCGGAGGCCCGGGGATGCCGCTACCTGGCGCGGAGCGTATACAGGAAGGCGGCGATATCGCGCGCATCCTGATCCGTCACGCCCAGGTCCGGCATGGCCGACAAGGGATCCACCTGGGTGGGATGCCGCAGCCAGCGCAGCATATTGGCCGGGGTATTGGGCAGCACTCCGGCGATGTAGCGCCGGTCGGCAATGCCCGCCAGCGAGGGCCCCACATGTTCGCCGGCGCCGACCACGCCGGGTATCACATGGCAGGTCGCACAGAGATATTGCTGCATGGCCTTGCGCCCGGCCGCGATATCGCCCAATTCCTCGTCACCGCCCGACTCCTCACCGTGCCCCCTGCTGGAAGCCGCGGCCGGCGCCGGCGCTTGCTGTGCGGCTGTGGCGTGTCGCTTGTCCGGGCCGGCGTGCCGCTCGTCCAAGGCGGCGTATTCCGCCGGCGACAGCGCGGGCAGCGTTTTCATGAAAGCCACCACATCCCATATTTCCTCGTCGCGCAGCCGGTAGCGCCATGCCGGCATGCCGCTCATTTTTATGCCGTTGCTGATCACCCAATAGATTTCCGCCGCCGGCCTTTTGCGGGCGGTGGCCACCAATGCCGCCGGCG
Organism: Pusillimonas sp. UBA6240; assembly: GCA_002441445.1. Taxonomy (GTDB): domain Bacteria; phylum Pseudomonadota; class Gammaproteobacteria; order Burkholderiales; family Burkholderiaceae_B; genus UBA6240. Next base: position 13,567 of record DJWC01000071.1, read on the forward strand.
CCGGCATCAGGCCCAGCGCGAAGTCTTGCGGCGCCACGCCCGGCGCGCCATGGCACTGCACGCAATGGCTGCGGAACTTCCTGTAGCCATTGCTTATACGCTCCGCGCCGTCCAGGGACGGTACCTTCACATCGGCGGTGCGCAGCTCGATGGAGCGGCGCATGCTGGTGTCCAGCAAGCGATAGACGAATGCCGTGTGCTGTTCGGTCGCGCTGACATCGTACAAGCCGCTGTAGACGAACAGCCCGCCCGCCAGGGCCGCGGCGCCAGCGGAGGCTGCCAGTGTGATGGCGACGATGCGCTTGCGGGTTTTCATCTTCAGTGTGTCCGGGATCAATCAAGGGTGTACAGATAAGCGGCGACGTCCTTCGCCTCCGCCGCGTCGAGACCCATATCGGGCATCGCGGTACGCGGATCGGCGGCCGGCGGGTCGCGCAGCCATCGCACCAGGTTGTCCGGCGTATTGGGCAAGACACCGCCCACATAAGCGCGCGCCGCCATGTGCGCCAAAGGCGGCCCTACGCTGGACGCCGGCCCTCGCACGCCAGGAATGACATGACAGGCGACGCAGCCGTAGCGTTCAATGACTTTGCGGCCGCGCTGGGCGTCGGCTTGGCTCAATGGATCCGCCCGCCCTTGCAGCCATAGCGGCTCCGCTTCCTTGCCGCATGCGGCGAGCAGCATCAGTGCGCTGGCGGCAAGCAGCGGTGCGAGCCGCCGGAGCGCCCTGCATGCCGCTTGCGCCGGCCCGCCGCCGCGCACGACGAGCCATACGGCGAGCCATAGGGGCGGCCTTGTTCGAAGCCGGCGTGTGTGCATTTTATTTTCCATGGTCGAATGCATGGCCGAGCAAGTTCTTTGCCCCGCCGCTAGCACGCCGTGTGGTTTGCCTCCGGCCTTCTTCCGGCCTGATACAACTGCTATCAGTGTGTAAATTTTTCCGTCCGGCAGAAAAATGTGCAGCCCGACTGCGCTCTCCAAGCTCGCCCATGTGACGGACCAAATGCGCTCCGGCCGCTCGCACTCAAAGGCCTCCGCCGCCGGCGCGCCGGCGTTGGCAGAGGCGGCCGGCAGCCCGAAGTTCCGGCGCCGGTATGCAAGCTGCTATATGCGTCAAGGCGGCTATGCGTCCTTGCGCGCATAGCCGCCTTCCGCCCACCCATCCACCGCATTTTGCATGCCCTATTTGAATAGTCTGCTGATACTGGCCTCAGGTGCGTTCTCGCTGCCGTCCGACCTGCAATCAGCCCTGCACCCCAAGGGCGAGCATGCCGGCCATATCGCTGAAATAAGCTGGCTGCTGTTCATCGGCGCGGCTTTCATTTTCGTGCTGGTATTGGCTCTGCTGGTCCTGGCGCTGTATGGCCCGGCGCGTTGGCGCGCCCTGCTTGGCCGCCGCGCGCTGGTCGTAGGCGGCGGACTGGTGTTTCCCATCGTGGTGCTGAGCGCCCTGCTTTGGTATGGCTTGGGCAAGGCTGCTGTATTGATGAGGGCCGAAACGCCCGCCGCGGTGCATATCGAAGTCATCGGCGAGCTGTGGTGGTGGCGGGTGCGCTACCTGGATGCCGACGGCCGCCCATCCTTCGAAACGGCCAACGAGATCCGCATTCCCGCGGGCGTGCCGGTGGAGCTCTGGCTCAAGTCCGATAACGTGATTCATAGTTTCTGGGCGCCCAACCTGGCGGGCAAGCTGGACATGATACCGGGCCGCGTCAACCGGCTGCGCGTGCAGGCCGCCGCGCCCGGCATCTTTCGGGGACAGTGTGCGGAATACTGCGGCGCCCAGCACGCCAAGATGATGCTGCATGTGCAGGCGCTTTCCCCTGACGATTTCGATGCCTGGCAGGCGCTGCAGCGCCTGCCCGCGCGGGAGCCGGCGGACGCCCGGCTACAGGCCGGAAAACGCCGCTTCATGCAGGCCTGCGCCCGCTGCCATGCCGTCAGGGGCAGCGAGGCCCGGGGTTCCGCAGGCCCGGACCTGACACACGCAGGCAGCCGGCCGTCGCTGGGGGCCAACGTCCTGCCCAATAATGTCGGCACGCTGGCGGGCTGGATCGCCGGCAACCAGCATATCAAGCCCGGCAACCTCATGCCTTCGTTCGGGGAATTGTCCAGCGAAGATTTGCGCGCCATTTCACTATATGTGGCAAGCCTCGAGTAAGGCCGGGGAGACCGATGACGGAAGCGCCGCGCACATTCCCCGACCCGCTGGACCGTCCCGCCGGCGAACTCGAACAGCTACGGCGCGCCTGGCGGCGCCCGCGCGGCTGGCACGCCATCACGGAAGTCAACAATAACTTTATCGGCCTGCTGTATCTGGGCACGGCCATGCTGTTCTTCCTGCTCGCGGGCGTGTTGGCGCTGATGATGCGCACCCAGCTGGCCGTGCCCGACAACGACTTGATCGGCCACAGCCTGTACAACCAATTGTTCACCATGCACGGTACCGTGATGATGTTCCTGTTCGCCGTGCCGGCGGTGGAGGCCATCGCCGTCCTGCTGCTGCCCAATATGCTGGGCGCGCGCGACCTGCCTTTCCCGCGCCTGTCCGCCTATGCGTATTGGGCCTACGCCGTCGGCGGCATCGTCTTCTTCTGCAGCATTTTCGCCGGCCTGGCGCCCGATGGCGGCTGGTTCATGTATCCGCCGCTGTCCAGCTCCGCCTATTCTCCGGCCGTCAATGCCGACTTCTGGCTGCTGGGCATAGGATTCATCGAGATCTCCGCCATCGCGGGGGCCATCGAGCTTGCGCTGGGCATTTTGCGCACTCGCGCGCCGGGCATGTCCCTGGACAAGATGCCCGTTTTCGCCTGGGTGATGCTGGTGTTTTCCGGCATGGTCATCATCGCTTTTCCCGCCGTCATCGTCGGCACCGCCCTGCTGGAACTGGAACGCGCCTTCGGCCTGCCCTTCTTCATCACCGACAGGGGCGGCGACCCGCTGCTCTGGCAGCATCTGTTCTGGTTCTTCGGCCATCCCGAGGTCTACATCATCTTCCTGCCCGGCGCCGGCATGGTGTCCATGATCGTCCCCGCCATGGCGGGCCGCCCGCTGATCGGCTACAGGCTGATCGTGCTGGCCGTCGTGGCCACGGGTTTTCTCAGTTTCGGCCTATGGGTGCACCATATGTTCGCCACCGGCATCCCGCAGCTTTCCATCAGTTTTTTCTCCGCCGCCAGCATGGCGGTGTCGGTGCCGACCGGAATACAGATATTCTCCTGGATCGCCACCATTGCCGCCGCCGCGCGCTTGCGCCCCCTGAAGACGCCGGCGTTATTCATCTTGGGATTTTTCTTCATCTTTGTGCTGGGCGGGCTTACCGGCGTCATGGTGGCGCTGGCGCCTTTCGACCTTCAGGCGCACGACACCTACTTCGTCGTCGCCCACCTGCATTATGTATTGTTCGGCGGCATGGTGTTCCCGCTGTTCGCCGCTTTTTATTATTGGACTCCATTCATCAGCAGGCGCGCCTTGTCCGAGCGGCTGGGCCGCTGGGCTTTCTGGCTGATGTTCGCCGGTTTCAACATCGGCTTCTTTCCCATGCATTTCACCGGCTTGGCCGGCATGCCGCGCCGCGTCTATACCTACCCGGAAGTCTATGGCTGGGGACTCTTGAACATGGTGTCGACCGTCGGCGCCTATTTGATCGCCGCGGGCGTGCTGGTGTTCCTGTTCGACCTGGCGCGCAACTTCCGCCCCACCAACACCGGCAACGCAGGCAATATCTGGAATGCCGGCACGCTGGAGTGGCTGGAAACCGGCACATACGGCCCGCGCAGCATTCCCGCGGTAAGCAGCCGCGAGCCCCTGTGGGACCAGCCCGGGCTTGCGGACGACGTAGAGGCCGGCCGGCATTACCTGCCCAATGCGCCGACCGGGGGGCGCTCCACCCTCGTCACCAGCGCCCTGCAGGCCCGCCCCCAGTATGTGCTGGATCTGCCGGGCCCCGGCTGGTCTCCCTTGCTGGCGGCCGTGGGCACGGCCGGCTTCTTCCTGCTGCTGACGGTCAAGATGACCATGCTGGCGGCCGCTTGCGGGGTATTGGCCATTGCCATGATATGGCGCTGGCTGTGGGATTCGGACCCCGGCCCGTCTGCGCCGGTCGACATAGGCGGCGGCCTGCGGGCGCCGGTGCATAGCAGCGGCAGCGCTTCCCATTCATGGTGGGCGGCCATCATGCTGCTCATGGTCAACGGCAGCATCCTCGGCAGCCTGGTGTTTACCTATCTGTTCCTGTGGACGACTTCGCCCGACGCCTGGCCGGCGGCCCGCGCCCTGCCCGGCACGGCGCTGCCGCTGGCCGCCGGCGCCTTGCTGCTGGCCAGCAGCGCATGGGTGGCGTGGATGGGACGCGGCCGGCGCAAGGAGCGGCGGCCGCGGCTGCATGCGGGGCTTCCGCCCGCCCTGGCGATGCTGCTGGCATCGGCCGGCCTGGAGGCCTATGGGCAGTGGGAGTTCGGCCTGCGCCCGCAGGACAGCGCCTACGCGGCCGCCGTCTATGCCTTGATAGGCCTGCAATGCGTGCTGGCAATCGTGGTGTGCTGGATGGCCGTATTCACGCTGGCCCGCTCGCTGGCGGGGAAATTGGCGCCGCAACGGCGCGCCAGCCTGGACACGATGACGCTGTTCTGGCATTACACGGCCGCCCAGGGGCTTGCGATCCTGGCCTTGATCCATGGCTTTCCACGCTTGCCGGGGTGAAGCCATGCGCCATACTTTTCCGCACACGATGCTCTCCGTACTGGCCGGCCCCTTGATATGGGCGCTGCACTTCTTGCTGATCTATGTGTTCAACGGCATCGTGTGCGCACGGCCCGGACCGCAAGACGCCTGGATGGGCATCGCGCTGTCCTCCTGGGCCATCATCGCCTTCGGTCTGGCGGCGCTTGCCGCCATGGCGCTGATCCACCTGCGCCAGCGCCGCCGCCTGCTGCAAGCGGGCGATCCCCGCTTCCTGCCGTGGCTGGCCGGGGCGCTCAGCCTGCTGTCCGCCGTGGCTATCGTGTGGGAAACGATTCCAGTCCTGTTCATGCCGCCCTGCGGTTGACCGGCGCCTCCCGGCCGGCCGCGCCTCGCCGGCCGCGCCTGCCAGCCGCGCCGCGCCAACTGCAACTCGCCGGCCGGCCCCGCGCGAATCACCGGCATGCGCCCATGCCAGCCATATATATGACATACTAGCCCCGTCCGCGGCGCAATCGCGCCTTTGCGCTGCGGCCAATATGGCTCAAGGGGACTGCCAAGGGCTGCGATGGTCTGGGCCGATGCGAACGCATCGCCCGCCACTCCACAGAGGTAGAACATGACTGAAAACATGGACTCCCGCCACCAGGCAAGCCTCGTGCATGGCGGCGACCTGGCCGCTCCCTACACCGCCATGGCCGAGGAAGAAGCCGCCGAGCTCGCGCGCGTCCATTACGGGCTCGAAGGGCGCTTGCTGCGGTTCGCCACGGAAAAGGACGACACTTTCCGCTTGGACGCCGCCGACGGCGGGCGCTATGTGCTCAAGATCGCCAACCCTTCCGAGGCGCCGCAGGACATCGATCTGCAACTGAAAGTCCTTCAGCATATCGAACGCGCGGACCCATCCCTGCCCGTGCCGCGCGTCCTCGCCGACAAGCATGGCGGCCACTGCACCCAGGTCGTGGACCGCGCGGCGCAGCCGCGCCGTCTCAGGTTGATGAGCTATCTGGAGGGGACTCCGCTGGACAGTACGCCGTCATCCCCGCGGGAGCGGGAATGTATCGGCGAAGTGCTTGGCCGGCTGAGGCTGGCGACAGCGGGGTTTTCCCACCCGGCCGACAGCAGGCGGCTGCCCTGGGACGTCAAGCATCTTCTCGGGCTGATCCCTTTGCTGGACAAGGTCGAAGACGCGGGGCAGCAAAGGCGGCTGCATGCGGGGCTGGCGCGATTCCGGGAAATAGAGCCCGGACTGCGCGCCCTGCGCTCGCAAGTGCTGCACAATGACTTCAGCAAATCCAATATCGTCGTCGACCACGGCCGCCCCGATTTCGTAACCGGCATCATCGACTTCGGCGACACCGTGCGCACCGCCATCGCCGTCGATGTCTCGACCGCGCTGCTCAATCAATTGCCGCGCCTGCCGGCCTACCAGCCGGGCGACGATCTGTTCGCCGACGGACGGGATCTGCTGCGCGGCTATCTGCGCGTCGCCGACCTGACGAGCGACGAACTGGCGCTGATTCCCCACCTGGTCATGGGGCGCGTCGTCGCCAGGGCGCTGATCACCTTGTGGCGCGCCCGCATGTTCCCCGAAAACGCCCGCTACATCCTGCGCAATACCGAGCCCGGCTGGGCGCAGCTGGACTGGTTTCTGTCGCATTCGATAAAAGGCCTCTCGGCCATGCTTGCGCCATCCGGCGGATAAGGCAGCCGCCGGCCCGCAAGTCCTCGATAAGGAAACATCATGGATATCGCCCACAACAAATCGCCTGGAAAGATGGTCAACGCCTTCAATCCGTCGGAACTGAACCGCCTAGACTCCTATACCCGCGGCCTGATCGAACGCCGCGCCCGCCTGCTTGGGCCCGCTTATCGCCTCTTCTACAAGCATCCCGTGCAAATCAGCCGCGGCAGCGGGGTCTTGCTGTACGACAAGGACGGCAACGAATACCTGGACGCCTACAATAACGTCGTCTCGGTCGGCCATGCCCATCCTCGCGTGGTCCAGGCCATCTCGGAACAGCTTTCCGTGTTGTGCACCCATACGCGCTATCTGCAGGAGGGCATACTCGATTACGCGGAGCAATTGTTGCCAACCTTCGGCGGCGAGCTGGGCAGGTCGGGGCATTTGATGCTGACCTGCACGGGCTCGGAAGCCAACGACCTAGCCTTGCGCATCGCCCAATACCACACGTCCAGGCAGGGCATCATCATCACCGCCGAGGCCTACCACGGCAATTCCCACCTGACCGCGGGCATCTCGCCTTCTTTGGGGGCCGCGTCGCCGCTGGGCACCTGGGTGCGCCAGATACCGGCGCCCGATTCCTATCGCATCCCGCCCGAGAATATGGGGCGCTGGCTGGCCGATCAGGTGGAAATCCAGATCCGCGACCTCGAACGCCACGGCAACGGCCTGGCGGCATTCATCGCCGATGCCGCGTTTTCTTCCGACGGCATTTTCACCCACCCCGCCGATTTGCTGGCTCCGGTCGCGCAGGTCGTGCACAAGGCGGGGGGCCTGTATATTGCCGACGAAGTCCAATCCGGCTTCGGCCGGCTGGGCGATACGCTCTGGGGCTATCAGCGCCATGGCGTGCATCCCGATATCGTAACGATGGGCAAGCCCATGGGCAACGGTTTTCCGGTCGCCGGCGTCGCGGTAAGCCCGCAGGCCGTCGCCCGCTTCGGGCACGACATGCGCTACTTCAATACTTTTGGCGGCAATACGGTCGCGGTGGCGGCCGCCCAGGCCACTTACGATGTCATCCGCGACGAAAACCTGCTGGATCAGGCCCGCCGGGTGGGCGATGCGCTGCGCGGCGGGCTGCGGGACCTGGCCCAGCGCCATGAATGCATAGGCGATGTGCGCGGCGCCGGGCTGTACATCGGCGTGGAGCTGGTCAAAGATAGAAGCACCAAGGAACCGGACGCCGCCATGGCGGCCGCCATCGTCAATGGCTTGCGCGAACGCCGGGTGCTGATCTCGGCCACCGGCTTCCACGCAAACACGCTGAAGATACGGCCGCCCCTGGTCTTCACCGAAGCGCACGCCGGCCGGCTGCTGGAGGCGCTGGAGGATGTATTGCGCGGCCGGGACGCCTGACGGCGTGTACGCCGCGGCCGGAAAGCCCGGGCCGCCGCTCAGGCGGCCGACGATATTCAGAACGAGCGCTGCGCCATGCTGGCCAAGCGCCGCAGATAGGGCTCATCGCAGAGCTCCCAGTCGGCGCGCTTGCCTGTTACATAGCCGCGCGCCTGCCATTCGGTGAACAGCCGGCTCAGCGTTTCGGCGCGCATCCCCAGGTGGGCCGCCAACTGGCGCTGGCTGAGAGGCAAGTGTATGGTGTCGCCCTGCTTTTTCTTCAGGCTCAGCAGGTAATCGGCCAGCCGCTCGGCCGCGGAACTGGAGCTTATCCAGTCCACCCTGTTCACCTGGGCATACAGCGCGCTGCTCAAGCCGGCCAGCATGCGCAAAGCCAGTTCGGGCCGCGTCCGGCATGCGTGCTGCAGGCTGGCGCGCTGCAAGCGATACAGCCGGACCGCGCTGCGCGCCCTGGCGCACATGGGGTAGCGCCCGTGCGGCATGAACATGGCGGCTTCGGCCACTGTTTGCCCCGGTTCGAACACCTGGAACACCCTTTCGTCGCCATTGTGGCAATAACGAAACACTTCCACCTGGCCGCTCTGCAGCAGCAGATAGCTTTTGGCCTCATCCCCCTCGCTGAACAGTATTTCCCCCGCTTCGGCCTCTTGCGCCCGCGCGCCTTCCGCCACTAACTGGGCGATCTGCGCGTCCAGTCCTCTCAAGAGCCGGTGCTGAAGCAGCAGCGACACAGAGGGCGCACATTCTTCCGGCAAGTTGACTTTTGTCATTGGGGACCAAGTTGCGGAATGAGAAAATTTTTATTTGATAATAGTTCTCATTATATAAATGTTCAATCACAACCGCACTCTGCGCAAAGCGCTGATGGGACTCGCCCTGGTGGCCGGCATGCTTGCGGGCGCCGTGCATACGGGCGCCGTACATGCGGCGCCCGCCTATCCCAAGCTGACGCTGGCGGGGCCGTCCGCCGTGGTCACCTACCCGCTGCTGCATATGCTGGAAACCGGCGCGCTCAAGGACTATGCCCAGGAAGTCGAGTTCCGCCTATGGCAGAACCCGGACCAGTTGCGGGTCCTGCTGGCCAAGAAGGAAATCGACTACAGCGCCTCGCCCAGCAACCTGCCCGCCCTGATGTATAACCGGGGCGATCAGGTCAAACTTCTGAACATATCGGTCTGGGGCATATTGTGGTTGGTCAGCAGCGACCCCAAGGTGCGCGGATTCGAGGATCTGGCCGGCGAGGAGCTGCTGGTCCCCTTCCAGCGCGACTTGCCGGCGGTTCTGCTGGACACTCTGCTCGACGCCCAGAAGCGCCCTGACGGCAAGCCCGTGCGCCTGCGCCGCACGCGCGATGCGCAGGATGCCATCGCCCTGATGCTGACGGGGCAGGGCAAGCATGCGCTGCTCGTGGAGCCGACAGCCTCGTTGCTGTTGTGGCGCGCGCAGCAGGCCGGCGCTGAGCTGTACCGGGCCCAGAGCCTGGAAGACGCCTGGCGCGCCAGCTTCCCCGATCGCGCCGAACTGCCCCAGGCCGGCATCATCGCCAACTCCCACATCGCCGGCGATGGGCGGCTGAACAAGGCGGTCGAGCGCGCCTATGCCGAGTCGGCGGCATGGTGCAAAGCCAATGCGGCCGCCTGCGCCGAAATGGTCCACCGCCATATTCCGCATCTGCCCGTGCCCGCCATCGAAACCGCCATCCGCGTCACGCGCCTGGAAAGCCGGCCCGCGAACTCCATCCGGCCCCAGCTCGAAGCCCTTTACGGCCTGCTGGGTGAACGGTACCCGCAAGCCATCGGCGGCCGCCTGCCGGATTCGGGGTTCTACGGGCCATGAAGCCAATGGCGAACCTGAAGCGGCCGGGGCGCACATCGCGGCTATGGAGCCTGTTGGGCGTGTTGCTGCTGCTGGCGGGCTGGCAGGTGAGCGCCTCCTATATGGGACCGCTGCTGATGGCCACGCCGCTGGAGACATTCAAGGCCATTCCCCGGCTGCTGTCCAGCGACAGCTTCCTGCTCCATGCCGGCGACAGCCTGCTGCGCATCGCGGTCGGCGTCAGCACAGGCTGCGCCATAGGTTTCGCCCTGGGCGTTTTGGCCGGCCACAATACCCGCGTGCGCGGCCTGCTGGAGCCCATGCGATGGCTGCTGATGGCGATTCCGCCGGTCGTCGTGGTCGTGCTGGCCATGCTGTGGTTCGGCCTGGGTTCGCCCATGGTGATCTTCATGACCGTATTGATGATGGCGCCCGGCATGTATGTCAACACCGTCAAGGGCATGCTGCAGGTGGACCGCAATCTGATCGAGATGACGCATGTGTACCGTTACGGCTTCTGGCGCCGGCTGCGGCATTTGTATCTGCCGGCCTTGACCGCTCCGCTGACCGCGGCGTTGCTGATAGCCACCTGCGGCGGCGTGCGGCTGGTCGTCATGGCCGAAGTACTGGGCGCGGAGAGCGGCGCGGGCTATGCGCTGGCCAATGCCCGCAGCACTTTCGACAGTGCTGAGCTCTACGCGTGGATCGTGCTGATCCTGCTGCTGGTGGCTGTGCTGGAGTTCGCCCTGCTGCAGCCGCTGCAGCGCCGCCTGGGCCAGTGGCAGGAGCCCAGCAATGCTTGAGCTTCGCAATGTCACCCTGCATTTCGGCCCGTTGGCCATCTTGCGCGGCATCGACCTCGACTTGAAGCCGGGGCAGCGCATGGGCTTGCTGGGGCCCAGCGGCGCGGGCAAGAGCACGCTGCTGCGGCTGGCGGCCGGCCTGCTCAAGCCCAGCTCCGGCGCACTGCGCAATAGCTACCGCTATCCCGCGCTGGTTTTCCAGGAGCCGCGCCTGCTGCCCTGGCGCCGCGTCGCGGAAAACATCGAAATCCCCTTGCGCGCCGCCGGCTGCGGCGCGGGCGAAGCCCGTGAGCGCGCCCTGCGCTGGCTGGAACAGGTCGAGCTCAAAGGCTGCGCGCAGGCCTGGCCGGGCGAGCTGTCCGGCGGCATGGCCCAGCGCGCATCCCTGGCGCGCGCCTTTGCGCTGCAGCCCGACCTCTTGCTGCTGGACGAGCCTTTCAGCGCACTGGACCCGGCGCTGCGTTCGACCCTGGGCAAACTTTGCCGGCGCTGCCTGGACGACACAGGCGCCGCCTTATTGTGCATCAGCCACCATCCGCACGAGCTGGTGGAGCTGGTGGATACCTGCCTGCTGCTGAACAACGGCCGCATCGAGCGCTACGACATCAACCCGACAGCCGCAAATCGCGGCGCCGAGGGTGCCGCGGCAGGCGATCCTGCGGCAGGCGATCCCGCAACAGGCGTCCTCGCCGCGGACGNNGCCCGCCGCGCCCGCATCGCCGAACTGCTCTACCAACGACTGCTTGAACAGGAAGACTCCGCAACATGATTTACCCCGCTCTGCTCCTCGCGCATCTTTTCGCCGCACTGTTTTTCATCGGCACGGTCTTCTTCGAAGTGCTCATGCTGGAAGGCGTGCGCAAGCATGTCCCGCGCGAGATGATGCGCACCATAGAAATCGCCATCGGCACGCGCGCTCGGCGCATCATGCCCTGGGTGCTGCTGGTCCTGTACAGCGCCGGCATCGGCCTGGCCTGGCACTATCGCGAAGCGCTGGCCCATCCCTTTTCCAATTCGATGGGCCTGCTCCTGACCATCAAGATACTGCTCGCGCTGAGCGTATTGGGCCATTTCCTGACGGCCATGACGCTGCGCAGCAAGGGCAAGTTGAAGTCTGTGCATTTCAAGTACATCCACCTCAGCGTTTTCTGTCACATGGTCGGCATCGTACTGCTGGCCAAAACCATGTTCTACCTGCACTGGTAACCACGCCACAACGAGAAAGAAGATGCCCAACACCTCATCATTCCGGCAACTGAGCCTGAGCCTGGCGCTGAGCCTGGCATGGTCGGCGAACGCCCTGGCCGACAACGTCACCCCCCTGGCCCCCGTCGTCGTCACCGGCCAGACCGGCAGCGGCGCCCTGCAACCCAGCCTGAAACAGGAAAAAGAGCGCCTCGACGCCGTGCCCGGCGGCACGAACCTGATCCAGCCCCAGGAAGAAATGCGCCTGTCCACTCTGCGCGACGCGCTGGACTTCCAGCCCGGCCTGGTGGTGCAGGACTTTTTCGGCGGCATCGACCAGCCGCGCCTGAACATCCGGGGTTCGGGCATTCAAAGCAATCCCGTCAACCGCGGCGTGCTGCTGCTGCAAGACGGCCTGCCCCTGAACGAGGCGGACGGCTCTTTCGTGATCGGTTTCCTGGAGCCGCGCAACAGCGCGCTGATCAGCGTCCGGCGCGGCGCCAACGCGCTTTCCCCCAGCGCCACCACGCTGGGCGGCGAGCTGGACTTCCAGTCCCTGACCGGCACGCAGGGCGACATGATCAGCGTGGATGGGGGCAGCTTCGGGCGGCTTGGGCTGTATGCGGCCAAGGGCTTCCAGACGGAGGGCATGGACGGCCGCCTGGCCGTCAGCCACGATAAGTCGGACGGCTACCGGCACCACTCCGACTCCCAGCGCACCAACTTCCAGGGCAACCTGGGCTTTCGCCGCGGGCAGTTCGAAAACCGGACCTATCTTTCCTACGTCGATCTGAAATTCGACATCCCCAACGTCATTCCGCGCGACCGGCTGTACAGCGACCCGCGCAGCGTCCTGGGCGATTACAACGACGCCCAGGACCGGGCCAACAATATTTATCAGCGCGATCCAAACCGCAAGGCCACGCAGCTGCGGCTGGCCAACCGCAGCTATTGGGGCACGGAAGATCTGAACCAGACTTTCGGCGTCTACTGGCAGACCGTGGACGACACCTTCACCAGCCCGCAGGTTTCTTCGCCGACCAAAGGAAATACCTATGGCGCCCAATGGCAGCTCGCCGGCAAGACCGGCCAGCTGGATTACCGCCTGGCGCTGGACTGGGCGCGCACGGACATGGACCGCGATCTGTACGCCGTCAGCCCGGCCAACGGCAGCCGCGCCCTGCACTTCGGCGACTACCGGCTGCATGCGGAAAACCGCAATGCGCTGCTCGGGCTGGCCTGGCATTTCGCTCCTCAATGGACGGTGGTCGGCGACGTGAAGTACAGCCAGTCCATCCGCGACGCCAAGAACCGCCTGTCCGGCGGCAGCCTCGATCAGGATTGGTCCTATGCCAGCCCGAAGCTGGGCCTCATCTGGCAGCCTTCCCCCGCGCTGCGGCTGTTCGCCAACGTCAGCCGCAGCAACGAGGCCCCCACCTATTGGGAAATCATTTCGGCCGAAGTGCCGCAACCCATGAACGTGAATTCGGCAAGCACCAGCCTGACCCAGCTGGATCTGCAGCGCGCCACCACGTATGAGCTGGGCGGCAGCGGCCGGCTGGGCGACGGCGACGGCGCCGCCGAATGGTCGTTGACCGTGTATCGCAGCGAGGTCAAGGACGAGCTCATGGCGGTCAGCGACGCCACCGGCGCCTCGTCGGTCACGTTCAACTATCCAGGCCGCACCCGCCACCAGGGCCTGGAAGCGGGGATCAGCGGTTCGCTGCCCGCGCCCGGCGCCGGGGCATTCGACTACAGGCTGTCCTATACCTACAGCGACTTCCGCTTCCGGGGCGGCGAGTACGATGGCAACCGCATCGCCGGCGTGCCCAAGCACCTGATCGGCGCCGAGCTGCTGTACCGCATCGGCGGCTGGCGCTTCGGGCCCAACGTGCGCTGGCTGGCTTCGGACACCCCGACCAATCACCAGAATGTACCGGGCACGCAGCAGGACGCCTACGCCATCTGGGGCTTCAAGATCGCCTATCAGCACGACAAGCACTGGAACGCCTATTTGCTGGCCGACAACTTGAGCGACAAAATCTATGCCAGCAGCTATGTGATACGCCGCACGGCCACCGTCGCCATGCCGACCTTTCTTTCGGGCAATGGGCGCAGCGTCTACGGCGGCATCAGTTATAAATTCTAGCCGCGTTTACGGGCCTGGCCGCCGGCGGGAATCTTAGCCGCGGCCGCCCTGCCCGCCGGCCAGCCAGCGCAGCACGCCCCGGCCGGCGGCGACGCCGCTGGCGAAGCATGCCGTCAGCAGATAGCCGCCNNGGCGCCTCCCAGTCCAGCATCTCGCCGGCGCAGAATACGCCCGGCAGTGCGCGTATCATCAGGTTCCGGTCCAGTTCTTCGAGCTGGACGCCGCCAGCGGTGCTGATGGCCTCGTCCATGGGCCGGATGCCGGTCAAGGTCACGGGCAGGCGCTTGATCGCGCTGGCCACGGCGGCGGGATCGCTGAATTGTTCCTTGGGCAGGCATTCACGCAGCAGACCGAGCTTGGCGCCGCGCAGTCCCAGGCGGCCGCCCAAGTGGCTGGACCAGGACCGCGCGCCTCTCGGCCTGCCGACCTCGTCCAGCACCGCGGCGCTTTCCCGCTCCGGCAGCAAATCCACATACACCCTGGCGCTGCCATCGCGCACGACGGCATCGCGCAATTCGGCCGACCAGGCGTAGAGCAGCCCGCCTTCCAGCCCATCCTTGGTGATCATGGCTTCGCCGCGTCTCATGACGCCATCCGCGGGCGCCATGGCTATGCCTTTCAAGGGCTGGCCGGCGCAGCGCTCCGCGAAGTAGGGGCTCCATTGCGCCGTAAAGCCGCAGTTCGACGGCAGCAAGGGTGCAAGCTTCACGCCTTTGCCGCGCATCGGACCCTGCCAGGCGCCGTCCGACCCCAGGCGCGCCCAGCTTCCTCCGCCCAGCGCCAGCACGACCGCATCGGCATTCAAGGCGAGCCCGCCCCGCGGCGTATCCAGCAGCATCGCGCCGCCTTCGTCCCAACCCAGCCAGCGATGGCGCGCGTGCAGCGTGACGCCGCTCGCGCGCAAACGGTGCAGCCACGCCCGCAACAGCGGCGCGGCCTTCATTCCGGATGGAAACACCCGGCCCGATGAGCCGACGAAGGTATCGATGCCCAAGCCATGCGCCCAGCGCCGCAAGGCGGCGGCATCGAAGCATTCCAGCCATTCCGACACCTGCGCGGACCGCGGGCCGTAGCGCGTGGCGAACAGGGCGGGCGCTTCGCTGTGCGTCAGGTTCAGGCCGCCGCGCCCGGCCAGCAGAAATTTCCGGCCGACCGAAGGCATGGCATCGTAAAGGTCGACGCGCAGGCCGGCCTGCGCCAGGATTTCGGCCGCCATCAGGCCGGCCGGACCTCCGCCGATAACGGCTACGGAAGAAGAAGGCATGGGAAGAATTCAATAAGAGCTGCGGCAGCGGCCTGAAATTCTACATCGCCATGGCGGTCATTTTCACTATAATCCTGCGGCAAGCCGGGTAATCGCCGCGCCTTCGGCAGGGCGTGCCCGCCTTGCTCCGCCCACTCTCTGATCATATCCATGAAACGATCTTTCTTGCGCGTCGATCTGCAACGCCTCATTTTATGGATGTGCCTGTCTTTCGTCCTGCTGGCGCTCGCCAACAGCCTGTATGCGTCCTACAAGGTGCAGCGCGAGATCCTGCTGCATAACACGCTGGAGCTGAACCGTGTCTACGCCAACAAACTGGCGCAGGTCACCGAGCGCTATCTGCGCTCCTCGCGCCAGATGCTCGAAGCGGTCGCCACGCAGATCGCCAACAACGGCGCGCATACGCCTTCCGACCAGGAAGAGCTGACGCGGCTGATCCGCATGACGGAGAACTTCAACTCGCTGCTCATCGCGAACGCCGATGGGGTGATCACCGCCACCGAACCCAGGGATCTGGGCCTGCGGGGCAAGCCTCTGCAAAGCCCGGTTTCGCTGAGCATGCTGCAAAGCCGCCAGGGCGGAATCACCGCCCCTTTCCTCGCTCCCAGCGGGCGCTGGATCATCATGATCTCCCATCCCATCTTCATGGCCGATGGCTCGTACGGCGGCTTCGTCAGCGGCACCATCTACCTGCACGCGGCCAATGCGCTGCAAACCACGCTGGGGCGGCATCACTACAAGGATGGTTCATCGCTGTATGTCGTCGATCAGACGGGACGCTATATCTACCATCCGTCTTCCGAATATATAGGAAAGGCAAACCCCGACCAGCCCCTCGTCCAGGCTTTGCAGCGCGGCGAGGAAGGCGCGCGCCGCACCAAGAGCCGCGCCGACATAGACATGCTGGCCGGCTTCGCTCCCGTGCCGTCGACCGGCTGGGGCATCGTGGCGCAGCGTCCCACCGACAGCGCCATGTCCAGGCTCGACGATTTATTCTGGCGCTCCTTCTATTATTCATTGCCGATCACGCTGGTCTGCCTGCTGGCCATCTGGTGGCTGGCCCGCCTGATCGCCCGGCCGCTGCGGGAACTGGCCCATGTGGCCGCCAACCTGGATAACCGCGCCAATTTTGAACGGATAAAGTTCATCAAGGGCTGGTATCTGGAAGCGTCCTTGATACGCGCGGCGCTGCTGGCGGGCTTTTCCGCCGTGGCGCTGCGGATGCGCAAGCTCAGCCAGGAAAACGCCACCGACCCGCTGACGGCCCTGACCAACCGCCGCGGCCTGCAGGCAGCCTTCGCGGACCTGCAGCAGTCCGGCGGCTCGGCATCGGTGGTCCTGTTCGATATCGACCATTTCAAGGCCGTGAACGATACTTATGGCCACGCCCGGGGCGACGAAGTGTTGAAATCCCTGGCTCTCATCACTCTCGCACAGGCGCGCAAAGAGGATATCGTTGCGCGCATCGGCGGCGAGGAATTCGTCGTGCTGCTGCCCGGCGCCACCCCGGAAGCGGCGATGCTGTTCGCGGAACGGCTGCGCCTGAACATCGCACTGACCGACTTCGAACGCGTGGGCGGAATCACGGTGTCCGTCGGCGTTGCGCACTATCCTTCCCAGGGCGACAGCCTGGATGCCGTGCTGGAGCACGCCGATGCGGCGCTCTACCAAGCCAAGCGGACGGGCAGGAACCGGGTTTGCGAGTTCTCATTCAGCCAACCGTAAGAATAATGATTCTTATTTACTTTAAAATACCAGGGAATCTCGGTATTTAGGCTGAATCACGATGAACACACTGAACCGGCGTACATTCCTGCGCAACGGCATCATGCTGGGCGCGGCCGCAGCCATGGGCGGACCGGGCTTGCGTCTGGCGCGCGCGGCCGAATCCCAGACCTTGACCCTGTATAACGGGCAGCATCCCCGCACCACGGCGGCCCTCGTGCAGGCCTTCACCCAGGCAACAGGCATCCAGGTGGAGATCCGCAAGGGCGGCAGTTCGCAACTGGCAAACCAGATCATCGAAGAAGGCGAGCATTCCCCCGCCGATGTTTTTTACTCGGAGGAAAGCCCGCCGCTGGCCGCGCTGGCCAAGCGCCGCTTGCTGTCGCCGCTGAATTCGGAAACGCTGCAGCAGGTGCTGCCCGGCTATACATCCAAGGACGGCACATGGACAGGCGTGAGCGCGCGCCGCCGCGTCGTCGCTTATAACCGCGGCATGATCGCCGCAAGCGAACTGCCCGCCTCCATCATGGACATGGCGACCGAGGCGTGGCGCGGCAAGGTCGGCTTCGTGCCCACCAGCGGCGCTTTCCAGCAGCAGCTCATCGCCATCGAAATCCTGAAGGGCAGGCCGGCGGCGCTGGCATGGCTGAAGGGCCTGAAGGAATACGGCCGCATCTACAACGGCAATATGGCCGCCATGAAAGCAGTGGAGAACGGCGATATCGCCACTGCGCTGGTGAATAATTACTATTGGTTCGCCGTCGCCAGGGAAGTCGGCGAGCCCAATATGAAATCCGCCCTGCACTACATGGGCGGCAAGGATCCCGGCGGCCTCATCACGGTATCGGCGGCGGGCATACTCAAGACATCCCGGAAGCAGGCCCTGGCGCAACGGCTGCTGGCATTCATGCTCAGCGCGAAGGGCCAGCAGGCCATCGTGGATTCCGTCGCGGAATACCCGCTGCGCAAAGGCGTGCATTCGCCTTTTTCCTTGAAGCCCTTCGACGAGCTTCAGCCCCCCGATGTCAGCCCCGACGATATCGGCGATGCTGCCGATGCCCTGGCTTTACGGCGCGAGGCGGGGCTGGCCTGATCCGCCATGCAGCCCATGCACCGAAAACAGGCCGCGGCGCCATTGTGGCTGGCCGGCGCCACGCTGCTGCCCGTCGGCCTGACGGTCCTGCCTCTCGTCTACATCGCCGTGCGCGCATCGCAGGCGGGACTGGCCGATATCGGCGGGGAACTGCTGCGCGAGCGGACTTTCACGCTGCTGCTCAACACCATGACGCTCGCGACCAGCGTCACCTTATTCTCGGTGCTGCTGGGGACGGCGGCCGCCTGGTGCGTCGAACGCTCCGACCTGCGCGGGCGCCGCTGGTGGCGCGCCATGGCGGCGCTGCCGCTAGCCGTGCCCGCCTTCGTTTCGAGCTATGCCTGGTCGTCCATCGACCCGTCCCTGCAAAGCATGGCGGGCGCCATCCTGGTCTTGACGCTGTCCAGCTATCCGCTGGTCTACTTGCCGGTCGCAGCGGCGCTGCGCAGCGCCGACGCCAGTTTCGAAGACGTATCGCGTTCTTTGGGCGACAGCGCATGGTCCAGTTTGCGGCGCGCCCTGATGCCGCAAATCATGCCGGCCCTGGGCGGCGGCGCCATGCTGGTCCTGAGCCATATGCTGGGAGAGTTCGGGGCCTTGTCCATGCTGCGCGTGCAGACCTTCACCACGGCGATTTTCGAGTCCTATGAATTGCAGTTCGACAGCGCCTCCGCGGCGCTGCAGTCGGCGGTGCTGATGGCGCTGTGCCTGCCCGCCGCCTATGGGGAAACACATCTGCGGGCTGGCAAGCGGCTGTCGCGCAGCGGGCGCGGCAGCCGGCGGCCGGCATCCCAGGCAAGGCTGGGCCGCCTGCAGGGCCCCGCCATTGCGGGCTTTGCGCTGCTGGCCCTGGTATCGCTGGGCATCCCCTTGTGCACCCTGGCTTATTGGCTGGCGCGCGGGCTGTCCCTGGGAGACGGCTATGCCCGGATAGGACCCGCGCTTCAAGGCTCCATCAGCTTGGCGGCGACAGGCGCCGTGCTGACCAGCATGCTGGCCCTGCCGCTGGTGTTGCTGGCTGTCCGGCACAAGGGGCGGCTGGCCGTGCTGGCGGATCGGCTGCCCTATATCGTGCACGGCCTGCCAGGCGTGGTGGTGGCGCTGGCCCTGGTGTTTCTTTCCCTGCGCCTCGCCCCGGCCTTGTATCAAAGCTCCGCCCTGCTGCTATGCGCCTATGCGATCCTGTTCCTGCCTTTGGCGCAGTCGTCGCTGCGCGCCTCGGCCGAACTGGCCTCGCCGCAAATGGAAGAGGTGGCGCGCAGCCTGGGAAAGCGGCCGCTGCAGGTCTTTCTTACCATCACGCTGCCCCGCATTGCGCCGGGACTGGGGGCGGCGCTGGCCCTGATGATGCTTGAGATCATGCGCGAACTGACCGCCACGCTGATGCTGGCGCCCACAGGCGTCGCCACATTGGCCACGGAACTCTGGCAGCATACGGCCGATGCCGAATACGCGGCCGGCGCCCCCTACGCCGCGCTGCTGATCGCGGCGTCGGCCGCGCCCGTCTACATCTTCACGCGCCGCCTGCTGCGCCAGGGCGAGACGCCGTGAGCCGCATACGGATCCATGGCGTGGATAAACGCTACGGCGACGTGCGGGTGCTGCAAGGCATAGACTTGACCATACCCCAGGGCTCGGTGCTCGCATTGCTGGGCCCGTCGGGCTGCGGCAAGACGACACTGCTGAGGCTAATCGCGGGCTTCGAACGAGTCGATGCGGGCTGGATAGCCTTCGATGACCGGCGCGTCGCGGCCGCGGATGTATTCGTTCCTCCGGAACGGCGCGGCATCGGCTATGTGCCGCAGGAAGGCGCCTTGTTTCCGCATCTGACCGTGATGGGCAATGTCCGCTATGGATTGGCCCGCCGGCCGGGCCGCGATCGGCGCGCGCGGGAAATACTCGAGCTCACGGGCCTGGCCGGCCTGGACGAGCGCTTTCCCCACGAGCTGTCGGGCGGCCAGCAGCAGCGCGTGGCGCTGGCCCGGGCGCTTGCGCCCGATCCGGCCCTGGTATTGCTGGACGAACCCTTCAACGCGCTGGACCTGGATTTGCGCCGCGGCATGTGCGAAGACGTGATAGGCGTGCTGCGCCGCATGGGCGCCACTACGGTGCTGGTCACGCACGATCCCGGCGAGGCTTTCGCCGTGGCCGATCTGGTGGCTGTGATGCAAGGCGGACGCATCATGCAATGCGATCGTCCCGATGTGATCTATTGGCAGCCTTGCAGCCCGGACGTGGCGCGCCTGACCGGCCCGGCGCTGCTGCTGCGTGGCGACCCGGATGGCGGCCATGCGAACTGCGCCTTGGGCCGCCTGCCCCTGCACCCGCGGGCCGAGCCGCTGACGGGCGAGATATGGCTGGCGCTGCGGCCGGAGCAGATCCAGCTTGCGCCCGCGGGCCCCGGCGTGGCGGCGCAAGTGAGCCATAATTCCTTCCGGGGCGACCATGCCTTGCTGAGCCTGGAGCTGGCCGATGGCATGCAACTGGGTTTGCGCGTCCCCGCCCTGTCCGCGCCCGCGGCGGGATCGCGCGTCGTCTTGTCCGTGCGCGGCGCGTGCAGCGCCTTCCCGGCGCAAGCATATCCCGCCCTAGCGGCCGGTGCGCAGCGCAAGGCCCGCCAGCAGCAAGGTCCAGCCCTGTATGAACAGATCGAGGGCAAGCAGCAACCCGAGTATCCATATGCTGTTTCCCGGCCAATTGGCGGCGATGAGCAAGCCGGTGGCCAGCGTGATCAAGCCCGAAAAGGCAATCCATTGCCATCCGCGCTGGCTGCGGTTATTGAACCAGATCCATAAGCGGAAAGCGCCAGAACCTATCAATACCGCGCCAAAGAGCAAGGTCAGCACCGAGGCCCCAGCCACCGGATTGACGATGGCCAGGACACCCGCCGCGGCATAAAGCACGCCGCCCAGGGTCCAGACGAGAAAGCCCTTCCAGTGCTTCATGCGCCAGGCCTGCGCCAGCTGCACGATGCCGCCCGCCAGCATCAGCGCGCCGATGAACAATACGCTGACCAGAGTCGCCACGAAGACATGGGCCAGGGCGACCATGCCCAGCGCCACCAGCAGAATACCCCCGGCGATGAACCAGCCCCAATATTGGCTCATTTCCTGCAGGGCCTGCGAGATGCGGCCCTCGTCGGGCCCGGATGTGTGCGGCTGTTCCGTCATGGCATGCGCTCCTTCGAGTAGTGTTTGAAGTACGGGCGCCGATCGCCTATCGGCGCCCGTAAATCAACTATATCCTGTTCCGGCTGCGATGGCAGCGGAATATGCGTTCGCCCGCGACACGCCGTGCGCCGGCGATCACGGCGGGCACCCGCGTCAAGCCATGCACGATGACCGGACGTCGAGCCCCGCCGTCAATAGTTCTTGTCATCGATCAACCCAGCGGCTACCATTTCGCCAAACCGGGCCGCCAAGGCCGCCCGCCGCCCCACAACACAGGAGATCACCGAAATGAATAACATCGACCGTCGGGTTTTTCTCAAGCTGGCCGGCGCAAGCGGGCTATCCAGCCTGGCTGGAACCTTGCCCATGCTGGCCCATGCTGCGCAAGGGGCCAACATGGACAAGGCGCTGTCCCAAGGCAAGGCCGTCTTCTACGCCAACATCACCGCCGTCACCCCCATCATGAAGGCCTTCGAGGCCGACACCGGCGTGAAGGGCGAATACACGCGCACCTCCAGCTCCAAATTCGTACCGACCATTCTTACGGAATTCAATGCGGGCAAGCTGCTGGCCGACGTCATCCAGGCGCCGTTGCCCATGCTGGAATTGCTCAAAGAGCAAGGCGTGCTCGCCCCATACCGCTCGCCCGCCGCGGCCGGCTATCCGGACTGGGCCGTGAAAGACGACGCCATCACCCTCTTCGGCATCGAGTACGTTTCTTATCTGTACAACACGGACCACGTCAAGGCGGCCGATGCGCCCAAGCGCTATGAAGACCTGGCCGACCCCAAATGGAAGAACCAGATCGTCATGGCCGACCCGGCCACCCACGCTTCGACCATTTCCTGGCTGGTGGGGCTGAAGGAACAGGTTTTCAAGTCCGAAGGCGAATGGATGCAATTCCTGAAGGGCGTCGCGGCCAACCGGCCGATGTTCGTGGCTTCTTTCGGCCCCACCCCGGCGCCGGTGGAAAGCGGCGAAAAGCTGATCGGCATCTCCATGCCCAAGTACATCATCACCAAGAAGCCGGCGCCGCTGGCATGGGGGCCGCAGGGCGGCCAGCCGCTGCTCGGCACCGCCCGCGCCATCGCCATTACGTCCAAGGCGCCGCATCCCGACGCCGCGCGCGCCTTCATCGACTACTGGCTGGGCAAGAAGGCCATGGGCCTGCTGGCCGCCGATGTCGGGGAATACGTGCTGGCGCCTGGGGTGTTTCCGCCCATCGAAGGCATGGACAAGGCGCAGGTCAAGCCCGTGCGCGATTTGTCCGACGAAGACATACAGAAATGGGGCCGCGAATTCGGCAAGATCTTCCGCGGCAAGTAAGCACATGGAAATACAGATAGAGGGCCTCAGCAAGCATTATCAATCCGAGGGCAAGACGGTCAAGGCGCTGGACCAGGTCGACCTGACCATACCCGCCAACGAGATTTTCACGCTGCTGGGCCCCAGCGGCTGCGGCAAGACCACGCTGCTGCGCTGCATCGTCGGCCTGGAAACGCCGGACGAGGGCGAAATCCGCATAGGCGGCGAGGTCGTCTGGTCGCGCGCCAAGGGCATAGCCGTGCCGCCGGAGCGGCGCGGTCTGGGCATGGTATTCCAGACCTACGCCATCTGGCCCCACATGAGCGTATTCGACAATGTCGCCTATCCCTTGCAGATACGCGGCGAAGCCAAATCCGTGATCCGCGACAAGGTGGCGCGCGCCCTGAAGTTCGTGCAACTGGAAGGGGTGGAAAAGCGCTCCGCCACCAAGCTGTCCGGCGGCCAGCAGCAGCGCGTGGCCTTGGCCCGCGCCCTGGTGGCCGAGCCCAAAGTCATCTTGTTCGACGAACCGCTCAGCAACCTGGATGCAAAACTGCGCGAGGAAACCCGCAAGGAACTCAAGACCTTTCTTGGCGAGCTGAACATCACCGCCGTGTATGTGACCCACGACCGGGTCGAAGCCCTGGCCTTGTCGGACTCCATCGCCGTCATGCGCGCCGGCCGCATCGTGGAAATCGGCTCGCCCCAGAAAATCTATTTCAATGCCGACCACCGCTACGTGGCCGACTTCATCGGCCGCGCCAACCTGATCAAGGCGCGCGTCGCCGGCCGCCATGGCGATCTGACCGTAGTGGAATCCGGCCTGGGCTCCTTGCATTGCCAGGCCCGCGACTTGCCCGAAGGCAGTGAAGCCACGCTGTGCATACGCCCTGAATTCATTCATGTCGACGGGGTGGCGAGCGCAACGCCGCAGGGCGGGCAGAACGTCATCCACGGCCGTGTCGCCAGCATGGAATTCGTCGGCGAAGTCTATGAAGCGGAAATCCACGTCGGCGCAGAAAAGCTGCTGGCCCGACTGGATCCCGATCTGCCGGTGAGCACCGGCGACATGGTCAGCATCCGCCTCGCCCCGCAGCACTGCCTGCTCGTATTGGCCTAGGGCAAGGCATGAATCCGTCCCGCCCCCTGTTCACCTGGTCCCTGATACTGATCGTCGGCTTTCTCACGCTATGCCCGGTGCTGATGCTGCTGCTGGGCAGTTTTTCCGAAGGGCTGACCGCCTTCGGCGTCTTTACCACCAGCAAGTATGTGGCCGCCTATACTGATCCGGCCTTGTTCGATGTCACCTACAACACCGTGGTGTTCGTGCTGGGCTCGTCCGTGCTGTCCACCCTGCTGGCGCTGGTCCTGGCCTATTTGAATACGCGCACCGATATTCCCTTCAAGCCGGTATTCACGGTGCTCTCCATCGTGCCGATGATGATTCCGCACCTGCTGTTTTCGGTCAGTTGGGCGCTGCTGCTGAATCCTTCCAACGGCCTGCTGAACGTCTTCCTGAAGGATGTCTTCGCGCTGCAGGAAGCGCCCTTCAATATTTATTCCCTGTGGGGCATGGTCATGGTCGAAGGGCTGCTGAACATGCCCATCGCCTATCTCATCATCGCGCCCGCCATGGCGCAGTTCGACGTGGCGCTGGAAGAATCGTCCCGCGTCTTCGGCGCGGGGGTGTGGCGTACGTTGATGCGCATCACGCTGCCGGTGCTGCGCCCCGCCATACTGGCGGCCTTCATCCTGGGCATCGTGCGCAGCCTGGCATCCTACGCCGTGCCCAGAGTGCTGGGCATGCCCGGCGAAGTCGATGTGCTGGCCACGTATCTGTACGAGATGATCTCCACCGGCTTCGCGCCCGACTACGGCAAGGCCGCCGCGCTGGGCATGAGCGTGCTGGTGGCGTCGATTTCGCTGATCGTGGTGTATCGGGCGCTGACATCGGAAGGCGGGAAATTCGTCACCATATCCGGCCGCGGCTTCCGCCCGGCGGTCATCGAGCTCAAACGCGCCCGCATCCCCATCTTCATAGGCGTGGGCGTGCTTTGCCTGTTGATGATCGTGCTGC
Source organism: Pusillimonas sp. UBA6240 (assembly GCA_002441445.1). GTDB lineage: Bacteria > Pseudomonadota > Gammaproteobacteria > Burkholderiales > Burkholderiaceae_B > UBA6240. The sequence goes on from DJWC01000071.1 coordinate 37,936, forward strand.
CGGTGGCGGTGCTGCTGTATACCTCGCTGGTGCCCTATTCCATGGTGCCCAGCGCCCGGGCCTTCTCGCTGATGAGCTGGAAGCACTGGATAGAGGTCTTCCAGGATCCGGTGTCCCTGCTGGCGCTGAAGAACAGCCTGTTCCTGGCGGTGGCGGGCGCGACGCTGGGCGTGCTGCTGTCCGTCTTCGTGGCCTATGTCATCGTCAAGATCCGCACGCGCGCATCGGGCCTGCTGGAATCCCTGAGCTTCCTGTCCTTTTCCTTTCCGGGCATCGTGATAGGCATAGGCTTCATGTGGTTCTTCGTGCAGACGCCTCTGTATGCGACCCTGACCGCGCTGCTATTGGCCTATATCGCGGCGTATCTGCCGTATGGCATACGTCCCCTGGCCAGCGCATTCGTGCAAGTGCATGCCCATCTGGAAGAATCCTCGCTGGTTTGCGGCGCCAGCCCGCTGACCACGATGCGGCGCATTATCGTGCCGCTGCTGATTCCAGGGGTGGTGTCGGCCTGGATACTGATGGCGACGATGTTCATACGCGAGCTGACGGTGTCGGTGGTGCTGTCGCGGCCAGGCACGGAAGTTCTCGCGGTGCAGATACTGAGTTTCGCGGACGATGGCTTGTGGGGCAAGCTGTCGGCCTTGGGCATCGTGATGATATTGATTTCCACGGCGCTGGTATTGCTGGCGATGTACGCCGGCGAAAAGTTCAAGGCGCTGCAAGGGGGAAGCTGACAGAACGGAAGCCGCAAGGGCGACAGGCGCCTTATTCGGCTGCTATGCAGTTCACTCTATCGCGCGGCAGCCCGATGCGGCACTTGTCGCCGGCTCGCGTCGTGCTGGAAGCGGGCATGCGCGCCTGCAAGCCGACGGGGCCCTGCGCCCCCGGCAGTTCGATGTCGCATTCGCAATATTCCCCCATATACCTTACGTCGGTCACCGTGCCTTCGAACACATTGTCGGAACCCGCCGGCAGGCTGTCCTGCCATACGATGTGCTCGGGGCGAATGAAGCAGACCACCTCGCCGGGGCCGGGCGCGCCGCGCACCCGCAGCGCGCCGATTGGCGTGATCACCGCATCGTCCCCCGCCTTCAGGGCGCCCGGCAATTGGTTCGGGCAGCCCAGGAAATGGGCGGAAAACAAGGTTGCGGGCTGATCATACAAGGCGCGGGGCGTCCCCACCTCGAGCACTTCGCCTTTCGCCATGACGGCGATCCGGTCCGATATGGCCAGGGCTTCGTGCTGGTCATGGGTAACCAGCACAGTCGTGATGCCTACCTCTCTTTGCAGGCGCCGCAGCTCGGCGCGCATCTGCGTGCGCAGGGCCGCGTCCAGGTTGCTCAGCGGTTCGTCCAGCAAAAGCACATCGGGCTGCGCCACCAGCGCGCGGGCCAGGGCGACGCGCTGCTGTTGCCCGCCGCTGAGGCGCGAGGAATAGCGATCGGCATAATCCTGCAAGCCCACGACCGTCATGGCGCTCAGCACGCGCTCGCGCAGGTCGCGTTCGCCCCGGCAACGCAGGGGAAAGGCCACGTTCTCGAACACCGTCATGTGCGGCCAGATGGCATAGGACTGGAACACCATGCCGATGTTGCGTTTATCGGGGCCGACATTGATTCCGGATTGCGCATCGAACACGGTGCGTCCGCCTATGCGTATGGAGCCGCCGTCCGGGTTCTCCAGGCCGGCGATGCAGCGCAGCAACGTGGTCTTGCCGCAACCGCTGGGCCCGAGCAGGGTGAAGAACTCCCCATTCTGAATGGATAGCGAAACGCCCTTGAGCGCGGCCGCCTGGGTTCCGGGATAGACTTTGACGACCCGGCCGAGCGCGATCATCTCAGTCATCGTCGTTTTCCTCCACCAGATACAAAGGCGGCAGCCCCGCGCGCACGCGGTTCACATTCTCGGCGGCGGCGGCCGCCAGCGCATGCAGGCAATCGACGCTGGCGCCGGCGATATGAGGCGTGCAGACGAGATTATCCAAAGACTCGAATTCCAGCGGGTCGAAATGCTTTTCGTCCCAGAACACATCGATGCCCGCCCCGGCGATGCGCCGTTCGCGCAGAGCGCGCATCAAAGCCTGCTTGTCCACGATCTCGCCGCGCGCAATGTTGATGAAGAACGAGGAAGGACGCATGGCCGCGAAGAACCGCGCATCGATGAGTCCGCGGGTGCGATCGTTCAAGGGCAGGTGCAGCGAGACATAGTCGGCTTGGGCCAGCATGTCGGGCATCCGCGCGGCCGGCCAGGCGCGCGCCACATAAGGCTCGGCGCCATCCAGACTGGCCGGATTGCGCTTGCTGGCCACCACGCGCATGCCGAAGGCCTGCGCCATGCGGGCGAGCTGCGCGCCGGTGCCCCCCACCCCGACCAAGGCGAGCGTCTTGCCGGCCAACAGTTCGGTTTCCGGAAAACCCAGGCGGGCGGCCCGCAGCGCCTGCTGGGCTTCGCGCTGGCGCTTGGCCAGCGCCATCAGCAGGTAGAAGGCATGTTCGGCCACCACGATGTCCGACTTGGACACCGCCGAAGGAATACGCGCGAGCGGTATGCCTTTCAGGCGCGCGTAGGCGCGGTCCACACCCACCACATGCTGGCCATAGCGCTGCAAGAGCTTCAGCCGCGGAGCCGCATCGATTACCTCGCGCGTGATGGGCAGGTCACGCAGCAACAGGACATCCGCATCGGCCACCTGCTCGGCCAGCGGCCGCGAAAAATCCGCCTCGGCAACGGTATCCTGGGGCAGGCGCGCCGCCAGATAGCGATAGGGGTCGAGACCAGGGGCGGCCTTGAGGATCTTCATGACGCGGATTCCTGTAAAGGTCTGGAAGAGCGGGCGGCCTGGCGCACGCCGATTTTCCGGTTCAGCACCGTGGTCCCGGCCAGCATGAGCGCCAGGCCGGCCATGACCATGATGGTATAAGCGGCCAGGGTGTTGGAATTTCCCCCTTGCCACATATCGAGCACCACCACCGAAAAGACTTCGCTGCCGGGAGCGATCAGAAACAGCGACGCGGCGTATTCGCGGAAGGAGCGCAAAGAGACATAGATGGCGGCCGACATCAGTGTGGGAGCGATCAGCGCGAGCACGACGCGGCGCAGCACCACCAGCCAGCCGGCGCCCGCCACGCGTGCGGCCTCTTCCAGTTCGGGATGCAGTTGCACCAGGCCCGAGGCGCACATGCGGATGGCATAGGGCAGGTGCAGGATGATATAGGCCAGCAACAGGATCCACGGGGTGGCATAAATGCCGACAGGCAGGCTCAGAAACAGCCAGATCAGCCCGACGCCAACGATCATGCCGGGAACGGCGATGGGCAGCGTGCCGATCTGCTCGCTCAGCACCATGATGCGGAAGCGGTCATCGCTGCGCAGCTTGAGCCAGGCCACCCATGCGCCGATGGCGGTGGTGATGGCGCCGGCCAACAGCCCTATCCAGAAGCTGTTCCAGATGGCGCGCATGGCCGAACCATAGTTCAGCGCGCTGCCGAAGTTGGCCCAGGTGAATAGCTGCAAGCTGGCCCAGGAAGGCACTTGCGGATACGGCATGAAGGCATTCCACAGCAGGATCAGGATGGGCAGCCCGGCGGTGAGCAATACTGCCAGCGACATCAGCATGTCCACCAGCGGCCTGGCGCGCCCCAACGCGTAGCGGCGGGGATTGAAGGATTTGCCGCGCAGGGTCGCATAGCGGTCCTTGTCGCGCATCAGGCGGTTATAGATCACGATGGCGACCACCGTCATGGCCAATAGCAGCAAGCTGTAGAAGCTCGCCGCGCCATAATTGGTCGGAATCTTGGTGGACGCCAGGTAGACCTCGGTGGAATACAGGAAGATCTTGGCCGGCAGGCCGATCAGGATAGGCACCGACAACGCGCCAAAACTGTAGATGAAAAACATCAGCCAGGCGCCCAGCAGGGCCGGAGCCACGGCCGGCAGCGTGATTTTGAACAGCGTCCGCAAATGCGATGCGCCGCTGATGCGCGCCGCTTCTTCCAACTCCGGGTTCATGGAGCGGAAGACCGGCTGCAGCCACAGGAAAGCCAGGGGCAGCTCCTGCAGAATGCCTATGAGCACCATGCCGGACATGGAATAGATATCGAACAGGGGCGTGTCGGCGCCCGTGATGCTCTGGTAGAGCAAATTGAAGAAGCCGCCGCGCGGCGACAGCAGCATGATCCAGGCGCTGACCAGCGTGACGGCCGGCATGAGCACCGGAATCACGGAAAAAATCTCGGCGTAGCGCGAGAAGGCGGAATCCGTGCGCTCCACCACGAAGGCCAGGGCCACGCCGAGCGCCAGCACCAGGCTGGCGGTTGCGCCGGCATAGACGAGCGAATTCAGCAGGGATCCGCCCAGATATTCATTGGAAAAAGCGCGCCGCGCATTGACCAGCGAAAAGAGCCAGCCGCCGCCCGGCGGCTGGGATGAGAATGCGCTGACCACCAGGATGAGCAGCGGCGGCAGCACCAGCCCGGCCACCACGACCAGGCTGGCGATTTGCGCCAGCCTGGTCGGTTGGAGGCGTAGTTTCACAGCTTGGCTTTCCACTGGCGACGCGCGATACGATTGCGCAATACGCCTATGCCTTCGATTTCGCAGTCTATGGTCTGGCCCGGCCGCAGCCATTTGCCGCAGACCAAGGCGTTGCCGCTGGTGCTGCCCGTGGACAGGATATCGCCTGGAGACAGCGTCATGTAGCGCGATACGAAGGCGACGATGCGCTCGACCGGCCACAGCAGGCCCGCCGTGGTGTCGTCCTGGCGCAGCTCGCCATCCACCGTCGTGCGCAGGTGCAGTTCATTGGGCGATTTCGGCAGGAATTCGGCCGGCGTGATGCACGGCCCCAGCGGCGCAAACGTATCGCCGGCTTTGCCGCGCGGCGAATCGTAGCGGCCGGTCCACGAGGGAATATCGCGCACGCAGGCATCGTTCAGGATGGTATAGCCGAAGATGTACTTCGACGCATCGGCTTCTTCGATATCGGAGCAATGCGCGCCGATGACGACCGCCAGCTCATTCTCGTAATCCCATTGCTCGGAATCCGGCGGAAAGCGAATCTCGGCATTATCGCCGACCAGCGAAGCCGGCGACTTCAGGAAGGAAATCTTCACATCCTGCGGCCATTCGTCTTTGGGCAGCCCCCATTCCGTGAGATAGCGCGCATACGAATTGCCGCAGCAAATGATCTTGTCCGGATCCGGGTTGGCGGGCAGCAAGGTCGTCTGCGCCCGCGGCCGGGCTATGCCCAGGGCCGCCAGCCGGTCGGCCTCTTCATCGGCAAACGCGGCCAAGCCTTCGAAACGGCGCATGCCGCCATTGTAGAGCCGGATGAAATCGTTCAAGCGATCGGGGATGCAAGCGTCGGCCACCTGGCCGGCATTGCCCACCCGTTCGCGTTCCTGCAGGTACAGCGCATAGGCCGCACGCAGATCCACCACACTGTCTCCCGACAGGAAACCGATGCGCGCCAATGGCGCAGCGAAGCTGACTAGCTGCATGAGTCTTTCCTTTGATTGAAAAAACATGAACGGTAGAACGGTAGCTGCGCTCCCCGGGCCAGGGCTTGACGCGCCCTAGCGGCCGCGCAGGAACTTCGCCTCGGTGTAGCGGCCCAGCTCTTCGAAGCGTTGCGGCGTGATGGCCTGCAAGATGGTCAGCCGCGGCAGGCTCGCCAGTTCGATCTGGTACTTGCCCTGCGTATTGCCGAACAGCCGTCCGCCCTCGGCGCGGTCGATGGCCTCCAGCGTCTCGGCCTGTGTCAGGACTTCCATGAACAGCGCCGCGGCGTAGGAATGCTTGCCGCCGTCGAGCACCGAAACCGTGATGCCCTGTCCCAGCAGCGGATCCTGCATCACGTAATCTATGGGAGCCCCTTGGCTTTTGAGACGCACCGGGCGGTGGGCGCCCATATTCCATGCCAGGTCGATTTCCCCTTGGGCCAGGCCGTCCGCCAGCGAGGCGATGCTGGGATACAGGCGGTTGTTGAGCGCGGCCAGCTTATCGAGCAAGGGCATGGCTACATCTTCGCCCAAGGCTCGGATAAGGCCCGCCGTCAAGGCTTCCAGGTGCGAGGTCGTGCCGACGCGCCCCTTCCATTTGGGGTCGGCCACTTGAGCCAGCGTGCGCGGCGCCTGATCGCTCTTCACCCGATCGGTGCGCCATGCGATGGTGGCGGGCAGGACCTCGTAAGCGATGGCGGTCCAGCCTTCCTTGGCTCCGCCGAAAACGAAAGCGGGATCGAATTGCTTCCAAGTGGTGGGCTCGTAGCCTCCCAGGGCGCCTTTGATGAGTTCCAGCCAATCCACGCTGGAAATGGCCAGGTCGCCGCCGACGCGGCGCGCACGCGCTTCGGTGTTGACGCGTTCGACCAGTTCGGGTTCCCTGAGGCGCACGAAGTCAACCTTGATGCCGGGATAGCGCGCATTGAAGAATTTGATCAACACGTCGGCCCGGTCGATGCCCAGCGCGCCATACAGAGTCAGGCGCCCTTCTTTCGCGGCTTGTTGCTCCAGCACTTTCAGGCGCTCCGGCGCCTGCAAGCCATTCAGATAAGCCCATACTTCGGTCGACCCCGAAGGCGGAGCCTCGGCCGCATTGGCGGCAAGGCCGCCGCAAAGCGCCAGACCCGCCAGCGCGCACCCCAAGCTGCTCATCCATGTCCTGGTTGCCATGTCGTCCTCCTCGGTGTATCGATGCCTGGACTTGCGATCGCATCCGCGAATGCCGCCAGATGGGAAACTGCCGCCTGAAAGATAGTATTTTTTTATATTTGGCTTATTGTATTGTTATGATCTCAACGAATAAATTCGAAATTTCCTTTCTATGTATTAAATAAATATTAATAGCCGGCATGGCGGGAAGCTTCATCATGCCTACATCCCTACTACAACTGCCGGTGTTGGCCCATGAACATCCATCTGCCTTCCTCCACCGCGTTAATAACGTTCGAGCGGCTGTTTCGCGTACGCAGCATCAACAAGGTTGCCGAGCAGATGCACATGACCCCGCCGGCCGTAAGCTACCAGATCAATATGCTGGAAACCATGCTGGGGCAGCAACTGTTCCTGCGGTCGCGCAAAGGCGTCGAGCCCACGCCTTTTGCGGAAAGCATCTACTTCGATATCACCGTCGCCCTCGAACATCTGCGCAGCGTCATGCACCGATCGCGCGACCAGCAGCGCAGCGCGCCGATACGCATCCTGGCGACTCAGGCGCTCGCCAGCCTATGGCTGCTGCCCAAAATGCCGGATCTGCTCGAACACTTTCCCGGCGTCCATTTTGAAATCATCAGCTGGAAGGGAGGCTTCGATCACAAGGAGACCGAGCGCGGCCAACAGGGCTTCGATTTTGAATTCCGCTACGCGCGGCACGATGAGCTGTCGCAGCCCGAGCTCGCGCGGCTTATTTCATCGGACATGGCCATTCCGGTCTGTTCGCCTGATTATCTCAAGCGCCTGGGTGCGCCGGAATCTCCCGATGCATGGCGCTCGGCCACCATTCTTCACGCGCGCAACTGGCCGGGCATCTGGGAACGCTGGTGCATAGCGGCTTTCCAGCAGGTTATTCCAGTCGACCACGCATTGCATTTCCAGGGCACGTCGCTATGCGTCCAGGCGGCATTGGGCGGCGTGGGCATCGCCATCGTCCATGCCCCCCTGGTGACCGAAGATCTGCGCGCCCGCCGCCTGGTCTGCCCCCATCCGCTGAGCCTGCCGGTCGAAGAGGCCTACTTCGCGGTGCTGGGCGATGACCATACCCGCCATGCCGATTTATTCGACGGTTTCGTCGCCTGGTGCCGCGCACATATGGACCACGGTAAACCTATAGCCTATAGCAAAAACTGAACATGTCGGCCAAAGGCGGCACTCCTTCTTCGCGCAACAGCTTATTGCTGCGATCGTCCGCCATCACCAGATAGTCTGTACATGCGGATAACTGCGAATCGGTCTTTGAAATATGATGGCGGCTACGCATCGCTCGCTCTCATAGTCATTAGAAATGGTCATTTTATGGTGAAATGACTATGTTTAATAGTCATTCGGCTTCGCAGCGGACCGATTGCCACCGACCTATGCGCCCCATTTCATGAGCTGCGGAAGAGTAGCGATACCTGCAACGTGGGAAAAATCCCGTCGCAAAAAATGAATATTCCAACTAGAGGTAACAAATGCGCCCTTTCGGCAAGGCAATTATTTCAGTCGGCTGCAAAAGCGGCGCGTGCGCTTGCCTGGCGGCGACGGGGCCAGTACGCTGCGGACATGTCTCTACATCGGGAGCAGTCCATGACCAATAAAAGCAATATCGTTCGCTGCCTCGCCGCCGGTTTCCTGGCGGTGGCGCTTTGCGGGACGGCCTCGGCGGCCGACCGCAAGACGACCAACACTTTGCTGGGCGCGGGCCTGGGCGCTGCGGCGGGCGCCATTCTGTCCGAAGGCGACCCCCTGCTGACCCTGGGCGGCGCCGCGGCCGGCGGCGTATTGGGCAATGTATTGACCGAAGACAGGCGCGACCGCCACTGGCGCGGCCACCATGGCCGGGACTACCGACCCAGTCACCGCTATGTCGAACAGCGCTATTATCACCCCAGGTACTACCGGGGCAAAGGCCACTACAAGAGCTACGGCCGCGGGCACCACCACCATCGCCATCGCTGATGATATAAAACCTTGCTCACCTTGCTTCCTGCTTTGCGCCGGCCATTTCCTCCATCAGGATGGGAATGGCCAGGTTGCAAGAGTGTATGCCCATCACCGTCGTAAGCTGGATGACTTCCAGCACCTCTTCGGGCGTGGCGCCCAGTTTCAGTGCATTGCGCATATGGCGCCGAACGCCCGGCGCATACAAGTGCGTGGTGGCCGCGTTGATGGCCACCAGGATCAGCTCCTTGAATTTCGCGGGCAGCGGCCCATTCTTGTGCGGCACGCTGCGGAACGCAAGATAGGCTTCCATGAATTCCGGATCGAGTTCGCGCAGCTGGTCCCACAAAGGGTTCCAGTCGCCTTTGGCGATGTGCTCTTCGCATAGCGGCGTCGGATGCTTGTTCGGCATGGTTTCCCCTTTCATTTGGCGGCGCTCAGTATGAATTCGGATGCCCTTTCGCCTATCATCATGGCCGGCGCATTCGTGTTGGACGAGGCGATCGTGGGCATGACGGAGATATCGGCGACCCGCAGGCCGGCAACCCCATGCACGCGCAGGCGCGAATCAACCACGGAATCGGCCGCCCCGGCGCCCATGCGGCAAGTGCCCACCGTATGCCAGGCCGTCTGGCCGGATTCTTTGATGTAGTCCAGCAAATCGGCATCGGTATCGGCCGATTTCCCCGGCCGCTCTTCCTGGATGATGACGCCCTGCAAGGCCGGCTGCGCCGCGATCTTGCGGATCAGGCGCAGCATGCCGACGGCGGTGCGCCTGTCGAGTTCGTCCTGCAGATAATTGGGCTGAATGGCCGGAAAAGCCTTGGGATCGGCCGAGGCGCAATGCACGGAGCCGCGCGATCGCGGGTAAAGCATGAAGCCGCCGATGGAAAACCCCGAGAACTTGTCTATGCCGCCGATGCCGGAACGGGAATACCTGTCCTTGCCGCTGATGTGATAGATGCGCACCATGACATCGGGGCGCGAACCGCCTTCCAGGGCGCGCGTAATGGCATGCGCTGTGGAAGAGGTATTGGCCAGCAGGCCCTTGCGCTGTGTCAGGTACTGCCAGCCGGCCTTCAGCTTGTGCCAGGGGCTGCGCATGACATCGTTGATGGTCTCGGCGATAGCGCTGCGATAGGTGCAGCGTATCTGCAAATGGTCGCTCATGTTTTCGCCGACCGCGGGCAGATCGAGCGCGGGCCGTATGCCCAGCCGCTCCAGCCGCGCGGCCTGGCCGATGCCGGACAGCTCCAGCAATTGCGGCGACTGTATGGCGCCGGCGCTCAAAACCGTTTCCCGGTGGGCATGCGCCACATGGCTGGCGCCTTGCCATTCGTATTCGACGCCCGCGCAGCGCCCGCCTTCCATCACCAGCCGCTTGACCAGCGCATTGGTCCTGACCGTCAGATTCCGGCGCGACCGCGCCGGCTTGAGATAGCCGACGGCCGCGCTCCATCGCCGGCCCCGGCTTGCGCTCTGCTCCAGGTAGCGGACGCCTTCATAGTTGACGGCGTTGTAGTCGGGCGTCGGCGCGATGCCGGCCTGCTCGCACGCGCGTATATAAGCGTCTGAAATGGCGTCGGGCTCGCGCCGCGCCCGGTCGGTGATGCGTATGGGGCCATGCTTGCCCCGCCAGGGATGGTCGCTGGCCGGGTTGTTTTCGATCTTGCTGAAGTAGGGCTGCAGGTCGCTGAAGCGCCATCCCTCCACGCCCAAGGCGGTCCAGCTATCGTATTCCTGCGGATCCCCCCAAACGTAAGCCATGCCGTTCAGGGAACTGGACCCGCCCAGCACCTTGCCGCGCGGCCAGTAGACCCGCTGCCCCGCCAAGAAAGACTGCGGCTCGGTCTTGAAGGTCCAGGCATAGCGCTCGTTCGTCAGCAGCTTGCCGACCCCCAGGGGGATATGTATCCAGATATTCCTGTCTTCGCCGCCGCCTTCGAGCAGCAGCACCTGGTGCTTGCCCGATGCGCTGAGGCGGTTCGCGAGCACACAGCCCGCCGAGCCCGCGCCCACCACGATATAGTCGAAACTTTCCGCTGACGCTGACATTATTTGCCGGCCCGATTCTTGAAGGAGTCTTTCCTGAAGCTGTACAAAGCCGCGGGATCCACATGAACATCGACGACGGCCGGTTTGCCGCACTGGACCGCCGCCGCAACGGCATCGCCCAGATCCGCCGCCCTGGAAACGCGGAACCCCCGCCCGCCCCATAGTTCGGCCAGCTTGTCGAAGGGGGGATTGACGACATCCGCGCCGATGTAGCGCTGCCCGAAGAAATCGCGCTGGTAGGCTTTTTCCGCCCCCCAGCAACCGTTGTTCATGACAATGCACACGGTATTGATGCCGTTTTCGACCGCCGTGCCCAATTCGCTGCATGCCATGCCGAAGCCGCCGTCGCCCATCAGGCTGACGACGGTCCGCCCCGGCTGGGCGAGCTTGGCGCCCAGACCGCAGGCATAGGAAAAGCCCACCAGGCCGAAATCCAGGGGCGTGAACAGCGCCGGCGTCCGCATATAGCGCATCTGATCGGTCGCTTGCAAGCATAGCGTGCCCGCGTCCATGGTATAGATCGTATCGTCCGGCAGCACGTCGCGCAGCGTCTTGAACAGATGGGCCGGCTGCAAGGGGTCGGACCCGGCCGCGCCCTGCTCGTCCCGCGCGGCCAGCATATCCCGCCGACGGGCGATGAAGGCCGCGGCCCAGGCTTGCGCGGAGGCTGTCGCCGCATGGCCGCCCAGGGCGCCGATCAAGTCCCGCGCAACGCAGCCCGCATCGCCGAGTATGCCCACGGCAACAGGAACGAAGCGCCCGATGGCGGTGGGCTCGACTTCCACCTGAATGATCTTCGCGGCCGGATTGAGGCTGTCGGGCAGATAGAACGTGGTGTTGAACCCCAGCCGCGTCCCGAGAGCGAGAATCACGTCCGCCTGCTTCGCCAGATCCGACGCGACGGCATTGCCGCGCGGGCCGACCTGGCCGGCATACAAGGGATGATCGCCGGCTATCGCGTCGCCGTGCCCCGGCGACATTGCGACGGGGGCCTGCAGCATCTCGGCCAGTTGCGCGGCCAGCTTTCCATGGCGCCCGTTCTTGACCCCGCCGCCGGCGATGATCAATGGCCGTTCGGCTCGCCGCAGCAATTGCGCCGCGGCTTCGATGAGCTCGCCGCTGCCGCTGAATGCATCGGCGATATGGACGCGCCCCAAGGCGGGATAACGCGATGCCTCCAGCGCCTCGGCCAATAGGTCGCGCGGCAGATTCAGCAGCACCGGACCGCGCCGCGGCGACAAGGCGGTGCGGAAGGATTCGCCCACCATTTCCGGTATCCGCGCCGTCTGGCTCAGCGAATAGGTTTTCTTCGTGACCGGCTTGAACAGCGCCTGCTGGTCCACTTCCTGGAATGCATCGCGGTAGATATGCGCCGACGACAAGGTTCCGGCCAGCGCTACGACCGGAGAATAGGCGGCGTAGGCTTGGGCCAGCCCGGTCACCAGATTCGTCGCGCCGGGCCCGTTCTGGCCGGCCAGGAAGACGCCCGCATTTCCCGACGCCCGGGCATAGCCGTCGGCCATGTGCACGCCCGTCCGCTCGTCGCGGACGCCCACGAAGCGCATATCCTTCGCGTCGTACAGCGCATCGAAAATTTCCATGCCCGCCGAGCCGATGAGCCCGAATACATGGTCCACGCCCTGCTCGCGCAGGGACTCCACCACTGCCTGACCGCCGGTAACCGCCTTCATCGCCGCTTATCCTTGAGAATGTCCATTGATCCGATAGGCCTATTGATTCGACTTGAGAATCTTGCCGAACTTGCCGATTTCCTTTTCGATGTACTGGTCGAATTCGCCCAGCAGTATGGTCTGGGACACCAGCCCCTGGCTTTCCAGCTGCTTGACGACCTCGGGATCCTGATTGATCTGCGCGATCTGCTTCGCCAGGTATTCCTTCACGGGCTGCTCCGTCTTGGCCGACATGATGACCCCGTACCAGATGCTGTAATCGAAGCCGGCCACGCCTTGCTCGTCGGCGGTCGGCGTATCGGGCAGCAAGGCCGAGCGCTTGGGGCTGGTCACTGCCAAAGGTTTCACCTGACCCGCCTTGATGAAAGGCAGTGCGGTCGCGATGGATGGGAACGAGACATCGATGCGCCCCGCCGCGACCTCCGCCGCCGCTTCCTGCACGCCTTTATAGGGGATATGTTCCAGGTGGATGCCGGCTTCCTGGTTGAAGTAGCGCCCCACCAGGTCGGTGGCCGAATTGACGCCCGCCGAACCGTAGTTGAAATGCGCGCCGGGCTGCTTGGCGGACTCGATGAGTTCGCGCAGCGTATTGACCGGCCGGGCGCTATTGACGATGACCAGGGTGGGCGTATGAGCGATGGACGCCACGCCCGAAAGATCCTTCAGGGTATCGAAGGGCATGCTCTTGTGAACCGATGGATTCACCGCATAAGACGATGAAACGAACAGCATCGTGTTCTTGTCCGGCGGTTCCGCCAGCAGCCTTTGGGTGCCGACCATGCCGCCCGCCCCGGGGCGGTTTTCCACCACCACCGGCTGCCCGATCCGTTCGCTGAGCCGGGGCGCATAGATGCGGGCGAGGATATCGATCAGCGCGCCTGGGCTGAACGGAACAATCACTTTCACGGGCGCTTTGATCACCTGTGCTTCCTGCGCCAGCGCCTGGCCGCCCATCGCCAGGCAGATACCCGCGAATAAAGCCTGTCTCGCATATGTCTTGAATCGCCTCATGGCTCCTCCTATGTTTTCATTTAAAATGTCGACATTTATACTTTATAAAAAAATAAGGAAGGTGGCAAGCCGTTTTTAATCCGCGGTCTTTGCCGCTTCGAAGCCCTTCAGGGCCGCGTCGCGATTCTGCAGCGCCAGCTTGAAATGGTTGGCGCTGGCGCGTTCGCTGTCCCCGGCGATGATGGCGCCTATGGTTTCCTTCCAGAGCGCCACGGAACGCTGGCGGCGTTCCAGCGTCGACAGGCCCATCCTGACATAGCGCCCGATGCGCTGGGCCAGATCGCGAACATAGGTGGCGAGGATCTCGTTATCCGCCATCGAGGTAATGTAGTTGATGAGATCGGCGCTGCCCTGGACGTAATCCGACGTGCTGTCGACATTGGCCTGCAGATTGGCAAGCCTGGCCCGCAGTTCAGCGGCCTCTTTGGGCGTGCAATGCTCCGCGGCCAGGCGGGATGCCGTGGACAGTAAAGAAGCCCGGATGGCGAACAGATCGTAGAGTTCCTTGGCGGAAAGCTGGGTGACGTGCGCCCCGCGCTGGGGCTGGATACAAACCAGGCCGCGCAACTCCAGCAAACGCAAGGATTCGCGTATGGTCGCCCGGCTGACGGCATACATGGCGGCGAGCTCTGTTTCGCGCAGGCGCGCGCCGGCTTCCAGTTCGCCCACCGTGATCGATTCGGCCAATTGATCGGCGATCTGCAACGGCAAGGTCTTCAATAGCGATTTTGCCTGGATAGGCGTATCCATGTTCAACCTCGGTTCCGTGCCACCCATCGTATCGCCGCGCCGGGCTGCCGGCATCAATGCACGGCGTCCAGTTTTTCCTGCAGCGCATCCAGCGGCAGAGCGCCGTTCACGCGGCTGCCGTCCGCAAAGACGATATTGGGCGTGCCGCGCACCATCATTTTCCGGCCCAGCGCCAATATCGTTTCCAGCGGCGCTTCGCAATTGGCTTCGGGCGGAACCTTGCCGTCCAGCATCCATGCGCGCCAGGTCGCGGCCTGGTCTTTAGCGCACCAGATATTGCGCGCTTTTACAGTGGAATCGGCAGACAGGATGGGGAACAGCAACGTATACACGGTAATGTTATCGACATCTTTGAGGGTTTGATGCAGGCGCTTGCAGTAGCCGCAATTCGGGTCTTCGAAGACGGCGATCTTGCGCGAGCCGTCTCCTTTGACCTGCTTGATGGCCAAATCCAGCGGCAGATCCGAGAACGCCACCTTGGACAGATCTTCCAGCCGTTGCGCCGTCAGGTCGCGGCGCGTTTGCGCGTCGATCAGCGAACCCTGCATGATGTAGTTCACATCGGCGTCCACATACACCAGGTCCATGCCTATCTGTACTTCGTACAGCCCGGGGAAGGGGGTGGGCTTAACGGCGGCGATATCCAGGCCGGGAAAGCGCCCGTCGAAGGCCTGGCGCACGCTTTCCGGGCTGGCCTGGGTTTTCGTGGACAGGGTTGCGGCGGGCGCCGCCGCTGCGTTGCCTTCCGTGGAGAGCACCTTGGCCTCAGGCGCCGCCGGGGCGCCGGCCGCCGGAACGCCGGCCGCCGGAGCGCCGGCCGCCGGAGCGCCTTGCTGCGCGAGGGCTGCGCCGGCAAGCAAGGATGTACACATCAATACCGCGGCCAGTTTGCCCGCTAAACGAAAATTCATACCAGCTCCTAAGTGCTCTCTTCTTGCAGATACCAGATTATGCGCTATCTTAGCGCCCCGCCGCGCCGCCGATCAGCAGTCGCTTGACCAGGGGCAAGCGGTCCACCCATTGCATGCCGGCATTGCGCGCCCAGACCACCGGGGCCGCTTGCGCGGCGAACAGGCGGTGCAGGCCGTCCGTAGCGATGCGCATCGCCAATACCGGTTCGGCGCGCGCGCGCCGATAGCGTGCGAGGACGCGCATGTCGCCCGCTTTTCGATATGGCTCTTTGGCCGCCAGAATGCGCAAGAGTTCCTCGACGTCGCCCAGGCCCAGGTTCAGCCCCTGGCCCGCCAGGGGATGGACGCGGTGCGCGGCGTCTCCCACCAAGGCGACGCCGGGCGCGACCATGCCGCTGTTTTCCAGGAACAGCGGGAAGCCGAACAGGCGGCTGCGCACTTCCAGGCGGCCCAGGCGCCCCCCGCTGGCGGCGGCCAGCCTGGCCTCGAGCTTCGCGTTGCGTTCGGATTCGGGCATGTTCAAGAATTCCTGGGCCAGCGCGTCGGGCATGGACCACACCATGGACACCTGGTGGCCGTCGCCGGTATCCGGCAAAGGCAGCAAAGCCAGCACGCTATCCCCGGTGAACCATTGCAGGGCGATGTTCTGGTGGGGCAGCTCGGCATTCAGGTGCACGACCAGGCCCGTATCGCCGTATGCCCGCGATGCATGGCTTATTCCGGCGGCCTGGCGCAGCGGCGACTGCGCCCCGTCCGCAGCGACGATCAGGCCGGCCTTCAATATTTTGCCGGCATCGGTCAGCACGGCTCCGGCCTGCAGCGCCTGGAATTTTTCCGGCAGCCAGGCTATGCCGTAGACTCGCACCGCCTGCTGCAGGGCGCGCTCCATTTCACTGGACTCGACTATCCAGGCCAGCGCGGCTTCGGCCGCCTGCCATGCGTGCAGATGCACCACGCCGCTGGCGTCGCCGTAGATTTCCATGGATTCGACCGCCGTGATGCGCCGCCCGTCCATCATGCCCCATATGCCCAGCCGCTCGAGGAAGGCGCGGCTGGCCGCCGACATGGCATAGACCCGCGGGCAATACTGGTCGCTGGCGGGAGGCGGAACGGCGCGCGGCCCAAGCAGGGTGGTGTCGAAGCCCGCTCTGGACAAGCCCAGGGCCGCCGCCAGGCCGGCGATGCCGGTGCCGCAAACCAATGCCGATTCTTTTTTCATCGCGCTGAAGGGACTCCCGCCTGTTTGGGCCATAGCACCCACATTTCGCCGCGCTGTTTCATGCGGCCGGCCAGGGCCCCGGCTTCGTCGCCGAAGCCCCAGTAAAAGTCCGCCCGCGCCGCGCCCTTGATGGCGGCCCCGGTATCCTGGGCGAACACCAGTCTCGACAAAGGCGTGCTGGAGGCGGGCAGGGTGGTGGTCAGAAACACCGGCGTGCCCAGCGGCACGAAGCTGGTGTCGACCGCGATGGAGCGCTGGCCGATCAGGGGAATGCCGTAGGCGCCCTTAGGGCCCAATTCCGGATCGCGCACCACCTCTTCGCGGAAAAACACCATGGCCGGGTTGGCATTGAGCATTTCCTGCACGCGCGCGGGATTGTTCCGGGCCCAGGCCTTGATATTCTGCATGGACGCCTGCGCCAGCGGCAGCTCGCCTTTCTGAGCCAGCCACTGGCCTATGGACATATACGGCCTGCCGTTGTGGTCGGCATAGGCCAGGCGTATGGTTTCGCCGCCAGGCAGGACGGCCCGGCCGGAGCCCTGGATTTGCAGGAAAAAGGCCTCGACCGGATCGTCCACCCACACGATGGCCGGCGGCTGCCGCGACTCGGACGCGGCGATCTCCGCCCGGGTGTCATAGGGCACCACCCTTTTGCCGACAAGTTTGCCGCGCACGCGCTTGCCCGCCAGTTCCGGGTACACGGCGCCCAGGTCTATGGTCAGCAAATCGTCCGGAGCGGCATACAAAGGCCATTGATAGGCGCCGCCGCGCTGGCGCGAGGCCCGCACCAAAGGTTCGTAGTAGCCGGTGACCGTATTCTGCGCCGGCTTGCCGGACGCATCCATCAAGCGCCAGGGCTGCAGATGGGTTTGCAGGAACTGCCTTACGGCATCGGCGCCGGCGCCGGCCGGATCCAGGCCGGACTGGACGGCGGCGGCACAGACCGGCTGCCAGGCGCGCGGCGTGGCCCGGGCCTGCATGGCCAGCGACCCCGACACCGGGCGCATGAGGCCTTTGCAATTATTGATGAAAGCTTTCCAGACATGGTTCAGGTCGTCGCCCTGCCAGCCGCGCAATGCGCCCCAGCCCACCGCCTGGAATTTGCCCGCCAGGGCGCGGGGCGGCGTATCGCGCATGGATTCCAGCGGCGGCACCTGCAAAGGCAGTTCGGCGATATCCACCGGCTTTTCTCCCGACTGCCCCGGGGCCGGTTCAGGGCCGGTGGGCACGGTGCTGCACGCCGCCAATAGCGCCAGGAGGCACGAAGAAAGCAGAATTCTTTTCATAAACTCGCAGACAAAGGGGTTAGGGCCCGTTGGCCGGCAGCCGGCCCTTAATGCAGGGTGCGCGGCATGGCCAGTACGAACTCCTTGATGGGCACTTCGAACGGAATGCCATTATCGCCTACGCAATGATAGGTGCCCCGCATGGTGCCCACGGGCGTGGGCAGCGGGCAGCCGCTGGTGTATTCGAAGGTCTCGCCCGGCCCCAGCAAGGGCTGCTGCCCCACGACGCCCAATCCCCGGACTTCCTGGGTGTTTTGCTTGCCATCGGTGATGATCCAGTGGCGGCTGATGACCTGCGCCGCGCGCTGGCCATTATTGGTGATGCGTACGGTATAGGCGAACACGTATTGCTGCTCGCCCGGCTCGGACTGGTCCGGCAGGTACTGCGGCGTAATAGTGACCTCGAGATCGTAGGGTTTCATATTCGAGTCCCAGTTTAACGGCGCCGACTGCGCCTGGTGGCGCTGACGGGCTGCGGAATAAGCTGCAATAATGACACATTCGCAGCCACAGTATTTGCGCCCGGAGCGCAAGACCGCCAAAAACCATGCCTTTTACACAGCCTACCCGCATTGCGCCCAGCCTGCTGGCCGCAGACTTCGCCAAACTGGGCGAGGAAGTCAAAAATGTCGTTGCCGCCGGCGCGGACTGGATCCACTTTGACGTCATGGACAACCATTATGTTCCCAACCTGACCATGGGACCGATGATCTGCGAGGCGCTGCGCCCCCACACGGACGCTCCCATAGACGTGCATTTGATGGTCGAGCCGGTAGACGCCATTATTCCGCAATTCGCCAAGGCGGGCGCCAACATCATCACCTTCCACCCGGAAGCCTCGCGCCACCCGGACCGCAGCCTGGCCCTGATCAAAGAGCATGGCTGCAAGGCGGGCCTGGTCTTCAACCCCGCCACTTCGCTGGAATGGATGGACTACGTCATGGACAAGCTGGACATCGTCCTGCTGATGTCCGTCAACCCCGGCTTCGGCGGGCAAAGCTTCATACCGGGAACGCTGCACAAGCTGCGCCAGGCGCGCCGCAAGATCGATGCCTGGCGGAGCGCGGGCGGCCAGGACATCGCGCTGGAAGTCGATGGCGGCATCAAAGTGGACAACATCGCCGCCGCCCGCGCCGCGGGCGCCGATACCTTCGTGGCGGGCTCGGCCATATTCGGCCAGCCCGACTACAAGGCCGTCATCGATGCCATGCGCGCCGAACTCGCCAAGGGCTCTTCCTGCTCAGTCTAGGGCCCCAGGCCGCCACGGCCTCAGCCCAGGGCCGCCACGGCCGGCAGGCCCGAACGCCGATCCACGAAAACCGAGCAGCCGGGGGTTTTCTTGGCTTCGGACTTGGCCTGCGCGGCGAACTCCGCGACCTGATGGCTGGAATACGGCAGGTCGGCGTGCACCTGCGTCACCCCCAGCGAGATGCTGATCAAAGGGTGGAAGACCTCGATACCCTGGCGGTTTTCGGTGACATAGCCGCCCGCCGCCAAATGATGGTCTTTGTACAGGCTGGCGGTGACCGCGGGGAAGTCGGCGGCGATGCGCTGGCAGCGCTGGCGCCAGTCGGGGCTCCTGAACACCACGATGAAGTCGTCGCCGCCTATGTGCCCGACGAAATCGCGGGCGGCATCGGTATGCGCGCGCAGCAGGTTGGCCGTGACCTGTATGGCTTCGTCGCCTTTGCGATAGCTGTATAAATCATTGAAGGGCTTGAAGTGGTCCAGGTCGCAATAGCAGACGGCAAAAGACTCTCGGCCTTCCAGCAGCGCTTCGATGTGCTCGTTGATGGGCACGTTGCCGGGCAGCTGCGTCAGCGGATTGGCATAGCGCGCGGCATGGATCTGCATCTGGGTGATTTCGCGCAGCAAGTCCATGCCCGTACCCACCCCCAGGAAGCGCCCGCCTTCGGCGATGATGAAGCCGTCCGACAGATGCTGCGGATTGGATTCGGATATCAGATAGCCCAGGTCCTGCAGGCTGGTGTCGTGCTCCACGATCAGCGGCTGGTTTTCGATGAACTGCGCGCAAGGCTTGTTGCCGTATAGTTCGCGGTGATAGGGCCGCGCCAGCCTGTCCAGCATGCGCAGGCGGTGTATCAGCCCTATGGGCAAGCCATTGCGCAGTACGCCCAGCACATGCAAGTCGGCCTGCTTCTTGAAAATGTCGTAGACGTCATTGGTGGCCGTGGTGTCGGCCACGGCGGGCACCGTGCGCAGTATTTTGCGGGCCGTGGCGCAGCCCTTGTAGGCGTCGGTGTTGCGATGCCGGGGCGCGGCCGGGCCGAAGAACTGCATGGTTTGCGCAGGCAGCGCCGCGGGCGGATCCATGGCGGGCCTGGCCAGCAGATAGCCCTGGCCATAAGGGATGCCCAGGCTGCGCACGGCCTGCAATTCCGCCTCGGTCTCTATGCCTTCGGCGATAACGAGCGAGCGCGATTGCTGCGCGATCTCGAAAATGGAACGCACGAACTGGCGCTTGACCGCGTCCGTATCCAGGCCTTGCACGAAATATTTGTCGATCTTGACGAATTCGGGCCGCAATTCCGACCACAGGCGCAGGCTGGAAAAGCCTTCGCCCAGGTCGTCGATGGCGATCTGCAGGCCGAAGCCGCGATAGTCCGACGCCGCCTGGCGCAAAAGCGGGTAGTTGGACGGCGCATCCGATTCGGTCAATTCAATGACGATGTTCTCGGGCGCAAGCTGGCCTTCCGGCGCCGGCGGCCAGGCAACCGGCATCAACAGGACATCCGGGCTCATGTTCAGGAACAGTTTTCCCGCCAGACCCATTTCGACAAATTTGCGGATATGGAGCTTCCGGCATAGCCGTTCGAGTTCCGCCGTTTCGCCGCACAGCCGCGCGGCGTTGAACAAGGTGGCCGGCACGTGCAGGGGCGAGTCGGACGGCCCCCGTATCAGCCCTTCGTAGCCGATGATTTCCCCCGAAGCCAGGTCCACGATGGGTTGATACAGAGGGGTCAATGCTTCCTCGTGCAGCACCTTGCGAAAACCGGCCAGCAATTCCATGCCGGCCGCAAATTCGGCTCCGCCATGCGGGCGGGCCGCGTCATGCCGCCGTAAAGTTGCGCTCATCGAGGGGTCGTGGGTGTCTGTTAACATCGGGCGCGGAAAACGCAAAAGCAAGAATGCGAAGGAATTTAACACCCGCGCATTACATGCATGCGTCTGCGCGCAATACAGCCGGCTTTCTTTTTATTCGGAAACACGACATGGTTTTCTCCGCCGTTATGCTGGACCTGGATGGCACTTTGCTGGATACCATACCTGATTTGGCCCATGCCGCCAACGCCATGCGCGCCGAATTCGGCCTGCCGGCCCTGCCGCAAGATCTTATCGCCACCTATGTAGGCAAAGGCACGGAAAACCTGGTGCTGCGTACGCTGTCCAACAACCCCGCGGGCACGCCGCCCGATGCCGCCGCCCTGCAGCGCGGCCTGGCCGTCTTCGGCGGCTGCTACGCCCGGATCAATGGCGACCAGGCCGCCCTGTATCCCGGCGCGCTGGAAGGGCTGCAGGCATTCAAGGGCGCGGGCCTGGACATGGCCGTGGTCACCAACAAGCCGACCGAATTCACCCTGCCCCTGCTGCAACGCTTCGATATCGCCCATTATTTCAGCCACGTCGTCTGCGGCGACACCTGCGCCCGGAAAAAGCCCGACCCCATGCCTTTCCTGCATGCCTGCGCCTTGATGGGCGTCGCGCCCGGGCGGGCCCTGGCCATAGGCGATTCGCTGAACGACGCCCAGGCCGCAAGAGCCGCCGGCATGACCGTGCTGGCCGTGCCTTACGGCTACAACGAAGGCCTGGACGTGCGAACTCTCGCAGTCGATGATATAGTTACGTCCATAGCGGATGCAGCCCGGTGGGCGGCCCGCCATCACAACCCAATTCAAAATACATGACCGCTACCCTTTATTACCGCAGCACGCCCCGCGCCTACTGGCGCTGGTGGCGTTTGTGTTCTGGGTAGCGGTAATCCACTCCCGGCGTCAAGACTCGTCTTCCAGCGCCGCCTGCATTACCAGTAAAAGCAAAGCCCGGAACCCAAAAACGGCCGGGCTTTCTTGATTCTGTCCCGGCCTGCACACCAACAACAGGACCACTATGACAGAAATCGAATTCAACGCACTGGCGGCGCAAGGCTACAACCGCATCCCCCTCATTGCCGAAACCTACGCCGACCTCGATACTCCGCTGGCCATCTACCTGAAGCTGGCCCATAGCGGACCCGAGGGCGGGCGCAATAGCTGCCTGCTGGAATCCGTGGTGGGCGGCGAACGCTTCGGCCGCTACTCTTTCATAGGCCTGCCGGCCAAGACTGTGATCCGCTCGCATGGTTCCACCACCCAGGTGCTCAATCGGGGCGAAGTCGTCGAAACCCATGAAGGCGACCCCTTGAGCTTCATCGAAGCCTTCCAGAAGCGCTTCAAAGTCGCGCTGCGCCCGGGCATGCCTCGATTCGCGGGCGGCCTGGCCGGCTACTTCGGCTATGACACGGTGCGCCATATCGAACCGCGGCTCGGCCCCGCCGTGAAACCCTTCCCCGCGGGCCAGGAAGAAGGCACGCCCGACATCATGCTGCTGCAGGTGGACGAGCTGGTCATCGTGGACAACCTCGCCGGGCGCACCTACCTGGTGGTGTACGCCGACCCCGGCCTGCCGGAAGCCTACGCGCTGGCCAAGCGCCGCCTGAAGGAATTGCGCGAAAAACTGCGCACGCCGGTGGTGATCCCCTACGCCTACGCCAGCATGCAAACGGAAAGCCGGCGCGACTTCGCCAAGCAGGACTACATCGATGCCGTGCTCAAGGCCAAGGAATACATCGCCGCCGGCGATCTGATGCAGGTCCAGGTCGGGCAGGTCATCGCCAAGCCCTTCCGCGACTCGCCTCTTTCCCTGTACCGCTCGCTGCGCTCCTTGAACCCGTCCCCCTACATGTACTACTGGAATTTCGATTCCTTCCAGGTCGTGGGCTCGTCGCCGGAAATCCTCGTGCGCCAGGAAATCGTCGCCGAGGACGGGCGCAACAAGACGCTGGTCACCATACGGCCGCTCGCCGGCACGCGCAAGCGCGGCGCCACGCCCGAGGAAGACGCCCGCTTGGCCGAGGAGCTGACCGCCGACCCGAAAGAGCGCGCCGAGCATGTGATGCTGATCGACCTGGCGCGCAACGATGTCGGGCGGGTGGCCAAGACCGGCACCGTCCAGGTGACCGATACCATGACCATAGAGCGCTATTCGCATGTGATGCACCTGGTGTCCAACGTGACCGGCGAACTGCATGACGGCATGAGCAATATGGACGTCCTGCGCGCGACCTTCCCGGCCGGCACGCTGACCGGCGCCCCCAAGGTGCGCGCCATGGAAATCATCGACGAGCTGGAACCCGTGCGCCGCGGCATCTATGGCGGCGCGGCCGGCTACCTGAGCTACGGCGGCGAGATGGACGTGGCCATCGCCATACGCACCGGCATCGTCAAGGACGGCATGCTGTATGTGCAGGCCGCCGCCGGCATCGTCGCCGANNGAATGGCAGGAAACCGAGGCCAAGGCGCGGGCCGTGTTGCGCGCCGCCGAGCAAGTACAGTTCGGGCTCGACGAACCCATCTAATGACCGAAGCATCAACCCAGGAGAAACCACATGTTATTGATGCTCGATAACTACGATTCATTTACTTATAACCTGGTCCAGTACTTCGGCGAACTGGGCGAGGACGTGCGCGTGCTGCGCAACGACCAGACCACGGTCGCCGATATTGCGGCCATGAAGCCGGAACGCATCTGCATTTCGCCGGGGCCCTGCTCGCCGGCCGAAGCCGGCATATCGATCGAACTGATCCGGCATTTCGCCGGCAAGCTGCCCATATTGGGGGTGTGCCTGGGCCACCAGGCCATAGGCGCGGCCTTCGGCGGCGACATCGTCCGCGCCAAGCAGATCATGCACGGCAAGGTATCGAACATCACCCATACCGGCACGGATGTGTTCCAGGGCCTGCCCTCGCCCTTCGCCGTGACCCGCTACCATTCGCTGGCCATCAGGCGCGACACGCTGCCGGACTGCCTGGAAATCACCGCCCAGACCGACGACGAAGAAATCATGGGCGTGCGCCACAAGACCATGCCCATCTACGGGGTGCAGTTCCATCCCGAATCGGTGCTGAGCGAACATGGCCACGCCTTGCTGAAGAACTTCCTGGATATCAACGCACCGGAGCCGAAATGACCTTGATCACCCCCACCGAAGCGCTGGCGCGCTGCATCGAACACCGCGAAATCTTCCATGACGAGATGCTGGGCTTGATGCGCATGCTCATGCGCGGCGAGATGACGCCGCAGATCGCCAGCGCGCTTCTCATGGGCCTGCGCGTAAAAAAGGAAACCGTGGGAGAGATCACCGCCGCCGCGCAGGTCATGCGCGAATTCGCCTTGCCGGTCGAAACCGGCTGCCCCGAAGATTTGCTGGATATGTGCGGCACGGGCGGCGACGGCTCCAACACCTTCAATATTTCGACCGCCGCCATGTTCGTGGCGGCATCCCAGGGCGTGAAGATCGCCAAGCACGGCGGCCGCAGCGCGTCCTCCTCGTCCGGCAGCGCGGACGTGCTCGAGGAACTGGGCGCCAATATCACGCTGCAGCCCGAACAGGTGGCCGAATGCATAGACCGGCTGGGCATAGGCTTCATGTTCGCCCCCGCCCACCACGGCGCCATGAAGANNGCGTGCGCACCATCTTCAACATCCTAGGCCCACTGACCAATCCCGCCAATGCCGCCAATCAGCTCATGGGGGTGTTTCATGCGGACTTGGTCGGCATACAAGTGCGCGTCCTGCAAAGGCTGGGGTCCAAGCATGTGCTGATCGTGCACGGCAAGGACG
>DJWC01000039.1 GCA_002441445.1 Pusillimonas sp. UBA6240
GTGCACAGCGCGGTGTTGCCGGCGACCACGCCGGACAGCGCTACGGATTTCTTCGCCTTGGGTTTGTTCTCGGTTGCTTCGGCATTCGCCATGTCTGGACTCCTTGAAAGTTATTTCGATTTGCCTTGCTGGAACAGCGCATCGAGCCGCGACTCGAACTCGTGATACCCGATGCGGTCGTATAGTTCTTCCCGCGTCTGCATGAGGTCCAGCACATTCTTCTGATGGCCGTCACGCCGTATGGCGGTGTAGACGGCCTCCGCCGCCTTGTTCATCGCCCGGAACGCGGACAAGGGATACAGTACCATGCCCACGCCGGCGGATTTCAGCTCGTCGACGGTGAACAGCGGCGTCTTGCCGAACTCGGTGATGTTGGCCAGCACCGGCACATTCAATGCCTTGGAAAAGCGCTCGAACGTGGCCAGGTCGTAGGACGCTTCGGCGAAGATGCCGTCGGCGCCGGCTTCCACGCAGGCCGCGGCGCGGTCCAGGGCCGCATCCACGCCTTCCACAGCGATGGCGTCGGTGCGGGCGATGATGAAGAAGTTGCTGTCGCTGCGCGCATCCACGGCGGCCTTGACCCGGTCGACCATTTCCTGCGCCGTGACGATTTCCTTGCCGGGACGGTGGCCGCAGCGCTTGGCCCCGACCTGGTCCTCGATGTGGCAGGCGGCGGCGCCGAACTTGATCAGGCTCTTGATGCTGCGCGCGATATTGAAGGCGGACGGACCGAAGCCGGTGTCGATATCCACCAGCAAGGGCAGGTCGCAGACATCGGTGATGCGGCGGATGTCGGTCAACACGTCGTCCAGGGTGTTGATGCCCAGGTCGGGCAGGCCCAGCGACCCCGCGGCCACCCCGCCGCCCGACAGGTATATGGCTTTATAGCCCGCCCGCTTGGCGAGCAGGGCGTGATTGGCATTGATGGCCCCTATGATCTGCAGGGGCTGTTCCTGCCGCAGCGCCTGGCGGAACAATGCGCCGGCCGATGCGGGAGTAGAGTTTTCAGTGGACACGTGGAACCTCTTATATGATGTATCGCGTAGCGGGCGGACTGCGCAGCGCCTTTTTTTGCGCAAGGCGCAGCCGCTATTCTGCGCTATCGTGGGTGGTGGAACAATGGCGGACCATCGCTTGCATACAGTAAATACCATTCGAGCCGCCGTTCAAGCAGTGAATCAAGCAATGTTCGTGCCAGTTTTTTCGCGGCGAAGGAAGAAAGCCTGCGCAGCCGTCAAGCCTTTGCCGGCAAAGGAAATCCTCGTTTCCAGCATCGGCCTTGTTACCGGCTTAGCGCATCGATGTTTCATTTATGAAATAATCTCGTTTCATTGATTCAATAAGCATGAAACGCGGAACGCGCCATGGCTCTCTTCTCGTCTTCCTTCAGCGGTCCCCGCCTGCGCATCGCGGCGGTGGGCTTCCATGGGCTGCGCACCCTGCTCGAAGAGCTTGCTCCCAGCTACAGCCCTGTGGCGGAAGTATCCATCCTCGACAAGGCCTATGGCGACGCGGTCGAGGGCATCATGGCGCTGCGCCAGGCGGGCGGCGTGGATGTCGTGGTGTCGGCCGGGTCCAATGGCGGCTTCTTGCGCGAACATCTGGATTTGCCGGTGGTATTGGTCAAGCCGGGCGGTTTCGATGTGATGCGCGGCCTGGCGCGCGCTTCGGGCAAATCCCGCCGCGCCGCCCTCGTCACCTACGGCGTGGTGCCGCCGGAACTCGCCCACTTCAACGAACGCTTCGCCTTGCAGCTCGAGCTGCGCAGCTACACCACGGAAGAAGATGCCGAAGCCTGCGTACAGGAATTGGTGGCGTTGGGGGTGGAGGCCATCGTCGCGCCCGGGCTGGTCGTGGACTTGGCAAAGGCCTACGGGCTGGACGGGATTCTGCTGTATTCGCAGGGCGCGGTGCGCGAGGCCATGGAGGACGCCATCGAGGTCGCGCGCATCGCCCGCCTGGAAGCGGCCCGGCGCGAGAAGCTCAATACGATATTGGGGCAATTGAAGGACGGCGTGGTGGCGGTTGACCTGGATGAACGCATCGAAACCGTCAATCCGTCCATGGAAGCGCTCATCGGCCTGCCGGCGGAGCAGCTCATCGGGCAGCGCCTGGCGGCGGTGCAGAGCGAGCTGAGCCTGGCCCACACGCTGCGCACGGGCGAGGCCGAACTGGAACAGGTCCAGCAGGTGAATGGCAGAACCGCCGTGGTCACGCGCATGCCCATCATCGAACAGGGCAGGCATACCGGCGCGGTGCTGGTTTGCCAGGACCCCATCGCCATTCAGCGGCTGGACCGCAGCCTGCGCTCGCGCGGCCAGCCGCCGGCGCGCAACGCCAAGTACGGGCTGGCGAATCTGATAGGCGAAAGCAGCGCGCTGACACAGGTCAGGCGCCGCGCGCTGGCCTGCGCGCAAAGCAGCGCCACTGTCCTCATCGTAGGGGAGAGCGGCACGGGCAAAGAATTGCTGGCCCAGGGCATACACAATGCCAGCCCTCGCCAGGCGCAACCCTTCGTCGCGATCAATTGCGCCGCCTTTCCCGATTCCCTGCTGGAAAGCGAGCTCTTCGGCTATGTGGAGGGCGCCTTCACCGGATCCAGCCGCGGCGGCAAGGTGGGCTTGTTCGAGGCCGCGCATACCGGCACGATTTTTCTCGACGAGATCGGCGAAATGCCTTTGTCGCTGCAAACCCGCCTGTTGCGCGTGCTTCAGGAAAGGGAAGTATTGCGCATCGGCGCCACCGAGCCCACACCCGTCGATCTGCGGGTCATAGCGGCCACCCACCGCGACCTGGCCGAGCAGGTGCTGCGCGGCGAGTTCCGCCAGGATCTTTATTACAGGCTGAACATCCTGTTGCTGCGCTTGCCGCCGCTCAGGGAGCGCGAGGGCGACCTGCCCCTGCTGGCGCGCCATTTGGCGGAAAAGATCGCCGGCAGGCTGAATAATCGCCGGCTTGCCGACGACGCGCTGATCCAGGCGATCGTCGAGGCGGCGCAGGGCTACGACTGGCCGGGCAATATCCGGGAACTGGAAAATCTGATCGAGCGCGCCATGGTGTTCCGCGGCCCGGCGCCGGCCGGCCAGGGCATAGCGCGGGAAACGCTCAGGGAAATCGCGCCGGAGCTTTTCGCCGGCCGCGAACCACGCGCCGCGCGGCCTCTGGGCGATAGCCGCGAGGCTGTCGAACTCGGGCTCATACGGAGAGTGCTGGCAGACTGCGGCGGCAACCGCGAGCTGGCGGCCGGCAGGCTGGGCATTAGCCGCACGACGCTGTGGCGCAAACTCAAGCGCATGGAGGAAGCCTGCTGACGCATACCGCGCCGGCGGCGGACGCGCCGTGGTCCAGGCGCCTCTTGGCCGCCCCGTGCGCGGCAAACCCGGACGGCATGGGTGCCGCGGGGAACTGTGCAGTAAGATCACACACGACGGATTTCTATATTTTTCCCGTATAGGGCTGCAAGCATGAAACAGGAACAATGGCTGGGTGCGCCCAGCGCCGCGCGGGCCGTCGTGGTCGGCGGCGGCACCATGGGCGCGGACGTGGCGGTGGTATTGCTGCGCGCGCATTGCCGGACGACCGTGGTCGAACCCAAACAGGCCGCGCATGGCGCCATCCGCGACAAGGTAGCCGGCAATCTGCGGGCGATCGCCAAGGAAGAGCAGGCGGGCCTGCTGACGCTGGCCGCATCCATCGACGACGTCGACTGGGCGGATGTGGATCTGATGATCGAATGCGTGCCCGAGTCGCTGGAAATCAAGCGCGAACTGTTCCAGTCGCTGGCCGGCAAAGCCCCGGCCCGCAGCATATTGGCCAGCAACAGCTCCAGCTTTCCCATCAGCCGGATCGCCGAAGGGCTGCCGACCCGGGAGCGCATGCTGGGCCTGCATTTTTTCATGCCGGCCCATATCGTTCCCCTGGCGGAAATAGTCTGGGGCCCGGATACCGACCCGGGGGTCGCGGAATCGCTGTCGGCGTTCATGCGGCGTTGCGGCTGCGTACCCATCATGGTCCGCAAGGATGTCCCGGGCTTCATCGGCAATCGGCTGCAGCATGCGTTGGCGCGCGAAGCCTTCGCGCTGATACAGGAAGGCATCGCCACGCCCGAGGACATCGACGCGGCGGTGCGCTTCGGCTTCGGTTTCCGCTACCTGGCCGCGGGCCCGATCATGCAGAAGGAGCATGCCGGGCTGGATGTGCATGCCGCGGCGGCGGCCACCATCTATCCTTCGCTGTCCAATGCCGCGGAGCCTTACCCGGTGCTGGCCGACAAGCCCAGGCAGGGCCGGTTGGGGATGAAGTCGGGGCAGGGGTTCTATACCTGGGACGAAGCATCCATCGCGTTGGAGAGGCAACGCTACGAGCGCGCCCTGCAGGGCGCCTTGCGCATTCTGGAGCGGGAATTGCCGCCGATCGAGCCGTAAAGCCGTAAAAAAAGCCCTTCGGATAGCGGATGTCCGCTATGCGAGGGGCGATGGGCCGAGCGGGGCACGGCCGGCCCGAGCGGGCCGGGAGCCAGCCGCTGGCTTACTTCAGCAGGTCCTGCACGCCTTCGCGCTCTTCGAGCAATTCCTTCAGCGTGAAGTCCATGCGCTCGCGCGAGAAGGCGTCGATTTCCAGGCCTTCCACGCGGGTGTATTCACCGTTGGCGGTGATGACGGGCACGCCGTAGATGATGCCCTCGGGAATGCCGTAGGAGCCGTCGGACGGAACGCCCATGGTGACCCATTTGCCGTTGGAGCCCAGCACCCAGTCGCGCACGTGGTCGATGGCGGCGTTGGCNNCGCGCCTCGATGATGGCAGCGCCGCGCTTGCCCACGGTGGGGATGAAAGTATCGCGGTTCCAGGCGTCATCGTTGATCAGGCCGGCCAGGCTCTGGCCGCCGACCGTGGCGAAACGAATGTCGGGATACATGGTGGGCGAATGGTTGCCCCAGACGATGAGCTTCTCGATGTCGGCGACGGGCTTGCCGGATTTCGCGGCCAATTGCGACAGGGCGCGGTTGTGATCCAGGCGCAGCATGGCGGTGAAATTCTTGGCCGGCAGGTCGGGGGCCGACTTCATGGCGATATAAGCGTTGGTATTGGCGGGGTTGCCCACGACCAGGACTTTCACATTGCGGCTGGCGACTTCGTTCAGAGCCTTGCCTTGAGCGGTGAAAATCTGCGCGTTGACATGCAGAAGATCTTTGCGTTCCATGCCGGGACCGCGGGGGCGCGCGCCCACCAGCAGGGCGACGTCCGCATCCTTGAAGGCCTCGCGCGGATCGCTGTGTGCGGTCATGCCGGCCAACAGGGGGAAAGCGCAGTCGTCCAGCTCCATCATGACGCCTTTCAGCGCCTTTTGCGCCTTTTCGTCTGGAATTTCAAGCAGCTGAAGAATGACTGGCTGGTCTTTGCCCAGCATTTCGCCCGAAGCGATGCGAAACAGCAGGGCGTATCCGATCTGGCCGGCTGCGCCGGTAACGGCGACGCGCATGGCGGGTTTGGACATGAACAATCTCCCGGTAGGTGTTAAGAAAGAAGAATGAAGTGAGGTATGGAGCGGCAATACAGAGAATGACTAGCAGGCAACAGTGTAATTCTTTGGCCGCTATCTTTGAAATGGCGGCCCGCAGCGGGGGACGACCGCGACATCCAGGGCAAGGCCGCCGGCGCCGGGCAATGGCCAGGGCACGGCCGCCCGCGGCCTGGCGGCGGGGCGTGGCGGTTCGCAGGACGGCGATACAGGCCGCCCTGTTCGATACGGCCACGGCTGGCTGTGGGGGTACGGCGGGGTAGAGTAGCGAAAATCAGCCTGTCCGTCAAACCTCTTATATCTTATATAAGACAGAAGAGTGTTAGACAGAAACGTTTGAGCGTGCGAAAATAGCAGGCGTTTTGCTTCGTTTTTTTCTTTGCCCACCCACGGCTCGGTACTGTTGCAGCGTAATGTCCGATACTTCCCCTACTGATCGAGGCCCGTCAGCCGATCGCTCTGCCAGCAGCGCGGCTTTCAGCCCCTTGTATCAGCAAATCAAGGGGTTGCTGCTGCAAAGCCTGGACCGCGGCGAATGGAAGCCGGGCGAAGCCATACCCAGCGAACTTGAACTCGCCGCCCGTTTCCAGGTCAGCCAGGGCACGGTGCGCAAGGCCATCGACGAACTCGCCGCCGAAAATCTCCTGATCCGGCGGCAGGGCAAGGGCACCTTCGTCGCCACGCACAACGAAGCCAAAGTCAGGTTCCGTTTCCTACGGCTCACGCCGGACGACGGCAAGCCGGCGGCGTCCGGCAGCCAGATACTGGATTGCCGCCGGGTGAAAGCGCCGGCGGATATCTCCCCGCTGCTGGAATTGCGCAGCGGCGAATCGGTGGTGAATCTGCGCCGGCTGCTGTTTTTCGACCAGGCGCCCACCATACTGGACGACATCTGGCTGCCCGGGCAAGTCTTCCGCGGTCTGACGGCGGAATCGCTGGCCCGCTACCGCGGCCCCCTGTATGCCCTGTTCGAGTCCGAATTCGGCGTCAGCATGGTCCGGGCGGAAGAAAAGATAAAAGCCGTATCGGCCACGGCCGACCAGGCTGAACTGCTACAGGTCGCTCCCGGCAGCGCCCTGCTGCAGGTGGAGCGCGTCTCGTACACCTATGGCGACCGCCCCATGGAAGTGCGCAGGGGGCTTTACGTCACCGAACGCTTTCATTACCGGAACAGTTTGAATTGAAGGATTTTCGGCCGATTTGATACCTTCCCATTAAATCGGCGAAAATGCCAGTAGCGCTTTGCAATAAATTATTTTGTTTAACTCGAGGCCATCATGTCCGATTCAGCTTCAAAGCCGCGTCCGCAGTTTCGCAACATAAGCGTTCCGCAGATTCTGAGCTACCGCCTGCCGCTCGCCGGTAAAACATCGATTCTGCACCGCATCAGCGGCGCGTTATTGTTCCTCTGTCTTCCGCTGGTGATCCTGCCCCTGTTCGCGCTCAGCGTGACCTCGCCCGAAAGCTACGCCAGCATACAGGCCTGGGCCTCGAATCCCTTGTTGAAGCTGGTTCTGCTCGCGATCATCTGGGGCTATCTGCACCACTTCTGTGCGGGCATCCGCTACCTGGTGCTGGATCTGCACATCGGCATGGACAAGATCTCGGCCCAGAAGTCGGCCGGCGTCGTGCTGGGGGTCAGCCTGGCGCTGACGGTCGTTTTCGGTCTTAAACTCTTTGGGGCGTGGTAATGTCAGCACAAGAACGCATCGGAACCAAGCGCCTGGTCGTGGGCGCGCACTACGGCACCATCGACTTCATCGCCCAGCGCGTCACCGCCATCATCATGGCGGTCTATACCTTGGTGCTGTTTTTCGGCTTTCTGTTCACTCCGGACATGAACTTCGAAGGCTGGCGCCATCTGTTCACCTTCACCTGCATAGGCCTGCCCGTGGGCCAGCTGCTGGCCACGCTGGCCTTCTTTTCCGTGGCATGGCATGCCTGGATAGGCGTGCGCGACATCTGGATGGACTACATCCACAGCGCCGGCTTGCGCCTCTTTCTGCAGGTGCTGACCATACTATGGCTGGTGGGCGCCGTCGTGTATTTCGCAAAAATTCTTTGGAGCTTATAAGCCGTGGCTGCTGTCAAAACTTCCTTACCGCGCCGCCAGTTTGATGTGGTGGTCGTTGGCGCCGGCGGTGCCGGCATGCGTTGCTCTTTGCAACTGGCCCAGGCCGGCCTGAAGGTCGCCGTGCTGTCCAAGGTATTTCCCACGCGTTCGCATACCGTGGCGGCTCAGGGCGGCGTCAGCGCCTCGCTGGGCAACATGAGCGAGGACAACTGGTACTGGCACATGTACGATACGGTCAAAGGTTCCGACTGGCTCGGCGACCAGGACGCCATCGAATTCATGTGCCGCGAAGCGCCCCACGCCGTGTACGAGCTCGAGCACTTCGGCATGCCTTTCGACCGCAACCCGAACGGCACCATCTATCAGCGTCCTTTCGGCGGCCACACCGCCAACTTCGGCGAAAAGCCCGTGCAGCGCGCCTGTGCCGCGGCCGACCNNGCCGACCGCACCGGCCACGCGATGCTGCACGCGCTGTACCAACGCAACGTGCGCGCGAACACGCAATTCTTCGTCGAATGGATGGCGCTGGACCTGCTGCGCAACGACGCCGGCGATGTGCTGGGCGTGACCGCGCTTGAAATGGAAACCGGCGATATCTAC
Source organism: Pusillimonas sp. UBA6240 (assembly GCA_002441445.1). GTDB lineage: Bacteria > Pseudomonadota > Gammaproteobacteria > Burkholderiales > Burkholderiaceae_B > UBA6240. The sequence continues at coordinate 8,193 of DJWC01000039.1, forward strand.
GTCCTGGAAGCCAAGCAGACCGTATTGGCCACCGGCGGCGCGGGCCGCATCTGGGCCGCGTCCACCAACGCCTTCATCAACACGGGCGATGGCCTGGGCATGGCCGCGCGGGCCGGCATACCGCTGCAGGACATGGAATTCTGGCAATTCCACCCCACGGGCGTGGCGGGCGCGGGCGTGCTCATCACCGAAGGCGTGCGCGGCGAAGGCGG
>DJWC01000173.1:0-172 GCA_002441445.1 Pusillimonas sp. UBA6240
CGGCCGCCCTGATCGTCAGCCTGGCGCGCGAGGGCACGGCGGGCATCGGGCTGGGCTGGGTGCTGCTGGGGCTGCTGGTGGGCGGCAGCGTCGGCACCATCATGGCCAAGCGCGTCGAAATGACCAAGATGCCGGAACTGGTGGCCTTCATGCACAGCATGATCGGCCTGGC
>DJWC01000173.1:269-6509 GCA_002441445.1 Pusillimonas sp. UBA6240
AGTTCCGGCTGTTCCAGGGCGCGCCCGTGGTGTTTCCGGGCCAGCACATGGTCAACCTGCTGCTGGCCATCGCCATGCTGGCCTGCGGGCTGTGGTTCATGGCCACGCAAGCCTGGCTGCCGTTCATCATCATGGCCATACTGGCCTTCGTGCTCGGCGTGCTCATCATCATCCCGATCGGCGGGGCCGACATGCCGGTCGTGGTGTCCATGCTCAACAGCTATTCCGGCTGGGCGGCGGCGGGCATCGGCTTTTCGCTGAACAACCCCATGCTCATCATCGCCGGCTCGCTGGTCGGCTCTTCGGGCGCCATCCTGTCCTACATCATGTGCAAGGCCATGAACCGGTCTTTCTTCAACGTGATACTGGGCGGTTTCGGCGCCGAGCCGGGCGCCGCGGCGGCGGGCGGCCAGGTACAGCGCAACGTGAAGTCCGGCAGCCCGGACGACGCCGCCTTCCTGATGAGCAATGCGGAATCGGTCACCATCGTGCCCGGCTACGGCCTTGCGGTGGCGCGCGCGCAGCACGCCCTGAAGGAGCTCGCTGAAAAACTCACGGAAAAAGGCGTGACGGTGAAATACGCCATACACCCCGTGGCGGGCCGCATGCCGGGGCACANNGGTGTTCGAAATGGAGGACATCAACAGCGAATTCGCCCAGACCGATGTCGTGCTGGTGCTGGGCGCCAACGACGTGGTGAACCCCGCCGCGAAAACGGATCCGCAGTCTCCCATCGCCGGCATGCCCATCCTCGAAGCCTACAAGGCGCGCACCGTCATCGTCAACAAGCGCTCCATGGCGGCGGGCTACGCCGGCCTGGACAACGNNTCGAAGACATGGTCAAGGCCGTGGACTAGGATGGCCGCCGCGCCGGCCGTTGAGCTGGCCAGTGCGCCTGGGTTTGGTCTGGACTTGGCCTGGCTCGGGCCTGGCCTGGGCCCGGGGCGGGACGGCGCCGGGCATGGCCGACCGCGTCGCCGCACTCTGGCCGACGGCGCGCGCACCCGATGCCGGAGCCATCCGGGCTTCGGCGCGGAGGGCCGGCGGCCTTGCCGGAATGCGGGCGGGCCCGGCGCGGATTTTCCATAGAAAACGTAATAATAAAAGAGTAGACTAGCCGCCACCGGCCAACCATCTTTACTTCCCTTGCGATGCCCCCAGCCCATTCCCTTTCCGAGGATGAAGAAGACCCCTTCGTCATTACGGCTCCCCTTGAAATCCGGGGCTTGCTGCGATCCATCAAGCGCAGCAAGGCGCTGCTTCGCATGTATGTGAAAGGCGATGGCGTTTCCGCGGTCACCACCATCCTCGAAATCAATCCGCGCGACCATACGCTGATCATCGATAATGCGCCCGATGAGCTGGTGAACAGGCGGCTGCTATCGGCGGAGCAGGTGGAGTTCGAGACCTCGCTGGACAAAGTGCAGATCCACTTTTCTTCCTCGCAGCTGCAAGCCTGCCTGCAAGCGGACCAGCCGGCGTTGCGCCTGGAGATCCCGACGCTCATGCGCCGCATACAGCGCCGTGAATACTATCGCGTCGAAACGCCGGTCACCGACCCGCCGCGCTGTATCTTCACCCTGGACAATGAAGGCAGTCCCGCCAAGGTCTCCCTGCCGATCAAGGATATGAGCGCGGGCGGCTTGGCGTTGATAGACAACAACCACGTCCTGGACACAGACTGGGGCACTCTTTATCAGGATTGCGTGCTGGAGCTTCCCCAGATAGGGGAAGTGGAAGCCAGCCTGAGAGTCGTGCAATACAAAGACGAAAGCCTGCCGGGCGGCAAGGAGCGGCGCTTGGTGGGGTGCAAATTCTTCAACCCGAGCAGCGCCCTGCAAGTCAAGGTCCAGAACTACATCAGCGGCCTGGAACGCAAGCTTAGCGCCAAGCGGCGCGGCTATGAATGAACTAGGGCGCTCAGGCGCCGCCACCCGGCGCGGCCACGCCTCGTTCGGCTGCCTGTCCCGCTGATTCGGCCACCCGCAGAGTCGATTCAGCCGCGCCGGCGGATGCACACTTTGATCCTACAATAGGGCGGCTCAAGCACTTCAAAAGGATGGATCATGGATGCCGACTTCTGGCTGGAACGCTGGCGCGAGGGCCGCACGCATTTTCACCAGCAACGCATTACCCCCCTGCTGCAAAAATACTGGCCCGGCCTTGGCCTGGCCCCCGGCAGCCGCGTGTTCGTTCCCCTCTGCGGCAAATCGCTGGACATGATGTGGCTCGCGGGACAAGGCCATGAAGTCCTGGGCGTGGAATTGGCTGAACTTGCCATAGAACAATTCTTCGCCGAAAACAAGCTGCAGCCCACCGTTCGCGACACGCCCATCGGCCCCAGCTACCGGGCCGGCAACATCGAGCTGATCTGCGCGGATATTTTCGACATGGGCGCGCAGGATCTGGCCGGCTGCGCCGGCGTCTACGACCGCGCCGCACTGGTCGCCCTGCCGGCGGACATGCGCCCGCGCTATGTGCAGCACGTCTATGCGCAGCTTCCCGACGACTACCGCGGCCTCTTGCTGACGCTCGACTACCCCCAGGAACAAATGGACGGCCCGCCATTTTCAGTCGGCGACGAAGAAGTGCAGGCCCTGTACGCAGGCCACTCCGAAGCCCTGCTGATCGACCGCCGAGGCATCCTGGACAAAGAACCCAAGTTCGCCGAACGCGGCCTGACCAAACTGGATACCCTGGTTTACCGCCTGCGGCGGCTGGGCGGGGCCGGCTGAAATTCCTGGGCGGTCAAAAGAGATGCCGGGACGCAAGTGCTGGGTGCGCCCCGGCTGCAGCCGCTTACCGCCCGCCGAATCAAGGCCGATTACATTTTGGGCGGGAACCGGCTATACCAGAGGCCGTATACCGAGCAGGCCGCGCAAAACGAGAACGCCCATTCCAGCGTGGTGAATGCCATCAATACCAGGCACGGGATCTTCCAGATGTCGCTGCCCATTGCATAAGCGGCGACCGATACGGTGCTGGCGATGAACAGGATCTTGTTGGCGAACATTTTGGCGCCGGCGTTTTCCTTTTTTCCGGCCCAGCCGCGGGCTTCGAACAGCCGCGCCCAGGCGCGGTGCAGGGGGCATTTGTAGTGCCCGACAAAGCCGCGGATGAAGCCCTGGACCACCAAAATCGCCATCAGCCATGGTGAGAACACGAGCGCGGCGCCGCAAACCAGAAAATTGACGAAGGCCTCCCAGCGGGTGACGTTGGACCACACTGGCGGCAGATCGAAACGAAGCATGATGCCCCCTTTAAACAGGTAGATGAATACAGACAACATGCTCATTATATTAGAAATTACTAATATAATGTCGCCCTATATCTGACCTGTTGTTGACGGATATCAAGATATCCGCGGGGAGCATGCCGGCGTCATCGGCCGGCGCGGCCAGCCGCGCCTTTCAAGCCGATTGGGGCATCGCAAACCATGGCGTGTCGCCAATGTCGATGCCTTGCACATCGGCCTCGCCGGCCAATGTTTCCATATAGGCGCGGCCCGCGCGCACCCATGCCGCTTTTTCCTGAGCCTCGCGCAGATGCGGCAGCACGCTGGCAAAAGGCAGAATTTCGCCACGGACCCGCGCATCCAGCCTGATGACATGAAAGCCGTAGCGTGTTTCGACAGGCGCCTCGCAGATGGCGCCTTCCTCCATAGAGGCCAGCGCCGCTTCGAACTCGGCCACCGTATCGCCCGACGACATCTGGCCCAGCATGCCCCCATTGGCGCGCGAAGGGCAGGCGCTGTGTTCGGCCGCCAGGGCGGCAAAACGGCGCGGTTCGCGCTGCAGCAAGGTCAGGACCGCAACTGCGGCCGCCTTGGCTTTGCTGCGGGCGGCCGCGTCGTCAGGCGCCGCCGGAAACAGGATGTGCGCCGCTTCGTACAGCGAAGGCCCGCGAAAACGCTCCGGCGCCTGGTCGTACAGCTTGCGCAACTCAGCCTCGTCGATGGCGGCGGGCGCAATCGCACCTTCCAGCAATTGCCGGATCACGGCCTCTTCGTCGGTTTCCCATTTGCCTGGCGCGAGCTCCATGGGCGCCGGCGTTATCTGCTGCGCCTTGGCCTTTTGCAGCAGGACTTCGCGCAGGACCAGTGCCTGGGCCGCGGCCCGCCAGGCCCACCCCGGCTTGCCCTTGGGCATGGTATGGTGCTGCGCTTCCGCCGCGATGGCTTCAGCGGGGATGGTGACGCCATTGACGGTAATGGGCTTGGGTTCTTCTTTGGCGATGGCGACCACCTTCATTTCGCGGACTCCACGCCGGAGGCCGGCAAGGCCATCCGGGCCGGCGCCGGAACATGGCCCGGATCCCTATGCTGGGCGGGTTCCGCATAGGGGCGCGGAGACAGCCCCGTCGGCGCCGGCTTGGCGCCCCGGCGCGAACGCACGATCTGGAAGCCCGGACGCCACAGGTAGCGCACGGGCGCCGAGATGATATGCACCAGGCGCGTGAAGGGGAACAGCAGGAAAATGGTCAGGCCAACGACTATGTGCGCCTTGAACAGCCAATGCACATCCACGATATGGGCTGCCGCCCCGCCTTGCAGATAGATGATGCCCTGGGCCCAATGCATGAGCTTGAGCATTTCCTCGCCGTCCAGATGCCCCATCGACACGACTATGGTCGCCAGGCCCAGCAGCAACTGCACCATCAGCAAGATCAGGATGCCGGTATCGGCGACGGTCGAATTGACGCGGATGCGCGGATCATTCAGGCGGCGATGCAGCAATATCGCGCCGCCGATCACCGCCATGATGCCGGCGACCCCTCCGGCCGCCATGGCCAGCACCTGCTTTGCGCTGTGCCCCACTCCCAAGGCGTCGAAGACCTGTATCGGGGTCAAGAGCCCGATCAGATGCCCGAAGAAAATGACCAGCACGCCCACGTGAAAAAGCACCGAGCCGAGCACGAACTGCTTCTTGCGCAGCAACTGGCTGGACTTGGACTTCCATGTGAACGGATCGCGCTCGTAGCGCGCGATGCTGGCGACCACCATGACCGTAAGGGCGATATACGGATAAATACCAAAGAAAAAGTTATGCATCACAGCCCCCTCATTTTTGCGTAGCCGGCGCGTTCCTGCGTTCCAGGCGTATTGGAAATTCGCGACCGGAGGTACTGGGCATACAGCCTGACAAGGCCTCAGACCCCATGGATTGCGCTTCGAGGCCGAAGGTGACCTGGGCCTCTTCCCACACCGCATCGAGCGCGGCGAGATCTTCCGGATTGTCGTCCGGCTGCGACAATAAGACGCGGGCTTCTTCCGTGGTCGGATCGACACGGGCGAGGCCGGCGAGCGCCTGCAACACGGCGGCGTAAGGCGTCTCGCGCCGCGCCAGGCGTTCAGCGAGCGCCAGCAGGATTTCCCCCGCGTCCGTCAGAATCTCGCGCGCATCGTCCATGGACTGTGTGGACAAAAATTCCAGCAGCACCGGCAGATGGTCGGGCAATTCCGGCGCAGCCAGATCGAAGCCGCCGGCGCGATACGTTTCCAGCAGATCCACCATGGCGCTGCCGCGATCGCGGCTCTCGCCATGGACGTGCTCGAACAGGTTGAGCGAAAGGCTGCGCGAGCGATCGAACAAGAGAACGTAGCGCTCCTGTAAGTCGTAGAGGTTCTGCGTTTCGAGCGAGCCAAGCAGAGGCTCCAGCGCCTGCGCACTGGACGGCGGCAGCAGCCCCTCGGCCAGCACGGCGCGGATGTCCGGGATGGCTTCCTGCAGCTCGGCGGTGGGATAAGTCAGCAGCGCGGACAAAGCTTTGAATATCTTCATGCGATGAACTCCTGCGGACTGCGGAATTTCTTGCCGCCGAACAGCGAACCGCCCGAAGAGCCGGTGGAGCAGCCATTACCGTCGGTAAAGCCGCAACCGCCTTTGAGGTCGTAAGCGTCTTCGACCAGTTCCCGGTGCGTGGTGGGAATGACGAAACGATCTTCGTAATTGGCGATGGCCAGCAACTGGTACATGTCGTCGATCTGATGCGGCGTGAGCCCGACGCGCTGGGCCACACCCAAATTGATGACGCCGTCCACCGTTTTGGAGCGCATGTAAGAGCGCATGGCCAGCATGCGTTCGAGAGCTGAAACAATCGGCGCCTCGTCGCCCGCCGTCAACATATTGGCCAGGTAGCGGACGGGAATGCGCAGCGAACGCACATCGGGCATGTCGTCCTTGGCGGCGATGCGGCCCGCTTCGGCCGCGTTCTGTATGGGCGACAGCGGCGGCACGTACC
>DJWC01000145.1:0-19798 GCA_002441445.1 Pusillimonas sp. UBA6240
ACCATGACGGAGATCCACCACTTCCTGCGTCTGCTGTATGTCAAGCTGGGCACCCAGATGTGCCCCAACTGCCATGTGCCGGTCGAGCCGCAGACGGCCGATCAGATCGCCGCGCAAATACTCAGCCAGTACAAGGGCCGCCACATCGGGCTGCTGGCGCCGCTGGTCACCGCGCGCAAAGGGTATTACACCGATCTGGCCAAGTGGGCCGCCGGCAAGGGCTACACCCATCTGCGCGTGGACGGCGAGTTCATCCCCGTTGCGCCCTGGCCGCGCCTGGACCGGTACAAGGAACACACGATAGAGCTGCCCGTGGCCGACCTGCTGGTCGACGCCCGGGATGAGCCCGCCTTGCGGGCCGCGATCCGCGCGGCGCTGGAGCATGGCCAGGGCAGTTTCAGCGTGCTGCTGGATGTCACCGCCGACTCGGACGCCAGCCTGGACGAGCGCCGCAGCGCGGGCATACAGCCGGCGCCGCAGCAGCAGGGTTTTTCCGTCAAGCGCGCCTGCCCGGGTTGCGGCGCCAGCTTTCCCGAACCCGATCCGCGCATGTTCTCTTACAACTCCAAGCATGGCTGGTGCACCAGCTGCTATGGCACCGGGTTGCAGCTCACCGGTTTCGATGCCGAGCAGACCGGCGAAGAAACCGCCTGGAACGCCTGGTACGAGGGCGAAGCCGAAACCTGCGCGATCTGCCATGGCGCCAGGCTGAACCCGGTTTCGCGCGCCTTCCTCTGGCGCGGGCGGTCCATCGCCGAGCTCGCGTCCATGCCGGTGTCCGAAGCGCAGGCATTTTTCGCCGGCCTGGTGAGCCGCGATCGCGAAGGCGAAATCGCTCGCGACATATTGGCCGAAATCCAGGGCCGGCTGAACTTCATGCGCGAGGTGGGGCTGGGCTACCTGGTGCTGGATCGCGCCGCCCCCACGCTTTCGGGCGGCGAAGCGCAACGCATACGCCTGGCGGCGCAGCTGGGGTCCAATCTGCAGGGCGTATGCTATGTGCTGGACGAACCGACCATAGGCCTGCATCCGCGCGACAACCAGATCCTCCTGAATGCGCTGGCCGCGCTGGAAGGCAACGGCAATACGCTGGTCGTGGTCGAACATGACGAAGACACCATACGGCGCGCCCGACACATCATCGACATCGGGCCGGGCGCGGGCGTGCGCGGCGGCATGGTCGTGGCGCAAGGTTCCGCGCAAGACCTCATGGACAATCCTCGCTCCGTGACCGGCCGCTATCTCAAGCATCCCTTGCAACACCCCTTGCAGGACCGCCGCGCCGTTCCCGGCGACCACCCCATGGTTCAGGTGCACAAAGCGCACCTGCATAATCTGCGCAACGTCGACGCCGGCCTGCCGGTGGGCCGGCTGACCGTCGTGACCGGGGTATCGGGCTCGGGCAAGTCGACGCTGGCGCGCGATGTCATGCTGAACAACATCGCGCAGGCGATCTCCACCCGCAAGGAGCCCGCATGGCATGGCTGCGTGGGCATCAGCGGCTGGGAACACCTCGATCGCGTGCTGGAGGTGGACCAGACCCCCATCGGAAAAACGCCGCGCTCCTGCCCGGCCACCTACGTGGGGTTCTGGGACGACGTACGCAAACTGTTCGCCGATACGCGGGAAGCGCGCATGCGGGGCTGGACGGCGGCGCGCTTTTCCTTCAACACCGGCGAGGGGCGCTGCCCGGTCTGCGAAGGGCAAGGCATGCGCACCCTGGAAATGAGCTTTCTTCCCGACGTGAAAGTGCCGTGCGACGCCTGCAACGGCGAGCGCTTCAATCGCGATACCCTGGGCGTCACCTGGCGCGGCAAAAGCGCCGGCGAAGTGCTGAAGATGGAGGTGGACGAGGCGGTGGAATTCTTTGCCGCCCATTCACGGATATCGCGCATACTGCGGCTGATGCAGGACGTGGGCCTGGGCTATCTGACGCTGGGGCAGCCCTCGCCCACGCTGTCCGGCGGCGAGGCCCAGCGCATCAAGCTGGTCACCGAACTGGCCAAGGCCAGGCTGACCGACGGCGTCATCAAGACCGGGCGCGCTTCGCGCATTCCGCACACGCTCTATGTGCTGGACGAGCCCACGGTGGGGCTGTCCATGGCCGATGTGGAAAAGCTGATCCACGTACTGCACCGGCTGGTCGCCGCGGGCAATACGGTGGTCGTCATCGAGCACAATCTGGATGTCATCGCGGAAGCCGACTGGATACTGGACCTGGGTCCCGAAGGCGGCACGGGTGGCGGACGGGTGGTGGCGCAGGGCTCGCCCGAGCAGGTGATGGAACGGAAGCACGCATCGCATACCGGCTCGGTGCTGTACGATTTCCTGAAGAAATCGGCGGAAAGCGAAGCATCTCCTTCCACCGCTCTGGCGCAGCAGATGGATCACTGAATGCTCTGCCGGTTTGAAGATCGCCTGTCCGGGCAGGCCCTGGAAATGGAGGGCTACAGCCATCGCATCACGGCCTGCGCGCCGCAAGACTTGCCCTCGGCGTTCGCCGAAATCCAGGCGGCGCAGGCGCGCGGATACTGGGTGGCGCTGCTGCTGGACTACGAGCTGGGTGAATGGCTGGAGCCGGCCTTCTCGGGCGGCGCCTCGCCGGCGGCGCCCGCCATGGCCCGCCACACCGGCGGCGATGCCGGCCAGGCGCCGTCCCGGCCGCCGGCTGCCAATCAGCCGCCCGCCCTGCTGACGGCATTGGTTTATCGGCAAGCGCGGCGGCGTCCGGTGTGGGGGCCGCTCGAGCATGGCGGGCATCCGGCGCTGGGCATCCGCCCCATCATCGAACAGCGCCGCTACCTTGGCAATATCGAGGTCCTGCGCGCCAGCATAGGGCGCGGCGAGCTGTATCAGGCCAACTATACTTTTCCCATTGCGATCGAAAGCCCGGTCGCCCCGCGCGAGCTGTACCGGCACATCGCGGCGCGCCACCCCGCGGCGCATGCCGCGTACATCGAGGATGCCTCGCGCAGCATACTGTCGTTCTCCCCCGAACTGTTCTTCGCCCGCAAGGGCGCGACGCTGACGGTACGTCCCATGAAGGGCACGGCGCCGCGGCACGCCGACCCGGCGCTGGATGCCGCCGCCGGCCAAGGCTTGCTGCACAGCGAAAAGAACCGCGCCGAGAATCTGATGATCGTCGATCTATTGCGCAATGACCTCGGCCGCCTGGCCGTTCCGGGTTCCGTGAAAGTAGATACATTGTTTTCACTTGAAAAATACCCGTCAGTGTGGACGCTGACATCCACCATCAGCGCCGAGGCGCCCGGCGCCGGCCTTGAAGACATGCTGCGCGCGCTCTTTCCCTGCGGCTCGATTACCGGCGCGCCCAAGATCGCCGCCATGCGGAAGATAAAGAGCCTGGAGACGGCGCCGCGCGGCATTTATTGCGGCAGCGTGGGCTGGCTCGCCCCCGACGGCGACTGCTCGCTCAATGTCGCGATACGCACGATAGAAATGCATGACGAGCACCATGGCATTTTCGGCGTGGGCGGCGGCATCGTGTACGACTCCGAACCCGCGCTGGAGTGGCAAGAATGCCTATGGAAGGCGCGCATCCTCGGCGGACGCTATGAGGGCGGTGGCGAAGGGCTATATTCGGGCCCAGCGGCCCGGCGCAAAAGAAGCGGGGTCTGGCATGACGGATCGGAATAGCGTCCAGCTCATCGAAACCATGCGCGTCGAGCCGGGGCGCAGCCTGCCCTTGCTGGCGGGCCATATGCGGCGGCTGCAGGCGTCTTGCCTGGCGCTGGGCTTCGCGCAGCCGGATGCGGAACTGGCCCGCGCGGTCTCGCATCGCGTCCGGGACCTGGACGAACATTCCAGCCATCGCCTGCGCTTGCTGGTCCGGGCCGACGGCGGCTACACGCTCGAATCCGCCCCATTGCCGCCGACGCCCGAGCCCGTGAAGCTGCACCTGAGCCCCGCCCCGCTGCGCGCCGACGCCTTCTGGCTGCGGCACAAGACCACCCGGCGCGACTGGTTCGATGGCGCGCAATCCTGGCTGGCCCGTCATCCCGACTACTTCGACGTGCTGTTCTGCAATGAGCGGGATGAAGTGTGCGAAGGCAGCCGCAGTAATATCTATATCCAGGACCAGGCCGGCCGCTGGCTGACGCCGCCCGTCTCCTGCGGCCTGCTGCCGGGCGTGCAGCGCCAGGCTTTGCTGGATGCAGGCCTGGCCCAGGAAGCCGTGCTGAGCCGCAAGGACTTGCTGGACGCGCAGCGATTGCGCATATCCAACGCCCTGCGCGGCTGGCTGGACGGCGTGATCGCGCGCTAGGCGGGGCTGCTTAGCGGACGACCGCGGCGAATGCCGCGGCCAGCGCTATGGCGCATAAGCAACCGCGTCTATTTCAAGTAGCGCATGAGGGTCCACCAAATGACTGACGGCCACCAGCGTGGACGCCGGCCTGTTATCGCCGAACAGAGTTTTGCGGGCTTCCCATACTCGCGCCTTGTCTCGGATATCGGTCAAATAAAAAGTAATTTTTATGATGTTCTCCAAGCCCGCGCCTCCGGCTCGCAGGCACGCTTCCATATTTTTGAGCGCTTGCAGGGTCTGCTCATAAGGGTCGCCAAGGCCGACGACGCGGCGCTCCATATCCCAGGCGATCATGCCGGAAACATAAATGAAATTCTCCGCCCTGACTGCCAATGCGGTGGGACTGCCAAAGCGCGGCGGATAGGCGACGGTGTCTGGAATGAGTTCCTGAGGTTTCATGGATCAAAAGCTTCCTTCTAACGATACAAGATGATTCAACACAATATGGTGCAACGAAATCAGCGCGTCATTCCGCTTTGATATTGACCTCTTTGATCAACGCACCCCATTTATCGTATTCACTGGTCATAATCCGCTGCATTTCCTCGGGGCTCGTGGGATTGATCTCATAGCCTATGTCGGACAGGCGGGTTTTGACATCGGGCGAGTTCACGATCGCTTTCTGCTCTTCGGAAAGGCGGTTGGTGATATCGGCAGGCGTGCCTCGCGGCGCCATGAGCCCGAACCAGACGTTCGCCCGATAGCCCGGAACCGTTTCGTCTATGGTGGGAACATGGGGCATTTGCGGCGCGCGTTCTTTCGCAGCAACCGCAATCGCCCTCACCTTTCCGCTTTCAACGAGAGTCAGCACCGAGCTTAACGCGCCGAAGGCCACGTCGACGTTCCCGGAGGCAAGATCAGCGACCATACCGGAAGCGCCTTTATAGGGAATATGCACCATCTTCATGCCGGTTTGCTTGAGAAATGACTCAAAGTTCAGATGGTGAGCGGTTCCCATGCCTGGCGTGCCATAGGATAGCTTGTCCGGATTCGCCTTTGCATAGGATATCAGCTCGCTGACCGACTTCACCGGCACATTGTTGGCTACGACCAGCACCATGGGCATGAATACTCCCACGCCTATGGGCGCAAAATCCTTCATGACGTCAAAGGACAGCGATTTATAAAGCCAGGGGGCAATGGCAAGGCTGTCCTGGGCAAGCAATAGCGTATATCCATCGGCATTGCTCTTCGCCACGATGTCGGCCCCGATGTTGCCGCCCGCACCAGGCTTGTTTTCAACGACAACGGACTGCCCCAGTCTTTCCTGCAGCTTGCCGGCGAGAATGCGTCCGAAAGTATCTGTTCCGCCGCCCGCGCTGAATGGCACCACCAAACGGATCGCGCGATCGGGATATGATTGCGCGGCGGCGGACATGGACATCAACGCGAGCAATGCTCCCGTCGCTATGTGTTTTAGAAAATTCGGCTTCATTATGTTCTCCTGTTCAATTGTTGTAATAGTGATAAGTTCGGGGACTACCAGAAAATTGATGTTCGAGAGCGCCCGGGTCGGAATCTCGCCCCACATCTGGCCTCCAGGCCGTAGGTGTCGAGGTGCGCTGGAATGTGTGCGTGCCGCTCTCTGAGATATGTGATGAGTTCCATAGAAAGCGTATTACTCAAGAAGAAAAGCAGGCGCCAGCCAAATTCGAGTGAGCCATCTAGAGCGGACTTTGATCCATTCCGGAAACAATGTGTAGGTAAAAGCGGACGCCGAATGCCAGTGCAGCGAACTATATCAATGTCAAATACGTTCGAATAGAATACAAGTGAAAACTTATTGTTGCCATCCCGGAATCAATCATGGACAAACTGCGATGCATAGAAGTCTTTGTCGAAGTCGCGCAGAGTCTGAATTTCTCCACGGCGGCGCATCGCCTGGGCATGGCGCGGGGCACGGCTTCCAAACATGTGAGTTGGCTCGAGCGCTCCTTGGGCGCACAGTTACTGACTCGCACGACCAAGAGCGTCGCCTTGACGGAAGCCGGGCTATCGCTGCTGGAAAACGGCCGCGAGCTGCTGGAAAGGGTGGAAAGCATAGACGCCGCCGTCAAAGCGCATGTCAAAGTGCCCAAGGGCGTATTGCGTGTCGGCACGCCGCCATCGTTTGGCGCGGTCCACCTGCTGCCCGCGGTCGGCGCCTTCTCTACAGATCATCCGGACATACAGATATCGCTTTATTTCGATGACGGCCGTTCAGATCTAATCACCGAAGGGCTGGACTTATCCGTTCGGATAGCGCCCAGCTTGAACGACACAAGCCAGGTGGCCTACCCGCTTGCGAAAGTGCCGCAGTTCCTGGTGGCGTCCCGTCAATACCTGCAACGTCATGGAGCGCCGAACAGCGTGGCTGACCTTGCGAACCACAATTGCCTCGTGCATGCGTTGAAGTCTCCCACGAACTCATGGAGTTTCACCGGTCCGGAAGGCAATACCTCGGTCCGGGTGATCGGGACGATACGCTCGACATTCGGAGAGGCATTGCGCCATGCGGCAATTCTGGTGCATGGCATTGCCATGCACCCCACCTATATGGTCGCTCAGGACTTGAAAGACGGTAGCCTGGTCACGCTGCTCCCAGCCTATCGACCCACCGAACTCTCCATTTACTGCGTCGTCCCCGTCCGCAAAAACTTGCCCGTGCGCGTTCGGATATTCCTTGATTTTCTGGCGAATTGGTTCCGCAACCCGCCTTGGTAGCGCGGCTTCATCATAGTGCTTGGCGAGCAAACGCGATGATGCCTACGGCATCGGCATGAAGCTTCTTTTGCCGCCACCCGGGTTTTGTGAGTATTCTTATCGTTTGATTCTGTTAGCGCAAAAAGGACGCAGCATGGCCGATCTCTCCGACTTTCCCATCACCCGCAAATGGCCCGCGCAGTACCCGGACCGCATCCAGCTTTATTCCCTGCCCACGCCCAACGGCGTCAAGGCTTCCATCATGCTGGAGGAAACCGGCCTGCCCTATGAAGCCCATTTGGTCGATTTCGGCTCGAACGATCAATTGTCGCCGGCCTTTCTTTCGCTGAATCCCAATAACAAGATCCCCGCCATCATCGATCCGCAGGGGCCGGGCGGCAAGCCTCTGCCGCTGTTCGAATCGGGCGCGATACTGGTTTACCTGGCCGGCAAATCCGGGCGTTTCTTGCCGGACGATGTCGCGGCGCGCTACGAGACCCTGCAATGGCTGATGTTCCAGATGGGCGGCGTGGGCCCGATGTTCGGCCAATTGGGTTTCTTTCACAAGTTCGCGGGCAAAGAATACGAGGACAAGCGGCCGCGCGACCGCTACGCCGCCGAAAGCCGGCGCCTGCTCAAGGTGCTGGATCAGCGTTTGGCCGAGCGCAGTTGGATCATGGGCGATGACTACACCATTGCCGACATCGCCACTTTTCCCTGGGTGCGGAATCTCGTCGGCTTCTATGGGGCCGGCGACCTGGTGGGCTACGCCGACTTCAAGCACGTGCAGCGCGCGCTGGACGCCTTCGTCGCCCGTCCGGCGGTCAAGGCGGGCCTGGACATTCCCAAGCGCCCATAAGACAGATCCCAAGGGCGGCCCGGCGGCGGAGCGGTGCAGCGGACACCGCCAAATTCCTGTATGCGAATCCGCCCCGGCGCGCTATGCTGTTTTTTTGTTTCCAGGCAGCCGGACCGCTGGACGCCCAAGGCCTGGCGCCCCGGCAAAAAAACGCCCTCGGGGGGCAGCAAGCCGAAGGCGCAGCGTGGGGGCATTATTAAACGGCGCCATTTGCCATTGAATTTTCTGCGCCGCGAGGCTACATCATGAAGCTTTCCATTTTTTTCATCGACGCGTTTACCAGCCTGCCCTTCAAGGGCAATCCCGCCGCCGTCGTGCCGCTGAATACCTGGCTGCCCGAGGCCGTCATGCAGGCTATCGCAGCGGAGAACAACTTGTCGGAAACCGCCTTCTTCGTGCCCGACGCGGAAGGCAAATTTCCCATCCGCTGGTTCTCGCCCCTGAAGGAAATCGGCTTCTGCGGCCATGCCACGCTGGCCAGCGCCTACGTCATGTTCAAGTACGACATGGCAAGCTCGCCCATCATCTTCAGCGCGCCGGCCGTGGGCGACATCGCCGTCTCCAGGCTGGACAACGGGCTGATCGAAATGGATTTTCCGAATCGCGACCCTCAGCCCGTGGCCGACATCCCGCAAGCCCTGCTGGACGGCTTGCCCGCCAGGCCCGCGGAAGTCCTCAAGAACCAGCAAGCCTATATTGCCGTATTCGATGACGAGCAGGTGGTCAGGACCATGGCGCCCAAGCTGGACAAGCTGCGGGACCTGGGCCCGCTCGACGTCGCGGTGACCGCCCCCGGCGGCAGCCATGATTTCGTATCGCGCTATTTCTGGCCTTCCAACGGCGGCGGGGAAGACCCGGTGACGGGCTCCATCCACGCCGGCCTGGCCCCTTATTGGGCCCGGCGCTTGAAAAAAAACAGGCTGCAGGCGTATCAGGCTTCACGGCGCGGCGGCGAGCTGGCATGCCGCGTGGAGGGCGACCGCGTTTACGTATCCGGCGCCTGCGTGCAGTACCTGGAAGGCGCCATCGACATCCAGGACTGAACGCTAGGGAACCAGCCCCGCCAGGCCCGGCCAGATCCAGGCAGACCTCCCCGCCGTCCAGACTCCTGAACGTCCCTCGCCTGGAAACGGCGCAAGACGGCCGGATCCGCCGGAGCGCAATCGGCGCCGCGCGCCCGACGGCAGCGATGCGGCACCGAAGCCGCCGGCAGCCGCCAGCGCCGCCGGCGAGTAAAATCGCCATAGACGAGCACCGTGGGCTCCACTTCCTTTTCAAGACCTTTTTCATGAAAACCCAAAGCGCGATCGTCCCGCAAATCATCGACATGATCCGGCAACAGCGGCTGCCGGTAGGCACGCACCTTGCCGCGCAGCGCATCGCCGATGAAATCCGGGTTTCACGCTCGCCCGTCAATGAAGCCCTGAAGCTGCTTTGCGAGAACGGCATCGTCGTCAGGCGCGAGAACCGCGGCTATTTTTTGGCCAAGGACCTGTCCAAGGACGGCATCAGCCCCAAGAAACTCAAGCAGCTGGCGGGCGAAGACGTCGTCTCGAAAGCCTATTTCGCGCTCGCCGACGATCTCTTGACGGGCGCGATTCCGGCGCAATGCAGCGAGACGCTGATCAAGACCCGGTACGCATTGACCGCCGCCCAGGCCCAGTCGCTGCTGCGGCGCATCGCCAATGAAGGCTGGGCGCGCCGCAAGCCGGGCTATGGCTGGGAGTTCTCGCCCATGATGACCACGCCGGAAAGTCTGCTGCAATCCTATCGGCTGAGACTTGCGCTGGAACCGGCGGCTCTGCTCGAGCCGACCTACCGTATCGAACCCGCCGTCATCCAGAGATGCCGCGAGGCGGAATATCATCTGCTGAACGGCGGAATAGATACCGATACGGCGGACCAGTTGCACGACCGCGGCGTGCGGTTCCATGAATCCCTGGTCGAGGCTTCGGGCAATCCTTATTTCATTGAAACGATCAAGCGAGTCAACCAGGTGCGCCGCCTGCTTTCGTACCGCTCGATGCGGGACCGCGAACGCTATCGCGAGCACTGCGCACAGCATTTGGCGATCCTCGATCTTCTGGAGCAAGGGAAGAACAAAGAGGCCGCGGAAGCGCTGAAGGCGCACCTGCAGGCCACCTTGAAGAATCTTTCCAGTATCCGCGGCCTGCTCGGCGACCGGCGCGCGCCCTCGGCTGAACGGAACGAGGAGCGCCGGCGCGCCGCAAACGCCTAAGAACTGTTCGAGAACACCATGCATACCGGGCTGCCGGTACGCAGGACTTCGCCGTTCGGATGGAGAGCGCCGCTATCCGCATCGATACTGAAAGACACGATGGCGTCGTCGTCCTCGTTCAGCGCAAACAGATGGCGGCCGCCGGGCGCAATGGCCAGGAAGCGCGGCGTGCGGCCGCCCGAGGACACGCATCCGCGCCAGGCAAGCATGCCGGTTTCGGGATCGACGGCGAATACGGCGATGCTGTCATGGCCGCGGTTCGATGCGTATACATAGCGCCCCGCCGCATCGACGGCGATCTCCGCCGCGCGGCTGTTGCCGGTGTAGGTCGACGGCAGGGTGGAAAGTATCTGCCGCGGCGCAAGCCGCCCCGATGCCTGGTCGAACTGGTAGACGGTCACTGTCGAATCCAGTTCATTGACGCAATAGGCGTGGCTGCCGTTGGCGTGGAAGGCGATATGGCGGGGGCCCGACGCTTCCCGGGCCGGCGTGAAGACGGCCGAGGAAGGCAGCAGCCTGCCATCCATGAACCGGTAGCTGAAAATCCCGTCCAGCCCTTTGTCGGGCACCAGGACATAGCGGCCATCGGGACTGAAGGGATTGTGATGCGGTTTGGCATGCGGCTGTTCGATCCGATGCGGGCCCGGCTCGCCTTCGAGTTCGATCAATTGGCAAACCTCGCCCAGAGAACCGTCCGCCTCGATGGGCAGTACGGCAAGGCTGGCGCCAATATGGTTGGACACCACGATGCGCCGGCCGCCGGGATCGATGGCCAGATGCACGGGATTCTTGCCGAGGGTGTCCTGGGTGTTCAGCAGCGCCAGCCTCCCGTCCCCGCCATTCACGGAGTAGGCGCTGATGTGATGCAGGTCTCCGTGAACCGAGTAAAGCCTGTCGCCCGATGCGTTCAAAGCAAGAAAAGAAGGATTGTCCAGGCCCGCCAGCGCCTGCACCGGCTCGAGCCGGCCTGAATCGACATCGACGTTCAGGACGCTGATCCCTGCTCCCCGTGCATTGCGTGCGCGGGTGGTACGGCTTCCGACATAAGCGAACATCCTGGCTCCTGTTCAAGAAATGGCGGCGCGGCGCGCCCTGCATCAGTTATCCACCGTGATATTGGCGTCTTCGATGATCTTGCGATATTGCACGCTTTCTTGCTGGATGAATTCGGCGAATTCCTTCGGGCTCATCGGCGACGGCTCGCCGCCCTGGTCGCGCAGCCGCTGGATCAGTTCCGGGTCCTGCAAGGCCGCGGTCGCCGCCTGGTTCAGGCGATCGATGATCGCGGGCGGCGTGCCGGCGGGAACGAAGAGGCCGAACCAGTTTTCCAGGTTGTAGCCGGACAGGCCTTCGGTTTCGGCGAGCGCGGGGATGTCTTTGGCGAAGCTTGCGCGCTTGGGCGAGGTCACCGCCAGCGCCCTGACGCGGCCGTCCTTGATGAACGAGGCGGCTCCCGCATAGCTGACGAAGGTCAGGTCGACGTTGCCGCCCGCCACATCCGCCAACTGCGCCGAAGCCCCTTTGTAAGGCACGTGGAGCATCTCGATGCCGGCCATCGATTCCAGCAGTTCTCCGTTGAGGTGCTGGGGATTGCCCACGCCGCTGGTCGCGTAGCTGACTTTGTCGGGATGGGCCTTGGCGTACTTGATCAGGTCCGCAACGCTGGCGGCTTTGAGCGAAGGACCCGCGATCAGCACATTCGGGACTCGGGCGACGAGGGTTACAGGCGCAAGGTCTTTGCTGGGCGAATAGCGCATGCTCTTTTTGTAGACATAGGCGTTGATCGAGGTTTCGCCCGCCGAACCGAGCAGCAGCGTATAGCCGTCCGGCTTCGCATCGGCCACATATTGCGCGCCCAGCATCCCGCTGGCGCCGGGCTTGTTCTGCACGATCACATTCTGGTCGAGCGCGGCGCGCATTTTTTCCGCCATCAGGCGAGCCATGGTATCGACGCCGCCGCCGGGCGCAAAGGGCACGATGATGGTCACCGGGCGGTCGGGATAGTTCTGTGCGTACGCCTGGGCGGGCAAGCCGCAGAATGCGGCGCCCGCGATGGCGAACGCGATAAGGGATCGGGCTTGGGTGAGTCTCATGAGTGTCTCCGGTGGAAATATCCAGATATATTGCACTTTACAATCGAAAAATGCAATAATTGTTTTATGAAAAATATTTCCACCCCTTCCGCTACGCTCACCGTCGGCCAAAAACGCTATCGCATCGTCGATCTCGAATCATGCGTGGGCGGCGCCCTGCACCGCTTGCCCGTGGTGCTGCGCCTGCTGCTCGAAAATGTCTTGCGCAATATGCGGGGCGAAGAAAAAGCAGCGGCGGTGGCGGCGCTCGTTCAGTGGCTCGAGAGCGGCGCCAGCGAAGCCGAGATCCCGTTTCAGCCCGGACGCGTATTGATGCACGACACGACCAGCACCCCCGCGCTGGTCGACATCGCCGGCATGCGCGACGCCTTGGCCGAAGCGGGGTTCGATCCCGCCATATTGAATCCGCAACTGCCGGTCGACGTCTCGATCGACCATTCCCTGGCGGTGGAAGCCTACGCCCGGAAAGATGCCGCCGCGCAAAACATGCGCCACGAGATACGCCGCAACCAGGAGCGCTATCGTTTCCTGCGCTGGGCATCGCGCTCGCTCGAAGGCGTGCGCATCAATCCACCCGGCACCGGCATCATGCACACCATCAATCTGGAACAGCTCGCCACGGTCGTGACGAGCAAGGAAATCGATGGCGAGCTGTGGGCGATGCCCGACATGATGATAGGCACCGACAGCCATACGCCCATGATCAACGGCATCGGCGTCCTGGGCTGGGGCGTGGGCGGGCTGGAAGCCCAGTCCGTCATGTTCGGCATGCCCACCATGCTGCGCATACCCGACGTCATCGGGGTCCGGCTGACGGGCGCGCTGCGGCCCGGCGTGCTGGCGACGGATTTGGCGCTTACCGTCACGCAGCGCTTGCGCTCCATTGGCGTGACGGGCGAATTCGTGGAATTTTTCGGCCCCGGCGTCTCGACCCTCACGGCGGGCGAACGCGCAGTCGTCGCCAATATGGCGCCGGAGTATGGCGCGACGACCGGGTATTTTCCCGTGGACGGCAATACACTGGACTACCTGCGCCAGACGGGCCGCGACGTAGCGGCCATCGAACTGGTGCGGGTCTATCTGCAACACGCGGGGCTGTGGTTCGACCCCGCCGCCGAGCCCCGCTACAGCCGCAGCATCGGCATCGACCTCGATACGATAGGCATGCACGCGGCCGGGCCGCGGCGCCCCCAGGATTTGCTGCGCTATACCGATATTCCCGCCGCCTTGCGCAAGCTCGGCGGGGCTCCGGCTTCGGACAGCGTAGGGATGCCCCGCCATCCCGTCGCCATCGCCGCCATCACCAGCTGCACCAATACCTCGGACCCAGGCCTGCTCGTCGCCGCCGCCCTGGTGGCGCGCAAAGCCCGCGCGCGGGGCTTGCGCGTGCCTTCCTGGGTAAAGACCTCGCTGGGCCCTGGCTCCCCGGCGGCGGCGGCCTACCTGAAACGTGCGGGACTGCTCGAAGACCTGGCCGCGGTGGGCTTTGATATCGTCGGCTACGGCTGCACGACCTGCATCGGCAATTCGGGTCCGCTGCCCGACGACATCGCCCGGGCCGCCGACGCGGGCGCCATACATCCGGTCGCCATGCTGTCCGGCAACCGGAACTTTCCGGGCCGCATCCATCCCAACCTCGACCTGGCCTTCCTCATGTCGCCGCCCTTGGTGGTGGCATACGCCCTGGCCGGCGACGCGGAACGCAATCTCGGCGCCGAGCCGGTGGGCGAAACGCCCGACGGCCGGCCCGTATACCTGGACGAGCTGTGGCCATCCCGCTCCGAGACCACGGCATGCCTGGAACAGTGCCTGAAGCCCGAGGATTTCCCGCGGGAATTCAAGATGGCCTCGCGCAATCCGCTATGGGATGCGCTCGATGCGCCGCAATCGGCCCTATTCCCCTGGGACCCCGCCTCGACGACGCTGCGCCGCCCGCCATTCGCGTCGGCCGATGCCGGCAGCCTGCTGGGAAGATACTCGGCATATCCTTTGTTGATTCTGGGCGACGACATCACCACCGACCACATTTCTCCGGCCAGCGCCATCCCGCCGGACAGCCTGGTCGCCGACTTCCTGGTCGAGCGCGGCGAAGACCGCCGCGATCTGAATGTGTTCGCCTCGCGGCGCGGCAACTGGGAGGTCATGCTGCGCGGCGCATTTCATAGTAAAACACTGGTCAATCTGTTGTCACCCGGGGCGCCGGTAGCGCATACTCTGCACGTGCCCAGCGGTTCGGTCCTGCCGCTCTGGGAGGCCGCGCAGCGCTATCGCGACGCGGGCGACTCGGTGGTAGTGGTTGCGGGCGAGCGCTATGGCATGGGTTCGTCGCGCGACTGGGCGGCGAAAGTCCAGCGCTTGCTGGGCGTGCGCGCCGTTCTCGCCCTGAGCTTCGAACGGATCCACCGGTCCAACTTGATCGGGATGGGGATCCTGCCGATATGCCTGCCCGCCGATAAAAGCCCGCAAGCGCTGGGCTTGCGGCCCGGCGACCGCATCGAAATCGATGCAGGGGCCGAATCGATCCGGCCCCGGGGGGCGGTGACCGTCCGCGTGATCCGCGCCGACGCGGCGGTCGAAGAATTCATGGCGCGGGCTGGCGTGGAAACACAACTGGAGGTCAAATTGCTGAATCATGGCGGCGTCATTCCCACCATATTGAATCAATCCGCGGCCGCAAGCCTGCGGCAGGCATTCGCGCCCACGGGCGTGATGCGCGCGTCCATCAACCTGGGCAACCCCATACTTGCGAACAAGCATCCGTCCACGGGCGAACCCGGCGGCGTCTCGGTGGACCTGGCCCGCGCGCTGGCCGAGCGGCTGGGCGTGGACCTGGAACTGGTGGTGTTCGACGCGGCGGGCAAATCGGTGCAGGCGGTCTCCGAACAGCGGGCGGACATCGGCTTCTTCGCCATCGATCCGGTGCGGGGCCGGGAAATCGCCTTTACCTCGCCCTATGTGCTGATAGAAGGCGCTTACCTCGTCGCGGACGCATCCCTGTTGCAGGGCAACGACGAAGTCGATCGCCCGGGCACACGGGTCGTGGTTGGCAAAGGCAGCGCATACGATCTTTACCTTACCCGTGAATTGAAGCACGCCGAGATATTCCGCGCTCCCACGTCGCCCGCGGTCGTCGACACGTTTTTGGAACAAGGCATGGACGTGGCCGCGGGTGTGAAGCAGCAACTCGAGGCGGATGCCAAACGCCTGGGCGGCCTGCGCCTGCTGCCCGGCCGCTTCATGGTGATCCGGCAGGCCATGGGCCTGCCCAAAACGCGCGGCGACGCGGCGGCCCGCTACCTTTCGGCCTTTGTTGAAGAAATGAAGATTTCCGGATTCGTCGCCAGCGCGCTCGAGCGCCACGGCATCCAGGGCGCCTCGGTCGCACCGCCAGCCGGCCGCGCGTCAGACGAATAGCCGTCGCCATTTAGGCCAGGACCATCGGCCTTGCGGCATGCCGCAACAAGGTAATACCTGATAAAATTCAAGTATTACTTTCGAGACGTGAAATGACGACACTCACCACCAAAGGACAGGTGACGATTCCCAAAGCAGTGCGAGACCTGCTCGGGCTGCGTCCCGGGGCCGAAGTCGAATTCGAGGTCGCCAGCGACGGGCGCGTGTATCTGCAACCCAGGGCGCCCGGGGTCCAAAGCCGGTTCAGCCGGCTCAGGGGCTCGGCCAAAGGCGGCATGAGCACCGACCAGATCATGATGCTGACGCGCGCAGGCCGGCAAAAAAAATGATCCTGGTGGACACCAATATCCTGCTGGACGTGGTGACGGACGATCCAGTCTGGGCGGATTGGTCCATCCAGCAACTTGAATCAGCCAGCGTGCGCGGCCCGCTGATGATCAACGATGTCGTGTACGCGGAATGGTCCATAGGCTACGAGCGCATCGAAATGCTGGACGATGCGATTGCGCAAATGGGTTTGCTGCTCGAACGCGTGCCCACCAGCGCTCTCTTTCTTGCCGGCAAGGCCTTCCGCGCATATCGGGCGAGCGCGGGGGCCAAAGACGGCGTACTGCCTGATTTTTTCATCGGCGCGCATGCCGCTGTGCTGGCCATTCCGCTATTGACGCGAGACGTCAGGCGGTATCGGCGCTATTTCCCCACGCTCGAGCTGATTGCGCCGTGAGGCAGGGCTTGATTTCCTCTTCCTGCTGCGGCCGGGTTTGATGGAACCAAGCCCGAATTCAGGAAGAGAACTTCCGGTTGAGCAGGAAATGGATGGCCTCGTTGGCCGCCGCCAGGCCCATGGAGGCCGTCACAGCGACGGCCGAGCCGTAGCCCGCGCAGGACAGGCCTTGCAGCGAGGCGGCTTCGGGCGCCTGGGCGGCGATTTCGCCAAGTTCCGGCCGGGCGGATGCATCCGCCGCATCGACCCGGCCGGCTTGCAGCCATAAAGCGGGCAATATGGCGGGCTGATCGAACCATAGGGCGCGCACGCCCATGCGGGGAATGCGCTTGCGCACCTTGCCGGCGTGATCCGCCGCCTTGGGATAGCCATGGCGGCGCCTGAGCGTGTTGCGCAGCTTGGATAGCAAGGCGTCGTTGACGGCGGCCGACAAATCGCCCGCCCGCAGGCTGAGCGGGTCGGTTTTGCCGCCGGCGCCGCCGCACACCACGACGGGCAGTTTGCGGGCGCGCGCCAGCAGTATCATGGCGATCTTGGCCTGCGCCTGGTCGGTGCCGTCGATGATCACATCCACGTCATCCGCAAAGAGTTCGCCCGCATTGTCCGCGCTGACGAAGTCATCGAGCATGCGGACTTTGCAGTCCGGGTTGATGCCGCGCACCCGCTGCGCCATGGCCACGACCTTGGCCTGGCCGATGGTATCCGTCAAGGCATGCAATTGCCGGTTGACGTTCGATTCGGCGATATGGTCCAGGTCGATCAGGCTGAGCGCCCCCACGCCCGAGCGCGCCAGCGCCTCGGCGCACCAGGATCCCACGCCGCCTATGCCCGCCACCGCCACATGCGCGCCCGCCAGGCGCTGCAGCGCGCCGGGCCCGTACAAGCGTTCCATGCCCGCGAAGCGGCGGCTGATATCGACAAGAGCGGGATCGGACATGGCAGGCTCGAAAAATGTCATGGCGCGTACAAGAGGTCGCGCCTGCAAGGGGATGGACCCCATGAATCGAAAAAAGAAAGTTTAACCCGCAGGCCTCGGCCCGCCCTGATCCGCCTCGGTCTGCGCGCGCAGGCCAGCCCGCGATGGCCTTCCGGTTCGAACGCCCGCGGCAGCAGCCCGCACGGCATGGCAGGGCACCACGAGGCGAGGCGAGGCAAGCAGCCACGGAACGACGCGGGCAAACAACGGTCCAATACTTTGTGCGCCGCCTTGCCGCGCAGGCGTCTTCGCCATCCGCTTCCATGCCTTGGCGCAGCGCGGCCGGAATGTCCCGCAGGCGCGAGGTTCCCGCGGTGTTGCGTAAAAAACCACACTGGCTGCAGAAGTATCCGCAAGATGCGCAGCCCGTCTTGACCTGTCTTAAAATAGAGGAGCCTCTTTGCTTTCCGGAGCCGCCCACAAAGTGAACGCCGTATTTTCGCCCGACCCGCAGTACCAATATATTCCCCCGCCCAGCAGTTTCCGCCTGTTGACCGAAGCCGAAAGAAACGCATCGCTGCAGGCATCTCTCGCTCACTGGGAAGAAGATCAGGATGTCTGGGTTTATGGCTACGGTTCACTGATCTGGCGGCCCGAATTCGACTTCGCCGAAAAACGCAGCGCCCTGCTGCATGGCTATCATCGCGCGCTATGCCTGTGGTCGCGCGTCAATCGCGGCACGCCGGACCAGCCCGGCCTGGTATTCGGCCTGGATGCCGGCGGCTCATGCCGCGGCATGGCCTTCCGCATACCCGCCAGCCAGGTGCCCGCCACCATGGAGGCCTTGTGGCGGCGTGAAATGCCCAGCGGCGCCTACCTGCCCAAGTGGCTGTGCTGCAGAACCGAACACGGCGCCATCACGGCGCTGGCGTTCACCATGAACCGCAACACCGACGCCTATGTGCGCGGCCTGCCCACCGAACGCCTGCTGCATATCGTGCGTAACGCCCACGGCAGCTACGGGCCTTGCGTGGAATATGTCCTGGAAACCGCCCGCGCCCTGCAACAGTCGAACATCCACGACAAACGGCTGCAGGCGCTGGTGGGCCAGCTCGGTCCGTCGCTTTGAATCCCGATTGAATCCCAATCCGCCGCTTTCAGCGAACGGCTGATGCCCGGCCGCCATGGCGATGCGCCGTGGCGCGGCCGCAGGCCGGGCGGCATAGCGGTAAACTAGGGCTTGTCACCGCTCTCACCTCTTTGCCTGCGATCATGTCCGTTGCCGATATCCGTCAGAATTACGAAAAATTCGAATTGCTCGAAGCGCTCGCCGCCGAGTCGCCCATGCAACAGTTCACGCTGTGGTTCGACGACGCGCTGAAGGCCGGCGTACCCGAGCCCAACGCCATGACGCTGGCCACCGCCACGCCGGCGGGCCGCCCTTCGGCCCGCGTCGTGTTGCTGAAGGGCTTCGACGAGCACGGCCTGGTGTTCTTCACCAACTATACGTCCCGCAAAGGGAATGAGCTGGCCGAGAATCCCTGGGCCAGCCTGCTTTTTTTCTGGCCCGCGCTCGAACGCCAGGTGCGCCTGGAAGGCCGCATAGAAAAGGTGTCCGCCGCCGAGTCCGACGAATACTTTCATAGCCGGCCGCTGGGTTCCCGCATAGGGGCCTGGGTGTCGCCGCAAAGCCAGCCCATCACGCGCGCCGAACTAGAGGCGCGCGCCCTGGAACTGACGGCCAGCCTGGGCGACCATCCGCAGCGCCCGCCGCACTGGGGCGGCTACAGGCTGGTTCCCGATTATGTCGAATTCTGGCAAGGCCGCCCCTCGCGCCTGCATGATCGCCTGGCCTTCCAGCGCGACGATGCCGGGCAGTGGTCGCGCCAGCGGCTGGCCCCCTGATCCGGGCCCCGGCAAGGCATTCATGGGCGCGACACCTCCCGACTTCGACTCCCGGTTTTTTCGCTCGGCCCTGGGCCGTTTCGCCACCGGCGTCACGGTGGTGACGACGGAAAACGAAAGCGACGGCAGCCCTTTGGGGCTGACCATCAGCTCCTTCAATTCCGTGTCATTGAACCCGCCCATGGTGTTGTGGAGCCTGTCGAAATCGGCGTCATCCCTGCCTCACTTCCTCAACTCAAAGCGCTATGTCATCCATGTGCTGGCCGCGTCGCAATTGTCGCTGGCCAAGCGCTTTGCGCAAGGCCCGCAGGCCGCCCGTTTCGCGGGTCTTGCGCTGACACGCGCGCCCGGCGGCACGCTGATGCTGGACGACCCCGACTGCGCCGCCTGGTTCGAATGCTACAACCTGACCCAGCACGAGGCGGGCGACCACTTGATCTTCATCGGCCAGGTCGAGCGCTGCGACCGCAACTTCAGCCAGCCCCTGGTTTATCATGCCGGCGATTTTGATTTAACCCCATCCACGGAGCCCCTCTCCGACACTTGAGAGCGGGCTCATAGAATCTTATGCAGGACACACTATGGCAGCAGATATAGACTGCGTCGTCTTGGGAGCCGGCGTCGTCGGCCTGGCCGTGG
>DJWC01000145.1:19803-27014 GCA_002441445.1 Pusillimonas sp. UBA6240
TCGCGCAACTCCGAGGTCATCCATGCCGGCATCTATTATCCGCAAGGCAGCCTGAAAGCGCGGCTATGCGTGGCCGGCAAGAATATGCTGTATGCCTATTGCGCCGAACGCGGCATACCGCATCAACGGCTGGGCAAGCTCATCGTCGCGGCCACCCCGGCGCAAAGCGCACAGTTGGACGACATCGCCGAACGCGCCCGGCGCAACGGCGTCGACGACCTTTACCGCATCAGCGGCGCGGAAGCGCGCGCGCTGGAGCCCGAACTGACCTGCGACGCGGCGCTGGTATCGCCTTCCACCGGCATCGTCGACAGCCATGCCCTGATGCTGGCCCTGCAGGGCGATGCGGAGAACGCCGGGGCCCAATGCGTTTTCCATACCCGCTACGATCATGGCCGCGTGCTGGATACGGGTGAATTCCTGCTGAGCTTCGAAGGCGATGAAGCCATGGAGCTGACCGCCAATTGCGTCGTCAATTCGACGGGGCTGTCGGCGCCCCCGGTCGCGCGCAGGCTGGCGGGCCAGCCTCTCGAGCGCATTCCCGACGCTTACTTCTGCAAGGGCAGCTACTTCACGCTTGCAGGCCGCGCGCCCTTCAGCCGCCTGATCTATCCCATGCCGGACAGCGCCGGCCTGGGCGTACACTTGACGCTGGACCTGGGCGGCCAGGCCAAGTTCGGCCCCGATACCGAATGGGTGAGCGGCGAGGACTACACCCTGGATCCGGCGCGCTCCCAGGTGTTCTACGAAGCCGTGCGCAGCTACTGGCCCGCCTTGCCGGATGGCGCGCTGCAGCCCGGCTATACCGGCATACGGCCCAAGATCGTCGGCCCCGGGTCGCCCGCCGCGGACTTCGTCATTGCCGGCCCACAGACGCACGGCGTGCCGGGCCTGGTCAATCTCTTCGGCATCGAANNCCATGCACGACTACATCCTGACCCTTTCCTGCCCGGACCGCATGGGCATCGTGCACAGCGTCACCGGCTGGCTGCTGGGCCTGCACGGCAACATCATCGATTCACAGCAGTTCGGCGACCTCGAAACCGCCACGTTTTTCCTGCGCGTCCATTTTTCACTGCCCAAAGCGGCGCGGACCGAAGAGCTGGAAAGCTCTTTCTCCGCCGTCGCCCATCGCTACGACATGAAAGCGCGCATCCACGATGCGCGCCGCAAGGCGCGCGTGCTCATCCTCGTCAGCAAACAGGGCCACTGCCTGAACAGCCTGCTGTTCCGGGCGCACAGCGGCGAGCTGCCCGCCGAGATCGCCGGCATCGTCTCCAACCACCGCGACTATGCGGGCATGGCGCAAACCTACGGGATTCCCTTCCACCATCTGCCGGTCAGCCCGGAAACGCGGCAGGAGCAAGAAGCGCAAATCCTCGACATCGTGCATCGCGAGCGCATAGACCTGGTCGTGCTGGCGCGCTACATGCAGATTCTGTCCGACCACTTGTGCAAGCAATTGTCCGGCCGGGCCATCAACATCCACCATAGCTTCCTGCCCAGCTTCAAGGGCGCGCGGCCTTATCACCAGGCGCATGCGCGCGGCGTGAAAATCATCGGCGCCACCGCCCACTACGTCACGGCGGACCTGGACGAAGGGCCCATCATCGAGCAGGACATCGAGCGCGTGGACCATGGCCTGAGCGCTTCGGACCTCGCGCGCGTGGGCAGCGACATCGAGTCGCTGGTGCTGTCGCGCGCGGTGCGCTGGCATGTGCAGCACCGCATCCTGCTGAACGGCCAGCGGACGGTGGTGTTCCGTTAATCACATCTCAGGCGCGCCTCGGGCGCCGGAAGGGTATTGCCGCGAACGATGCGGCTTGCGTTGGTCTCGCGGTCAATCTCCCGCCGCCAACCCCTCGCGGCGCGGGTCCGAGCCGCCCACCAAGCCCTGCGGCGTCAGCAGGATCCCCTGCAGGCCGCTGGGGAAATCGACCTCGCGCACCGCATGCCCCATGGCGCGCAAGCGGGGAGCCAGGCCATGCAGCGAGCTGCCTCGCTCCAGCTCGGTGTAACGGTTGCGGCTGCCGCGATTGGGCAGCGCTATGGCCTGCTGCAAAGTAAGCCCCCAGTCCAGCACTCCCAGCAAGGTCTTGGCGACGTAGTTGATGATGGCCGCGCCGCCCGGCGAGCCGATGGCCAGATACGGCCTGCCGTCCTTGAGCACCAGCATGGGGGCCATGGAACTGCGCGGCCGCTTCCGCGCCTCCACGCGGTTCGCCACCGGCCGGCCTTGCGCATCGGCATCCGACAGCGAGAAGTCTGTCAACTGGTTATTGAGCAGAAAACCATGCACGAAAATCTTGCTGCCGAATGCGGTTTCGATCGAACTGGTCATTGACACCACATTGCCCTGTGCATCCACCGCCGCCACGTGGGTGGTGGATGGCAGTTCGGGGGCGTCGCCCTCGCCGCGCACAGCCAGCTTGCCGGCTGGGTCGCCCGGCGGCGCGCGGCCCATGCTCTCGTCCGCCTGTATCAGCGCGGCGCGCCGCGCCAGGTAGTCCGGATCCAGCATGGCCTGGACGGGCACGTCGACGAAGTCCGGATCGGCCACATAAAGATCGCGGTCGGCGAAGGCCAGGCTGCCCGCCTCGGCGAAATAATGCACGGCGGCCAGCGTATCGGGCGGCAACGCGGCGATGGGCGTGTGCGACAAGATGCCCAGCATCTGCATCACGGCCAGCGGACCGGAGCTGGGCGGCGGCGCGCCGCACAAGGTATAGACCGCTTTGTACGGCATGCACAGCGCGCTGCGCTCTTGGGCGCGGTAGCTGGACAAATCATCCAGGCTCAAATCGCCCGGCACGGGATGCCGGGCCACCGCGGCGACGATGTCGCGCGCAATGCGTCCTTCGTAGAATGCGGCCGGCCCGTGTTCGGCCACGCTGCGCAGCGTGGCCGCGTATGCGGGGTTTTTCAACGTATGGCCCACCGGCCAGGGCCGGCCCCGCCCGTCGTAGAAATAAGCGGCGGCCGCCGCTTGCCGCCGCAGCGCCTCATCTTTTTCCAGCAAGGCATGCAGGCGCGGCGACACCGCGAAGCCCTGTTCCGCCAGCGCGATGGCGGGCTCGAACAGGCGCGCCCAAGGCAGGCGGCCATGCCGCTCATGCATCAAGGCCAGCGCGCGCAGCAAGCCGGGCACGCCGACGGAGCGGCCACTGTTGACCGCCTCCCAGAAGTCGATGGGCTTGCCGTCCCGCATGAACCGATCGCCGCGAGCCGCGGCCGGGGCCGTTTCACGGCCATCGTATGACAGCACCCGATGCGTATCCGCGTCGTAAGCGACGATGAATGCGCCGCCGCCTATGCCCGAAGACTGCGGCTCGACCAGATTCAGCACCAACTGCGCCGCAATGACGGCATCGGCGGCCGTACCGCCGTCGGCCAAGACCTGTACGCCGGCTTCCGTGGCGTATGGGTTGGCGCTGCTGACCATGTAATGGCGCGCATGAGCTTCGCCGCGGTCCGTCAGGCCAGTCGCGCTTTCGGGATTGAAATCCTCCTTGGACGTGATGTCCGCCGGCTGCGCGGATATGGCGCGGCCCGGCGCTTCCTGTGCGGGGTCGGCGACCAGCGCGGGCCATGCCGGCGCGGCCTGCATCAGCAGCAATAGCAGGGACGCGGCGCAAGCGGCCCAGGACTTGGATAGTCGTTGGAAAACAGCGGAAACCGCGGCCTGCTTCATTCTTGTACGCCTCCTTTTCTCATCGCGGGCCCGCCTCGCAAATACCGGGCTGAAACAGAAGCGCAGCGGCGCTCTCCATCCCGCATCTCGCGAGTTCGCCCGTTCACGTCGCCGTTCCTTCCGATGCCGCCGCGGCGTGCTCCGCCGCCATGCCGGCCAGCCAGGATTCGAAGGCCGACAGCGCGCCGCTGCGCTCGCTGGACGACGGGTAGCCGAAAAAATAGGCTTCCGCCACTTTCAGCACGCCCGGCGAAGGCGCCGCCAGGCGCCCGGCGGCCAACTCGTCCTGAACCAGGAAGCGCGGCACCAGAGCGACCCCCAGCCCCGCCTCGACGGCGGCCAGAGTCAGCGTGAAGAGCTCATAGCGCGGGCCGGCGCTCATCCATGGCAGATATTCCAGGCCCTGCGCGTCATACCACTGGCGCCATGCGTCCGGCCGCGACAGCATATGCAGGTGGGGCAAAGACGCCATTTCCTCGACGCCCGCGGGTCCGGCGGGCAGCAGTTCGGGCAGGCAGACCGGCACCAGTTCGCCTTCGTCGAACAGCTTGATGCCGGTAGTCTGGGGCCACATTTGCGCGGCATGGTAGATCGCGGCGTCGTAGGGGTGGTCCGCAAACTGGAAAGGCAGGGTGCGCACCGACAGGCTGACGGCGATATCGCCGTGCAGCCGCTGGAAACCCGCCAGCCTGGGCAGCAGCCAGGTGGCCGCCATGGTCGGCAGCACGGCGATATGCAGGCTGCGCCCCATGCCCGCGCGCGAAATCAGGCCGAAGGTGTCTTTTTCCAGTTGCTCCAGGTGATGCCGCACCCGGGCCGCATATTCTTCGCCCGCGTCCGTCAAGGCGATTCGCCGCCGCACACGGGTCAGCAACTGCACGCCCAGCCGCTCTTCCAGGCCGGTGACCTGGCGATAGACGGCGCTGTGGGTCAGGGCCAATTCATCCGCGGCGCGCGAGAACGACCCCAGCCGCGCCGTGGCTTCGAAAGCCTGCAAGGCTCCCAGATTCGGAATCCCGTTACGCATCCGCCCCTCCTCGACTCCGTTCTTGCGCAGTGCGCAGTGTGGCCAGGCCGCGCCCGCGTCGCGGCCCGCTTGCCCGATCGCATGGCGCCCATTGCATAGCGTGCCCATTGCATGGCGCTTGTCGCATGGCATGGGCCGGCCGGCCTATCGTGCATAATAGGCAAAACCTTGTGCAATTTTATCAATTGCACTGTGCGTGCCATGCACATTATCCTCACTACCTATGAACGAACGCTCCCACTCTGCCCCGCAACCCCGCCTGGGGGGCCACATCCTGGTCGATCAATTGGCGGCCCACGGCGTAAAACATGTGTTTTGCGTCCCCGGCGAAAGCTATCTGGCCGTCCTCGACGGATTGCATGACGCATCCATCGCCGTCACCGTTTGCCGCCAGGAAGGCGGGGCCGCCATGATGGCCGACGCCCACGGCAAACTGACCGGCGAACCGGGCATCTGCATGGTCACGCGCGGTCCGGGCGCATCCAACGCCATGGCGGGCGTGCACATCGCCCACCAGGACTCCACGCCGATGATACTCTTCGTCGGACAGATAGAGCGCGGCATGCGCGAGCGCGAGGCCTTCCAGGAAATGGACTACCGCGCGATCTTCGGCACTCAGGCCAAATGGGTGACCGAGATCGACCAGGTCGAGCGCATACCGGAATTGCTGTCGCGTGCCTTCCATGTCGCCACTTCGGGGCGCCCCGGCCCGGTGGTCATCGCGCTGCCCGAAGACATGCTGGTCGAAACGGCAGCGGTCGCCGACGCGCCCCGCTACCAGGTGGTGGAAAACGCCATGGCCGCCGCCCAGCAGGACGCGATCGCCCAGGCGCTGGGCCAGGCTCGCAAGCCCATCGCCATCCTGGGCGGAACGCGCTGGAACCAGGTGGCGGTCGATCAATTCGCGGCCTTCGCCGCCCAATGGCAGTTGCCGGTGGCCGTGCAGTTCCGGCGCCAGATGCTGTTCGACGTCACCCATCCCTGTTTCGCGGGCGATGTGGGCCTGGGCGGCAATCCGCAACTGATGCAATACATCAAGGACGCCGACCTGGTGCTGCTGGTGGGCGGGCGCATGTCCGAGATCGCCAGCCAGAGCTATACCCTGTTCGACATCCCAGTGCCCAGGCAGAAGTTGGTGCACGTCCACCCCGACGCCGGCGAGCTCAACCGCGTCTATCGCGCCGATATCGCCGTGAATGTATCGCCCGCCGCATTCGCCGCCGCGTTGGGGGGGCTGCAAGCCCCCGAGTCCGTGGCGTGGCGGGCGGAGCTGGACGCCATGCGGGCCAGCTATCTGGCCTGGTCCGACCCGGACGCCATCCGCCACCCGGGCGCACTGCAAATGGGTTCCGTCATGGCATATTTGCGCAAGACGCTGCCCGATGACGCCATCATGTGCAATGGCGCGGGCAATTACGCCACCTGGCTGCACCGCTTCCACCTCTTCAAGCGCTATGGCACGCAACTGGCGCCCACTTCCGGGTCCATGGGCTATGGGCTGCCCGCGGCAGTGGGCGCCAAGCGCATAGCGCCCGAGAAGATGGTGGTGTGCTTTGCCGGCGACGGCTGCTTCATGATGCANNGACAACGGCATGTACGGCACGATACGCATGCACCAGGAACGCCATTATCCCGCCCGGCTTTCCGCCACCGCCTTGCAGAACCCCGATTTCGCCGCCTATGCGCGCGCTTTCGGCGGCCATGGCGAGCGCGTGGAAACCACGGAAGAATTTGCCCCGGCTTTCGAGCGCGCGGTGGCCAGCGGCAAGCCGGCCATACTGCATTGCCTGCTGGATCCGGAAGCGATTTCGCCCACCACCACTTTGCAGAAAATACGCGAGCAAGCGCTGCAATCGCAGCATCGCGCCGCCTGAACCTGAATCCGTCCACGGCTCCGGCCGGCGCGATGCGCGCCGCGCCCGGGGCGCGGCAATGAACTTGAACTTATCCGAATTGGAGCTTAACTATGTCGGCAGCCCCTTCCTTCCACTGGCAAGACCCTTTATTGCTGGATGCCCAGCTCAGCGCCGAAGAGCGTATGGTGCGCGATGCCGCACTCGCCTACGCCCAGGACAAGCTGGCGCCCCGCGTGCTCGAGGCCTTCCGCAATGAAAAGACCGATCCCGCCATTTTCGCCGAGATGGGCGAGCTGGGCCTGCTGGGCGCCACGATACCCGAGGAATACGGCGGCGCGGGCCTGAACTATGTCAGCTACGGCTTGATAGCCCGCGAAGTGGAACGCGTCGACTCCGGCTACCGCTCCATGATGAGCGTGCAGTCTTCGCTGGTCATGGTGCCCATCAATGAATTCGGCAGCGCGGAGCAAAAACAGAAGTACCTGCCCAAGCTGGCGCGCGGCGAATGGATAGGCTGCTTCGGCTTGACCGAGCCGAATCACGGCTCCGACCCCAACGGCATGGAGACCCGCGCCGTCAAAACAGATGGCGGCTACCGATTGACGGGCAACAAGATGTGGATCACCAACTCGCCCAT
>DJWC01000145.1:27214-31591 GCA_002441445.1 Pusillimonas sp. UBA6240
CCTGCCTGAACTCGGCGCGCTACGGTATCGCCTGGGGTGCGCTGGGCGCGGCCGAGGCCTGCTGGCACACCGCCCGCCAATACACCCTGGACCGCAAGCAGTTCGGCCGCCCGTTGGCCGCCAATCAGTTGATCCAGAAGAAACTGGCCGACATGCAGACCGAGATCACGCTGGCCCTGCAAGGCTGCCTGCGCCTGGGCCGCATGAAGGACGAAGGCACGGCCGCGGTGGAAATCACATCCATCATGAAGCGCAATTCCTGCGGCAAGGCGCTGGACGTCGCGCGGCTGGCGCGCGACATGCTGGGCGGCAACGGGATATCGGATGAATTCGGCGTGGCGCGCCACCTGGTCAATCTGGAAGTCGTCAATACCTATGAAGGCACCCACGACGTCCATGCCTTGATCCTGGGCCGCGCCCAGACCGGCATCCAGGCGTTTTTCTAAGAAAAGCCTTCAGCCCAGGTCGAACAGGCTGGTGGCCTCTGCTTCCAGGACCTGTTCATTGCGCTGGTTGAACAAGCGCCATGTCCAGCGCATGATGCCCAAGTCGTCGCGGGTGGACGAGATGCGCACTGAATCCACGGTGGCAGCAAGCCGCAAGGCATCGCCCGGCCGCACCGGCACGAGCCAGCGCAGCCTTTCCAGGCCGGGGGATCCGAAGGATTCGGAATCATGCAAGGCGGCGTCCACCGCCATGCGCATGGCCAGGCTGCACGTCAGCCAGCCGCTGGCGATCAGCCCGCCCCAGCGCCCTTCCTTCGCCCGCTCCGCGTCGACATGGAACCACTGCGGGTCGTAGGCCTTGGCAAATGACACCATTTGCGCCTCGTCGACGACGACCGCGGGGTGCTCGATAACCATTCCTGCTTTGAACTCGCTAAATTTCATGGCAAGACAATAGCCCTTTTTTGGATGAAGCCGGTAAGTGTACTCTTTATTGCTATATTGCAGACTTTCCGTGCCCGCCTGTCCACCCTATGTCGAAGAACCACAACACGCAA
Source organism: Pusillimonas sp. UBA6240 (assembly GCA_002441445.1). GTDB lineage: Bacteria > Pseudomonadota > Gammaproteobacteria > Burkholderiales > Burkholderiaceae_B > UBA6240. The sequence continues at coordinate 28,218 of DJWC01000145.1, forward strand.
GTATCCCGCCATACTGAATCCCGGCCCCGGGCGGCGGAAGGTGCAGTCCAATCCGTAGCGCTGCAGTCCGCGCAAGGCCTCATCGACATCGAATACCAATGGCTGGCGCCGGGCGACACCGAAGGCGAGCTGCTGGTCTTTCTGCATGAAGGCCTGGGCTGCGTGGCCATGTGGAAAGACTGGCCCGCGCGAGTATGCGCCGCCACCGGCAGCCGCGGGCTGGTATTTTCGCGTTACGGCTATGGGCAGAGCACACCGCGCGCCGCCGGCCTGAAACGGTCGCCGGACTACATGCATGTGGAAGCCCGCGACGCCCTGCCGGCCTTATTCCGGGCCTTGTCCCTGGAGCACGAAAAGCCGGTGCTGGTCGGCCACAGCGACGGCGGCTCCATTGCCTTGCTGTATGCGGCCATGTATCCCGAGCGGGTCAAGGGCATCGCTGTCGCCGCGCCACATATTTTCGTGGAGGAAATCACGCTCGCCGGCATCCGGGCGGCGCGTGAAGTCTATCTGAGCACCGACCTGCCGCAAAAGCTGGGCCGCTATCACCGCGATCCGGATTCGGTATTCTGGAGCTGGAACGATATCTGGCTGATGCCGGAATTCCGCAGCTGGAATATCGAGCCCTATGTCAGCCGCATACGCTGCCCGATACTGGCCATTCAGGGCGAGGACGATGAATACGGCACGCTGGAACAGATACGCGGCATCCAGCGTCTGGCTGCGCAGACGGAGCTCTGCATCCTGCCCGCTTGCGGCCACAGCCCGCAGCGCGATCAGCCGGCTGCCGTGACCGCCGCCTTGGCGGACTTCATCCGGCGTCTTTGACGAAAGCCGCCGCCGCCCTGCCCAGTCGGTCGTTCACCGCCTGCCAGGCGGCGGAGCGCGGCGGCTGCTCCATCAGGATGCGGGTATAGCCTTGCCCGTCCAGGCGGCGCAGCAGGGCATAGAGATCGTGCGCGTAGCGCGCCGGGTCCGACGGGCACTGCAGCCAGTCCACACCGGACGGGGCGGTATTGGGCTTGGGGCCGAATGTGACCGCGGCGCTGCGCCCCGCCCCCGGCTGCGCGGCCAGGGCCAGCAGCTCATCCAGCGGCAGCACCGCCAGCGGCGTGCGCGGAGCGTAGTGCGCCTTCAAAGAGCCCGAGACCCGCGGCGCCGCCGCATCGGGGCGCAGCGGCTCCACGCCCAGCACTTCGGCGAGCTGGGCGGACGAGATATGCCCGGGCCGCAAGAGCACCGGCCCCACGCCCTGGCTCACGCGCGACACGTCGATGATGGTGGACTCTATGCCGACCTGGGACGGCCCGCCTTCCAATATCATCAATTCCGTATCGTCCAGTTCCGGGAATTCCGCGCGCACATGCTCCGCATGCGTGGGCGAAACCTGGCCGAACTTATTGGCGGACGGCGCGGCGACGCCGCCCTGCCCATGGGGCTTGAGGCGCGCGAATTCGCGCAGCAGCGCCTGCGCGATGGGGTGCGAGGGGCAGCGCAGGCCCACGCTGTCCTGCCCGCCGCTGACCGCCGCGGACACATGGGGCGCGCGCGGCACGATCAGCGTCAGGGGGCCCGGCCAGAACGCCTGCACCAGGGCCTGCACTTCATGGGAAAGCTCGCCCGTCCAGTAAGACAAATCCGCCTCCGGCGCCACATGCACGATGACCGGGTGATCGGCCGGCCTGCCTTTGGCGGCATACATGCGGGCGATCGCCTGCGGATTTTCCGCGTCGGCCCCCAGGCCATAGACGGTTTCCGTCGGAAAGGCCACCAGGCGGCCCTCGGCCAGGCGCTTTGCGGCCTCGGCCAAGAGGCGGCTCATATCCGGCGTGGATGTGCCGCTTGCGGACGTGCCCGTCAGGGACATGCCGGTCTCGGACATGCCGGTCTCGGACGTGCCGGTCTCGGACGTGCCGGCTTTGGGCGTGTTGGTCGCAGGCATCGTCTGGCCCCCGGTCAAGCCTGGAACTCGATGCCCAGCGCCCGAGCCGCTCTGGCCGCCGCGGCGCGCGCCTCTTCCAGGGTAGCGCCCAGCACATTGATATGCCCCATCTTGCGGCCGCGCCGCGCCTGCGCCTTGCCATACAGGTGCAGCCGGGCGCCGGGCACGGCCAGCACGCCCCGCCAGTCGGGCTCGCGCCTGGCCCCGCTGTCCGGGTCGAACCAGACATCGCCCAGGATATTGAGCATCACCACCGGATTCATGCAGCGCGTACTGCCCAGCGGCAGCCCGGCCATGGCCCGTACCTGCTGCTCGAACTGGCTGCTGACGCAGGCATCCATGGTGTAGTGGCCGCTGTTGTGCGGGCGCGGCGCGATTTCGTTGGCGACCAGACGGCCGTCCTGCAGGATGAAGAACTCCACGCAAAGCACGCCCACATAATCCAGCGCGCCGGCGATGGCGACGGCCGCGTCGGCCGCCTGCCGCGCCAGGGCATCGGGCACCAGCGCCTGGTCCACGGTGCTTACGGCCAGGATGCCGCCGCGGTGCTCGTTCCGGGCGGGCGGATACAGCACGCACTGGCCGTCGGCGGCCCGCGCCAGCACGATGGAAATCTCGCTCGCCAATGGAAGCATGGCTTCCAGCACGCAGGGCGCCTGCTTGAAATCTTCGAAAGCCGCCAAGGCCTGCTCGCGCGTCTGGACGCGCGCCTGCCCCTTGCCGTCATAGCCCAAACGCGCCGCCTTCAGAATGCCCGGAAACAGCGCATCGGGCGCCGCGGCGATATCGGCGCCGGCATGTATGGCGGCATAGGGCGCGACCGGCACGCCGGTCTTGTCGATGAAGGCTTTTTCTTGAATGCGGTCCTGCACCACGGCGACCGCATCCCCCGAAGGGCAGACCCTGGAACGCTGCGCCAGGATGCGCAGGCTTTGCGCCGGAACGTTCTCGAACTCGGTCGTGATCGCCTTGCAGCGCGCCGCCAGCCGCGCCAGGCCATCCTGATCCTCGTAAGCCGCGCGGATATGCAGTTCGGCGACCGAGCCGGCCGGGCTCTGTTCGTCCGGGTCCAGCACCGCCACTTTGTAGCCCATGCTCTGCGCGGCATGGCAGAACATGCGGCCCAATTGCCCCCCTCCCATCATGCCCAGCCAGTCGCCCGGCATTATCGGAGGAGGAATTTGGGATGCATCGCTCATGGCTTATATATCTTGGAGTGCGGAGGAACGGGGAAATGTCGAAAGAAAACGGACATGCGGGACCGGCGTATGGGCGGCCCTTACAGGGTGACGTGCGGCGGCACCACCATGTCCCGGGCCGCGGCGGTCTGGCGTTCGCGGAACGCGACCAGCTTCTGCAGCAAGGCGGCGTCCGTGGTGGCCAGGCAGGCCACGACATGCAAGGCGGCATTGGCGGCGCCGGCCTCGCCGAT
>DJWC01000145.1:31599-33473 GCA_002441445.1 Pusillimonas sp. UBA6240
ACCGGCGTCAGCGCCGCCATCATCCCCGGCAGGTGGGCCGCGCCGCCGGCGCCCGCAATAATGGCGCGCAAGCCGCGCCCCGCGGCTTGCGCGCCGTAATCCACCATATCCAGGGGCATGCGGTGCGCCGATACGACCCGCATCTCATGGGCGACGCCGAACTCCTTCAAGATGGCGGCGGCATGCTTCATGACGTCCCAGTCGCTGGACGAACCCATGATGATGCCGACCTGCGGCGCTCCGCCGTTGTTCTCGCCCGCCGCCGTATCGCTGTCGCTAATTTCAAATTCTGCCATGTCTGCACCTATGCCGTCAGCCGCATGGCGGCTTCCCTGTACTTGGCCGCGGTCTTCTCCAGCACTTCCGCAGGAAGCCTGGGGGCGGGAGGCGTCTTGTCCCACGGCTGGGTTTCCAGCCAATCGCGCACGAACTGCTTGTCGAAAGACGGCGGGCTGATGCCGACCGCGTACTCGGAGGCCGGCCAGAAACGGGAAGAATCCGGCGTCAGCACTTCGTCCATCAAATAGAGCTCGCCGTTTTCGTCCAGCCCGAATTCGAATTTGGTGTCGGCGATGATGATGCCTTTCGTCGCGGCGTATTCGGCGGCTTCGGTATACAGCCGCAAGGACGTGTCGCGGATTTCTTCGGCCAACTGCCGGCCCACTTGCTCGACCACGTAGTCGAAATCCACGTTCTCGTCGTGCGAGCCGAATTCCGCCTTGGCCGCCGGAGTGAAAATGGGCTGCGGCAAGCGGCTGGCCTGCTGCAGGCCCTCGGGCAGCTTGATGCCGCACACGCCGCCCGTGCGCCGATAGTCGTTCCAGCCCGAGCCTATCAGGTAGCCGCGCGCCACCGCCTCCACCAGTATGGGCTTGAGGCGCTTTACCACCACCGCCCGCCCTTCGACCTGTTCGCGCTCTTCGGGGGCGACCACGTCTTCCGGGGCGATGCCCGTGGAGTGATTGGGTATGATGTGGGCCAGTTTCTTCAGCCAGAACTCGGTAAGCTCCGTCAGCACCCGGCCCTTGCCTGGTATGGGATCGTCGAGAATGACATCGAAGGCGGAGATGCGATCGGTGGCCACGATAAGCAGCTTGTCGTCGCCGACGGCGTACATGTCCCGGACTTTGCCGCGCGCCACCAGGGGCAGCGACTTGATGCTGGTTTGATGAAGGGCCGTAAGCAAAATATGTCCTTAATAAGCGATCCCGCCCCTTGGGCGCAGGGCGGACTAAAAACCAGGGCGGAATCGGAAAACCTCGGGCTGCAACGCCAGGCCGTTTCGTGCGACCCGCTCTATGCGCCCCCCGACGCGAGCCCCTGCGCAGGCCGCCCTATTGAACTATTGAACAACCTGGGCGAGTTCGCCGGCGGCGTAGCGCCTGGCCATTTCCTGCAACGCTATGGGCTTGATCTTGCCGGCATTGCCGGCGGTGCCGAATTGCTCGTAGCGCTGCTTGCAAATGGCTTTGGCCGCCTGGCGGGCCGGCTTCAGGTATTCGCGCGGATCGAACTTGGATGGGTTTTCAGCCATGAAGCGGCGTATGGCGCCCGTCATGGCAAGGCGGATGTCGGTATCGATATTGACTTTGCGCACGCCGAACTTGATGGCTTCCTGGATTTCTTCGACGGGCACGCCGTAGGTTTCCTTCATGTCGCCGCCGAACTGGCGGATTTCCGCCAGCAATTCCTGGGGCACGCTGGAGCTGCCGTGCATCACCAGATGGGTGTTGGGCAGGCGATGATGGATTTCCTTGATGCGGGAAATCGACAAAATGTCGCCCGTGGGCTTGCGCGTGAACTTGTAGGCGCCGTGGCTGGTGCCGATCACCACCGCGAGTGCATCGACGCCGGTGGCGGCGACGAAGTCGGCG
>DJWC01000147.1 GCA_002441445.1 Pusillimonas sp. UBA6240
TGCAGGTGGTGCGCTATAAAACCGCCAAGCTATTCGAGGCCGCCGCCCAGGTCGGCGCCATCGTGGGCGGCGCCACGCCGGAACAGGAGGCGGCCGCGGCGGCCTACGGCCGCCACATCGGCACCGCCTTCCAGCNNAGAACGTCGGCGACGACCTGCGCGAAGGCAAGCCCACCATGCCCTTGATACGCGTCATGGAAGTAGGCAGCGCCAGCCAGAAGCAACTGATCCAGGACGCCATCCGCAACGGCGACGCCGACTTCGTCGCCGTCGCCCGCGCCATCCAGGAAACCGGCGCCCTGGATTACACTCGCCAGGCCGCCGTCGCCGAAGCCGAACAGGCCCGCGCGGCCCTGGCCGGCTTCCCCATTTCCGTTCATCGCGAATCTTTGTTAGAATTTTGTTCTTTCGCGGTAGAACGCGATAGATGATCCCGTTGCTGGGGGGTGGGTTTTCCGACCCGCCCACTGGCAAGTTTCACCCGAAGTCGGGGCGTAGCTCAGCCTGGTAGAGTACTGCGTTCGGGACGCAGGAGTCGCATGTTCGAATCATGTCGCCCCGACCACTTTTCTATAACAAAAAGCCCTTGTTTTGCAAGGGCTTTTTGTTTATCGACTTTACGTCTTGTTGCCAATTCTTTTCTTGCAGGCTACTTAAGCGAAGAGGCAGGATACGCGTTTTCAATCATCAGGTCTTCGCCGTGATGGGCGCTACATACGGCCAACACACGTGCGGGCGCATTGCTCGAGCTCAAGTACACATGCCCGATCGAGCTGTCGAAGTAAGCGGCTTCGTTTTTCTTGAGATCGATGGTGTCGCCGCTTTCAAAGACTATCCTGACCGAACCGGCCAACACAAACACGAATTCTTGGCCCGGATGCTTGATGAACTCGCTGAATTCCGTGCTGGTCCGCGATAAAACTGTGGCGAGGATGGGGGTCATCACCTTGCCGCCCACCTCGTTGAACAGGAATTTATGCCGATAGTTTTCCGACGCGTATTCCTCATGATCGACGGAGTCGACCTTGACGGCCCGGCCCGAAAGACTGCCCGTGGGAAGGGCCTGATCACGCGCTTGCATCAACAATGACATATCGATGCCCAAGGCGGCCGCAATCGCCAAAAGCTTGTCATAGCCCAGCGATGCTTGGCCCAGTTCCATCTTGGAAAGAGTGGATAGCGGTACGCCCGACGCTTTCGAAAGCTGCTTCAGCGTGAATCCGTTGCGCTTGCGCAGCGCCCGCAAGCGCGCGCCGACCGCTTCCTTTGTAACTGCTTTCGCCGCTTGAGGATTCTTCCGCATTGCCATACCCATCCCCTCCTTTTACCCGCTGTGCCAAGCTGTGCATGAGTACTCATGCATAGCCCGGATATGCCAATGTGAGCGGCGCATAGGCGATGCTGCGAAAACCTTCAATCACTTGCTCGTTTTCGTATCCGGCGCGGTCGTCAGTTTTTCGAATAAGCGGGGCCATACGGAAAAGTCATGATCGATCGTTTCGCGGAACTCATCGGGGGCGGTAAAGCGTGCGACGATACCCAGTTTACCGAGCGTCGAAATGACGGTCTCGTCCTTCAGTGCCGCTTCGACCGCATCCGTCAAAATTTTGGCATTGGCCGCTGGTGTGCCGGCTGCGGCGAGGAGCACGAAGGCATTGTCCGCCTTGAGGTCGTATCCCAGTTCAGAGATAGTGGGCAGGTCCGGGAGTTGGGGGACACGGCGCGTCGCAGCGGTGGCCAGCGGTATAAGGGTGCCCGCTTTGATGTGGGGCAGCGCAGAAGAAACGCTATCGAACATCATGCTGGTGTCACCGTTGATCAAACCGGGTACGGCCTCCGAGCTCCCTTTATAGGGTACGTGCTCGGCGGTCACGCCGGCTGCATCCAGGAAAACGGCGGACTCGAGATGCGAGAGCGACCCCGTACCTTGGGAGGCGTAATTGTGCCCGCCAGGGTTGTCTTTAAGCTTGGCGATAAGGTCCTTGATACTGTTGACTTGCAGCGATTTCGGCACGACCAGCAAGTGGGGCGCGTCGGCGATGCCCGCGATCGTCACAAAATCTTTATGGATGTCCGGCAAATCCTTGTATGTGACCGTCGCGATCGCTGTGCCTGCCACCGGCACGAGCCCGAAGGTATAGCCGTCCGGTTTGGAGTTCGCCAAGGCGCGCAATCCGATAGTTGCGGCAGCGCCGGGCTTGTTCTCCACGACAATTTGCTGCTTTAGCGTTTCCGACATATGGCGGGCGATCGCCCGCGCGGAGGTGTCACCTGCCCCTCCGGGCGGCGCGGGTACCAGCAAGGTGATGGGTCGGTTTGGGAAATTTGTTTGTGCGTGGGCAGACGGCCATGCGGCGCTTAGTGCGACGGCAACTATAGCGCCAAGCACGCAGCTCCGACGGCCGATAGAAAAATGCTTATTCGAGTGTGTCACGACTGAATCTCCGGTTAGCTTTTGCGCAGCTTTAGGTATTGTGCACTTCGTGCATGGTGTTGCAGGTGATAAAGACTCTAGCGATCCAGGGCCTGGCGCCATCAACGCCGGAAGCGGGAAGGCGAAACGATGGCTGGGTCGACGTTCTCCAACTGAAGCGAGGCGTCGAGCGGATCCGACAGCAACAGATTAGCGGCGAGCAAAGACGCGCCTGCTGCGCTCTGTATCCCGTAGCCACCCTGCGCTGCTACCCAGAAAAAACCCTCCGCCTGCGGATCCCAGCCGATCACGAAGTCTCCGTCTGCGACAAAAGAGCGCAGGCCGGCCCAAGTGTGCGTCGGTCGCCGAATATCCAGCGTAGTCGCGGCCATAATCTGATGAATTCCCAAGGCAACGTCCAGCTCTTCTGCCACTACATCATGCGGGTCGACGGGATCGGCGTTGGCAGGCGAGCCAAGAAGCTGACCGGCATCGGGCTTGAAGTAATAGGATTCGTCTATGCCAACGACGGCAGGCCACTTTTCAAATACCTCTGGCGAAATGGGTTCATTGGTTTGAGCGTCGATAGCCTTGAAGGTAAACGCCGTCCGGCGTTTGGGCTGCAGGCCGACATGGCTTGCGCCAAACTGCTGGGCGACTTGTTGCGCCCATGCGCCGGCGGCATTAGCCACTGCGGCAGCTTGCACGCGACGGCCATCTGAAAGGGATATGGCCCAGTAGTCGCCTTGCCATTCGGCGCCGACTACCTTGACGCCGAATGCGAATTCCACACCCGCCTGCCGTGCGCCTCTCAGAAACCCTTGAAGAAGCGCATGAACGTCCAAATCTTTGGCATCGACCTCCTCGATCGCGCCATGTAGGCGGTCGGTTCGCACACAAGGGACGCGATCGGCCACTTCTTGCGCCGATATCTCTCGGATATCGGCGCCGGTGCTGCGCAATTGCTGTAGTGTCTGTCGCTTCAACTCTACCTGATCGTCACGCACCAAATACAGAACCCCTCGATCGTTCAACAGGGGGTGTTCGGCGAAACCGGGCGGCGACGACTCGTAGAAGGTCCGACTCGCACGCGTTAGGGCGCGGATCGTCGCGGTGCCATAGGTTTCCATAAACATTGCAGCCGAGCGTCCCGATGAGTGATAACCGGGATGGGATTCCATCTCGATGACCAAAACACGCGCCCGATCGCCAATCCGGTAGGCGAGCGACGCGCCCGCCATACCCGCGCCAATAATCAAGTAGTCGATCATTATTTAGCTTGCCGATCCGTTCCGCAATGTATTCTCACTATAGAGAATTCTCAAAAAAGAGAATTATCCTGATTGCAAAACAAACGTCAATCAGAAAACGTAAGGGTTTACCCATAACGGAATACGCCACGATTGCTGGCGCTAGCGCGAACCGCGTCGATTCAAATCGGACGCAGCGTACCTCATGGCTCAACTGGCTAGCGCACGCACCGTCGCATCGCGCCGATGATCCGCTACGCCACGCAAGCGGCCGCCGGCCTGCATCTCGACCGCTTTCACCGAACCGAAGAAGGGCGACTTGGGCTCGGCCGTCGCCATGTCGACACCCAGGCTTTTCACCCCTTCCACCACGCTTGCCGGCATTGTGTCTTCGGCCAACGCTGCGCCTGATAAATCCATGCTCCAACGAGGCGCTTCGACCGCCGCCTTCAACGAAGCGCCCTCTTCAATCAAAGCCTGGATGATTTGAACAAGCGTGAGCGTTTGTCCTGGGCCTCCGGGCGTCGACAAGGCATAGCGTAGACGGTTGTCCTTGAATACCATTGCCGGGCATAGCGTATGAGCCGGACGTTTGCGAGGCGCCAAGGCATTCGGATGGTCGTCTTCCAGCGTAAAGCCCAGCATGCGATTGTTGAGCAAGACTCCTGTCTCCGGATCGCTGACGCCGCTGCCGAACACCATGAATACGCTTTGAATGATGGTCACGGCGTTACCCGAACTATCGGCGACGGTGATGACTGCCGTACCGCCCCGGTTCGCCGGCTTACCGCCCGTAGCGGCTTGTAAGCGCTTCAGCCCTTCGGGCCCCAGCAGCATGTCGACCGATTCTGCGCCATACTTGGGATCCGGATCCGCCACCGCCCGTGCGCCGACCACAAAAGCCGCGCGAGCAGCGCGAATCAGCTTGGCAAAGCGAGTCGGTGCATCTAAACCTTGTCGATGGCCGTCCACTTGCGCTTCCAACGCCATTAATTGAAGCAGCAAATACAAGCCATAGGAATTGGGCGGCATGGCGCGCACTTCGTGCCCCTTGTAGGTCGTTGCAATGGGCGTAACCCATTCAGGCGCGTACGCAGCAAAGTCGTCTCCACTCAACACGCCTCCGGCGGCTTGACAGGCATGTGCAATGCTGCGTCCGATCGCGCCCTGATATAAGCTGGCGGACCCATTGCGAGCGATTTCCTCCAGGGTTTTGGCCAATTGCGCTTGCTTCAAGATATAGCCTTCTCGCAAGGGCATGCCGTTGGAAAGAAAGAACTGTTTGCTACCCCGGTCGCTTGCCAACAATGCGCTGTACAAAGCAGTGGCCCTCGCGAGAACGGGCGACGCCTTGATCCCTTCTCTCGCCAGGCGGGTGGCGGGCTTCAATACGTCCGCCCACGGCATGGACCCGAAGCTGTCATGCAGAGCCTGCCAACCGCCTACCATACCAGGAACGTTACATGTCAAGGCGCCGCGCTCGGGAAGACCTTCAGGAAAGCGCTCTTGCGACACCGCTGCAGCAGATGGTCCCGAAGCGTTGATACCGCGAGTGGTGTTCGACTGAGCATCATGAATCAGAATAAAGGCGTCTCCACCAAGGCCGCAGGCGTGAGGCAAGGCAACCGACAGGACGGCGGCCCCGGCCACCGCGGCATCAGCGACGGTTCCTCCTTTGCTTAAGATATCCAGGGCAGTGCGTGTCGCCTCATCATGGCCCGAGACGGCAATACCGTTCGTACCTTCTGCGTATTTCAGTTGATCCATTCTTGGAAATCCCGGATTAAGATATAGCGGTCCCAGTAGTTTAATCAAACTGGAGAGCACAAGTGGCTGCATAGGCCACGATCCGGAAGGCGTTCGGGACGCAGGAGCCGCATGTTCGAATCATGTCGCCCCGACCACTCTTCATTCGGCCGTGATGCCCGCTGCCTTGATTTGCTTTCCCCAGGCATCATATTGGGCTTGCACAAATTTCCGGAATTCCGCGCCCACTAGCGGCATCGAGTCCATGCCGGCCGTTCGCAGCTTGGTCTGGACATCCGGATTGGCCAGCGAAACTTTGATTTGCTGCTCCCACCAGTTGATGACTTCCTGGGGCAAGCCCGCCGGGCCGGCAATGCCTATCCATGTTCTGACATCGACAGCCTCCAAGCCGATTTCCTTCACCGCGGGCACGTCCGGCAAGCTGGGCGAGCGTTGATCGGCGACCACCGCAATCGCGCGTATCTTGCCGGCTTTGATGTGAGGCATGACCGCTCCCAAATCCGAAGCGACGAAGTCGATGCGCCCGCCGACGAGATCCACGACCGCAGCCGGCTGGCCCTTATAAGGCACCGGTACGACGTCTATGCCCGCCGCGCGCGCGAAGGCGGCCGCTACGACGCGCCCCGTGCCGGATCCGTAGCCGCTTGTGATCGAGCCGGGTTTTTGTTTGGCGGATGCTATGAGATGTTGCGCGGTATCGTAGTCGCCTGCCGAGTTTGTGACGATGGCCACATCGAATGTCATCATGCGACCGATATGGGTAAAGCCTTTGACGGCGTCATAGGCCTGGAAGGCTTTCGACAGAAAGGGGCCGGAAGAATGGGTGGCGCTCGAACTCGGCATCAAGCTATAGCCATCAGGCTTGGCCTTGGCGATTTCGGCCATGCTCAACACACCCAGGGCCCCGGGCTTGTTTTCGACAATGATGGATGCCCCCGTCCTGGCGCGGACGTCGTCGAGTACGATGCGCGTGGCGTTATCGATGGAGCTGCCGGCCGGAAAGCCAATGACGAAGCGAATTTTCGCGTCGGCTTCGGGGTATGCGGCGGCGGCTTCGTGCAGGGGTGAAATTGCGGCGCCGAGCGCCAGGCATGCTGCGATTATGCTGGTCTTCATTGTTTATGTATCCTCCGTCATGGGTGTTGTCCTGAATGGGTCGGCCCGGCATTGATTTCGTTCAGCACTTCGTCGGTATGTTCGCCCAGGCCGGGCGCGTGGCGGCGAATCTGGCCGGGGGTATCGCTAAGGCGAATCGGGATGCCCGCCTGAACGAGCGGGCCTTCGCTGGGGTGGTCGATTTCCTGCCAGAAGCCCCGCGCCTTCAAATGCGGGTCGTTCAGCAGGTCGGCCAGCGAGTTCACCTTTGCAAATGGGATGTCCGCGCTGGCAAGCTCGGCTTCCCATGTGGCTGTGGAGCGCTTCGCCAGGGTTTCTTCGACGTACCGGTAGAGCTCCGAGAAGTGCGCGCTTCGGCTCTCCGGCGTATTGAAACGCGGATCCTGGGCCAATTGCGGTTCTCCCGTGAGCTCGAAGAACCGGCGCCATTGCGCGCTGGTGTAGGGCACGACGCTCATATAGCCATCCGCCGTACGGAAGGGGCGCCGGAACTCATTGATGAGCCGCGCGTAGCCCGGCGGCCCCATGGGTGGCCTGAATGTCATGCCGGCCAAGTGTTCCGGAGCAAGGAAGGCGGCCATGCATTCAAACATGGGCACTTCCACAGCCTGTCCTCTGCCTGTGCGCTCTCGCGCGTATAGCGCATACATGATCGCATTGGAAACATAGAGGGCCACCACCTTGTCGGCCATGACCGTATTCACATACTTGGGCGGCTCCTCGCCGGCCGCCCCTTGCAGCCAGGCTATGCCCGAAGCGGCCTGTATGGTGTCATCGATGGCCGCGCGGCCCGCATAGGGGCCGTCTTCGCCGTAGCCATAGCAAGCGCAATACACAAGGCGGGGAAAACGGTCCTTCAGAGAGTCGTAATCCAAACCCAGCCGGCGCATGGCCGGGGCGCGCATATTGGAAACGAGGACATCGCTGCGCTCCAGCAGATCGAACAGCCTGGAGCGGGCATGCTCGTCTTTGATATTGAGCACGATACTGCGTTTGTTGCGATTGAAGTTCAAATGCGCATGGCTCATCGCTTTATGGCGCTGCGGCGTCACGTGGCGAAAGACATCGCCTTCCGGGGATTCCACCTTTATGACGTCTGCTCCCATGTCGCCCAGCATTTGCGTGGCCATGGGGCCCATGCCCACGCTGGTCAGATCCAGAATGCGCACGCCTTCCAACGGTCCCGCCATCATAGCTCCTTGCCCAAGAGGCGCCGGGCCAGCCGCAAGTGCGGCATGTCAATCATCTTGCCGTCCAGGTTCAAGGCGCCGGCGTTGGGCGAGCCGTCAAAGGCCGCAACCACGGAATGCGCCCACCTCAGTTGCTCTTCTGTCGGAGTAAAGACATCGTTGACGGTATTCACATGGCGGGGGTGTATCACCATCTTGGCCGAGAACCCATCGCGGCGTGCCTCGCGTGTTTCATCATTCAGCACGTCGGCGTCGTTCAGGTCGACGCAGACGGTATCCACCGCGCGTACTCGGGCGGCGGCCGCGGCAAACAGGCACAGCGAGCGCGCGAGCCTGAATGGCTCGGTGTAGCGTCCTGCGACCCGGTTGTCTTCAGCGGCGATATCCGCAGCCAGGTCCTCGGCTCCCCAGGACAGGCCCCAGAGCCGCTCGGTGACGGCCTTGTACTCCCCCGCACGGAAGATCGCCTCCGCGGTTTCCGTCATGATCGCCAGAATTCTTGTCTTGCCTCGAGGCGTGCCCGAGCATGCTTCGATGGCATCCAGATAGTGGGCCAATTGAAGCAGGCCGGCGCGCCCCGCGCATTTGGGCAGCACGACTCCGAACGGCTGCAGCGGCACGATGCCGGCCAGATCCTCCAATGCGCGCCCGCTATCCAGGGCATTGATGCGCACCCAAATGTCTTTTGCCGGTGGGGCGCTTTTGAGAAATTGCCTCGTCAACGCCAGCGCATTGCCTTTTTGATCCGGGCTGACCGAATCCTCGAGATCCAGAATCAATGCATCGGCCGTACTGGAGCAGGCGCTGGCGAACTTGCGCTCGGAGTCGCCGGGTACAAATAAAAGCGAGCGGCTCACGGGCTATACCTCGCTGGGGCGCTTTTTCATGAAGGCGGAGCGGCGGCAGACGGCCACCACTTCATCCCGCTGATTGAATGCCGAATGCTCGAATTCGACTATTCCCGCCTCGGGTCTTGATTTGCTTGCGCGCGTCGACAAGACCTTGGTGCGCACGTGAATGGTATCGCCTGCAAACACGGGCTTTGGAAACGATACGTCCGTCATGCCGAGATTGGCGATGGTAGTGCCCAATGTCGTGTCGTTGACGGTCATGCCGATCATCAGCCCGAGCGTGAACAAGCTGTTGACCAGCGGGCGCTTGAATTCGGACTTCGCGGCAAATTCGACATCCAGGTGCAGGGGCTGCACATTCATCGTGAGCGTGCTGAAAAGCACATTGTCCATCTCAGTGACGGTACGCGTCCATGAGTGCGCAAACTCTTGGCCGGTAAAAAATTCTTCAAAATAGAGTCCTGACATAAAGCTTCCCCGTTTTTGTTCATGAACAGAAGTTTATATACATGAACAAAAAGAGACAAGCCCTATTTGACGGCAGGGATCTCGAACGGTACGAACGATACGAGCGGTACCCTAGCCCACGCCCAGCATCTTCCTGAGCAGTTCGCACGAGGATACAAGTGTGCGCCCTATGTGTTCGGCTCGCTCTTTGGCGCGCTCCAGGGGCGCTCCGACCACGACCGCGTATTGGACTCCGTAAAGGTCGAGCGGTGCAGCCACCGAAAGCGTGTCGCTTTGATGTTCCCCAAGGTTGACATGCCAGCCTTGGCGTATTTCCAGTTCAAGCACCTTGCGCAGGCGCTCGGTGGAGGTGACAGTCTGGTTGGTGTAGCGATCCAAAGGAAGCCGTTCGATGAGCTTGTTGCGCTCGGGCTCCGCCATGCCGGCCAAGAGAGCGCGCCCCGACGCAGCAGCATGGATGGGTTTGGTCTGCCCTACATTGGCGGTGAAGCGCACGATGCGATCGGGTTCCACGACATCCAGATATACAACGCGCATTCCGGCCCGCTGCGCCAGAATGAGCGTCTCGCCCAACTCTGAAGCGAGGCGTTCCAGTACGGGCCGTATGCGCTGGGTCAGCTGATCGTGCTCGACCACGTTTTGCGCCTCGATCAGCCATCTGCGTGTCAGGTAATAGCCATTGGACGATTGATGCGCATAGCCTTCGGATTCCAATGTATCGAGCAGGCCGAGCGCGCTCGATTTCGGGAAACCCAACGTAGCGGCTATCTCCGACAGCGTAGCGGGAGCTTTGCGCTCGGCAAAGAAATGCAGAATCTGGAGCACCCTGCGTGCGCTCTTCACATCGATTTTATTCATAGAGATTAGTTTGCCGGCATAGCAAAAGCCGCCCGAGGTGATATTAAACCTAAGGGAATATACCCGATGGGTGCCGGCGGACCCCATGGCCGATACCGTTCGATTGCACTCGGAGGGTTTGTGCGATTCAGCGGGAGGTTTCCATATCGGTCCCGGGCTTGGGCGCCGTGCGCCCGCGCCGGCGTACTTTTTAATGGATATTGGTTGGCTCGCCATTGCCGGTTGCCGGAACAAAGCAATGCGGGCTCTTAAGGACCTTGGCGGTGAATCGGCAGAATTCAGTATTTTTGGCATCTTTCGCAAGAATGGCCATGCCGACGCCCGCATCATCGAAATAGAGGAAGGTGCCGGAGCCCGGCCTGCCGTCGATGATGAGAGGGCCGTGGTAGAAATCGGTGTCGCCGCAGCGCAGCGCCAGCGGCACATGAAGTTTTCCCGCGCCATCGGGCGCCATGGCTTTGTATATTTCGTCGAGTATGAACCCAAGGCTTTCCAAATGGGATGGGCGGGAATTGTGCAGAAATTGGGGCATCGAGCTAAGGCCGAAAAACTCGGCCCAGGCTTCGCTGAGGTCCTGACAATGCAGAACCGTTTTCTTCAGCTTGCTGATACTGGCTAATAACGCCATTGGGGGCTCCTTTGGTCGGATAGTGGTCGGGTTCAAGCGCCCAGACAAGTCTACCCATGGCTCATGCCCCATGGGCCCCAGGCGGAACCGGATTGTCCATCGTAATTCCCGAGCTATACGGGCATCAGGCCCAGCCTTCAGAATACAAGCGCGATGCCGCTGCAAGGGCATCGCCTTAGCACTTGATCGAATGTATTCTATTTTCTACAATGGGCTTGATAAAAACGGTCTTTACCACGGAGGTTTTCGACGACTGGTTCGCTGGGCTGCGTGATACACAGGCGCAGAGGCGCATCCAGGCGCGGATTCGCCGAGCCGAGCTAGGCAACTTTGGCGATTGCGAGCCAGTTGGTGAAGGCGTATCGGAAATGAAGATTCATTATGGGCCAGGCTATCGGATGTATCTGGTACAGCGCGGCACAAGGGCCGTTATCCTCTTGGCGGGAGGCGACAAGTCCACCCAGCGCAAAGATATCCAGATCGCCCTCGAGCTAGCTCGACAACTGTAAGAGAAGCTGCTATGGGCAAAATCAAGCTACGTAGGTGGGATGCCGTTGAGTACCTCAAAACTGAAGAGGATATGGTGGCATACCTGCAAGCCTGCATGGACGAAGCTGGCGACGATGCGGCACTCATTGCTGCCGCCTTGGGTGACATCGCCAGAGCCAAAGGCATGACGCAGCTTGCCAAGGAAACGGGGCTGGGGCGTGAAAGCCTGTACAAAGCGCTCTCAGGCGAGGGAAACCCCAGTTTCGGCACCATCCTGAAGGTGATACACGCTCTTGGCTTGAAACTTCAGCCGCAGGCAATCAGCGGGGCCTGATGTCGGCTGAAGCCTCCGAAAGGCTGAGTCGTTCCGCTGCACCCTCTGCATGCATCAGCAATCCATCCCAATCAAAACTGCACCCATGCCACATATCTGTGGCGCACCCGTGCCAGTCTCTCGAATCAGTCAAAGGGTAGCTGCCCGTGTGTCCGATGATTCTGGAGATTCCCTTTCGACCGCGCAAAGCGAGTTCATTGCCCTCCAGTGAACAAGGGGCCGCGCGCCCCTTGTTCACTTTGACCTGCAAGCGTTGCCCCTCCGACGATCTGGGAATCAAGCGAGCATATAAAGAAAAGCAGGAAGCACAATTCCACTATCGTTTGTGCCAGGATGACTGCCGGGAGCAAAAGGGCGCACGAGCTTTTTTTAGCCCGAGGTAGATAAGTGGCCCATGCCCCATGGGCCCCAGGCGGAACCGGATTGTCCATCGTAATTCCCGAGCTATACGGACCCTCGCGTTCGCTTTTCGAGATGCAAGCACGGCGCAGCTGCGAATTCGCCAATGTTCGTGACTAATGCACCGCCGACGGTCAGTGCGCGCCCCACAGCACCAAAGTTCCCCCATGTCCGCTCCGGGGAGCAGCTTTTGCACCCACTGATTGTCGTTATCCCTAGGTAGCCGGATGATCTGCTTTCACAGTACACTATTTCCGATTAATAGAAGTAATTTCTATTAATCGGAAATTTATAATCACTGTGCCGAGGAGATGTAAGTGAAAACTGCTCTATGTGCCCTGCTATGCGCGGCGGCGCTTTTTTCGATGCCGGTTGCTGCGGAAAACCATGATTACCCCAATAAGCCCATCACATTGGTGGTTCCGTTCCCCGCGGGGTCGCCCACTGATACGGCCGCCCGAATCGCCGCGCAGATTCTGACTGACCAGCTCAATCAAACCGTAGTCGTGGATTACAAGAGCGGAGCGTCCGGTACCATAGCCAGCCGCCATATCGCGCGCGCGGAACCGGATGGCTACACGCTGCTGGCGACTTCTTCCAGCACCCATGTCGCCGCCCCGGCAGTAATGTCTCTTCCTTACGATGCGGAAAAGGACTTCACGGCGATTTCACCGGTTGCCCGTACAGATATTGTGGTGGTGGGGCGGTCGGACTTGTCCGCGACCAATCTGAAAGATTTGATCGAGACCATCCGTAGCAAACCGGGTGGCCTGACCTATGCTTCATCCGGCGAGGGGACCGTCCTTCATTTAAGCGGCGCATTGTTCGAGGCGGGCATAGGAGGGCAGTTGGTTCATGTTCCTTATCGCGGCGCCGCTCCGGCTGCCGTCGACTTGATCGGGGGACAAGTCGATCTGATGTTCGACACGGTATCGAACGTGAGGCAGAATGTCCTGAATGGCCGCCTCAAGGCCTACGCTGTTCTCTCCCACGAGCGGGCGAAAGCGCTTCCGGATGTTCCCAGCGTCGATGAGCTGGGCTTGGCTCACCTGAGTGTTCCAACGGTATGGCTTGGGCTCATGGGCCCCGCGGGGATGTCGGACAAAGTAATAAAGACCCTGACCGATGCGCTGCAAAAGGGAATAAAAACTCCTGCCATCCAGGAGCGGCTGGATGGCGCGGCCCTACAAGCCGACGTGCTGGAAAGCAAGGCCTTCACCGAGCGCAACCGGGAGGCGAGGAAGGTCTATACCAAGCTCGCCCAAGAATCCGGCTTGGCTATCAATAAGAAGTAAGGATTTCCATGAAGGGGCGGATGCTCGATGGGCAGCCGCCCCGGCAGGCATGGGCGCCGCTTGATAAGGCGAGGGAGATATGGGGCTATCTTTGGAGTCGCTGGCCCAGGGCGCGGCCAGCGCTATGGCTGCGCCGGCTGACAGGGCCGAGACTGCGAACAGTTTTCTGGACACTTTGGGGGTCGCCCACGCGGGGTGGGAAGAGCCGGTCGTGCGCGCATTGCGGAATAGGTACGGCGACAGCCCGCCCTTCGCGGAGCAGCGTGCGTTGCTCCACGCGACTTCAGCTCACGCACTGGATTTCGATGATCTTCAGTTCAGCAGTCTGGCTCATGTCAGCGCCGTCGTCGTTCCCGCCCTAATGGCGGTGATGGACGGCGAGCCCGCGGCCGACAAGGAGGATGACCTCGCGGTCGCATATTTGGCGGGGGTCAATGTGGCTCGCTGGGTCGGGGAGGCGTTGGGGGCGGACCACTACAGCGCCGGATGGCATGCGACCAGCACGATCGGGCCGATGGCCGCCGCCGCGGCCATCGGCAGGCTCTGGAGCCTTCCGATCGATCAACTCAAGCATGCCATTGCCCTGGCTTCGTGCCAGTCGGCCGGCACGCAACGCAGTTTCGGGTCCATGGCGAAACCTCTGCACGCCGGGTTCGCGGCCAGCGCAGGGGTCCGCGCGGCGGAATTGGCCCGCCTGGGCGTGACGGGTCCGCAGGCGCCATTCGGCGAAGGGGGATTCGAGGCCTTGTATTCCGGCAGTCCTGGCCCCGCGCCCATGGATCCCGCGGCTCTGCGGCTCGACCTGGCGCGCAAAGCGTACCCGTGTTGCTATTGCGGCCAGCGGCTGGTTTCGGCCGCCCTCGATCTGCGTCAGGCCTTAGGGCCGCTCGAGTTGACGGAAGCACGGGAAATTACGGTCACTGTCCAGGCGGGGACGCTGCTTCCATTACGCATCAAGCAGCCCAAGGATGGCAACGAAGCAAAGTTCTGCGCCGATTATCTGATCGCCGCAGCCCTGCTCGACGGCCGGCTGGGGCTGGACCATTTCCAGCAAGGCAGCCTGGAAAGACAGGATATAAGCGTCCTGCGCGGCAAGATCAAGGTTGCAGAGCTCGGGCCGCCTGCCGCTTCGATAGAAGACGGCGTGGTGCAGGCGCGCTGTGTGATGCGCAACGCCCGGGTGATCGAGGGGAAGGCGATAAGGCACTTTCCTGGGTCGATCGAGGAGCCTCTTACGCAGCTCCAACTGCGCGAAAAATTGCTGAGTTGCTTTGGAGGTGACGCCGGCGCCGTCGCAAGCCTGGACGCCAAAGTAAAGAAGTGGTTGCGCGCACAAGCCTGAGGTGGGCGGTTCTGGCAGATGTGTAACGTAGCCATAACGTAGCAGCTGCGGATGTCTCGCAGCTTGGCGGGTTGCCGACTTGTGCGCCAGGCAACGTGGCGCTGCCTCGCGGTGGCGCTTCGTCCATCGCCGCCTGAATCCCTTGTCTGATTCCAACATCTGCTTCCATCCAGCCTGATCGGAGGGATGTGCGTTTGCAATCCCAGATCCAATTCATTGTTCGTGGATACCGCGAAGGACTATGCGGCGCCAAGTATGTAGGTAGTAGTACCTAGAGCGTTGCGTTTTCTTGCTGCTATAATTTATCCATTAATCAGAAATCATTTCCGTTTATCGGAAAGATAGAAGGGGCGGCGAAAGTCTGTCCACGATGGAGAAAGGCGCATGCCTCAATATGGTTTGAAGGATGCCGTCGCAGTGATCGTCGGCGCAGGGCAGACGAAAGGCGCGACCATGGGCAATGGCAGGGCTACCGCACACGCCTTCGCCCGCGAAGGTGCCAAGGTCGTCGTGGTGGACCGCGACCTTGAATCCGCAGAAGAGACCGCCCGCATGATCCACGCAGAGGGCGGAAGCGCTTTGGCCATACAGGCCGACATTACGCAAGAAGCTTCCATCGTCTTCATGGTGGAACGCGTCATGGCCTTGCACGGGCGGATCGATGTCTTGCACAACAACGTGGGCATCGCCGGCGCGGGTGGCGATGCGCCCGTGGAAGCCATTACGGAAGAAGCCTTCGATCGGCTGACCAGCCTGAACTTGAAAGGCATGGTGCTCACGTGCAAGCACGTTCTGCCCATCATGCGCGAGCAGAAGCGCGGCTGTGTGCTCAATGTCGCTTCCACTGCAACTTTCGCGCTGTATCCGAACGTGGCCTACAAGGCCACCAAGATGGGCGTGCTGGGCCTGACGCAGCACATAGCCACACACTATGCGGAACATGGAGTGCGGGCCAATTCCATCCTGCCCGGCCTGATCGATACCCCGATGGCCATCGAAGCCAGGGTCCGGCTTACCGGGCGCCTAAGGAACGAGATCATCGAAGAGCGTAACGCCATGGTGCCGTTACGAGGGCGCATGGGCACATCCTGGGATGTGGCCAATGCAGCGGTGTTTTTAGCATCAGAGGCGGCCGGCTTTATTACAGGCGTGCACCTGCCTGTGGATGGCGGCGCTTTAGCCCGTATCGGGCCTTAGCGTATCGGCCTTCAATCGATTGAAGGAAAGGAAATGTCAAAGGAGATGAAAATGAAAACTCGGAAAACTGGAAAAATGCAGCAAAGACAGTACATGGCGTATTCGCGCCGCGGATTCATGGCCGGCGGCCTGGCCATGGCAGTGAGCTGCCTCGCCATGGGTTTTCCGCAGCAAGCGCTTGCGGAAGATAACTACCCCTCAAAGCCGATCACCTTGGTTGCCCCGTTTGCCGCGGGCGGTTCCACCGACATGCTGGCCCGTGTGATTGCACGGGCGCTGTCTACCGAGCTGAATCAACAAGTCATCGTTGAGAACAAAGGCGGGGCGGGGGGTACGATCGGGGCGGCCGGCGTGGCGCGGGCGCCCGCCGATGGCTACACCCTATTGCTTTCGAACGTCACCCTGACGTCCGCGCCCGCGCTGTACAAGAATCTTCCCTACGATTTCTCCAAGGATATGTCCGCCATATCGATGCTGGGCCAAGTGCCCTGCGTGCTGGTGATCAACAAGAATCTTCCCGCAAAAGACGGGAAGTCTTTCCTTGAGTATCTGAAGAAGAACAACGGGCAGCTGAACTATGGTTCCTCCGGGGTCGGAGCGGCATTGCATCTTGCGACGCAATCATTCCTGAATGCCGCCAAGCTCGATGCCATCCACGTTCCCTACAAGGGCACCGGCCCGATGATGATCGACCTCATTTCCGGCAACGTGCAGTTCGCCATTGACACGGCCGGTTCGGCCTCGTCGCAAATCCGTGGCGGCAACGTATTGGGCGTCGCAGTTACCTCGGCGGAGCGTGTGCCGTCATGGCCCGACCTGCCTACGCTCAAAGAATTGGGCGTGCCTTTCGAAATGAGCATTTGGTACGGGATCTCGGCGCCTGCCGGCGTGAACCCCGCCATTCAAAAGAAGTTGCATACGGCTCTCGAAAAGGCCACTCGCACTCCGGATGTCGTGAATGCCTATGCCTCGATGGGCATGCAGCTGGATACGCGCGGCGGCAAGGATTTCCAGGACGTGATCGAGGCGGATACGGTGCGTTGGATCAAATTGGTTCAAGACGCCGGCATTCAACCCAATTAATCGACGCAAGGCCTCGGGCGCGCGCTGCCCCGTTTCAGGGCGGCGGCGCTTCGGCGGCGAACAGTACAGGAGCACACGATGCGGGAAGTTTCAGGAGCCACGAACGGCTCGGGCTATGGGGCGGATGCCTTGCCCATAGAAGACATGAAAGAAGGGGCCAAGAAGCCTTTCGAGTTAGTGGACGGGCAAGTCCGCCTGCGGGGAAGCAAAAGCCGCTCGTTGGGCGGCATGGCGTTTCCCGAACGGGAAGTCTGCCTGGAAACCGGGGCGCGCGACATGGAACCTTTTCTTTTCGGGGGGGACGGTGTGCTCTATTCATTCAGCACGGTGCATGTCTCCTCGTCGCGGCCGGTGCCTTATACCTTGGGCTACGTCGATTTTCCCTGCGGGCTCAGGGTGCTGGCGCATGTCGTGGCAGACGACCCCGATTCATTGCGTTGCGATCAAGCCGTGCAATTGCGCGCCACTGACGATAGCTGGTTTGTCGTTCCGGTCTGACAAAGTAGGAGTGTGAAGTGAGTAAAGTCTATATGGTCGGCGCCGCCATGGTGCCCATGGCCAAATACAGGAATTCCAGCTATTCGGGGCTTGCCGTGCCGGCAGTGCTGAACGCCTTGAAGTCGGCGGGGGTCTCGCCTAAAGGTATACAGTCCGTCGTCTGCGGTCATGCATTCGGCGGCATGCTGACAGGGCAGCGCATCGTCAAAGAATTGGGCATAGGCTCGATCCCGGTGCTGAACGTGGATAACGCCTGCTCCGGCGGCGCCTCGGCGTTGAACGCGGCATACAAGGATATCGAGGCCGGCCGATACGACATTGTGCTGGTGATCGGCGTCGACAAACTGACCCAGTTCGGCGGGGGCACCTTGCCGCTCGTTACGGAAGATCCGGAGGTGCGGCAGGGCATGGTCATGCCGGCGCTGTACGCCATGCGTGCGCGCCGCTATCTGCACGAGCGCGATGCGACGGTGGAGGATCTCGCCCTGGTAAGCGTCAAAGCCCGCCGCCATGGCGCCAACAATCCTTATGCGCAGTTTCGCAGCGAGGTGAACGTGCAGGAAGTGCTGGCATCGCGCCCAATATGCGATCCGCTCACGCTGCTGCAATGTTGCCCCACGGGCGATGGCGCCGCCGCCGTCATCGTGGTGTCCGAGGCCGGAAGACGCAAGTTGAATGTGCCCGCCGTGCGCGTGGCCGCGTCCATACTCCATAGCGGCCAGGTAACGGCCGGCTTCCGCGATATGCTCAACCCCCAGATCAGTTCCGACTCGGCGAACGACGCCTACAAGCAGGCGGGGTTCGGGCCCGGCGATCTGGACGTGGTCGAGCTCCACGATGCCTTCACGATTGCGGAATTGGTGTACTACGAGGCCTTGGGCTTATGCCGGCGGGGCGAATCTGCGGACTTTCTCAAGTCGGGGAAAACCACCTACGGCGGGCAGGTCGTCGTCAACCCTAGCGGCGGGCTGCTTTCGAAAGGCCATCCCGTGGGTGCAAGCGG
The DNA here is from genome assembly GCA_002441445.1 of Pusillimonas sp. UBA6240. Classification (GTDB taxonomy): domain Bacteria; phylum Pseudomonadota; class Gammaproteobacteria; order Burkholderiales; family Burkholderiaceae_B; genus UBA6240. The sequence continues at coordinate 18,181 of DJWC01000147.1, forward strand.
CGTGGCGCAAGCCGCCGAGGTCTATTGGCAACTCACCGGCCAGGCCGGCAAAAGACAGGTGCCAGGAGCCAAACGGGCATTGAGCCACGTTACCGGCGGCGGTATTTCGGGGCTGGATCATGGCGCATGCACGGTCCACTTGTATGAATGTGCGTGACTTCAAAGCCACGATAAGCTGTAGGGTAGGAACATGAGTCAAATCCATCCACATAATCCGGCCGCGGCCAGCTCACGGGCGGCAAAGCCCTTGGCCGGTTATCGGATGCTCGACCTGACGACTTTTCTGTCAGGACCATTTTGCACGCAGATACTAGCGGATCTCGGGGCCGAGGTCATCAAGATCGAAGCGCCTTCGGGCGATTCGAGCCGGCATATCCCCCCGCATTTCGTGGACGGCGACAGCGCATATTACTTGGGCATCAATCGCAACAAGAAAAGCCTGGCCGTCGACATGAAGCAGCCCGAGGGCCTGCAATTGGTGAAGGACTTGATCGCCCAGACGCATGTCGTCATAGAAAACTTCAGGCCCGGGGTGTCGAACCGGATGGGCCTGAATATCGAATCGATCATGAAGGACCATCCCAAGCTGATCTGGACATCCATCAGCGGATTCGGCCAGGAGGGCCCTTTGCATGATCGCCCCGCCTACGACATGATCGTCCAGGCGCTGTCCGGCGTGATGAGCCTTACCGGCGAAGAGGGGCGGCCCGCCGTTCGGCTCGGCATACCGGCCGGCGACCTCGTCGCCGGCATGTATGCGGCAATTGCGATCAATGCCGCTCTTGCGGACCGCGAGCGTGGCGGGTCCGGCCGCCACATTGATATCTCCATGCTCGATTGCCAGCTGGCCATGCTGTCCTATCAAAGCACGTACTCCCTGATCGCCGGGGTCAATCCGCGGCGTCAGGCGGCGCGCCACGACTCGATTCCGACTTACCGATCCTTTGTGGGCGGCGATGGCCGGGAACTGGTCATCACCGCGAACACCGATCGCATGTGGAAGGGGCTGTGCCATGCTTTGAACGAGTCGGCGCTGATAGACGACCCGCGTTTCCTGACGGGTGAAATGCGCCTGGCGAATCGCGAGGCCTTATGGGATCTCTTGGAAGCGGCTTTTCTCAAGCGTCCGGCGGCGGAATGGGTGCAGGAACTGGCGGAAAACGGCGTGCCGGTGGCGCTGATCAAGACGGTTCCCGAAGCTCTTGCCGACGCACGTGAAAGCGGTCGGGGAATGATCATGCCCTTGTCCAGGGGCGACGGGCGTGGCATTGAAGTAGTCGGTAATCCCATCAAGTTCATGGGCCAGACCGAGCCGGAGTCCACCTATCCGCCCGCGCTGGGCGAAGACGCCATGAAAGTGTTGTCCGAGTGGCTGGGATGGGAATGCTCGAAAATCGATGGACTGGTCGAAAAAAAAGTACTTGCCACGGCCAGGCACACGGCCTGACGCGAGGCGACCCGTAAGGGCGGCGTTGAAGGCATGTGCATGCCCGATGCCGCCCCGGTCCTGTATGCAGCGCAACCGCGCCAGATGGACACTGTACAATCGAGGACATCGATAGAGACAGGCCCTTGCATACTACACAGGATCTATGGGAAAGGCAGAAACCTTGGGTACGGTGGCCCGCGTCATCGCCCTTTTACGAACTTTGGCGGAAAACAATCACAATCTTACGCTGAGCGACATAGCGGCCAAGTTGGGGCTCGCGCCCTCGACCACCCATCGGCTCGTGGCGCTGCTGGCGAGCGAGGGCCTGATCGCCCGGAATCCTGCCACCAAGACCTATTATTGCGCGGCGGAATTCGTGAGAATCGCATCGCTCGTCAAGCATACGTCCTCCATCACGGACCTGGCACAGCCGCTGCTCGACCATCTGGTGGGGCGCTTCAACGAAACCACCTTGTTATGCCTCTATCTGGAAAAGCAGCGGCGCTACACCATCGTCAGTGTGCTGCATGGAACCGAGCTGCTTCGCTACGACGTGAAGGAAAATATTCCCCTCGAGATGGCCTGGGGCGCGACCGCGCGCAGCATATTAGCCTATCTGCCCCCGCCTGACGTCGATGCGATCTTGTCGGGCGCCAGCGCGGCGGCGACCGGCGAACGTGCCGACCCGGAAACCATCAAGGCAGAACTGGCTGCGATCCGGCGGCGGGGCTACGCGATCACCTTCGGCCAGCGTGTTCCGGGTTCCATCGGTATCGGCGCGCCCGTTTTCGAAGCCACAGGCAATGTGGTGGGGTCGCTGTGCCTCACCATTCCGCGCGAGCGGTTCTCATCGGAAAGGGAAAGCGAGTACGGCAAGGCCTTGATGGAGCAGGCAGCCAAGCTCAGTGAAAGCCTGGGCTATTCCGGGGCCAATCCCCGCGTAAGCTCAACCGCGGTCTGATCATCGAGCTTGCACTCCTATAGCGCCTAGGCGCCGGATCATGTACCGAAGTAGTCAAGGCGCTGCGGCAAGGACGGCGAACCGTGTCCAAGCACGGTTCGCCGCCTTGACCAACTTATTGACTCAGCGATTTGCCGGCTTGAACCCATCATGGTTGGGCATCACGACCTTGGGCAGCGACTCCCGATTCAACGTGGCATCATCGGGAATGATATTGGCCTTGGACAATATATAGGCGGTCACCGCATAGACGTCGTCGTTGGACATGCTGTTGGGTGTGGTGAAAGGCATGGCGCGCTTGATGTAATCAAACAGCGTCGTGGCATAGGGCCAGTAGCTTTCCACGGTCTTTACCGGTGCGCCGCCCTGGCTGCTTTTGGCCAAGGACCCGCGCCCGCCGACAAGCCGGTCCCCTATGCCGACTTCCAGGTTGACGCCATGGCAGGCCAGGCATTGCTGCGTATAGACCTTTTGGCCTTGCATGACAGTGCCCGACCCGGATGGCAGGCCGCGCCCGTCGGGCAGCGGCGATACGAACTGTTTGAGGTCGTCGTCGGTGATGTTCGTCCCAAAGCCATACTTGGGGTGAGCTTCCGCTGCGGGCGTGGAGGGCGACGAGCTGGCGGTTTGCGCTGCCGCGCCGCCAGAACAGGCCAGCGCCAGTGCCGCGGCAATCAGCGCTTTATTAGTAGTGATGTACATTTGACACCTCCCCGCTTGCGGCGACTTTCCAGCTTTGGATACCGTTAAGGTGATAGACCGACGACAAGCCGCGTTCGTCCACAAGCTTCTTGATGGTGGGCTGTACATACCCGGTTTCATCGGTACATCGGCTTTGCAATATTGCCTCTTTGCCGTCCCATTCCCAGGGCAGGGTGAAGCGCGTATGGCAGATGGGCAGCACAGGGCCGTGCAAGGTGGCATCGCGCCAATTCTTTCCGCCGTCTACAGAGACTTCGACGCGCTTTATGGCGCCCCTTCCCGACCAGGCGAGCCCGGAAATTTCATAGAAACCGGGCTTCTGCAGCAGCATCTCGCCTGATGGATAGGTGATGACGGATTTGGCTTCCATCAGGAAGGAAAACTGCAGGGCTGTGCCATCCGGCATCAAGTCCGTGTATTTCGACGTTTCCTCGCGTGTCATGAACGGCTGGTCCGAAATTTCGAGCCGGCGCAGCCATTTGATGGACATATTGCCTTCATAACCCGGCACGAAGAGGCGCAGCGGGTAGCCCTGCTCGGGCCTGATCGCTTCGCCATTCTGGCCGTAGGCCAGCAGGCAATCTTTCATTGCCTTCTCTATCGGTATACTGCGCGTCATGACGGCGGCGTCCCCGCCTTCCGCCAGCAGCCATTTCGCGCCGGGCCGCAAACCGACTTCGTCCAATATGGTCGATAGCGGAACGCCGACCCATTCAGACGTGGAAGTCAGCCCATGGGTTCCTTGCACTGTCTTCAGCGTGGGCTTGGCCCATTCCGTCAAGCCGTTGCCGGAGCACTCCATGAACATGAGGCGGGACAGCATGGGATAGCGCTTCAGGTCCGCCATCGAAAACTTTTTCGCCTGCTTGACCATGCCGTGTACATACAAGTGATGCGAGGATGGATCGATGGTGGCGATGCCGCCGTGATGGCGCTCGTAGTGCAGCCCGGAAGGCGTGATGATGCCCATGCTGTCCTGCAAGGGCGTGAAGCTCCAAGATGATTCGGTCGTTTTGGTGGCGTATCGGGTACGCACCTCGGTCTCGAACTGCGACCGGCGGCCGTAGCCGCCGTCGTCCACGGCGACGCCGACACCCTGCACCTTCGTGGCGTCGGGCGGAACGGTTCGTTCGAGGGATCCCGGCGAGGCCGCGGGCGCGGCTCTATGCGCGCCGGCGCCGCCCAATACCGCCATCGCCCCCAGCATGAATCGCCTGCGCTTGGGCATGCCGTGTGGAGATTCGACGGGGTTGGAGCCGCGATAGTAAGGAGAAGAGGGGTCTTGCTGTTCGGCTTGAAGAAATCCGGCTTCGAGTTCTTGCAGCCGTTGGGGACTAATTTTACTGGATGGCAGTACGGCACTGTCCGCTGAGTTTTTCATTTACCGCTCCGTTGAAAGTTTCGGGTCGATAGAAGAAAGGCGCGATGAAGCGTGGACTACAGAAAGGGTGGATGGGTTTGAGGGAAGAAGGGCGACTACCGCCCGCGCCTATGCAGTTCGATCATAGCGGGCGTCGCGCGCGCGGACAAGGCCGATGATATCGGCCGAGCCATCCGACGCTATGACGCCGGCCAAATAGCCCACGCCGTTATGGATGAGCTCATCGGAACAATGCTTGAGATTCTTGAAGTTCTTGTACGTAATGTCCATTTGTCTGACGGGTACGTCTGATGCGCCCGTGCCACATATCCATGGCGCACCCGTGCTAATCTAATCTCGCGCACCGGGCAAAGGGTAGCTGCCGGTGTATCCAAGGATTCTGGAGATTTCTTCCCCACCGCGCAAAGCGAGTTTGCAGAGCTTGCCTTTCTGACGTAAGGCGCGGCTGCTTGGCGCGGATATGGACAGCCCTGCAATGACTTTGCCTGACATGTTGATGACGGGGGCTGCCACCGAATACACACCTTCCACCAGGCCTTCCAGGCTTTCCGAAATCCCCGCGCCGCGGATTTCAGCCAGCTTTGCCCTCAGGGCCTGGACCGTTTTGATCGTGCCAGGGGCGTGCTTGACCAATTTAACGGACGCCAGGTAAGCGTTCAGTTCTTCCTCCGCCATATTGGCCAGCAGTATCTGGCCGCTTGCCGATCCATAAAGCGGATTGGTGCTGCCCGCCTTGCTGATGAATCGCAATGGATTCGTCGCCTGCAGCACCTCCGCATAGACCACTTCCGTCCGATTGTCGGCCATTGTTCCCAAGATAATAGTCTCGCCGCAGCCGTCGGATACGAGCTGCATCACCGGCAGCGCGCAGTTCGGGAATTCGCAATTCTGGACAATGGCCGCCCCCAGCTTCAGGGCTTGCGCGCCGATCTTATAGCCTCCGGGTACGGTGATCACATAATCACCGGATTCCAGCGTCTTCATCAGCCGGAAAAGACTGGTTTTGGGTAGATTGAGCCTTACGCTTAAATCCGCCAAAGAAACTGCGGACGGATTGCTGGCAAGTTCATATAAAACCTGCACCGTGCGCAAGGGAGATCGGGTCGTTTCGTCGGGTCTGGGAACAGTTTCCTGGGTCGGTGTGATTTTCATGGATTAAAACAGCGTCGGATCCGCCGGATGGAATGGGCCCATGGCCCAAACCAGAGCCAGGATTCTTGTGCTTCTATTCGGCCTTAATATTAGCCGCTTTCACCGTATCACCCCAGAGCTTGTAGTCGTCGACCAAAAATTCAGCGAACGCCTTGCTGTCGCGAGTGCTGATTTCAAGGCCTCCAGCCGTAAGCGCCTTGATAACGTCGTCACGTTTCACGGCTTGTGCAACCGCATCGGCCAACTTGCCGATCGCATCTTGCGGCGTTCCCGCCGGCGCCAAGATGCCTATCCATGGCGCCGCCACGACATTCACGCCCTGCTCGGTCAGAGTAGGCACGTCGGGTGCGCCGGCGAATCGCTTCGGCGCAGCCAAACCAAGCAGCTTTACCTTGCCGGCATCGGCATTGGGCTTGGCCAAGCTCAACGGCACGAATAAGGCATCGACTTGCCCACCCATGATGGCGGTCATCGCCGGCGCGGCGCCTGTAAAAGGAACATGCAACACGTCGAGCGACTGGCCCACATTCAGCATCTCCATCGCCACATGGCTGGAGCTGCCCACGCCCCATGAGGCGTAGGTCAGCTTACCCGGGCTTTTCTTTGCCAGCGCAATGTATTCTTGTATGGTGTTGACGCCCAGCACGGGATTCACGACCAGCGCGTACGGCAAGTAGCCCACCTGCGCCACCGCAACGAAATCCTTCACCGCGTCATACGAGATCTTGGGGTACACATGCGGGTTGATAGTGTGCGTGTCGGCCGCGGTCATTACCAGCGTGTAGCCATCTGGCGCTGACCGCGCGACAAGATCCGAGCCGATCATACCGCTTGCGCCGGGCCGATTTTCGACAATGACTGTTTCCTTGAGCACTGCGCTTATGCCGGAGGCCACCGCCCGGCTAAGTACATCAGTGCCACCACCCGCGTTATAAGGGACGACGACCTTGATGGCGCGTTCCGGGTAAGCGGCCTGTGCGCCATGGCTGGCCAGCAAGGCGGCGGCGCCGGCAGCCGCCGCGATTGATTTCAGCGTTTTATACAGAAAATAAGACTTCATGGAGTGTCTCCGGTTTGGCTTTGATTATCTCCACACCCAGGTGCACCCGCTGCAGGCGCACAGAGGTGGGAGACGGGTTATTAGCGACGTCCCCGACGAACGTCGGTCGATCAAGGCTGTACGACTACGGCCGCGCAGGTTGCTGCAGTCTTGCAGACGCGGCCGTGACGCTGGGTCAATGAGCCACGCATGGCCATACCTGTTCCGTGGCGTTTACTGTTTGGCCAGAATCGGGCAAGAATTCCGATATAAGAATATTATTCCATTTTAGGAATGAGTCAAGAGTATTTTGCTGAATCGCTTCGCGAAGTTCCTGTGCCACGTCAACGCGTTCCGATAGTGTGCAATTCAAGCGGCGCGAATCAGCGTTTGCATGGGCGAGGGCGCTTGGCGGCCATGCTTGCATCTGGGCGGTCTTGTGCGGAGTGGGGAAGCATGTGCAGGCATCCCAGTTCGGCCCATCGTTCGATATAAGCGAATAAGGTCTTCAAAATTCCGCCGTATTTACTTTTCTCAGTTGTGGGCACAATTCCATACAAGCAGAACAAAGCTATTTATGGAGATGCAATGAAAAGCGTAAAAATGACGGCCTTGGCGGCGTTATTGATGTTGGCTGGCTTACCCGCGGCGTACGGCGCTTACCCTGAAAAGCCGTTACGGCTTGTGGTCGGCTTTCCGGCGGGCGGGGCTTCGGATGTCGCGGCGCGCGCGATCGCCGAAAAGATGTCGAGCGAATTGGGCCAGCCCATCGTGGTCGAGAACAAAGCAGGGGCGGCCAGCAATATTGCGTCGGCGTATGTGGCGGCAGCGGCTCCAGATGGCTATACGCTGTTGTTCGGTACCATCTCGCTCGCAATCAACGGGAGCCTATACAAGAATCTGTCCTATGACGCCAAACGAGACCTTGCGCCCGTGTCGCAATTATCGACGGCGCCGTTCTTGCTGGTCGTAAACCCTTCCACGCCTTATAAATCCGTTTCCGACTTGGTTGATGCGGCCAAGAAGGGGGGCAAGAACGAACCGGTGTACTACGCCTCCGCCGGCAACGGCTCGGGCGCGCACTTGTTCATGGAGCTCTTCACCAGCAAAGCCGGCATCGGCATGGAACACGTACCGTATCGCGGCGCGGCCCCGGCCATGGCGGATGTGCTGGGCGGCCAAGTGGGGGTTACGTTCGACAACATCATCACCACTTTGCCGCTGGTGCAAAGCGGAAAGCTACGGGCCTTGGCTGTGAGTTCGGCAAAGCGTTCAGCAGCGGCTCCTGATGTGCCTACAGTTTCCGAAGCAGGGGTGCCTGGTTATGACGCCAGCTCCTGGTTCGGCCTGTTCGTTCCCGCCGGCACACCCGCAGACGCCCTGGAAAAGCTAAATAAGGCGGCGATTCATGCCGTCAACACACCCGAGGTCGTTGCCACGCTGCGCGGTGTGGGAGCGGAGCCAGTCGGGTCATCGGCTGCCGATTTTCGCGCCTTTTTTGAGTCCGAGGTGGATAAGTGGGCCGATGTCGTCAAGCACGCCAAAGTCCAAATCAACTAATTACTTAACGATTCAAAATCACGGCCGGCGTCGGCCAGGCGAGGCCCCCGAAAAGCTGCTCTCCGGCTCGACGCACCTGGTGCATGAAGCATCTGGGGGCTTGAAGTACGCCGATAGTGTCCGCAGAGCCGACTGTATTGCGCATGCCCCTGCAATCGATCCCGTTCAAAACCGATACAGCCTTTCCGGGTTTTCTTGCAGGACTTTGCGCGCCGTATCCTTGTCGGGCAGCCATTCGGCGATTTCGGCGAGCAGGCGGCTTGGCTGTATATCGCGGTATGCGCTGACTTCGGTCGGCGCCTTGCCGGGTTCGCGGTTGGTGTGCGGCCAATCGCTGGCCCACACCACATTGTCGGCGTTGGCGGCGAGAAGCTTGCGGGCGAGTTGCTTGATACCCGCCGGGCTCGCGCCGGGAACGCGGTAAGAGCCGGAAAGCTTTACATGAAGATTGCCCGCGGCCAGCGCCTGCGCCAGCAGGTCGCCATCCTGCCCGCCGTCCTGTCCGGCGGCATCGCCCGCCAGAGGGACCAGGCCGAAATGGTCTATCACCACGGGCGCGGGCAGCGACCCGAGCCATGGCAGGCAAGACCGGATCACCGGCCAGGCGGCGTAGACCTGCAAATGCCATCCAAAATCAGCGATACGCCCGGCCCATTGCCGCAGCGTGTCCGCCAATTGCCGGGTATCCGACAAGCCGCGGCTTTCCAGATTGAGCCGTATCCCGCGTACGCCGGCTTCGTTCATGCGGGCCAGCTCCGCATCGGAGACCGAAGGATCCAGGACCGCGATGCCACGGGCGTCTCCTTCCATCTCGCGCAGCGCATCCAGCAGGCAGCGGTTGTCCGTGCCGTAGAAGCTGGGCTGCACGATGACGGCGCGCCGGAAGCCGATGCGCGCCAGATGCGCGCGCAAGTCGGCCACGGTAGCAATCCCCGCTGTATAAGGGCGATCGGGCAGCATGGGGTAGGCGAGCGGGTCGCCCACCACATGAACGTGGCAATCGCATGCCTGTGCGGGAATCATGGTCAATGCGCCTGTGCGATGCGCTGCGCGAGCAGGCGGCCGGTCTCGCGCGTGCCCAGCTTGCCGCCGACATCGCGCGTGGCCTCCCGGGCCTCGATGGCGGCGCTCACGCCATCGAAAATGGCATCCGCGGCCGTCTGGAAAGACGCCTGGCCGGTCTTGCGCGCATGCCATGCCAGCAGCATCGCCGCGGACAGCACCAAGGAGAAAGGGTTGGCGATGTCCTGGCCGGCGATATCGGGCGCCGAGCCATGCGCGGCCTGACCCATGGCGTACTGGTCGCCGGCGTTCAAGGAACCGCCCAGGCCCAGGCTGCCCGACAGCTCCGCCGTCAGGTCTGACAGGATATCCCCGAACATATTGGTGGTGACGATCACATCGAAGCGCTCAGGCGCGCGCACGACATGCGCCATCATGGCGTCGACGATGAAATCATCGACCCGCACATCGGGAAACTCGCGGCCCACTTCATGGCAGATATCAATGAACATGCCGTCCGCGATCTTCAGTACATTGGCCTTATGGACTATGCTGACATGTTTGTCGCGGGTCATGGCCAGCTCGAACGCCGCACGCGCGATGCGCTCGCAGCACTTGCGCGTGATGCGGCGCAGCGATATGGCGACGTCGGGCGTGATCAGCATTTCGCTCGAACCAGACTCGATGTTGCGGTCGGCATAGAAGCCTTCGGTGTTTTCCCGCACGACCACCAGATCGAACTCGCCCAGACGCGCCGGCATGCCTTTGTAGGTGCGCGCCGGGCGGATATTGGCGTACAGGTCCAGGGATTTGCGGAAGAACTTCGAAGGGTTGATTTCGCCCTTTGCTTCGTCCTTCATCTCGAAGGTGGACATGGGGCCCAGCATCAGGCCGTCCGCCTGTTTTACTTTATCGAGCAGTTCGGGCGTGACGGTTGCGCCATGGCGCTTCAGGCTTGCAAGCCCCGCGTCGTCATGCTCGAGCCGCAGGCCCAGGCCGTATCGGGACGATGCCGCTTCCAGCACCTGGACGGTCGCCGCCATGGTTTCAGGGCCGATGCCGTCGCCCGGTAGAACGATGATTTTCATGCTGCAGTGGCTCCGTTTCGCTTAGCCTATGGTGATATTGAGTGTGTCGATGAGCTTGCGATACTTGGTGATTTCCTGATCGACGAAAGCCCGGAATTCCGCAGGGCTGTTCTGCTTGACTATCGCGCCATCGGCTTCCAGACGGTTGCGTATGTCCGGCTGCGCCAGCAAGGTGTTGATGTCCTTGTTCAGCCGCTGGACGATGTCGGCCGGGGTGTTCTTGGGCACGAAATAGCCGCCCCACAAGCTGTAATTGAAGCCCGGGATGACTGTTTCACTGATGGTGGGCACGTCGGGCAGCGTGGGCATGCGTTCGGACGATGCGACGGCGATCGCTTTGACGGTCCCCGCTTTGATATGCGACATGGCGGCCGAAGCGCTCGAGAAGAAGAAGTCGACCTGCCCGCCAATGACGTCCGTCATCGCCTGGCCGGCGCCTTTGTATGGCGCATGNNACCATGTCGGTCTGCGTGCCCAGCGCCAGAGCGGCCGCCGCCAGGTGGCCGGGCGTGGCTGTGCCGGAAGAGGCATAGGCCAAGCCGCCGCTGCGTTTTTTTGCCAGCGCGATCGCTTCTTGCGGCGTATTGAATTCCGCCTTGGCGGGAGCGATCATGACGAGCGGCGAGTCGCCGACGAGTATAACGGGCGCCAGGTCCTTGGCCGTGTCGTATCCCGCGGCCTTGTTGGCCAGCGGCATGACCACGATTTCCCCGGTTTGCCCCATGAGCAGGGTGTAGCCGTCCGCCTTCGAGCGGACGACATTGCGGGTGCCCAGCATGCCGGTGGCGCCGGGGCGGTTTTCCACCACCACGCTTTCGCCCAGCAGGGCCGCCATTGGATCGGAAAGAATGCGGGCGAACAGATCGCCCTGCCCGCCCGGGGCGTAAGGCACTATGACATTGATCGGCCGGGTGGGGTATTGGGATGCCGCAAACGCCGTCCTGATCCCCGGCATAAGCATCAAGGCGCCGATACCGCCCGCCTTGAGCAGATTGCGGCGGGTGGACGATGTGGAAGGCGGATTGTTCCGCCGGATTTCAAAACCTGATTTCATGAGCTCTCCTGTTCATGTTCGGTGTGAACGGTCAATTCCCTGAGCATACGCAGGCGCTCCAGATACGCCTGCCGTATGTGATGTCTTGCAGCTTCCCCCGCGGCTTGCGGATCGCGCGCACGGATGGCCGCGATGATCGCCGAATGTTCTTCATTGGCTTTGGCCGCGCGCTGCTGCACCGCAAGCGTGCTGCGCCCCAGCAGATAAGTGGTGTCGGTCACCGCGTTGAGGGAACGGATGAGATGGCGGTTGTGAGCCGCTGCGTAGATGGCATTGTGGAATGCCAGATTTAACGCGACGGCATCGGCGCCGGGCTGGCGCTCGTCCTCCAGGATCGCCGCCATGTTTTCGATTTCGGCGTCCGTCGCATGCCTTGCGGCGAATTCGGCCGCCGCCCCTTCGAGCACTTCGCGCATGGCGTACAGCTCGGTAACGCCGCGTTGATCGATGCGGGTCACAACCAGCCCCCGGCGCGGCTCGTGCGTCAGCAGGCCTTCGTCTTCCAGGCGCTTGAGCGCTTCCCGGACGGGGGTTCGGCCCATGCCTAGATGATGGGCGACATTGATTTCACGCAGCCGATCGTCGACGGCAAAATCACCCGCCAGAATGCGCCGCTTGATTTCGTTGTACGCCGCAAGCGACTGGGAATTCTTCTTTGAAATAGGCATAAATCCGCGAGGCTTCGCGCCAATGATCTGGCAGCGTTCCAAGAAGGTGCAAGGCATTTACAGGTATTTACGCAACGCGGCTGCTCATGGCATTCCACATTTTTCTATATTATTGCATACAAAAATATGCAAAAACAAGCGCTACTCACGCAGCGGTCCTGCGTGCCGGAGTTTCGATATGAAGGCGTGGGGCCGAGGCCAGGGCGCTGGCAAAGCCCGCCGGCGCACAAGCCCAGCTACGCATCTACCCCTAGCGCTCCGTCGATCGACGCAGGACGCCGGACAGTGTCAGGATCAGCATCGATGTCATATAGGCCCCGGCTATCGCGTAGAGCGCCCGGAATACCCGCCAGAGGAAGGGGCCGAGGCCATCGGCGGAGCTGATGGCGCACTTGGATTCTTGGCGCAGGTCGACCAGCGGCAGCATGACGTCCAATGCATACAGGCTGGGCTCCACCTGTTCCCCGCAAGAGACTTCCTCGGCCAGATTGTCCGTCAACGGCACTTTGGCCGTCACGAGCTTGTCGCCTGTCCGGGTGCTGGCCACCGACATCGTGACGGGCTGGCTGTCGACCACCAGCACCGGCCGTATCGGCAGCGGCAACTGGCCCATGACCAGTTGGGAATTCCCGGCGCCCACGGGCGGCAGGCGCAGCGCGCCGTAGTTGGCAATATCGAAGGCGACGATGCCCAGCAGCCAGTACAGCAGGGTGACGACGATGCCTCGCTTGCTGAACAGACCATATCGGAATGGCAACTGGACGCCCAGCCAGATGCTCCAGCGAGTAAACCAGGGCCTGAGTTCGTTCTCGCATTGCAGCCGCCGCTCCAGCACCGTGCGCGCCGCCTCCTGGTCGCCGCGGCCGGCCAGCGCAAGTCCCAATTGCTCGTAAGGCGTCACGCTGAAATCCAGGCCTCGCGTGACGCGCTCCAGCCAGGCATTGCGCTGTCGGCCCAGCAGCGCGCCGACGGTATCGTTGTGCGGTACGCTGGATCCGGAGAAGGCCTTGTTGGCCTCGCTTTGCGATTCAGCCAACCCCTGGTATTCGAAGCCGCGCAAGTCCACCGTCAACCCATTGCCCCAGCCTTTGCCGTCATCGTCATCCAGAAAGTTGCAGCGGCAGCCATGGAGATTGATCAATACCGGCGCCTCCATGTATTCTGTGACGTGCAGTTTCTTCAGCTCGGTAAGCGCGCTGCGGATGCGATCGATGACCGCCGAACGTATAGTGGCGTCCGTCACGCGCGCCCAGGCATGGTCGCGCATCACCTCGTGAGGCGTATGGTGGGGCGGCGGCTGATCGCCGCGTTCCGAAGAAGCGTCGACATGCGCCGGAGCAAGCCGATAGCGCCGGCAGGGGGCGGAATAGAGCACATCCTGGGCTTGCAGCCGCGCCACCGGCGTGTCGTCGTTCATCGCGACCATGCCCGTGCCGGCGATTTGCAGGTTGGACGCGAACAGGTAGTCCGCATACTGTACGACTGCGCTGCAGAGCCATTGCTCGCCCTCCCGCCTTATTTGCGGCGGCGCAGGCGCCTGGGCCAGCTGTTTTTCGTCGCGCTCCATATACTGCAGCCAGTCGGAAGGCTGCAGCGACTCGATGATAATGAAGGCGCCTTGATCGCCCCAGACATAAGCGCAGAAAAAACGCAGATAATCAAGAGCCTGCGTTGCGTTGTCCAGGCGCAGCAAACGCTTGCCTCCTATGGCTTCGTTCACCCGGTGTATGGGTTGGGACTGGCCATTCAGATACACCGTACGCCCGTCGCCCAGCAGCAGGAAGGCGTGGCATTCCATCTCGATGGACGAGACGCCTTCGTCCGGCGCGCGGGCGCTCGGCAGGTGCAGCTCGACGACTTGCGCCCCGCTGTAGAAAGACAGGTCGCGATGCAGTATCAGGACTTCATCCCATGCCGAGGGATGGGCATCGATGCTCGCGAACCAGGCGGGCGTTTCCGGCGCTTCCTTTATGGCTCCGGCCTCCGGCTTGCGCACCAGCCTTGCAACTTTGAGGTCGCCCTCGATGCGCGCGCCGCCCAGGTCGATGCCTGGCTTCGTATCGCCTTCCGGCCGCAGGCGCAAGTGCAGATCGATGTCGCACAACTCAACGGCGCCTTCGATGCGCCCGCTTGCCAGTGAAAACAATCCGAATATATCCCGCGGCAACTTCACATCGCCGCCGACGCGGATTCCGTGAAGCGCCGCTTCGTTGCTCGAGCACCCTGCCGCATTCAGGTCGCCGCCGATGGCGGCCCTGGTCATGTCGATCGCTTGTGCCCGCCCCTTGATGATGACATCGTGGTCGGCCCTCAAGCTCGTGGCACGAATGGAGATGCCCGGCGCCTTGCCCGCCGACGAAATCGTCGCGGTAGCCATGAGCCTTGCCGCTGCGATATCTATGCCGCGATTGGCCTGGAAATGGCTTAACCCTTGGATGCGGCTTTCGGAGGCCACGATCAGACCGGCCTGATATCCAGCGCCGCCGGCTTCCATCCCGCTGAAACGGCCTTCCACGCTGCAGCTTTGCGCCCGAATTTCGTTGTACCCGCCTGTCAGCCACAGGTTGCCGCCGATCGCCGAGTCGGAAATGTATAGCGATGGCGTCGCGTCGTCGGCGGCGGATATATTCAGGTCGCCGCCTATGTTGACGGCTTGCAGGAAACTGTCTTTATTTGCCAGTTCCACCTGCAGCACATTGCCCACGCATAGGCCTGAGCAGATCAGCGACGCGGCGTCCTTGCGGCTTTGCAGCGCTACCAGCATGCTCTTGCCGACCGTGGCGCCGCGAAAATCCACCGAGCTGCCGCAGGCGACCGTGGGCCATGGCGTCTCGAACGACGGCAAATCATTGCGCGGCGCCCATTCGTGCATGAACAGAGAGCCGCTTACATTCAACATGCATGCAAAAATAGCGGGCTGCGCATCTTGGCCGGCAGGGCCGAAAAATCGGCCGCCGCTCAGTTCGACGGAACCGCCGATCTTCATGCTGTAGAGGTTGGCGATGCCGTGGCACTCGAAAGGCAGGATGTCGTATTCCCGCTGCATGGGCCGCAGCCACAGTACGCCGCCCACTTCGCTGCGTTCCGCCATCAGGGCCAGGCCGCGGCTCATCGGGCTGCGGTCGCAGACCAGCATGGCGCCGCGCAGGTCGATATCGCCCAACACCTGCCGCGGCATCGTCATCCCGCCGAAGACAGCCATTCCTTCGGAGCCGACGAGATCTCTTTCGATTACCATGCCATGCAGATCGCAGGCCCATTCCGTGCGCGCCGGCTCGGCCGCGGCCTGCTTCTCGGCCTGTTCAAGACGCAGACGCGCACGCGACAGTATGACCCCGCCCTCGACATGCGCGCCACAGGCTTGCACCCAGCATTGGCCCGCATCGCCGCCGCTGGAGCGCAGCCCGCTCAAGTCCAGGTCTCCTGCGATCAATGCGCCATTCAGCGCCAGCATGGATAATTCGCAGTCGATAAAGGCGACATGGCTGCAGCGGGCATGCCGCAGATCCACGGCGGGTTCCGTCCGCTGATCGGGCGCCGGGCAGGGATCGCCGGTTTCAAAGCGGCAATGCTCGAACACCAACGGGGCGCAGCAACCATTGCCATTGCTGCCGGAGGCATTGGCCAGCTGCAGGCGCCCGTATACTTTGGCCCCTTTTACCTGCAGGCCCAAGGGCAACAGCACCGGATCTCCGTCGATGTCGAACTGTCCCAGCGCCAGCCGACGAATCAGATCGGCCGATATCTCCGGCTGCTCGCCCGCAGCGCACCCGCGCTGGTCGAAATCCGCCTTCCTGCCCAATCTGCAGCAATCCACCAGCCATCGCTCGCAGTCATTCAGTGCCCGAGTATCCATAGACGCTAGTCTTCTCTTCTTATTCGACATGGCCGGCGGCATCGCCGCGCGGCGCCGTTTTGATTCAACTAGTTGTTTAAAACGATGGAAAGCAAAAAGCTATGGGCCAATTTGCCGTGCCAGGAACGAAACAGCCGCGTTGCGCCATGCCGCGAGCGAATACGCCTATCGGCTTAGGCGTTTGGGTGGTTTCGCGTCAGCCATAGGCCTGCAAAACCGCCGCAAAGCCCGTACACTAAAGCATCCCTATCCCGTAAAGGCTGCCCTGTGGCGGACATCGTTCAACTACGTCCGGAAGGCTTGTATTGCCCGGTGGGTGATTTCCATATCGACCCCTGGGCGCCGGTGACGCGCGCCGTCATCACGCATGGCCATGGCGACCATGCACGCGTCGGCATGGGCCAGTATCACACCACCCGCGAGGGGCTGCCCATTCTGCAGTGGCGCTTGCAGGAACAGGACTATCAAATCCACGACTATGGGCAGCCGTTCCGCCTGGGAAACGCCCGCGTTTCGCTGCATCCGGCCGGCCATGTGCTTGGCTCGGCCCAGGTGCGCATCGAGGTCGATGGCGAAGTCTGGGTGATCTCCGGCGACTACAAGCGCCAGGCGGATCCCACATGCGAGCCGTTCGAGATCGTGCCTTGCCATACGTTCATTACGGAATCGACCTTTGGCCTGCCTATCTACCACTGGCCGGATACGAGCGACGTGGCGCGCGACATTGTCGATTGGCGCGATCACTGCGCCGCGCGCGGCGAGGCCGCCATCCTATATTGCTATGCATTGGGCAAAGCGCAGCGCGTCCTGGCCGAGCTCATGGCGCATACCGACAAGCCGGCCTTGCTGCACGGCGGCATCGCGAGCGGCGTGGATGTCTATCGCCGCGCCGGCATCGCCATGCTTGCAACGCGGCTGGTCAGCGAAGCGCCGCATAGCGGCGATTACGCCGGCGAGCTCATTCTCGCGCCGCCTTCGGCGGCCGGCAGCCCGTGGCTGCGGCGCTTCCGCAATGCGCAGCACGGCTTCGCCTCCGGCTGGATGCGCGTACGCGGCAACCGCCGGCGCCGCAACATGGATCGCGGCTTCGTCATTTCCGACCATGCCGATTGGCCGGCGCTCATGCAGACCATACGCCAGACCGGAGCGCGCCGCGTCATCGTCACTCATGGCGATACGCACACATTGGTACGCGCGCTGAATGAGGACGGTATTGCCGCCGAGGCGCTCAGTACTCAGTACGGCGAGGACGACTGAGGCTATGGAACGCTTCGCCCGTCTCTACCAGGAACTGGACCGCAGCACCGCGACGCTGGACAAGCGAGCCGCCCTGATCGCTTATTTCCGCGACGCGGCGCCGCGTGACGCCGCCTGGGCCCTGTACCTGCTGTCCGGCGGCAAAATCACTGGCGCCAAGCGCAAGATAGCCGCCACCGCCGAATTGCGCGAATGGATAGCGCAAGAAACGAGCATGCCGGCCTGGCTCATCGAGTCCAGTTACGACCATGTCGGCGACTTCGCCGAGACGCTAGCCCTGTTGCTGGATGATCCGCCCGATAGCGGCGAGGACGTCTCCCTGGCCGATTGGATAGAGGATCGGCTGCTGCCCGTCGCCAATAAAGACGCCGCCATCCGCCGGGAAGCCGTGGTCGCGGCGTGGCGCGGCTTGCCGTTCGACCAGCGTCTGCTGTTCAACAAAATGCTGACCGGCTCCTTGCGGGTCGGCGTCTCCACACGGTTGGTGCAGCAAGCGCTGGCCGCGCTTTCGGGCGTGGACATCGCGCTCATCGCGCAACGCATGCTCGGCAGTTGGCTGCCTTCGCCCGCTTTCTTGCGCGACTTGCTGTCGAAGGAGGAACTGCCCGGCGACAGCCGCCAACCTTATCCCTTCTTTCTGGCTTCGCCGCTGGAAAACGAACCGGAAGCTTTGGGCGATATCGAAGACTGGATGCTGGAATGGAAGTGGGACGGCATCCGCCTGCAGTTGCTCAAGCGCCATGGCGGCATCGCCCTCTGGTCGCGGGGCGAAGAGCGGCTGGACGGCCGCTTCCCCGAAATCGAAGCCGCTGCCGTAGGACTTGTGCGGGACTGCGTGCTGGATGGTGAATTGCTGGCCTGGAAGGAAGGCGACGCAAGCCCGCTGCCTTTCTCGGCCCTGCAGACCCGCATCCAGCGGCTCAAGCCCGGGACCAAATCGCTGCAGCAGGCGCCGGCCAGGGTGCTGGTCTATGACTTGCTGGAATTGGATGGCCGTGATCTAAGAGCGCTGCCCCAACACGAACGCCGCGCCGCGCTTGAAACATTGATCGCGGCCAGCCCGCAAGATCCGCGCATTGCGCTTTCGCCTGTTCTGCAAGCGGCGGACTGGCGGGATGCCGCTACCCTGCGTTCCGGCGCACGGGAAGGCAATGTCGAGGGTTTGATGCTGAAACGCCGCATCGCTCCCTACCAGGCGGGCAGGCGGCGCGGCGACTGGTGGAAGTGGAAAATCGACCCCTTGACCATCGATGCGGTGCTTCTATACGCGCAGCCCGGCCATGGCCGGCGCAGCACCTTGTACACCGACTATACCTTCGGCGTATGGGATGGCGATACCCTGACGCCGATCGCCAAAGCCTATTCCGGCCTGAGCGACAAAGAAATACTCGAACTGGACAAATGGATACGGGCCCACACCCTCGAACGGTTCGGGTCCGTCCGATCCGTCGAACCCGTGCACGTCTTCGAACTAGGCTTCGAGGGCGTCAATATATCCAGGCGCCACAAGTCAGGCGTGGCCGTCCGCTTTCCGCGGATGCTGAGATGGCGGCTGGACAAGCCCGCAGCCGAAGCCGACAGGCTGGATACGCTGAAGGCGCTGGCAAAGTGATGGCCCGCGGCCGCAACGAAGGTACGCGGCGCAACTGGCCAGGAGCGCCGCGCAGCCGCCCTGTGCGGGAGGCCACAGGTGACGATGCCTGCCTGGCGCTAGCGACCAAGTACTTCCGGATTTACCACCCCCCGCACATCGCCCTTGAAGAACCGTACGATATTATCGAAAGCCTGGCCGTAATAGGATTCGTAATTGTCCTTTTCCACAAAACCGATGTGCGGCGTGCAAAGCGCGTTGGGCAAGCCCAAAAGAGGATGGTCTGTTCCGGCCAGGGGCTCCTGTTCAAACACGTCGACCGCGGCATAGCCCGGCTTTCCGGCGCGCAGCGCCGCTTCCAGCGCGCCGGGCTGGATCAGTTCGGCCCGGCTGGTGTTGACGATCAATGCGCTGCTTTTCATCCTTGCCAGGTCGGCGGGCCCCACGACGCCCCGTGTCCGGTCGCTCAAGCGCAGATGCAGGCTGAGGATGTCGCTTTGTTCGAAAAACGCTTCTTTTGAGGGGGCGACTTCAAACCCGTCGGCGCGGGCCTGGCTGGTGGAGTGCTCGCCGCCCCACACCCATGTATGCATGCCGAAGGCTTTGCCATAGGCGGCGACTTGTCGGCCGATGCGGCCGTAGCTCCAGATGCCCAGGCGCTGCCCGCGTAGTTGCTGGCCCAAATGGCCCTGCCACAAGCCTTGTTTTAAACGGTTTGCTTCCGACACCAGATGCCGCTGGCTGGCCAGCATCAGACACCACGTGAGCTCGGCTGTCGGGGTGGCGTGCCCTTCGCCGTCCATGACAGCGATGCCGCGATCGGTGCAAGCGGCAATATCGATATGTCCCGACACTCTCCCAGTTTGGCTTATGAGGCGCAGGCGGGGAAGACGGTCGAGCAATGGGGCGGTAATCCTTGTCCGTTCCCGGGTGAGCACGATCGCTTCCGCATCGCTCAGGCGGTCAGCCAATAAGCCGGTATCCTTTACATTGTCGTGAAAGATATCGACCTGATACTGGGTCAGCGTCTTGAAGCAATCGAGATTCCGGACACAGTCCTGGTAATCGTCGAGGATGGCAATTTTTTTCATGGCTGGATAATCATGCGTCCGCTTGCGCGGATGACCTTATATTGAAACCTGGCCGCGGTTGAATGGATATAGGAGCACACTTGGATTCTTGTCTGTTGTCGCCTTGCATTGCGCTGCCTTAGTGTAGCGCTGGGGTAGCTTTTCCGGCGAATCGGCGATCGTGTTGTTATGATGGTGTTGACAAAAGGCGCTCCATGGCCAGAAAGCTCAGTAACCTATTCTTTGCAGCTATCAAGCGTGCCGCGCGGATGCAGCGGCAGGCATTCAAGCTGGTCAATGCGCCCATCGTCAAGAAGCCGCGCAAGTCGGTAAAGAAAAAAGCGGCCAAGCAGGTTTCCGCGCGAGCTCAGGCATCGCCCGGGACGGCGAAACTCTTGCCTGCAGGCAAGGGTGTCTGGCAAAACTTCATACATAAAACAGCGCCCACCGGCACAGAGCTTTTGGGGCGCCTGGCTTACTCGCTGTATGGCCCGGACGGGCGGCCGCTCGAGGGGCAGCCGCTGGTCATCATGCTGCATGGCTGCCAGCAGACGGCTTACGAGATGGCGCAGGGGTCGCGCATGAACCGGCTGGCCGATAAGAAGGGGTTTGTGGTGGCCTACCCCCAGCAGGCCAAGCGCGTCCAGCCCATGCGATGCTGGCGCTGGTTCCAGCCGGATGCCGGGCATGGCCTGGCCGAAGCCGATGCCATTGCAAGCCTGGCTTCGGCCCTGGTGCGCAAGTATCGATTGGACGGAAGCCGTGTCTATATTGCCGGCCTGTCGGCCGGCGCCAGCATGGCCGCCCTGGTCGCCTTGCGCCATCCGAATGTCTTTGCGGCCGCGGCGACGCACTCCGGCGCTGTATTGGGCGCGGCCCATAACCCGGTAGCCGGCTTGCGCACTATGCGGCAAGGAAGTGCGGCTGATCCAACGGGCCTTTTACAGCCCCTGGTGCGCGACATTCCATTGTTTCCCGGCATGCCCGTGATGATTCTGCACGGAAAGCGGGACCATGTCGTATCCGCGCGCAACGCTGTTCAGCTTGCGCAGCAATTCAGTTATTTGAATGCCGCTTCTTCCATGCAAGAGACGGTACTGGGCCAGGGTACGCACCGTGAATATGCCAGGCAAGATTTCCTGAAAGACGGACGGGTCGCGGTGCGCCTGTGCATGCTGAAAGAGGTGGGCCATGCGTGGAGCGGCGGCGATAGCAAGCTCAAGTTCAACAGCAAGAACGGGCCGGCCGCGTCGATGCTGATGTGGCGGTTCTTTGCCATGCATAGCCGCTAGTTTCTTGCGGATTTTCGAGGTGGTTGCGAAAGCCGGCGAGTTTGCGGCGGGATGGCCGCGCCTGTCATATACGGGATTACCCTGGTTGTTTTGGATGATCGACATATTTACCATGCCAAACTGGTACTACCAGATTGGGCGTGCCATTCTGTGCAAAGAATGGACTTCCAAAATGGAAGCCGCCGTCCGCCTTCGGGGTCTGAGCCTTCGGGTTTTTAATATGTAGGAACACATGTCCAGCATCGTCAGCATCAAAGCCATACCGCTTTCATTCAGACTGCCAGAGGGGAAAGCCGTCACCCTGGGCATTGGCAGCACGATCAAACGGGATACCATCATCATCCGTGTTGAAACGGCAAGCGGCGTGGTGGGCTATGGGGAGTCGCACCCCGGCCGCAGTCCCGGAGCAGTGGTCAGCCTGATCGACAATACGCTCGCTCCTCTCGTCATGAATATGGACGCCTTCGATTCCAACGGCGTGTGGAGCCGCATACACAAAATGCAGTTGGCCAGCCATGGAATGGGCGCGGGCGCGGCGCTGGCCATGTCGGGAATCGACATGGCGCTATGGGATATCCAGGGAAAGATCTGCAATCAGCCCCTTTATAAGCTCTTGGGGGGCAGGGCCAAGCCGATCAAGGCCTATGCGGGGGGCATCGCCTTGGGCTATCAGCCGCCCGAGTCTCTGGCCGAAGAGGCGCAAGCCTATATCGCCAGGGGCTACAAGGCGATCAAGCTGCGCCTGGGCGATAGCGTGCGCAAGGATGCGGCGCGCTTGACGAAGGTGCGTGAAGTCGTGGGCGATGACATCGACATCCTCACCGACGTCAACGCGGCGTACTCGCTCGATGAGGTCAGGCAATTGATGCCGGTACTCGAAGACGTCCGGGTCGGCTGGCTGGAAGAGCCATTTGCATGCGACAACTTCGGCGCCTATCGCGCAGCGGCGCAGTTCAGCAGGCGGGTGCCCATTGCCGCCGGCGAAAACCATTACACGCGCTATGAGTTTGCGCGATTGCTGGAAGATCAGGCAGTTCAGGTGTTTCAACCCGATTTGTCCAAGACGGGCGGGGTAACGGAAGCGATGCGAATCGCGGCCATGGTGTCGGCCTGGGGCTATCGCGTGCATCCGCATAGCTCGGCCACCGGCATCAATCATGCGGCATGCGTCCATATGCTTGCCGCCGTCGACAACGCCGGCTATTTCGAGGCCTGCGTTTCGCACTACAACCCATTCAGGGATATGTTCGGGCCGGTGTTCTCCACGGATGGCGATGGATGCGTCACGCCTTTGGAAAAACCCGGCCTGGGCCTGGAAATCGATGAAAAGATATTCGACGAGTTCACCTTCATCGATGGGCCGGGCTATGTGGTCAATTTTAAATAAGAAGCGATGAATTACCGGTAAATAGGAGCCAAAATGCTTAAGTTGAACAAATTCGCGATCGTCGCGACACTTGCCGCCGCCAGCTTGGTCGGCGCTGTTTCCTCCGCCGCCGCGGCCGAGTTTCCGGCAAGGCCGATTACTTTGATCGTTCCATGGAATGCCGGCGGCTCTGTCGACCTGACGGGCCGCAAGCTCTCGGACATCCTGGGCAAATCCGGCGTAAAGGTGGTGGTCGAAAACGTGGCCGGAGCATCCAGCACCATAGGCCTGACCAAGGTTGCGCAAGCGGCGCCCGACGGCTACACGGTGGGTTTGGCGACTTCCTCGCTGATGGGTGTCATTGCGCAGGACATGACCAAGTTGCGGGTCGACGATTTTACGGCCTTGAATCAAACCACAGTAGAACAACTGATACTGGTAGTTCCGACTGCAAGCCCGGCCAACACTATAGAAGACTTCGTCAAGCTGATGAAAAGCAAGCAGGGCGGCGTGTCGATAGGCACTCCGGGCAGCAATAACGTCAACCACACCTTCGCGGCCATGCTGGCCAAGGCGCTCAATGTAGAATATACGAATGTGCCTTATACGGGGGGCGCCAAGGTCTTGATCGACTTGGCGGGCAGCCAAATCGACGCGGGGGTCTTGAAGCCGTCCGAAACCATTGGGCAGATCAAGGCCGGCCTGATCAAGCCCATAGGCGTGTTCTCCAAGTCGCGCGTCGACATTTTGCCTGAAGTCGCCACCTTCGATGAAAAGAACATAGACGTATTCCCTTATGGCGCTCTGGAGCAGATGTCTTATCTCGTCGCGCCCAACGGCGTCCCAAGCGATGTGGCCAAGAAGCTCCAGGATTTGTTCGGCGCAGCCATCGCCAGCGACGCTTATAAGGAATTCGCGCAGCAATATGGCATGAAAGTGTCCGATCTGCGGGGCGATGCCCTGCAGAAGGAAGCAAAAGATATTCAAAATACGTTCAACACCGTCGCGCCCCAGATATTCACCAAGCAGTAGGATGGGGCAAAGTGGAGGTTGGGTATTGCGTGACAATCTCCATTCATGGTGAATATGGACTCCGATAAAGAGCTGACATCCCGCACCCTTGCCAATATTCTTTCGCTGATAGAAAGAAGAGGCTACGATCCCGGCGAACGCCTGCCGTCGGAGCGCGAACTATCCGAGCGTTTCGGGGTGGGCAGGGGCGTGGTGCGGGAAGCCTTGTCGATTCTTGAAAACCTGCGCTACCTCAAGCGCAAGCGGAACTCCGGCATGTACCTGACCTCCACGCCGGAGCGCATCAGCCTGGAAACATTGAGCTTGTTCTCGGAGCTGGGCATAGACCTGACAAAAGACAAGATAATCCAGGCGCTGGAAGTCAAAGCCCTCATAGAAACCCAGGCCATATTGCTGGCATGTGAACGGCGTACGGAAGAGCAGCTAAAAGCAATCGAGGATATCGTCCGCCGGTTCGACGAAGCCATAGCGGGGTCCGGCGAATCGATCGCGGATCTGGATTATGAGTTCCATATGGCTTTGTTCAAAGCCACTCACAATACAGTGCTGATCCAGATGGTCAATCCGTTCTATATCATGTCGGCGCGCAGGCGCGAAATGTTTTTTTCGGATGTCGAACGCTGCAAGGTGTCGAACCAGGAGCATCATCAATTGCTGGCATGCCTGAGGCGACAGGACGCCGCCGCGGCGCAAAAAATAATGCGGGACCATATCGGGCGAGGCGAATCGGGGCTGCTTGGCGATTGACCCGCCTCGTCTCTGCTTAAGCCTCGCCCGGCTCGAGCTTCCCTTTGCCGCACCGCTGGGCACATGGCCACAGCGGCTGATGGCGGCGCTCAGCTCAGATTGGCCTTATCCAGTCCGAAAGCCTTGTCGGCTGAGCCGGGCGCTGTCTGGAATGCAATGTTGGCGCGATTCCATCCATTGATAGCCATCACGGCGAATGTCAGGTCGGACAATTCTTTATCGCTGAACTGGCCGTGTACCTGCTCGTAGATATCGCCGGGCACCCCATGTTCGGGCAGTTTCGTCAGCGCCTCGGTCCAGGCCAGCGCGGCGCGCTCGCGCGGCGAAAAAAGCGAGGATTCGCGCCAGATCGGCAGGTGGTAAATGCGCAGTTCCCGCTCGCCCTGGATGCGGGCCTCTTTTACATGCATATCAAGGCAAAATGCGCAGCCGTTGATTTGGGAAGCGCGCATCGATACGAGGTTGCGGATCGGCTCTTCTATGGTGCAGCTCTTCAAGGCGTTGCTGAATTCCAGGTATTTCTTGAACAGTTCCGGCGATTGCTGGGTATAGTTGATGCGTTGTGTCATGATTTCTCCAGGTGATGAAGTTGACGGTCCTGTGGGTTCCGAGTGTCGGTAACGGCGGTGAGCCGCAAGCCATCATCGTAGGGCCCGTGGCGCGCGCGGCGCTAGGCTTGCCAATGGGCACACAGTGTTGCCATGCGCGCATCAAAACCATACAGCCCGCGTTGCGGTCCGGCGGTCCGGCGGTCCGGCGGCCGGCGCTCCGACGTTCCGAGGCTCCGACGCGGCTTAGCGGCCGCGGTATGCCGCCGCGATTTGTGCCAGCTTGTCGGGATTGCGCTGAACGTAGACATGTGTGATGCGCTCGCCGTCCGATTCGAACATTTGCGCGGATTCGAGCTGGCCTTCTATGAAGCGCAGCAGGGCCCACTCTTCGTTGAGCACCGCCAATTCGAGCCGCAGTTCGTTCTTGTAGCGCAGCGCCGCGGCGAAGAATAGCTGCGCGATACGCCGGCCGCCGACCAAGGGCTGGGGAAAGCTCGGCACCCGCCCGCCGCCGTCTCCCATCAATACGGCATCTTCTGCCAGGAGGGCGTTGATTCCGGCGAAGTCGCCGCTCTGGAGCACTTGCGCAAAACTCCGCAGCAGCCGATGGTGCGTTTCACGCGGCACGGCAAAGCGCCGGCGCTCGTCCCTTAGCTGTGTTTTCGCCCGGCTCACCAATTGCCGGCATGCGGCCTGGCTCTTGCCGATGGCCGCCGCGATCTGGCCATAATCCGCGTCGAAGACCTCGCGCAGAAGAAACGCCGCGCGCGCTTCGGGTGTCAGCCGCTCGAGCAGGATCAGGTAAGCCATGGAGATGTCGTCGGCGCGCTCGCTGCTTTCTTCGGGCGTGGCGGGCAGCGCTGTCAATTGGGGTTCCGGCAGCCATATCCCCGTGTAGTGTTCGCGTTGCGTCTTGGCGGCACGCAAGCGGTCTATGCTGAGCCGGGTCGCGACCGAGACGAGCCAGGCTTCCGTATTGTCTATATCCCGCCGCGTTGCCGCATTCCAGCGCAGCCACGCGTCTTGCACCACGTCTTCCGCTTCAGCCACCGAGCCCAGCATGCGGTAGGCGATACTCTGCAGCCGGGGACGAAGCCGATTGAACGTATAGTCGTCGTCCATGATCAGGGGGAAGGGTGGGTCTCCAAGGGAACGGCTTCATAGTATTTCCGAAAGCACGGCTTTGTCCATTGCCCATGTCGCCCGCATTGCTTATGCCAGGAGCCATGACTCGTCCCGATTCATAGCACGTAAATTGTCCGGTCATGGGATGAGGCATGATCAGCGAGACATGAATAAAACTACCCAACGCCGGGGCGAATGCTCAAGGAAGCTCCGGATGTGTTGAGATCCGAAGCGACGCTAGAAGAAAGGCGGGGAGGGAGCGGCCGGTTCAGTCGAAGCGAGGCGCCCGCAGGCGCCCATCCCGCTATTCGCGATGTGTGGATGAGCCGCCGTGGCTGGTGCTGCGATCCGCATCTGCGCTGTCCGCCTGCGCCTCGTGTTTCGCGCGCTCGACATCCGGGGTATCCGCCGTGCCTTCCGCCTGTACGGCCGCATAATCGCCCTGCCCGGGTCGCTGCCCCGATCGCGCATCCCTGTCGGCGGCCGCCGTGCCGCGATCAAATGCGGCCCGCTCAGCGCCCCGGGAAGGCGGTGGATGATCCATATCGGGCGTGCGCGGCTGATCTGCGGATACATGCGAAGGACGCGGGGCTTTGGCGTTGGGATCAGGGGTTTTCATGGATGGGATGCTCCATATGGCTCTGGCAATGCAGGCCGCGCAGCAAACCCCGTACCCATGGCCCCCCGGACCTTACTCGATCTTGATCCCCGCGCGATCGATGACTCCGGTCCACTTTTTCACTTCGGCGGCGACCAATGCCTTGAATTCGGCGGGGGTGCTGGCCACTACTTCCACGCCCTGCTTGCCGAATTTTTCGACCACGTCTTTTTCCTTCAGCATGTCCACCATGCCGGCGTTGATCTTCTTTATGACGTCGGCGGGCGTGCCGGCCGGCGCTTGCATGCCGAACCAGACGGAAACTTCGTATCCCGGTACGCCGGCCTCGGCCACTGTGGGAATATTGGGCAATAGCGGCGCCCGCTTGGTTCCCGTGGCGGCCAGCGCGTTCAGCTTGCCCGCCGTGATATTGGGATAGACATTGGGCAGGTTATCGAACAAAACATCGATGTCGCCCGCCAGCAGGGCGGTGACCGCGGGAGCGCTGCCTTTATACGGGATATGGGTCATCTTGGTGCCGGTCAATTCCAGGAAGAGCTCCATGGAAAGATGATTCGATGAGCCAGAGCCCGTCGAGCCGTAGTTGATCTTGCCAGGATTGGCTTTGGCGTAATCGATCAGCTCCTTGACGCTTTTGAACTTCGAATCGGCCCGCACGGTAAGGATGTTTTGCGTACTGCCCGCCCAGACCACGGGCTCGAAATCCTTCAGGGCGTCGTAAGGCATTTTGTCCCGATAGAGGCCGGGCAGCGCCGAGAATGGCAGTGGCGTGATCAGCAATGTGTAGCCGTCCGGCTTGGACTGCGCGACCATGGTGTTGCCGATCAGCGTATTCCCTCCCGGCTTGTTCTCGACGACCACGGACTGTTTCCATGCCTTGGTCAGGTATTCGCTTGCCGTCCTGGCCAGCGTATCGTTGAATCCGCCTGGCGTGTAAGGCACGACGATGCGGACGGGTTTGTCGGGATACGTATCCGCCGTTGCTGCCGGCGTGCTGGCCGATGCCAATGCCAGGCTCAAGCCGCCGAGCATCAAGGTCAATTTACTGATATTCATGATTGTCTCCCGGCTCAGAGGCCGCATGTTATTTATCGATTTAAAACTTGACGACATATCCCGGCCCGTCGATGGCCGGAAAATCTTTGAAAATGGACTCGTCCACCTCGACGCCCAGGCCCGGGCCGCTGGGCGGCTCGACGCAGCCATCCTTGCCGATGGTGAATGTCTTGCCGAACATGTCCCGGAATGGATTGAAGTGCGAGACGCAGGCTTCGAAATATCCCGAGTTCTCTGTCGCCGCGAGAAAATGCAGTGTCGCCGCGTGATTCAAGCCCGTGGCCGAACTGTGGGCATTGATGGGTATACGAAAGGCCGAGGCCATGGCGGCAATGCGGACGCCCTCGGTGATGCCGCCCGTCTTGGACAAATCCGGCTGCCATACCTGTACCGCACCGGCCTCGAGCATCTGGGCGAATTCGAAGCGCATGAAGTGGTTTTCGCCGGCGGCCAGCGGTACCAGCGGGGTGATTTTTGCGGCCTCGCGATACGAAGCGAAGTCATTGCAGGCGAACGGCTCTTCCAGCCAACCCGCCTGGATATCCGCCAGCACGGGCAGGACCCGCCGCGCTTGCGCAATCGTGTAGGCGGTATTGGCATCCGTCAGGATGTCGATATCGTCGCCCAGCGCTTTACGGACCTGCGTGCAGCGGGCGATATCGTCCTTCACGGTGTCGCCTATGCGCAGCTTGACGGCCCGGTAGCCTTGGTCGACGTATGACTGGGCTTCTTCCGCCAGCGACTGTGCGGGCTGGTAGCCCAGCGCGATGCCGCCCGCATAGGCCGGCAGCCGTCTGCGCGAGCCGCCCAGCAATTCATACAGCGGCATGTTGGCGGCTTTGCCGCGGATATCCCATAAAGCCATATCGATGCCGGACAGAGCCAGGGCGGCGCCGGCGCCCAGCCCGTGGCTGGAAAACTGCATGCGATGCACGCGTTGCCAGACGCCCACCACATCGGTGGCGGGCATGCCGACGATCAAGGGCGACAGGGTGTTGTGGATGTGGCTGACGATGGCGCCGGGGCTGCGGCCTGGATGCGATTCGCCATAGCCTGTAATGCCTTCCGATGTCTCGACTTTGACGACGATGGCGTCCCGCTTCAGGGTGCTGCCCACGCCCATGGTGACCGTCTTGCCTTCGGGCAGGCGGTAGGAAATGGGAATGGCGGTGATGCGCGTGATCTTCACTGGGTCTCCTTGTTTTCGTAGCATTCCGGGTTAACGACGTTGTCCGGGCGTTCGCCGCGGATCAACGCCAATTGGGTTTGCACGGCCATCAGGCCCATGGCCCGCTCCGCGTCCTGGGTGGTGCCGGCAAGATGAGGCGTAAGCATGACTCGCGGATGCTTGCGCAGCCTGCTGTCCATGGGCAGGGGCTGGGTGGCGTAGACATCCAGGGCGGCGCCTCCGATCGGGCCGGCTTCCAGCGCATCGACGAGATCGGCTTCGTTGATCACCGCGCCGCGCGCCACGTTGACGAGCACCAGGCCCGGCTTCGCCCGCGCCAGGACGTCGCGATCGATCATGCCGTGCGTCTGCTCCGTCAACGGGCAGGCCACGGCAATGAAATCGCTGCTTGCGAACAGATCCTTCAAGGCCATGGCGGGGACGCCCTCGGGCAGTCGCGAGGGGCTGCGCGTGTGGGCCGCGACACGCATGTTGAGACCGCCGGCGGCGATTTGCGCGATACGCTGGCCGATGGCGCCAAAGCCCACGACGCCCAGGGCGCGGCCGCGCAATTCGAAAGTCGTGGCGCTCGCCGTTCCGCGTTCGCTCCAATTGCCCGCGCGTACCTGGGCGTCAAAGAATCTGAGGCGGCGCGCGCTTTCCAGCATGGCGGCGATGGCATATTCGGCGACGGCGTTTGCGTTGACGGCGGGAGTGTTCCCGACGGGCAGGCCATGCCGTGTCGCGCTGTCCACCGGAATGAAATCCAGGCCCACCCCATGACGGACTATGCCCAGCAAGGCATGCGGCCCGTCGAACAGATCGGGCGGCAATTGCCGCCGCACAATGAGACCTTGCGCATCCCGCAGTTCCGTGCGCAGCGCGTGCAGCGCCTGCGACGCATCCAGGCCGGCGTCCAGGACGGCGACCCGGGCTGCGTCCGCCAGCATCGCGTAGGCCTCGGGATGGATGGGATCCGTCAGCACGACTTTAGGAAGGGCATCTGTGGAATTCATGGCTGGTCATCCGTGCGGGCGCCGGCATGGGCGCCATATTGGTTCTCGGGCATGGCCGGCGGCGCCCTTATTCGCCGTCGCCGCCCGCGCTTGCGGGCACGGCGGCAAGATGATCGATCAGTACCGGCACCGGTGACTGTTCCAGACCGGCTTGCGCGGCTTCGGCATAGATCTCTCTGATAGCCACGGCGAGTGCGTCGTGAGCGCCTTGCTCTTCGGCCATGGTGCAGTAATAGCCCATGTCCTTCAATGCATTGGCCATCGAGAAACGGAAGCCGGACGTGTCCCCGGATTCGATGTAGGGGCGCAGCCGGTTCAGCACCACCCCTCCGCCGCCGCCCGCCGCGAGAATATCGCAGAACGTTTGCGGGTCCGTGCCGGTCTGGCGGGCGCAGGCCGCCGCCTCGGCCAGCACGGCCGAGAAGCCCAGCGATACGAAGTTATGCAGCAATTTCATCTGGTGGCCGGCGCCCACGCCGCCCGCATAGACGATATTTTCCGCATAGCTTTGCAGCACGGGCAGGCAGCTTTCGTACACCTCGCGCTCGCCGCCGACGATCAGATTCAACCTGCCTTCAGCGGCTTCCTTGGGCGTGCGCGTCATGGGGGCGTCCAGGAAACGGCCGCCGGCGTCCTGGACCGCTTGGGCGATTTTGAGCGTGGAGGAGGGGATGGCTGTGGAGCAGTCGATGACTGTAATGCCCTTCTTCAAACCTTCCAGCACGCCGCCTTGCTGGAAGAGAACCGCTTCCACTTGGGGCGAGCCGGTTACGCAGAGTATGAGTATGTCGACCTGGGAGGCCAGGTCGGCGGCCCGCGGGCTGGTTCTGGCGCCCGCGGCCAGCAGCGGGCCCAGGGGCTGATTGCCGGGGTGATCCAGTATGGTCAGCGGGAAGCCCTTGCGCAGCAGGCTGGCGGCGATGCCCGATCCCATCAGGCCAGCGCCGATCAGGCCGATATGTTTTTTTTGTTGGCTCATGCGGGTTCCCTTTCGGCATCGACAGGCCCCAGGCCGCCGGCGCAGATATATTTGATCTCGACGTAGTCGTCCACGCCGTACTTGGATCCTTCGCGGCCGATACCCGATTCCTTGATGCCGCCGAAGGGCGCCAGTTCGGTCGAGATGATGCCTTCATTCAGGCCCACGATGCCGGTTTCAAGGGCTTCCGCGACCCGCCATGCGCGGCGGTAGTCCGATGTATAGAAGTAGGCGGCCAGCCCGAAGGGGGTATCGTTGGCCATGCCGATGACTTCCCGCTCGGTGCGGAAGCGTATCAAAGGGGCGACCGGCCCGAAGGTTTCTTCCTGCATCAGCTTGGCCTGCCGGGAAACATTGACAAGAATGGACGGCTCGTAGAACAAGCCTCCCAGTTCATGCACGCGCCCGCCGATCAGTGCGCTTGCGCCGCCGGCAAGCGCGTCTTCCACGTGTTCCTGCACCTTGTCGACCGCCGCCTGATCGATGAGCGGCCCGAGGTCGACGCCTTCTTCCAGGCCCACGCCCACCCGCAATGACAGCACCGCCTGCTTGAGGCGTTCGGCGAATGCGTCGTAGATGCCTTCCTGGACGAAAATCCGGTTCGCGCATACGCAAGTCTGGCCGGCATTGCGGAACTTCGACGCCATGGCGCCCGCCACGGCAAGATCCAGGTCGGCATCATCGAAGACGATGAACGGNNGCGCATTGCCGCCCAGTTCCATCGATACCTTTTTCATGGTGCCCGCGCACTGCTGCATCAACTGCTTGCCGACGCTGGTGGAGCCCGTGAAGGACAGCTTGCGCACCAAGGGGTTGCCGGTCAGCTCGCCGCCCACCACGCCCGAGTTGCCCGTGACGACATTCAGCACGCCGGAAGGAATGCCGGCTTCCTGCGCCAGCTCTGCCAAAGCGAGCGCGGAGTAGGGCGTCGCAGTGGCCGGCTTGATGACGATCGTGCAGCCCGCCGCCAGCGCCGCGCCGGCCTTGCGCGTGATCATCGCATTGGGGAAATTCCAGGGCGTGATGGCGGCGACGACGCCCACCGGCTGCTTGATGACGACGATGCGGCGGTCGGAGGACGCCGCCGGAATGACGTCGCCATATACGCGCTTCGCCTCTTCCGCAAACCATTCCAGGAATGAGGCGCCGTAGGCGATCTCGCCGCGGGATTCTTTGAGAGGCTTGCCTTGTTCGAGCGTAAGCAGCTTGGCCAGATCCTCTTGATGCGCCATGCACAAATCGTACCAGCGGCGGATCGACTGCGCGCGCTGTTTGGCGGCCATTGCGCGCCATGCGGGTAGCGCGCGGTTCGCGGCCTCGATGGCCCGGCGCACATCGTCTTTGGTAAGGGAAGGCACTGTGCCCAGCACGGATTGATCCGCGGGATTGACGACTGGTATCGTCCGTCCGTCGGACGCGTCGGCCCATGCGCCGTCTATAAAGCATTGCTGGCGGAATAGCGAAGGTTTGCTCAGATTCATTGGATGGTCTCGGTCGAATGATTATTGGCGGGAATAAGCAGATTGTCGGGCCTGCGCCCCTGGAGCAGGGCGTCCAGGCCGTCTATCAGCAGCCAGCCCATGGCGTCGCGCGTTTCCTTGGTGGCGCTGCCTATGTGGGGCGAGAGAAATACATTGTCCAGGTCGCGATAGCGGGGGTCGATAGCGGGCTCGTTGGCGAATACATCCAGGCCGGCGGCAAACAGGCGGCCTGTCGATAGCGCGCTGATCAAGGCTTCGTCTTCCACCAGTTCGCCGCGGGATATGTTCACCAGCACGGCGCGCTGCGGCATCAGCGCTATGCGTGCGGCATCGATGACGCCCTTCAATTGCGGAGAGCCGGGCGCGGCGATGATCAATACGTCGGCAAGGCGCAGCGCGTCGTCGAGAGTCGCATGATACGTGGCGCCGGCTTCCTGTTCCGGCGGCAGCCGGCGCCGGTTGTGGTAGTGGATTTCCATGCCGAAGGCGCGCGCCCGCGCGGCGATTTCACGGCCGATGCGGCCCATGCCGAGCACCACCGCGCGTTTGCCTTTCAAGCCCTTGCCCAGCAGCTGAGTAGGGCTCCACCCCGTCCAGCCGCCGCCGCGCACCATGCGATCCGCCTCGTATCCCCGGCGGCATGCATTCAGCATCAACATCATTGCAATTTCAGCGCAAGCGTCGCTCAGTACATCGGGGGTATGCAGCACGCCGACACCCAGTTCCTGCGCCGCGGCCATGTCGATGTGGTCGTATCCCACCGAAAGCGTGGCGACGTAGCGCAGCGTGGGAGCAAGCCGGCGCAGGACGCTTGCATTGATTTGCTCGGTGGCGCTGACGAAGAGCACTTGCGAGCCTTGTGCCAGCTGTGCGATGTCTTCTGGCGGCAGGATGCCGTCATCCTGGTTGACCCGCAGTTCGTAGCGCGCCCGCAAGGCTTCTTCGACGTTGTCGGTGAACCGGCGGCATAGATATGCCTTGGGTTTCGTCGCGCTGGATGCCATGTCCTGCTATGCCTCCTTCTCGTTTTTTAGTACTATCAATTTATATGACAACTTTGTCAAGAAATTTTTTAACTGATAGTATTCCCCCCATTTCCGGCAGCGAATCTCAGGCAGGCGGGCCGGTCCGGGGCAGCGCCGGCCTTCCCGTCCGGAGCTCAGGAATCAAAAGGTGCCGTCGATTCATGGAAAATAACAAGCCAGGCAGTGAAAGGACGCTCTCGGACCGGCTCACGGACTTGCTGGTCCGGGAGATACGCAGCGGCGCTTATCCCGTGAATTCACGGTTGCCCACCGAGAAATTCATGACCGAGGCTTATGGTGTCAGCCGTACCGTCGTTCGCGAAGTGATTTCGCGCCTCAAGTCCGAAGGATTGGTGGAGACGCGCCAGGGCAGCGGCACCGTAGTGCTGGACCCTTCATCCAGCGACGCCTTCCGGCTGGGCCGGCCCGACGAAGATCCGGCTCGCGGGGTGCTGCGCATCATCGAGCTGCGGCGCGGCCTGGAAGGGGAAATGGCGGCGCTGGCGGCGGAGCGGCGCAGCGCTCAGGACATGCTGCGCATCAACCGCGCGCTGGCGGATATCGACGGAGCTGTCGCAATGGATGGCGACGGCGTGGAAGAAGACTTGGCTTTCCATATCGCCATTGCCCGCGCTACCGGCAACCCGCATTATCCGGAACTGCTGGGCATGCTGACGCGGGCGCTGAAGGACGCCATACGGGTAACCCGGGGCAATGAAGCGCGCCAGGCCCGGCTTGCCGAAGACGTGCGCAACGAACACGAGGCCATACGCGCCGCCATCGAGCGCCAGGACATCGATGCCGCCAGGGCCGCGGCCTTTCACCACATGATGAGCACCGCCACCCGCATCCAGAACGTCGACCCCGAATACTGGCAAGGCGCCAGCAGGGCCGCCGCCGGCAGACTCGCCCGCACGCGCCTGGCGGCGGAGCTGAGGAAGCCCAGGTAGGCATCGCGGCCGGCTCGATGCGCCGGGGAGAACGCGAGCGCACCGGCCGGGCGGACGAGGGGCGGGCTATTTGACGAGGCGCCCCTGCTCTACCACCACCCGATCATCCATCGCCACCGTGCAGTCCAGCATCGGGATGTCCAGATGGCAGGCTGTCTCGCGGCTTCCGCCGCCCTCTATGTTCGGCCCCGTGGAGAACATGAAGCAGCCCTCGAAGGAGCGCGAATCCATGCCGTTGGTCTGGCGCTTGTCGTACATGCCGAGCACCGTCCAGTGGGCCCGGCTGTGCAGGCCCCAGCCCAGATGTGAAACGGCGTAGGCTTCCGGATCATTGAACGAAGCCATGTACTCCCGCAGGTACTTGGCGTCGAAGCCGCCTTCGATCGCGGTGATATAGCCCGCCTCTATTTTCAGGTCGATGGGAGTGCGCAGGTAATACTTGAATGGCAGGATGACATCGCCCGCGTTCAGCACGACGCGGCCGTGGATGGACTCTTCGGTCGGCCAGGCGGCGATGAAGGCGCTGGGACAGTGGTCCCAATGGCCGGGTTCATCCGCGAACCCGTATTGGGGCAGATAATCGTATTTGCCGAAAGACGCGACCAGATCGGTGCCCGCTTCCGAGGTAACATGCATTTTCTGCGTGGCCTTGAACAGCGCCAGCGCGTCCGTGACGATGCGCTTGTCTTCCAGTTGCGGTTTCAGGCGGATGAAGGTTTCGGGGCCTTCCTTGACCAGGATGATGCGCGCGCCGGCGTCCAGGATTTCCTTTTGCTCGCCGCCGCGGTACATGCCCATGAGATCGATGATGAGATCGGTCTGCTTCAGGGCGTCTATGGCCACGCGGTTCGATGCCAGTGCGGTGGGCACATACGCGGCCGTCGAATCGCCCGCCACATTCAGGCTGGGCGATTCGCCCAGTTCCATTACGTAGTAGATGTGGCCTCCCATGGAGAGCGCCAGCTTGACGGCCTGCAGGTGCTCCGGGTGCGTGATATCGCCCACAAGAACCGCCACCGATTCGCCGGCGGTGAGCTTGCACAGGCCCAGCAAATTCGTCCAGGCGTCAATAAGTGATTTACTAGCCATAGTGGTTTCCAAGTTGGTGTTGCTACGTTTCTACAAGAACAGCGCGTGCCTGGTTATCTCGGAATCAGGGTCGCGCAAAGCCGCCCGCAAGGTGAAATGATCATGGCCGGACGCAAGCGTCAGCAGCGGGGCCGCTCGCCAGGCTGACCAGGCATGCGCGAATTCCCGGGCCTGCCGTTCATATTCCGGGCCTTCGCGCGCGCCCGTCAGTATGTGAAAGTCTCCTTCGAAGCGGGGCCGGAGCCGCCGCGGGCTGTAATCACTGACTTCTTCGTCCGTGAGCGCCAGCACGTCGTTCAGAAAGCATTGCTGGATGGGCGCCAGGTCGAAGATCCCGCTCATGGCGCAGATGGAAGCCAATGGGCGCGGAAAGGCCTGCGTAGCCATCATGGCCGCCAGGTGGCCCCCGGCCGAGTGTCCCGAAACCGATATGCGCGAAGCATCGAAACCGCGCGTTTCGGCGTTGGCCATCAGCCAGCGCAGCGCCCGCGCGCATTGAGCGACCAGTTCGCCCATCCTGACGCCGGGGATCAAGGCGTAATTGACGATAGCCAGGTTGTACCCATGGGGCAGGATGCCGTGCGCGATATACGAGAAATCGTTCTTGTGCAGCATGCGCCAATATCCGCCGTGATAAAACACGTGCAGCGGCCCGCCCGGATTCACAATGAAAAGATCCAGCACTTCTTCGCCGGAAGCGCCGTAGGCGATATCCCGGCTCAATGCATCCGCGTATGTCGATAGGGCGGAGCGGTTGCCTTCTTCCAGTTCAGCCAGATAGGCCTTGAAGTCAAAGCCCGGAATTTTCCTGACATTGTCGTATTCCCCATCCAGCGCTTCGCGGGTGTACGCGCCGAAAACCGGGCGGGAAGCAGCGCTGGTCATGCCGCGACTTTGAGCTGGTTCAGCATGGCGACGATGTCGCTGGTGGGCAGCACATCCGCATACTTGCTCGCCATGTCGAACAGATTCACGGCATGGGAAGAGGGCAACCTGTCGAAGACCGCATCCTCCGCCACGACGACCTTGTAGTTCAGCGAACTGGCGTCCACGACCGTGCTGCGCACGCAGCCGCTCGTGGTCGCGCCGGTGACGATCAAGGTATCCACCCCCATGCCGATGAGATAGCTGCTCAGGCTGGTGCCGAAAAAGGCGCTGGGGTGGTACTTGGCGATCTCGATATCCCCCGGACGCGGCGCCACGGCTTCGGGAAAGCCATAGCCTTGCGGCGGGACCTTCATGACGGCGGGAACCTTCGCGCCGAACTGGCCTTCGTCATGCGCATGCTTGAACGCAACATGGGGGTAGATGACCGGCCATTTCATGTCATGGAAATAGTCGACCAGTTCCTTGATGCGGGGTAGCGCCGCCCAGCCATAGTCGCCGCAACTCGTCGGGTATTCATGGATGGCTTCGGCGATGGGCATGGGCCTGGAGCCTATCGTGCGATTCTGCACATCAATGACCAGAAGCGCGCACGTCTTGCCTATCCCTGTTGGGCCGCCAAACCCGGTTTGGGTATAAAGAGCCTGTTCTTCCTGAGAAATCAGGCCATCCCATATTCTTTTCTTCATGTCATCCACTCATTTTCCGCAAATTTATCGGTCACGGCCCGCAGGCCGCGCCGGCATGGCTCAGATTCCGACTGCAAGAGCGTTATAGCTGACGATCCAGTCGTAGCGCTCGCGTACTTTCTCTTTGCTCCACTGGCTCTGTATATAATCGCGCGCCTTGGCTTCGTCGTGGAGGTCCTCGTGGTGGAAGACCCGCAGCATATCCATGGATGCGCGCGCCACCTTGTAGCCGCGTTCGCGGCGCAGCGCGTCATACTGCCGCAGCGCGGCGGGAATGTCGTCGTTATTGGTCAATACATTGACGAGCACGCAGCTGTCTTCGAAGGCCATGTTCACCCCCTGGCCCAGATAGGGAACCATGGAATGGCAGGCGTCTCCCACGAGCACGGCGCGCCCGCGCGCCCAGGTCGGCAGCTCCTCGCGTATGAACAGTCCCCATTTGTAGAGAATGTCGGCGCCGCTGACCATCTCGATGACTTGCTCGTTCCAGCCCTTGAAATCCCGCAGACAGTCTTCCAGTTTCCCGGGTTCCGACCAGGATTCCTGTTCCCATTGCTGGCTGTCGACCTGGCCGGAGAAGCTGATGAACTGCTTGCCGTTATGCTGCACCGGATAGCTGGTGATGTGGGCGGTGGGCCCGACCCAGGTGGTCGCCAGCGGGGTACGGTATTGTTCGGAGATCCGGTCGATCGGCACCAATCCCCGCCAGGCGATGGCGTCGGTGAATCGCTGCCGCACTTCGCCGAACATCTGGTGGCGCACTTTGGAGTGCACGCCGTCTGCTCCGATGAGCGCATCGGCCGTGACGGATGGTTTGCCTTCGAAGTGCACGGTTATCTTGTCGCCGGTTTCATCGTAGCCCTTGCATTTATGGTCCAGATGCACGCAGCCCGGCTGCTCGCGCTCGAGCGCTTCGACCAGTATGCGGTGCAGCTCATAGCGCAACACCATGTATAGCGTGTGTTCCTTGCTGTTCTCGGCTTCTTTGTTATAGACCGACCAGGCCTCGCCCGTGCTCCAGAGCCTTACGACGCGGTCCATCGGAGGCAGGTTGATCTTTTCCAGTTCGGACTGCAGACCGAGTTCGTTCAGCACGCGCGCGCCGTTCACTGAAATCCACAGGCCGGCGCCCAGTTCCCTGTGGGCGGGCGCCTGTTCGAAGACGGCAACTTCGAAGCCTTTTCGCGCCAGGCCCAGCGCCGCGGCCAGCCCGCCCATGCCTGCGCCGCACACAACGATTTTCTTGTGACGATTCTGTACTTGATTCATGGATACTCCAACCCTGGATTAGGAACGTTGATTCAAAGTCTGTGCTGCGTCGATGACAGCCTCGATGATTTTTTGATAGCCAGTGCAGCGGCAGATGTTGCCGTGCAGGTAATGCTTGATTTCTTCCTGTGTCGGCTCCGTCCGCCGCTCGAGCAACGCCCGGACAGCCACGATCATCCCAGGTGTGCAGAAGCCGCACTGGAGCGCGCCGTGCTTGATGAAAGCGGCCTGGACGGCGGTCATGATCTCGTCGTCCGCCGCAGACTCGATGGTTTGCACATGCAGGCCGGCGCAATCGATGGCCAGCGTGCTGCAGCTCGATACAGGCCTGCCCTCGACCAGCACCGTACAGGCTCCGCACACTTCCGCGTCGCAGGATCGCTTCGTGCCGGTCAGTTTGAAATTGTTGCGTAGGACATCGATCAGAAGATCACGGTGCTCGATCGTCGTGCGCTGTTCCCTGCCGTTCAAATGCAGGGAAATTTCGGTTTCTTGACAGATCGTCATTGCATGCACTCCATTGCGCTTCTGACGGCCAGGACGGCTACCAGATGCTTGCGATAGGCCTCGGAGCCATAAACCCCTTCCATGACATCGCGCTCGGCCATGTCCTGCGCAGCCGCGTCCATGATTTTTGCTTCGTCCACGGCATCCAGCCCGTCGAGCAGCGCGCACACTCTGTCCAGCCGTTCCGGCATGCCCGTAATGGAGCCGGCCCATACTTCCCATGCGGCCGCATCATTCACCACATTGCGCACGGCCGCGACGCCGGCGGACGGTCTGTTCAGATACACCACTTTGCGGTATGCGCTGCGCGAGCCTTTCATGATGGGTATCACGATTTCCGTCATGAATTCCGCTTCTTCGCGCACCGTGCAATATGGCCCTTCGAAGTATCCGCGCACCGGGACGCTGCGCACGCCCTGCGCACCAAGCAGGACTACCTCTGCATCGAGGGCGGCCAGCATGGAGGGAGGATCGGCATTGGGTTCGGCAAAACACAGATTGCCGGCCAGGGTGCCGGCGCTGCGGACACGGATGTTGGCGACATTGTTGCTGAGCACGGCGTAGCCGGGCAGCACATCCTGAACCAGCGGCGAATCGGCTATTTCCTGGTGGGTCACCAGAGCGCCGATATGCAGCTTGCCTGCATCGAGCCGAATCTCCTTCAGGCCCGGGATTTTTTTCAGATTGATGACATGCCCCACGCCGATGACGCGTTCTTTCAGGCCGATGAGCGCTTCTGTTCCTCCGGCATAGAACATGAACTCGTCTTCGAAGCGCCCGGCCAGCGCCAAGGCATCCTCGATGCTGGCCGGGCTATGGAATTCAAATCGTCTTGGCTTCATCTATGGTCTCCAGGGCTTGATGCAGGTTCGCATCAAACTCGCGGAAAATATCCGTGCATTTCTTTTTCACGATGGGAAAGCCCAAGGTAGCCAGCTTCCCGGATATCTGGATGTCGGCGTCGATGTCTATCGTCACTTTTCCGTCTTCGTCGCCCAGCACAAGAGCGAGCTTTACCAGTGCGCCCGTGGAGGTCTTCTTGTCTTGCCCCGTGGCGGTGATGCCCACGCGCTCCTGGTCGGCGTAGTCGTCCACAACGATTTCGCAAGGCATCTCGAATTTGAAGGGCCCCACTTTTTGGCGGATGAGCGCGGAATATTGCTTCAGCGGATCGAGTTCCTCGACATCGCTGCATCCGGGAATCAGCGCCGCTACGCGGCTCACATCGAACAGCAGGGACCACAGTGCTTCTTTGCTGCACTCGACGCTGGTTTGGGTTTCAAATTTCATTTTCGTTTTCTCTTTGATTGATAGCGCGCCAGACTTTTTCCGGAGTCAGGGGCAGGGAGCGAATGCGCGCTCCATATTTATTGCGGATGGCATTGGCGACAGCGGGGGCGATGGGCAGGATCGCGCCTTCCCCCATGCCGCGCGAACCGAAGGGCCCGGGGCCGTCGCCGTTTTCTATGAAATGGGCGTGCATGGAGGGGGCCTGGTCGATGGTCGGGACTTTGTAGTCGAATGCCGAGCCATTGATGATCTGGCCG
Organism: Pusillimonas sp. UBA6240; assembly: GCA_002441445.1. Classification (GTDB taxonomy): domain Bacteria; phylum Pseudomonadota; class Gammaproteobacteria; order Burkholderiales; family Burkholderiaceae_B; genus UBA6240. The sequence continues at coordinate 58,384 of DJWC01000147.1, forward strand.
TCCTCGTAGACATACTGCTCCATCAAGGTATGGCCCAGCCCCTGCACGGCGGCGCCTTCATCCTGGCCCTCGGCGGCCTTCGGGTTCAGCACCTTGCCCACATCGGCGCAGAGCGCAATGGTATCGACACTGACCTGGCCGGTGTCTTCGTCCACGGATATTTCGCAGACTCCGGCAGCGGTTTCCCAAAAAAGAGGCGACTGGCGCAGGCGGCCCCCTTGGCTGTATGGCGTTACCCTGCCGATGGCCGCGAACTCGCCGGCCGTCACGCCCTGGAAGCGCCGCAAGAGCTCCTTGAAGCTGAGGGTTTCGCCCCTGGCTTGCACCCCGCCATCCACGATCTGGATTTCGCTTTGTGGCGCCTCCGTCACCAGTGCGGCGGCCTCGCGGATTTGCTGGGCGATTTGCTGGCAGGCGTCTTCGATGGCCAGGCCGAGAATGACGGTGGACCGGCTTGCACCCGTGCCCCAGTCATAGGGCGCGGACTGCGTATCGGGTTCCAGTGCGGTAACCTTGTCTATGGGCTGGCCCAGGCAGCGCGAAGCGATGAGGCGCTGCACCCCGCGCGCACCCTGGCCGATTTCCGCGGTGGTCACCGAAACAGTGATATGGCCGTCCGCCGTGAGGCGGACAATGGCGCCCCCGACGGGCAGGATGCCGGGATCGGTGGCAGCCACCGCCACGCCGCGCGGCTTGTCCGCGCATTCCGCGCCGCGCATCGATTGCATCAGATCCAGCGCATGCTCCAGCTCGTCGCCCACATCGACATCTATCGGGCGCAGGTCGGACTTGATGACGCCATGGCGCGGAGCTATGTTCTTGCGGCGAAATTCGATCGGATCCATACCGATGGCATGCGCTATTTCATCGATCTGGGATTCGCAGGCCCACACGCCTTGGGGGCCGCCGATGGAGCGGAAGGACGCCGCCGGCACGGTATTGGTATATACCGCCCGGGAACGCAACCGCAGGTTCTGAAAGCTGTAGGGCCCGATGGCTCGGATCGCCGCCTTGGTTGCGATGGCCGGCCCTGTGTCGGCGTAGGCTCCGCAATTCGCAACGACGTCTATGCTGCGGGCGATGAGCTTTCCTTCCCGGTCCACCGCCGTCTTCATGGAAATGGCCGTGTCGACCCGGCGGCATGTCTGCATGGATTCCATCAAGCTCAGTTGCAGCTTGACGGGGCGGCCCACGAATTTGGATAGCGCGGCGGCCAAGGGGTCCAGCTTTACCGAAGCTTTACCGCCGAATCCGCCTCCTACATAAGGAGTATGGACGCGGACGCGGGCGATGGGAATGTCAAACAGCCCCGAGCATACGCGCTGGATCGCTGTAGGGGTTTGCCCGTTGCTCCAGAGTTCGAGGCAATCCGGACGATAGTGGGCGATGACGGCGTGCGGCTCCATCGCATAGTGATAGATGCCGGGGAAGGTGAACTCGTCCTCGACCACTTTGTAGGCGCTCGCGAATGCTTCGTCCACATTGCCCTGGTCGAATTCATACATGTGGCAGATATTTGTGCCGTCCACCGGCTTGGGGCCGCCGCGAAAGTAATAGTCATTCAGCACGTCGAACTTCTCGTGGACCCTGGGCGATCCGGCTTCCAGCGCTTTTTTGCCTTCGGTGACGAACGGCAGGATGTCGTACTCGACGTTGATGAGTTCGATCGCGTCTTCCGCGATGGCCTCCGACGCGGCGACCACCGCGGCCACCGGCTCTCCCGCATAACGGACCACATCCTGTGCGATGATGGGCCTGTCCTTGAAGTAAAGGCCCCAGTGTGTTTCGGCGCAGAAACCGTCCTGCAGATCCTTGCCGCTGAAGATACCCAGTACGCCCGGCACGGCCGCAGCTTCCTCGATGTCTATCGCAACGATGCGCGCATGAGGATGGGGGCTTCTCAGGATACGGGCATACGCCATCCCGGGTATCGTCAGGTCGGTGACATACAAGGCCTCGCCCGTCACCTTTTCTTTATAGTCCGCGCGAACTTCTGAGGTATCTTTAAGCATGGTGTCCTGCCTTGGCATGGAGCGTTTATTCGATCTTGATCCCGCCGGATTTGATGACCTCCAGCCACTTCGCCCGGTCGGCCTCTTCCATTGCTTTCAGCTCGGATACGGATTTATGCATCGGGACCGCGCCGTGCGAACGCAGGACCGTCTGGACCTTCGGATCTTGCAGGGTTTTTCCGATCTGGTCGTTCAGCTTTTCAATGATGGGCTCGGGCGTTCCTTTGGGTGCGTAAACAGCGAACCAGGTATTGGCTTCAAACCCGGGCAGTACTGTTTCGTTCAAGGTCGGCACATCGGGCAGCTCCGACGTGCGCGTCGTCGTCGTGGCGGCCAGCGCACGCAGGGTGCCGTTGCGGATATGGCTGAGTACCGCGGGGCCTTGCTCGATGATCATGTCTATGCGGCCCGCCATCAGATCCACGACCATGGCGCCGCTGCCCTTATAGGGCACATGCAGGATGTCCAGCCCCGCTTTCTGTTTGAAGAGCTCTGGGAACACATGCTGCGAAGTGCCCGGACCGGCCGAGCCGTAGGTGTACTTGCCTGGCGCTTCGCGGATCATCTTGACCAGATCTGCGATATTCTTGGCGGGGCTGGAGGCGGGCACGACCACATAAGAAGGCAGGTTGGCCAGGGTGGACACCGGTGTCAGATTGTCCTGAGCCCGGCGCATATTTTCGAGCAAAGAGGGCAATATCGCATGCAAAGACACGGCGCCGACCACCATCGTATAGCCATCGGCGGGCGCGCGCGACACACTATCCGCGCCGATTACGCCGGATGCTCCGGGCTTGTTTTCGACCACCACGGATTGGTCCCACGCTTTCTGAAGCCCATCGGCGATGGTGCGCGCAAACATGTCGGTCGCTCCGCCCGGAGCATATGGCGCCACGATTTTGATGGGCCTGTCCGGATAACTATCCGCGCCGGAGGCGTGGACGTTTGGCGCGGCCGCTACGACACAGGCTGAGGCCAGACATGGAATCAATGCTTTCAAAATTTTCATGGGTCTCCCTTCCTAGAGTGCTTCAGAGGTATAAATTAAATTCTGCTTGACAGAACGACATTACGACTGAGAGAATTTATACCACGCTGGGAGTCCTTCACACAAGGGGTAATTACTAGTATGGAAAAAAATGTTCCCGTATCGGCGGTAGAGCGCGCCCTCGACATACTCAATGCGTTTCAGCCGGGGGAGCCTTGTGTTTCCTTGCACGAGCTGTCGGTCCGCACCGGGCTCTACAAAAGCACCTTGCTGCGCCAGCTTGGCACGCTGATCCAGTACCACTGCGTTACACGTCTTGCCAACGGCCAGTATCAGCTCGGGGCATGCGTGCTCAATTGGGCGCATGTCTATACGTCCTCATTGAACCTGGATCAGCATGTGCCGCCGGCCCTGGACGGGCTGGTGGCCGCAACCGGCGAGGGCGCCTCGTTCTTCATCAGGGATGGCGACATGCGGGTGTGCCTGTACCGATCCGACTCGCATAGAGAGCTTCGCGATCACGTGCGGCAGGGCGAGCTCCTTCCCCTGGAGAAAGGGGCAGCCGGCCGCGTCCTGTTGAAATACGCGAAAATTGATGCGGCCACGCCGCCGCCCGAAGTATTTTTTTCGATGGGCGAACGCGAGGCGGAGATCGCGGCTCTGGCTGCGCCGGTATTCAATTCCGAAGGGCTCAAAGGCGCGGTCGCCCTGTCGGGTCCCGCAACACGTTTTCACGAAGAGAATGTGGCGCGCTGGAAGCCGCTGCTGCTGGAGACGGCGCGCAGCCTGAGCCTAACCTTGGGAGGCCCCCAGTATTACGCGCATGTTCCTTCCGCCAGGGAAAGCGCATGACAGCGGGCTGCATGCACCCCGCCTTCGATGACGCGGGCCGTGCGGCAAGCGCATTCAATTACGCATCGATATGGACAGCATAGATTTCATCGTATTGCGCACGCTGTGCGCATGGCGCCGCGAGCATCGTCATGCGGCCCTGGTCACGGTCGTCCGTACCTGGGGGTCCTCCCCCAGGCCCGTCGGTTCCCTGATGGCGCTGCGCGACGACGGCGCCGTGGTCGGCTCGGTGTCGGGCGGCTGCATCGAGGACGACCTCATTCAACGATATCGAGGCTTGCAGAAGAAGAAAGCTCCAGAGGTGCTGACGTATGGCGTGCGAGCCGATGAAGCGCATCGATTCGGCTTGCCTTGCGGTGGGACGGTCGAGCTGGTCGTCGAGTTCGACCCGAATCAGCAACTACTGAGCCAGTTGCTCGAGTCAACCAGCCGGGGAGGCCTGGTCAGAAGGGAATTGAATCTGGACAATGGCCGCGTCAATCTGGCCGCCGTTCAGGCGCCTGGGCCGCTCGTCTATACTGCTTCGATGATGGCCAGCATATTCGGACCCAGTTATCGAATGCTCATCATCGGCGCGGGGCAGCTTTCCGAGTACCTGGCGACCATGGCGATCTTCAATGGCTTCCGGGTGACGGTATGCGACCCCAGGGAAGAATACAACCGGCTGTGGTCCGTGGAAGGGGCGCAAGTGCTGACAGGCATGCCGGACGACATGGTGGATGCATTCAAGCCCGATTCCAGGACTTGCGTCATTGCACTGACTCATGATCCCAAGCTGGACGATCTGGCCCTGCTGTCCGCATTGCATACGGACGCTTTCTATGTCGGAGCGATAGGGTCCAGGAAAAACAATGCCGCCCGCAGGCGGCGCATGCTTGAATACCTGGACCAGCCTCCGGAATTGCTGCATAAACTGCGTGGCCCCGTCGGCATCTTCATTGGCAGCAAGACGCCGGCGGAGATCGCGGTAAGCATCATGGCGGAAGTCATAGCGGTCAAGAACGGAATCGCTTTGCCGGCCCAATACGAAATCGCCCATGAAAAAAACCGTTTGGAGGCCGCCGGCGTATGAGTGCTGAAAGTTTCGCGCCACCCGCGCCCGCGGGCATGGAGATAGCCGCCATCGTCCTGGCGGCGGGCAGGGGCACGAGATTCGACCCCGCCGGCGTGCGTTGCAAGCTGCTGCAGCCGCTGCCGGACGGGCGGCTGGTCATCCAGGCGGTATGCGAGACGATGCTGGCCTCGCTGGACGCCGTGACGGTGGTGTGCGGCGACAGAATCAACGACATCCGCGCCGCGCTTGCGGCGCTGCCGGTGAACATCGCGCATTGCGCTGATGCCGATATCGGCATGGGGGCCTCCATACGCCGCGGGCTCGCCGGCCCCGCGCCGGAGCTGGGCTGGCTGATGATGCTGGGCGATATGCCTTTTCTGCAGCCGTCCACCGTCGAGCGGGTGGTGCAAAGTCTGCGGGCGGGCGCGCTCATTGCGCGGCCATATTGCCTGGGAAGCCCGGGCCATCCGGTTGCGTTCAGTGCTGTGCTGGGCCCGGAGTTGCGGGAATGCGATCCGCAGGCCGGCCTCCAGGCCGTCATCAAGCGCCACGCCGCGCAACTGACCCGCATCGACGTCGACGACCAAGGATGCACGAGCGATATCGACACGCCCGACGACTTGCCGGGCGGCGGGGTGGATTCTTCCGTCTAGCGCATATTTTCAACATATGAAACGAAAGGCGCCATTGCCCTTCGCGTGGAAGTAGTTTGCGCTTATGGTGGCAGCAAACCACTTCCTTGCTGGGCCATGAAAACGCACCAAGCCATCAATCTCGAAGATATGCGCGAGCTCGCCCAACGCAGCCTGCCCCGTATCGCGTTCGACTTCATCGACGGGGGCGTGGATGATGAGCGTTGCCTTCAACGCAATCGCGAAGCCTTCGCCCGGCATCGATTGCTGCCACGCTATTTGCGCGACGTGGGGCAGCGAGACCAGACAGTCAAGCTACTAGGCCGGACCTATGCCAGTCCGATCGGCATCTCGCCCACTGGTCTAGCCGGGCTATGGCGTCCTGACGCAGATCTCATTCAGGCTGCGGCGGCGCGCGAGGCGGATGTGCCGTTCCTGCTTTCCAGCGCTAGTAATTGCGCGTTGGAAGAGGCGGTGGCCATCGCACCAGATCATGTCTGGTTCCAAATGTACTGTACCGCAGATGAAAACATAAACGCCGACTTGGTGCGTCGTGCCATCAGAGCCAATGTTGGGGTACTGGTGGTATCGGTCGACGTGCCGGTCAATGCTAATCGCGAACGTAACCGCCGCAATGGGTTTTCGCGTCCGTTCCGCATGACGCCGGGAGTGGTGATGGATGCGCTAAAGCACCCCGGGTGGGTATTGCGTTACTTGCGTACCGGCGGCGTCCCAATGATGCGCAATTGGGAGCCCTATGCTCCCAAGGGGGCCAGCGCCGCACAGGTGGCGGATCTATATGGCACGCTGACCCCAGCGCCCATGGTCGATTGGAATCATTTACGCCGCATTCGCGATGCCTGGAAGGGGCCTCTAGTGATTAAAGGCATATTACATCCTGAAGATGCCTGTATAGCGGCACGCCTTGGAGCGAATGCTCTGGTCGTGTCCAACCACGGTGGCCGGCAATTGGATGCGGCTCCCGCTTCGCTGGAGGCGCTGCCTGCCATCCATGATGCAGTGGGTGAACAAATTGAGCTGATCCTGGATAGCGGCATCCGCCGCGGCTCGGATGCCGTGATTGCCCGCTGCCTGGGCGCTCACGCTTGCCTATTTGGAAGGCCGGTGCTGTATGCGGTGGCTGCCGCCGGTAGGGTCGGCGTTGCACATGTTCTGCAAATCATGCGCAATGAGGTAGATATGGTGCTCGCCCAGATCGGCTGCGCACGCTATGAATCATTGAATAGCGGTTACCTTTGGCAAGAATCGGCGCATTTCTCTCACGCGGTCGCGCCGGTTTCTGAAATGCGCGGCATTCACTTGTCCGTGGCGCTTGCGTCCGAGGCGCAATAACTCGAAGGATAGAAGGAGGCATTGATATGACTACTATTCAGATCACCCCACTGCATACAGACTTTGTCGTTCAAGTCCACACATCGATACCGGATATTGTCGACAACCCCTCCGCCATTGAGCACCTTCGTAATATCTGGCAGCAATCGCCCGTCATGATTTTCCGCCGTCAGGCGCTGGAAGAAGCCGAGCTGGTTCGCTTCAGTGAGCACTTCGGCTCCTGTGACACTTCGGTCCGCAAGGACATCCAATCGCCTTATCACGAGCAGATAATCTACTTCAGCACGCTCAAATATTCCGACGGCCGTTTCGTTGGTGGCTTTGCGGGAGGGGAGGATGTGGATTGGCACTCCGACCAGACGTTCCAGATACACCCGGCTACCGGCGCCATCCTGTATGGTACAGAGGTTCCCAGGGACGGAGGCGATATCTACTGGGCCAATCAATATGGAGCATGGGAGCGGCTTCCCCGAGATATCCAGCGCGTTATCGAGGGTCGGACAGGCACTTTCCGCTATGCCAAGCGCTATGCGTTGCTCAACACCCTCGAGTTGAAAGACAAGACCAAAGCCAATGCCATGCTCGGCTTGCCGGACGCGCATCATTCTCTGGTTCTGACTCATCCGAAAACAGGGCGCAAAGCACTATATGCGGATCCGACGACTTTGGTATCCATCGACGGGCTGAGCGAGCGGGAAAGCGAGGAGGTGCTGCCGTTGCTTTTCGAGGCCGGCGGGCATCCGTCGCTGGTCTACCGACACAAGGTACGCAATGGAGATTTGATGATGTGGGACAACGGCTGCACTATGCATCGGCGGGACCCCATGAGCCTGGATCAGCCGCGCTTGATGAAACGAACAACTTTTCGCCTGGCGGCCGACAGATATTGCGTTCCTCAAGTGCAGAACGGAGAAATTACAGCATGATCAATTCCAAGGTCTATCTGAAGGTGCGTCGCGTAGATGCAGGCACAGTGGAAAGCGCGCGCGATGTGACGGTGGCGGATGTCCACGAGGCCATGGGCGTGCGGGGTCGCACGGCGTTGCTGGGTTCGCGCATGCGTCCCATAAAGGAGGGACAAGCCAAGATAGCCGGCCCCGCGGTCACCGCATTCTGCTGGCCCGGTGACAACCTCATGATGCATAGAGCCCTATATCTCGCTCAGCCGGGTGACATATTGGTGGTGGTGTGCCAATCGGAGCTTTCAGGCGCGCAGTGGGGCGATCTGGCAACCCGTTATGCATTGGGCAAGGGACTTGCCGGCGTGGTCGTTCAAGGCTGCGTGCGTGACGTGGACCAGGTGAGATCGCTCGGTATGCCGGTCTGGTCCACGCACATCTGGCCTATACATCCCGATAAAGGCGGACATGGCTTTGTCAATGCGCCTGTCGTCTGCGAAGGCGTTGAGATTCGGCCAGGCGATTTGATCGTAGCTGATGGCGATGCGGTGATCTGCGTTCCTCGCGATGAAGCCCAGTGGGTCATACAGGCGGCTCGAGCCAAGATGCAGAAGGAAGAAGAAGCAGCCGAAAGGGTGCGCGCAGGTGCGTCCGTATGGGAACTCAGTGGCGCTGCTGCAAGTTACGCATCCATGCAAGTAGAAGAAATCGACGCAGCTTTTGATGACTAGAACTTGACGGATTCGAGCGCCTGAAGCGAGCAGCGCGCACATAGCGCTGGAAGTTCACACTGTGAAAAAGTAATGTAGCCGGCCATTCAAATTGCGTGGCTTCGAGGCTAAGGTGATATTCCATACGATCCTATATTAATTAGAAGCAGGAGACTGGCATTGGAGCATCAAGTACACGCTACTTATGAAATCAAGATCGACGATGTAGTGTATCTGCAGCATGCCAGCGGCCCGCTTCTCGCGCGTTTATATCTGCCGCAAGGTTCTGGTCCTTTTCCACTGGTTGCCGAAGTGCATGGAGGGGCCTGGTGTCGCGGAGGCCGCCTCGATGAGGATGGGTTGAACCAATCTCTGGCGAGGCGGGGCATTGCAGTAGCAGCGCTGGATTTTCGTATGCCGCCGCACGCCGCCTATCCCGCATCTCTAATGGACATCAACTATGGCGTGCGCTGGCTCAAGACGCACGCGTCTCTCTTGAAAAGCCGACCGGAATTGGTCAGCTTGATGGGCACGTCCAGCGGTGGGCATCAGGCCATACTGGCTGCAATGCGGCCTGATGATCCTCGTTATGCCGCCTTGAGCCTCCCCCCGGTATCTGCGGATGTCGACGCAAGCGTTGCGCGCGTCGTGATGTGCTGGCCAGTGATAGATCCTTTGGGACGCTATCGCTATGCGCTGGAGTTGCAGTCTGGCGGCAAGCCTTATCCTGCAGGTATAGACCGAGTTGTGCCGGATCACGAGAAGTTCTGGGGCAACGAAGAGGCGATGTCGGAAGGCAGTCCAGTGCGCATATTGGAGCGTGGCGACAAGGTGGCGACGCCGCCGGCCCTGTGCTTGCAGGGAGACAGCGACTTGATGCATCCGCGGGCGCATCTGGAGCGTTTCATAGCGGCTTACAAGCGGACGGGAGGCGCATTGGTAATGCGTTGGTTTGCAGGCGAGGCGGAGGGTTTCATCACCAAGAAACCCGACTCTGCATCCACGGCTGAGGCGATAGAAGAAATCGTGCGATTCCTCAGCGCCGAGAATGGCGAAGATACTATTTCCCTTTAGAACCAGTCAGGAGACATAAATGTTCAATAAATTAATCAGGCTGGCCATTATTTCTCTGGCACTTACCACGGGTGCTGCCGGGGCGCAATCAAGCGTGCAGGGGTATCCCGACAAGCCGGTAAAGATTATCGTTGCAGCTGGAACCGCCAGCAGTCCCGACGCTATCAGCCGATTGCTCGCCAACAAGCTGAGCCAGAAATGGGGGCAGCCTGTCGTAATCGAGAACGTCGCGGGATTGGGAGGAATCCTTGGAGCCGAGCGCGCGGCCAAGCACGCTCCGGACGGCTATACATTACTGGTGAGCACTATAGGGGCGATGGCAGTGGGCAGCAGCATCATGGACAACCTTCCGTACGATCCCGTGAAGGATTTCGAGCCGGTGACCATGACAATGACCATGCCTAATCTGCTCGTCGTGCATCCTAGTGTTCCGGTAAAAAATTTGCGCGAACTCATTGATTATGCGAAGAAGAACCCGGACAAACTTCGCTATGGACATCCTGGCATAGGAACCACGCCTCATCTTTCAGCCGAGCTGCTGAAACAGATGACCAACATCCAGATGCAGGGCATTCCTTATAAGTCCAGCGCGCAAATGACGACGGACCTGCTGGCTGGTCATTATGAGGTGTTGTTCCATAATAGCTCCGTGATGTTGCCGCATATAAAAGCCGGCAATGCGACGCTTCTGGGAATTACTAGTCCGAAACGTATCGCTGACTTGCGCGATGTGCCAACCATAGCGGAAGCCAGTGATGACCTGAAAGGATTCGCGGTTCATGCGTGGTGGGGCATGTATGCACCTGCGGGGACACCCGGTGACATTGTCCAAAAGGTCAGCGCAGATGTTTCTTCGATATTGGCCGAACCTGAAGTGACGCGGTGGATAGAAGAGCGAGGGGGAGCAGTCGGAGGCGGTACGCCGCAGGAATTGCGCGCATATCAGGCTGAAGAAACCCGAAAGTGGAGTGATTTGATCAAGAAGGCGGACATCAAAGGCTGACGATGCTCAGATGAGCGGCCGCAACCATCATGAACCAGGGACACGCGCATATTCATCTGAAGGAAGCAGCTGTCAAACAGATAACACTCGGAGCAGATGCATGAATCAATCAATAGCCCCCGTCATAGGATTTGTCGGACTCGGCAATATCGGGGGGCCCATGTCCAGGAATATGGCTCTCAAGCACTTCGCTGACGTCCTAGCATACGATGTTAAGGCTAACACCTTCGACATTCTGGACGGTACCAAAGCTCGGTTCACAGCTTCCTTGAAAGAGCTCGCAGAGGCCGCCGACATCATATTCCTGTCACTGCCGGGTAGCGCACACGTCGAATCGGTATGTCTAGGAGCAGAGGGACTAGCCGCGGCGAGTCGGCGTCCGGCGGTGATTGTCGATCTCAGTACGACCACGGTGGCCACAGCACGCAAACTGGCGGACCGCCTTGGCGAAATGGGAATCGATTTTGCCGACGCTCCCGTGGCTCGCACGGTCGACGCAGCGCGAAAAGGCGAACTTAGTATTATGGTCGGTGCTGAAAATGCGGTGTTCGACCGCATAGCGCCACTGCTTCGGTACATAGGTTCTGATATTACGCATTGCGGTGGGGTAGGTTGCGGCCAAGTCGTCAAGCTGATCAATAACGCCTTGGTGTTTGAACACACGGCTGCGCTGGCGGAAATGATGGTGTTGGGTCAGCGCGCTGGAGTGGACCCGGCCTTGCTTTTAAAGGCGGTATCCAAAGGCTCGGGAGATAGTTTCGTCCTGCGCAATCACGGTATGAAAGCAATGCTGCCACGCGAATTTCCCAGCGGGGGCTTCCCCCCTGAATACTCGCTTAAAGACATAAGTTATGTGATGGAGCTCGCTCAGCAGACGGGCACGTCGGCCGCTTTTGCGGGGTTGTCATACCGATATTATGAATCCGCAGTCATAAACGGGTTCGGCGGCCGCTACTTCCCCATAGTCATCGAACTCATAGAGCGCAACCTCGGGCCTGTTTGCGAGTCGGTGCAAAACTGAACTTTAGCGTTTGCCAGCGCCGCCGCCTGGTATCTGCAATATCTATAAACGCAATGTTTTTGCTGTGTCCGATAGCCCGGCGGCGACGGCCGTGAGTTCTTCATGCACATATGGCAAGCGTTCCTCGCCATATAATTCCGCAGTCCCCATCAGGCAAAGAGCGGCAAATGCATTGTTGGACGAATCGCGCACGGGTTCGGCGAAAGCATGCACGCCTGGCACTACGTCACCAAGATTCACGCCAAATCCGTGCCGTTCAGAGCGTTCTCGCATTTTTTGCAATGCACCCAAACGGCCGGTGCCACGAAACGCCACTTCTTGTGCTACATTTTGCAACAATATTTCGTGAACTTCATCCTCCGGTAAGGTTTGCAAAATAGCTATACCACCTACAGATGTGAAGAGCGGGCGCCGCGTTCCAGGATGCACCATCAGTCCGGCTAACGTCAAGGTTCCCGTCCGAACGGTACAAACGTACTCGGCGCCGCTGCGCAGCAGGAGCAAGCCGATTCCACCCATGCGTCGAGAAAATCTGCACACGGCTGCTTCAGCCAGGCGCTGAAATTGCATCCGAGCCGGGTGTGCGAAGCCTAGTTCATACATCAAGGGGCCCGGAATGTAATGCTTGTCGCCGGTTCGTTGCATAACCAGCCTTTCCTCCACCAGACAGGTCAACATGCGATGTACAGTGGCTTTGTCTTGCTGGCATGCCGTGGCAAGATCGGAAAGTCGCCAGCCGAACTCTGGCTTGGACGCAATCATGCGCATGAGCCTTATCCCTCTGCTTAGACTCTGAGTGCCGCTGCGGTTAGGATGGGCAGGAGGTAGCTCTTGTGTGAGATTTTCAAGGTTCATGGTTCCTGATTGTCTGTCTTCGACGTAGGAAGCACCATCCGAGTTTGTCCTATATGACTCTACCAAGCAATCACTCCAACCGCATCGCGCCTGGATCCGGGAGCGTTATTTGCTGGCAAGCCCGCGAGAGTTTGCCGGCATTGCGGCTTCATCGTTTATTATTTCGATTGTGCTTGCCTTATTCCCGACCCATCTGGAGAACGCCATGTCAAGAAAGCCGACTATATTGTTCCGCAAGAGCGTTGCCGCGCTTTCGGTGGCCATTGCGGGCCTCGGGCTTGCGGCCTGCACCGCGACGGTGCCGCAGGGCAAGCAGACGGTGGCCGAACGCAGGGCCGATGTCGATGCCCGCGCGGACGCGGCGCTCACCCGTTTGTACGAAGTCGTGCCAGACGCGCGTTCAACGGTAGCGAAAGCCAAGGGCGTTCTGGTGTTTCCCAGGGTCCTGAGCGCCGGCTTCGTGGTGGGCGCGGAGCACGGCGATGGAGTTTTGCGGGTGAATGGGCGCAATCAGGGCTATTACAGCACCTCCAGCGGCTCCATCGGCTTCCAGGCGGGCGCGCAGTCCAAGGCCATCATTCTGCTGTTCATGACACAGCAGGCGCTGGATGACTTCCGGGCAAGCAATGGCTGGACAGCCGGGGTCAACGCCACGGTGGCGGTCGCCAACGTCGGCGCCAACGGCGCCGTCGATACGAACACCTTGCGTGAGCCGGTGGTGGCTTTCGTGATGACCAACGCGGGGTTGATGGCCGGCGTGTCCCTGGAAGGCACCAAGATCAACAAGCTGGAAGATACGCCCAAGCCCTGAAGCCGCGCGCTCCCCTGCGGCCCCAATGCCGCCGCTACGCAGACGGCCAAATATGGCCGTCGATGAAAAATTGCTCGGCGATTTCAAGAATCAACTGGCGGCGATGTTCCGGCATGCTGCGCAATTGCGTGAGCAGTTTCAGCTCGTCCGCTGAAAGCGTGGCCGGGTTCTCGATAAGGCTGTGCGCCGGTTCGAACATGGCATAGCCGCGTCTGCTGGAACTGACTCCATACCGCAGCCACTCCACCGGTACATCCAGCCATTTGGCCAGCGTTTCAATTTTGTCACGCGTCGGGCGGGACTTGCCCGAAAGCCACTTATGGGCGGCTTGCTGGGAAATCGACTGGTTGGGATGGCGCAAGTTGAACTGAAGGGCGAGCTCTGACGCCGTCTCTATCTTTTTGCGGCTCCGCTTCAGGGCCAGTTTGAGACGCGTGGCAAATTCCTGCTTTTCATCTACCTTCGACATGATTGCAGTGTGCCTTGTGCAGCAGCCTGTGTAACAACCGTTTGGTTGTGTAAAAAAACCAAACGGTTTAACATCAGCCCAGTTTTACAGAGGGCCGGCCCGCAAACGGCCCTTTGCAGCCGCCGCGATATGCCAGCGATCCGTTCTGTGCGTAGCGGCTAGATCGGGCTTTATCTGTAACCGGCATGAATAAACACGAGCAATCGAGTCTGGAACTCAAGTCGCCCAACGACGAAATCGATTTATTTGAAATTTTCGACTTATTGTGGCGCGGCCGCACCGCCATCCTGTTGATAGCGGGCTGCGTGACCTTATTTGCGCTGGCCTACGCCTTCGCCGCGCCGCAGAAATGGACATCCATTGCTTATGTCATCGCCCCGAAGGTCGAGGATATTTCTCCCTATCTTGGCCGGCGCCGAGTGCTCGCCTTGGTGGAAAAAGAAAAATCCGTCGATGCGGCGGCATTCGCCTCCAGGCTGTTCGCTGAATTCATAGAGCTCAGCGCCACTCCCATACATAAACAGCGCTTTTTATCCAAGACGAAAGATTTCCTCGACCGCGCCGAAGGCATGGACGACCTGCGGGCGGCCGCCCTGTTGGAACGCATGGCAGGCACTACGCTTGCCGTCTCCGCGCCGCAGAAAAACCAGATAGTGCCCTACTACAAGATCTCGTATACGGCAGAGAACGCCCACGAAGCGCAGCAAGGCTTGAGCAGCTATATAGAGTACGTCAACACGCAGGCGCTGCAGCAAAGCGATGCGGCGTTCGGCGATAGCCTGAAGGCGGGAATCCAGGCGCGCAAGGCCAGCCTGGCGGAAATGGAACACGGCGTCCGCAGCCAGCACGAAAGCAAGATCGCCACCGTGGAAACCGCCCTCTATACCGCCAAGCAGGCGGGCGTAACGGATTATGCGGCGGGCCGCGCCATACCGGGCAATACCGTTATAGAGCTGCGCGGCGTGGACAGGCTGTTCATGCTGGGGGAAACCTATCTGAACGCCGAGCTGCAGGCGCTCCGGGAAAAGCCTTTGGTATATCCGCCGCGCTACCATGAGGTCCAATACGAGCTTCAGCAACTCGAAGCATTGCAAAACTACGAGCTTACGCCGGCGTATAGCTATCGATACCAGTTGGCGCCCACCTACCCGACCTCGCGCGAATCGCCCAAGCGCATGCTCATCGTCGTGCTGGGAGCCTTGCTGGGCAGCATGCTGGGCTGCTTCTGGGTGTTGATCCGGGGTATGGGCCGCAAACGGTCTTCAAGCAGCACGAGCTAGGGCGGGCATGGCCGCAGCAATGGCTGTCGCCATCATGACGCGGCGGCTCGAGTGCTTTGCGCCCGCAGCCGCTTGTACACCGAAGCGGCTAGTATGATGGCCGTGAGCGCGAAAAGCGCCAGGGCTACCGGCCTGGCCATGAGGTCGGGCAGGCTCTTGACGGTAATGGAGAAAACCACGATGTTTTGCTCCAGCAACGAACCCAGTATCACGCCCAGCACCACGGGCAGAATGGGGATGCGCAAAAAACGCAGCAGTATGGTGAACGCGGTAGCGATAAACATGATGCCGACATCGAACAGCCTGCTGTTGACCGCATAAGAGCCGAAGATGGAAAAGAATGCCACGAAGGCGGCGATCCACCCCTTCGGGGCTTTGAGCACCACGGCGAAGTAGCGAATGGCGAACAGGCCGACGAACACCATGAAGATGTTGGTGATGACGAAGGCGACCAAGAAGGTGTACATCTCGGCGCCATGCTCCACGAACAGCAATGGCCCGGGCTGCATGCCGTGCAGCGTCAGTGCGCCGATGAACACCGCGGCCGCAGCGCTGCCGGGGATGCCGAGCGACAGCAAAGGTATCAAGGATCCGCCCACATTGGCGCTGATGGACGTTTCGGACGCAATCAGCCCTTGCGTGGAGCCATGCCCGAACTCTTCCGGCGTTCGTGAGAATTTTTTCTCTACGGCGTGCGCGACGAAGGGCGTGGATTCCGGGCCGATGGCGGGCATGATGCCCAGGAATATGCCCGCCACCGTCGCGCGCAGATAAGTCCAGAAGGACGAGATCATGGTTTTCAGCACCCGCCATATCCCCGTGATCCCTTCGAAATGAATGGCAATGGTCTTTTCTTCGGACAGCGCTTCCCGGGCCAGGAAAACCGCCTGGGTCATGCAGAAAAAGCCGATCAGTACGGCCAGCAGGTCCACGCCGGACAAGAGATCCGGCATGCCGAACGTAAAGCGGGATTCGCCATTGATCGGGTCCTGCCCTATGCTGGCCAGGGTCAGGCCCAACAGGCAGCCCAGCAAGTTATGAAGCATGGGCGTATCGAGCATGACGATGACGATCGCCAGGCTGAATATAAGCAGGGCCACGAATTCCGGGGGACCGAAGGACAGCGCCAGCTTTGCCAGCACCGGCGTCAGGAACAGCATGGCGATGGCGGACAGCGCGCCGCCGACGCCCGAGCTTACGGCCGCCAGCGCCAGCGCGTAAGGCGCATCGCCGCGGCGGGCCATCGCATAGCCCTCCCAGCCGGTAATGATGGACGCGGGCGTTCCCGGTACGTTGATCAGAATGGCGGAAATGCTGCCGCCGAAAATCGCGCCTGCGTAGATCCCGCCAAGCATGATGAGCCCATGCGTCGGGCTCATGATGAAGGTGATGGGAACGAAGAGGGCGATCGCCAGCGTAGCGGTGAGGCCGGGTATGGCCCCGAAGATGATGCCGATCACGATGCCCAGCACCGAGAACAGAATGCTTGCCGGCGCAAGGGCGGATTGCAGGGCGTCAAGGAACTGGACGTCGAACATCAGGCTTCCTTAAAAGCGGTATATAAGCGCATTGATCCACTGATCGGGCCAGGCTTCAGGAACCGGCACATAAATGATGCTTTTGAGCAGTGCCGAAAAGACGACCGTAAAGCACAGGATGCCCAGCAGCGCCAGCCAAGGGCGTGCCGTGCCGAAAAGGACGGCTGAGCCGTAAAGCACGATGGTGGTCGAGGCGATGAATCCCGTCCATGTCATCAAGAGCGGGTACTGCAGCCAGATGGCGCAAAAGAGCGCGAAGCGGAACAGCGCTTGCGTAGGGCCGGTGTGCAGCGAGGCGAGCTCGGGGTCGTTGGCGCTGATGGCGCGCGCTCTCCAGGATTGCAGACCGTTCCAGACCAGCAATGCCATGCTGGCTCCGATCAGCACCTGCGGATACAGCCCCGACGGCCCCGATATTTTCAGCGACTCCACGCCCAACACCGCCAGTCCGGCGAGCAGCAGGGCGGACATGCAAAGAAAGAGCATCGGACTATTTCCTTTGAGCGAGGAAATCGGCGATCACCTTCATGGATCGTTGGTAGGTATCGCGGGTGGTCTGGGCGTCGGTGGGTGTAAGGGAAATACCGGCTGCCTGGAATTTTTTGATGGCTTGCGGGTCCTTCATCACTTTCAGAAAGCCTTCCTCCAGTTTTTTCTGAATGGCCTGTGGCGTTGCGGGGGGCACGGTAACGAAACGGCTGGCGCCCCAAACGCCTTCATCGATCTTTATGCCCAGCTCGCCCATGGCGGGAACATCGGGCAGGGCCGCGAAACGCTTCTGATCGCTGACTGCGATGGCCTTCAACTGGCCGGCCTTGATGTAAGGCTCCACCTCTTCATAGAAGGCGCTCGCTATGTCCACATTGCCGCCGAGCAATGCAGTGACGCCCGGCTTTCCCCCTTGGAAGGGGACATGCGTCAGTTTGATGCCGGCGTTGCGTTCGACGATGGAGGCCACGAAATCAAAGACGTTATTGGGAATGACGGCGATCTTCAGGCCGGATGGCTGGCTCTTGGCATGGTCGATGAGCTGGGGAAAGTCCAGCTTTCCGAGGGGGCCATCCGTGCGGGTCACCCATAGCACCGGGGTGAAGTTTATGCCCGCGATAGGCGTGAAGTCTTCAGCCTTGAAGGGCGCATCGCGCACAAGGATGTCCAGCGCCAGGAAGGGGTTGGCCAAGACGCCCACGGTATAGCCGTCGGGCGCGGTGTTTTTCGCCAGCCATGTGTGGCCGACGATGCCGCCTCCGCCGGTGCGGTTTTGAACACGGAATTTATCCCCCAAGACGCGTTCCGATTCCTGCGCGAGCGTGCGCGCGGTCACGTCCATTCCTCCGCCCGCGGGGTAAACCACGACCATTTCTATCGGCCGATTGGGATAATCCTTAGGGACGCCTTGCGCAAAGGCGAAAGAGGAAACTGTCAAGGCGACGGCGCCTGCGATGCTGATCAAGTGTTTCATGTCTATCTCCTGTTTTTTCGCTTCGGATGTCGTTCGCTTCAGGGCTTGCGATCTATAAGGAAAGGGCGATGGCGTGGCCTTCATGCACGGCGCACAAGACATTGCGCGGCGACATGCAGTCCCCTGCCAGCAGAGCCTCCACCCCTTCGGCCTGGAGCCGGCCGTACAACTGGTCATCGGCGATGCGGGGCGTCGACCAAAGGAACAAGTCGACTCCTTCGATAGTCTGGCGCCTTTCGGTGAAGACATTGCGCCATTCCAGTACCTGGCCCGTCAGCGAGACGGGTTCGGCCGCGGTCACGATACCGACGTTCGCCTCGTATAGCCGGCGATGCACGCCGATTGCGCTGCAGTAATTCACGTTCTGGGCGATATGTGTGCGCGGGGTCAATAGAAATACCCGCTCGTATTTGCCCGCCAGTTCTTCGGCCACCGCATAAGTGGCCGCGGTATGGTCTTTATCGAAGAGCACCGCGGTGGCGCCCCGGCGATCCCTGATGCCGGGGTCTTGCGCCCAGTCGCGCGCGGACATGCCCGCGTCAAGGCCGTCCGGAGGACGCTGGTGAGAGCCAGTGGCCACTATCACGACCTCCGCGCCGAAGCGCCGCGCATCGCCGGCGTCGTGTATGGGCGTGTTGGAATGAACCGACACGCCATGGCGCTTCAACTGCCGTTCCCACCACGCAATCAAGCCCAGGTATTCGCCGCGATGGGGCAGGCCGGCCTCGATGCGCAGTTTTCCGCCCAAGTTCGGCCCCTGGCCGGCGAGCGTCACCTGGTGGCCTCGCGCCGCCGCGGTGAGCGCCGCCTGTATACCCGCGGGCCCTGTTCCCGCGACCAGTACTTTTCGCGGGTTCCGCGTTTTGGGCAATTCCCCCTGAGCCTCGCCGGGCTTGCCCAGCTGGGGGTTCTGGAACTCTTCCAGCGGCTTGCCGACGTGTATTTCCCCCCAGGCGATATTGTCGAAGGTTGATACGCGGATATCCGCCGCATTCCCGGCGGCGGCCTTGTTGGCCCATGCGGCGTCGGCGATCAAGGCCCGCGACATGCCGACGAAATCGCAGCAAGCCTCCGCTATGGCCGCTTCGGCCTCGTCGGGCAGGGCGATGCGCCCCATCGCCATGACGGGGATGCCGGCAGCGGCCGGCCTTATTTTCTTGTGTATGTCCAGAAAGTGCCCGCGTTTGAACGCCATGTCCGGGACATGGGTCTCCAGGCTCAGGCTGAAGTTGCCCTGGCTATAGGCGAAGTAATCGATCAGCCCCGTGGCGGCCAAATCCGCGGTGATGCGGGCGGCTTCGTCCGGATCGATGCCCCCCGCGATACCCTCGGTGCCCGGCATTTTCAGCCCGATGATGAAGTCCGTGCCGCAGAGCTGCCGTATTCCTTGGGCGACCTCTTGCACGAAGCGCGTGCGGTTCCGCAGTGTTCCCCCATAGGCGTCCGTGCGTTTATTGGACCAGGGCGACAGGAATTGCGTGATCAAGTAGCCATGCGCGCCATGCAGCTCGACGCCGGCGAAGCCGCAGCGATGCATGCGCGCCGCTACGTTCACGTATTCCTCGGCGACTTTGCGCACTGTGTCGGTCGACATTACATGAGGTACGGTCCAGCTCAATGCGTCGGGCTGGTCGGATACGCCTTTGGGCGACGCCACGGGCGACCAGAGCTGCTGCCGCCCCGGATGCCAGAGCTGCGCGAGCAGGCAGGCGCCGCTGTTTCCCACCAGTTCCGCGGTTTTTTTGAAGCCCGCTTCATTGTCGGCCTCGTATCCGGCAACGATGCCGCCTTGCGCCAGGGCATCGGGGTCCACGGCGATGATTTCCGTGATGATCATTCCTGTGCCGCCTTTGGCGCGTTCAACCAGGAAGTCGACCCAGCGCGGGGTAACGCGATGCCCTGCGGCATAGTTGGTCAACGTGGCGGGCAATGCGATCCGGTTGCGCAAGGTCCTGCGGCCTACGGTCAATGGCTCGAATAAGTGCGGGAAAGGGGCGGAACCCTTCATTTACGGTCTCCTGGCTCATTTTTGTTGTGGCGTTCGGCATAGCTTTGACACTGTCCTCAAAGCTATGTACGATTTACACTATTGTATGGACAATTTAAAAATAAGGAAATACATTCGTGCTCACTGCGGAAAAAATCGGCGACCAGCGCTACCGCGCCCGCTATGGACGATATTTCGAAGAGTTCACCCTGGGCGATACCTATGAGCATCGGCCGGGCCGCACCGTTACAGAGAGTGACAACATCCAGTTTTCGCTGCTCACGATGAACAGCCATCCCATGCATTGCGACAAGGCGCATGCGCAAAAAAGCGAATTCGGCGACCTTATCGTCAACAGCGGGCTGACGCTCGCGATCGTCCTCGGCCTGACCGTCAACGACGTCAGCGCCCAGGCGATCGCGAATCTGGGCTGGAAGGAGATCGTTCTGACGGCGCCTGTATTCGCCGGGGATACGCTTTATGCCGAATCCACCGTTCTGGCCAAGCGGGAATCGAAGTCCAGGCCTGGACAAGGCATCGTCACAGTCAGTACGCGCGCCTATAAGCAGACCGGCGTGCAGGTCATGGCTTTCGAGCGGACCTTCCTGGTGCCCAAGCAATACGCCGCCGGCCCTACGCCGGGCGCCCCTACGTCGGGCACCCCTACGCCGGGCGCCCCCAATTAACTGATTTCCGGCCGAGCAAGAACGGAACCCATCATGACTTCAAATACACCACGCAGGCAGGATGAAGAGCAGGAAGCGCTGATTCTGGACTCGGTAGATCGTTTTCTGGAATCCGAGGTCCGCCCGTATGTGCACGATCTGGAATATCACGATGCCTATCCCGAAGAAATCGTTCAGAAAATGAAGTGCATGGGGCTTTTTGGCTGCCTGATAGATCAGGAGTATGGCGGGCTGGGCTTGTCGACGGTCACTTATGCGAAGATCATTTCGCGCATGTCGGCTGTCTGGATGTCGATCTCGGGCATCATCAATTCGCACCTCATCACCGCATCGGCCATACAGCGTTCGGGTACTGCCGAGCAAAAGCGCCGGTTCTTGCCGCGCATGGCCACCGGCGAACTGCATAGCGGTATCGCCCTGACCGAGCCCGATTGCGGCACCGACCTGCAGGCGATACGCAGCACCGCGGAGCGCCGCGGCGATGTCTATGTCATCAACGGCGCAAAAATGTGGATCACCAACAGCCTGTACGGCAACTGCGTCGGCCTATTGGTCAAGACCGACCCCGGCGCATCTCCGCGCCACAAAGGCATGAGTCTTTTCATCGCTGAAAAAGGGCCCGGTTTCGTTGTCAGCAAGAAGCTGGACAAACTGGGATACCGGGGAATCGACACTTGTGCGCTGAATTTCGATGACTACAAAGTGCCTGCGGACTGTCTGGTAGGGGGTGTGGAAGGGCGCGGCCTGCAGCAAGTGCTTAGCGGGCTGGAGCTCGGCCGGGTCAATGTGGCGGCGCGTGGCCTGGGCGTCGCCCAGGCCGCCCTCGACGAGGCGGTTTCTTATTCGCAGAGCCGCAAGACTTTCGGCAAGCCGATATGCGAGCATCAGGCCATACAGCTGAAACTGGGCGAAATGGCCACCCGGGTCGAAGCCGCCCGCCACCTCGTCCATGCGGCCGCCGCCGCTTACGACCGGGGCGAACGCTGCGATATGGAGGCGGGGATGGCCAAGTACTTCGCCACAGAGGCCGCTTTCGAGAACGCCCACGAAGCGATGCGCATCTTCGGCGCATACGGCTACTCTCGCGAATATAACGTGGAGCGCCTTTATCGTGATGCGCCATTGCTGACCATAGGCGAAGGCACGAACGAGATGCAGCGCATCATCATTGCGCGCCAGCTCATCGAAAGGAACCGCATATGACCGCGCAAGCCAATGAGCCGGAGCAGGCCGGCCTGCTGGAGGGCATCAGGATCATCGCCGTGGAACAGTATGGCGCGGGCCCTTTCGGCACCCAGCACTTGGCCGACCTGGGGGCGGAGGTCATAAAAATTGAAAACCGCAAGGAAGGCGGCGATATCAGCCGCCATGTCGGGCCTTACTATCTGGGCGACAATGACAGCCAGTTCTTTCAGTCGTTCAACCGCAACAAAAAGAGCATGACGCTGGACCTGAAGGCGCCCGAAGGCCGGCAGATTCTGCATCGCTTGTCGCGGGACGCGGATGTGGTGTTCAATAATCTGCGCGGCGACCTGCCCAAGAAGCTGGGCCTGGACTATGCAAGCCTGGAGCCATCCAACAAGCGCATCGTCTGTGTGCACCTTTCCGCATATGGCCGAACGGGCTCGCGCGCGGCATGGCCGGGGTACGATTACCTGATGCAGTCGGAAGCCGGCTATTTATCCGTAACCGGCGAGCCGGACGGGCCGCCGACCCGCATGGGCCTGTCCATCATCGACCTCATGACGGGCACCACCGCGGCCATGGCGATGCTGGCCGGCATCCTGAGCGCCCGCAGGCTGGACAGGGGGCGGGATATCGACGTTTCATTATTCGACGTGGCGCTGCACAACCTGGCCTATGTCGCCACCTGGTATTTGAATGCGGGCAAGGTACTGGGCAGGGAAGAGGCGTCCAGCCATCCGTCATTGACGCCCAGCCAGCTTTATAGAACGAAGGACGGCTGGATATTCATCATGTGCAACAAGGAAAAGTTCTGGCCGATACTGTGCGACAAGCTCGGCCGGCCGGAATGGGCGAGCCAGGAAAAATACAGGAATTTTTCCAATCGGCTGGCGTCCAGGAAGGAATTGACTAAAGACCTGGAGGGCGTGCTGAAAACCAGGACGACCGCGGAGTGGCTGGCGATTTTTTCCGGCGAAGTGCCGGCCGCGCCCGTTTACAATATCCAGCAGGCTCTGGATAATGGTTTTGTACGAGAGCAGGAGCGCGTTCTGGTTTTGGAGCGCAAAGACGGGGCCATACGAACCATAGCCTCGCCGGTGCGCGCGGGGCCCCATCCGGCCAGGCCCGCTCCCGACATGGGGGAGCATAATCGCTCCATTCTGGAATCAGCCGGCTATAGCGCCGCCGAAATTGAAGACTTCATTGCTCGATCCGTGGTCTGACCGCGCGCCTAAGACGACACCCTTGCGTGGTGGCGGCGAAGCTCCGGCCGGCAGGCCGAGGGTTCTTCACAATATATTGTCGATGCTTCTTACATGAATAGTCCGATACGCAATATCGAACAACCCAAGTATTTGCAGATTGCGCAAACGCTGTTCAATGAAATTCAAGCGGGGATATACGAGGTCGGGGGGCTGCTGCCTACTGAACAAGAGCTATGCAAGCAGTTCGGCATAAGCCGTTTCACTGCGCGCGAAGCGTTGAAGCGTTTGTCGCATCTGGGCGTGGTGACGCGTCGGCCCAGGGTCGGAACGACGGTCGTGGCAAAAAGCCCGCAAAGCCTTTATCAGCAAAACCTCGGAACCGTCAACGACATATACCAGTACGCCAGCGAAACCTCGCTCAGGATCGATCACAAGGAAGCAAAAAGTATAGACGCCGCCACGGCGGCATTGCTGGGGGCTTCGGAAGGGGAGGTCTGGCTTTACTTGCGCGGCTACCGCTACCTGCCGGGCAATACGGTGCCTATTGCGCATACGGAAATTTGGATCTGCCCGGCTTTCCGGTCCGTCAAGGGGCTCAGCGGTTCCCTGCACCGAGCCGTGCATGCGTTCATCGAGGAGCAATTCGGCGAAAGCATTACCACCGTAGAGCAGATCATCGACGCGGTTCATCTGGATGATGCATCGGCCAAAGCTTTGCTGGCCGACGCCGGCGCTCCGGGTCTGAAAATCACGCGCCTATACCGGAACCGCCGCGGCGACCTCGTCCAGCATGCAAGCAGCGTACATGCGGCCGGCCACTTTTCTTACCGCTCGGTTTTCAATCGCGAATGGAAGGTGACTTGACGCGATGTTTACGGACCAATACCGGGTAGCCGTTGTGGATCGCTAAGGGGCTTCGACGTTGACTCTCGCTCAATCAGTTCGGTGGAGAAAATATGGTGCTGCTTGAGACGCTCGGATGAAAATTGTGGCGCGATCCGCGAGAAGAGCAACCTGGTGGCTGTCTGTCCCATGTGGTCGATAGGTAAGCCCACGGCTGTTATTTGAGGGCGACTGACGCTGAACCAGTCCGCATCGCCGTACGCGACTAACGACAGTCGGGAAGGGATATCCAAGCCCCTGAGTTGAACGGCCTGCAAGACACCCAGCATCAGTCGCGAACTCGATACCACAATGGCGGTTGGCATCAGTTCTTGGGCGTAGATTTGCTCAAAGGCCGCCTGTCCGAACTCGGGGCGTACTGGGCCGAATGCCGCAAGCTGTGGAAGAAACTCAACCCCCGACACCGCCAGGGCCGTCCGAAAACCATCAAATCGCTCACTGCCGGTACTGAGTTCGACGCTTGCCCCGATAAATCCAATATGCTGATGCCCTAGCGAAATCAGGTGCTGCGTACAGTTGAACAAGGCCGCGCGGTCATCGGCATGGACACAAAGCCTGCCGAGCCGTTTATGCATCCGCAGGAACTGTACCGCGTGCATGGCTTTGAGCAGCTGTGCCGTCTCTGCGGTGGGAGCGGCCGTAGGCGAGATCAGGACGCCGGCTGCCCTGTGCTCGCGTAAGGCTAAAACGTGCCGTTCTTCGCGAACTGGATCGTCCTCTGATGTGCAGAGCATTAACTGGTATCCATGCTTCTCGCATTGCTCGGCCATGGCTCGTGCAGCGGCGTTGTAAAACTCATTCTGCGTATCGGGGACGATCAAACCCACCAGCTTGGTGGAGCCGCCACGCATGGAGCGGGCGCCCGAGTTGGCAATATATCCCAGGCGCTTGGCTGTTTCTTGCACTCTTTGTTTGGTTTCTTCGCTAATTCTGGGGTGATGGTTGAGGGCCCGGGATACAGTCGTATGTGCCAAGCCAAGTGTCCGGGCAATATCTTTTATAGTAACCACAGCAGCGTTGTTGCGAATGTTCATGGCATTGATTGTAGCGCCGGCGCCTCTCGCACATTTGGTCCGCCGTTTGACGACGCCTCAGTTTTCGCGGCTCCGTACTTGCTAATTCAGCGTATTCGATGGGGCTTCGAATTCAAGCACCGAGCGCCCGCGGGAATCCTATAGCCAATATGCATTAACTGTCTCGAATTGGTTGCGAGAACCTGCCCTGATTATTAGAAGGTCGTCTGTCTGGGAAGGTTAAATCACCTTGATTATTGTAGTTGAACGCAAACGTGTGCACAATAAGAACATGCGATTATGGAAAACGTGTGCGCAAAGCTCTAAATTATCCCTTTCCCAGATCCGAACAGATACGTTGTAGGTGAGTTTCGCAAGGCCGGAAAAGGAGTGGTTGCGCTCCACGGAGCTTTGCTTGGCGAGGTGTTACCACTATCAGGAGACAAAATTATGCATTTCATCTTTCGTCGGCATCTTATGACGGCAGCCACGACGCTTGCATGCGCATTGGTACCCATCGTCAGCCTTGCCCAGGACGACTACCCTTCGCGGCCAATCACTTTGATCATTCCATTTCCTCCGGGCGGTACAGCCGACGGCTTTACCCGCCCGCTGGCGCAGGCTTTGGGCAAGCGTCTGGGCCAGCCCGTGGTGGTGGAAAACCGCCCTGGCGCCAATGGCAGCATTGGCACTACTGCGGCAAGCCAAAAGCCTGCCGATGGCTACACTATCCTGTATGGAACGGCGGGCACGCTGGTGGTCAATCCCTACCTCTATCCCGACATCTCCTATGATACGGAAAGGGATTTTCAGCCTGTGACGATTACCCATCAAATGCCCAATGTGCTGGTCGTGGGTAGCGACACACCTTACAAAACGGTAGGGGATGTGATTGCCGAAGCCAAGGCGCACCCGGATCGCCTGAGCTATGCGTCCGCAGGGGTCGGCAACTCAATGCACCTGGCGGCAGAGGGCTTCCTTGCCGCCACAGGAACGAAAATGGTCCATGTCCCCTATAAGGGAGGAGCTGATGCCGTCAACGATATCCTCGGTGGACGCGTCCCGCTGATGTTCAATAACCTTCCGGCAATCGTCAAGCTTGTGACTTCCGGGAAGATGCGGGCGCTGGCGGTGGCGGATACAAAGCGTTCTCCCTTGTTGCCTGACGTTCCGACCATGGCGGAAGCCGGCGTGCCGGGATTCAACGATATGGTTTGGGCCGGCCTTTTGGTACACAAGAATACGGATACCCGGATTGTCAATAAGCTGTCGACTGAAATACGCGCTGTTTTGCAGGATCCCGAATTCTCATCTCCGCAGAAGGCGATTGGTTATGAGATTGTTGGTTCAACTCCGGAGGCGTTTGCCAGGCAGTTAAAGCACGACAAAGAGAACATTGGCACATTGCTGACGCGTATCGGCCTGCGCAAGTAAAGGTTTTATCTGTGGATTCAAATTGAGGTCATATGAGAAAGAACCGTTTGAAAGAGCTGCTTTCCGCGGGCGAGACTGCGATAAATGGGTGGTTGTCCGTTCCTTCTTCCTTTAGCGCCGAAATCGTCGCTCACTGCGGCGTGGATGCCGTCACGATAGATATGCAGCACGGCATGATGGGCTATGCGCAGGCATTGACCATGCTGCAGGCTGTGTCCACTACGGATGCCACGCCTTTGGCCAGACCGCGAAGTTCCAGCGCGGTCGAGGTCATGCGTTTGCTGGATGCCGGCGCATATGGAGTAATCTGCCCACAAGTCGATACAGCGGATATCGCTCGGGAAATTGTCGCGGCGTCCAAATACCCCCCGCGGGGCACACGCTCGTTCGGTCCGCCCCGAGGCATTCTTTATGGCGGGGCTGACTATTATGCGCACGCCAATGAAGAAATCCTTGTTTTTGTCATCATCGAATCCCGGTCTGCTGTTGAGAACCTCGACGAGATACTGGCTGTCGATGGAATCGACGGAATATACATTGGCCCGAATGACTTGAGCCTGAGTTTCGGCGGCGGAGTGGGCTGTGAGCCAGACGGGGAAATCGCCGAAATCATAGAGACCATCCGGCGCAAAGCGGCACAGCGCGGTCTATTTACCGGTATCTACTGCGCGGATGCCCAGATGTGCCAAAGGCGAATCCAGCAGGGGTTTCAGCTGGTCAATACCGGTAGCGACGCAGCGCTGCTCAGGCAGGCATGCGAGGCGGCTACGAACCTGGCCAGATCGGGCCGGTATGGCTCGAACCCAGCTTGAGCAGGTGTCGCTGTCGATGCCTTATCGAGGTCCTGCCACAGGCCTATCCCCGGCCGATGAAAGGCATTTTCGTCGCCATGACCGTCAGGAATTGCACATTGGCTTCCAGCGGCAGGCTGGCCATGTAGACCACGGCCTGGGCGACGTGCTCGACATCCATTACAGGTTCGGGCCGCACGGAGCCGTCGGCCTGCAGCACGCCCTTGCTCATGACGGCCGTCATTTCGCTGGCGGCGTTGCCGATATCGATCTGGCCGCAGGCGATGTCGTAAGGCCGACCATCCAGCGAGGTCGCTTTGGTCAGGCCGGTGATCGCATGCTTGGTGGCGGTATAGGATACGGCGTGCGGGCGCGGCGCATGGGCGGAAATGGAGCCGTTGTTGATGATGCGGCCGCCGCGCGGCTGCTGGGATTTCATCAATCGGAAAGCGCCCTGGGTGCATAGAAAGGCGCCCGTCAAATTGATATTCACGGCAGCCTGCCATTCGCGGTAGTCCAGCTCTTCCAGCGACACGCTGCGGGCGAAAATGCCGGCGTTGTTGAACAGCAGGTCCAGGCGGCCGAAATGCCGCTTTATCTCGGCGAACAGCTGGTCCACGGAGTCGGGCTCGCCGACGTCGGTGGGCACGGCCAGGGCGCGCCTTCCCAAGGCTTCTATCGCTTCGGCGACGCTGCGCAAGGGTTCCGGGCGGCGTCCGGCCAGCGCCAGCGAATAGCCGTTGCGCGCCAGGGCCAGCGCGATGCTTTTTCCTATGCCCGATCCCGCGCCGGTGACCAGCGCCACTTTCTCTGCTGTCATTTTCCTTATCCCGTGCTGTTGTTGAGTGTTGGAGGGTCGGGGCACAGTATAAACAGAACCGGGGGCGCATACCGCCAGCATGCGCTGTGCGCATGCGCGCTCAAGCGCAATTGCGGCCACAGCCGCCGGGCGTGTCAGGGGTGGGGCTTCTTCATGCTGCCCGACCATTCTTGCGCCACGTCGCGCTGCAATCCCCGGTTGATTAGCGCCGTCAACACCATGGCCAGCAGCGCCCCCAGCGCGGCCAGGGCCATGTCTTTGTGGGCGTCCCAGATGTCGCCTTGCGCACCCAGGTAATGAATGCCCAGATCGCCTCCGAAGATTTCGGCGGCCGCCCATTCGATCAGCTCGTAGATGGCCGAAGTGCTCAAGGTGAAATCCAGGGGCAGGAAATAGGCCCAGAATCCGCGCACCTCGACGATGCGAAGGAAGAATTCGCGTATGGGGTAGGCCAGCAACAGGCCATAGCAAAAATGCACCAGCCTGTCGTAATGATTGCGCTCCCAGCCGAACACGCTGTTCAAGGTATGGCCGGTGAGCGCCCGCCACCACGCATCGTAGGGGACTTCAGAATAGGTGTAGTGCGAGCCTACCGTGTGCAGCGACAAGAAGAGCAGTATCAACAACAGCGATACATTGGAAAAGCGGAACAGCCGGCGCACGGCCCACAGCAGGATGAAGAGGCCGGCCACGAGGGCGTTTTCCAGTATCCATGCGGGCCGATCCCAGGGGTGGATGGCCAGCGCCAGCCACAACGCGAAGTAAGCCACGGCGGCGGCGAACAGCAAGGTTCTGGACGACGGAAAGCGCCCGGACGCGGCGTGTTGTTGAGAAATAGCCATATGGGCGAGCGTACCGCTAAAAAGGCGGAAAAAAAGCGGTAAGGGTTGATACTTGTTGCAACTTGGCCAAGTCTCGGAAAGCGGCGATTCTTGTCTGTAATGGCGCTGAAGGCGCACGGTACGGAAAACTTGCAGGCATTTTCTTTCCTTGGAAGGCGTTGGCGCCATGCGTCAATTTGATACCGGTGAAACGCGCGCTTACAGGCCCCGCACTGGGCGGATGGTATAAAAAATCCAGGAG
The DNA here is from genome assembly GCA_002441445.1 of Pusillimonas sp. UBA6240. Taxonomy (GTDB): domain Bacteria; phylum Pseudomonadota; class Gammaproteobacteria; order Burkholderiales; family Burkholderiaceae_B; genus UBA6240. The sequence continues at coordinate 87,504 of DJWC01000147.1, forward strand.
CAGGCGCTACGCCTGGAACTTTAAAGGACTTTCCATGAACCGTAAGCTGATAGCAATAACAGGCGCCATAATGTGCGCTGGGCTTGCCGCGTGCTCGGCTCCCCGGGACGCTCAGGAATTGTCGCAGAAAACAGTGCAATACGGTTGCGGCCCGGGCGGCAGCCAGCCCATGAGCGTGCAATATACCTTCCAGGGCAAGGAAGCCCTGGCGGCAAAAGTCATGTACCAGAACCAGGCGGTGGACCTCACGCGATCGACAGCCAGCAATGCGGATGTGCTGGGGAATACCTTCCGCGGCAACGGCTATACCTGGACGACGGATAAATTCGATTACGACACGGTAGGCCAGGTCGCGGGCAAAATGCTGACGCAGGATGTGCAGCAATACGCCAACAACCCTCCGGGCCAGCCGGCGCCCGTGAGCAACATATTGGTCAAGGACTGCAGGCCGGCTTCCGTCTCCTGATGTACTTTGCTCCGGCCGCAAGGCCGGAGCTTTTTCAAGCTCTGTCCCGTTCCCGCTTCCGCGTCCGCCCGCCGGCCGGCACGATTTATCCCGAGTTGCGCAGCCCCGCGGCGATGCCGTTGATGGTCAAGTGTATGGCGCGCTGGCTGCTGCTTTCCTCGTCCCGCTGATGGCCGCCCTTGCGGCCCGCCTTCCGGTGGCGCCGCAGCAATTCCACCTGCAGGTGATTCAAGGGGTCGATGTAGGCGAAGCGCTCGGTCAGCGCCGCGCCCAGAAGCTGGGCTTCCGCCAATAGTTCGTGCTGGGTGACCTGGCGGAACATGTCCAGCGTCAGTTCGAATTCGGCCTGTATGCGGCCGAATATCTCTTCGCGCAAGGCCTTGTCGGCCACCAGGCTGGCATAGCGGCGGGCGATGCCCAGGTCGGTCTTGGCCAGCACCTGTTCCATATTGGAAAGCAGGGTGTTGAAGAAGGGCCAGACCCGGGCCATTTCCTGCAATTGCGCCAGGCGTTCCTGCGCCGTTGCGGGGCCGCGTTCAGTGCCTTGCTCCACATAGGTGCGCAAAGCCGTGCCCACGCCATACCAGCCGGTCAGCATCAGGCGGCATTGCGCCCAGGAAAATCCCCAAGGGATGGCGCGCAGGTCTTCGATGCGTTGGCTGGCCTTGCGCGACGCGGGCCGCGAGCCGATGTTCAGCCCCGCTATCTCCAGTATGGGCGTGGACGCGAAAAAGTAATCGTCGAAGCCCGGCGTTTCGTAGACCAGGCTGCGATAGCTTTGCTGGGCCACGGCCGACATGAAATCCAGGGCCGCGCCGAAGCGTGCCATGTTTTCGTCTTCCGTCTGCGATACCGAGGAATTGGCCGCCAGACTGGTTTCCAGCGTCGCGGCCACGAAGTTTTCGAGATGCCAGCGCCCGACCTCCGCATCCTTGTACTTGCCCTGTATGACTTCGCCCTGCTCGGTCAGGCGGATCTGGCCGTTGACGGTGCCCGGCGGCTGGGCCAGTATGGCGTCGAAACTGGAGCCGCCGCCGCGCGCCACCGACCCCCCGCGGCCATGAAACAGCCGCAGCCTTACCTTGTGCTTCTTGAACACGTGGACCAACTGCCGTTCGGCGCAATACAAGGCCCAATTGGAAGTCAGATAGCCGCCGTCCTTGTTGCTGTCGGAATAGCCCAGCATGACTTCCTGTATGCCGTCCTGCGCGCGCGCCACGCGTTCGGCGACCTCCGGCAGGGCCAGCCAGCACGCCATGATTTCGGGGCCGCGCATCAGGTCGGGTATGGTTTCGAACAGCGGCACGACCATCAGGCCATTGTCGGCGCCCGCGCCCGGGGCGGGGGAGATCAGGCCGGTTTCCTGCTGCAGCACCAGCACTTCCAGCAGGTCGCTCAGTGTCTCGGTATGCGACACGATGGACTGCTTGATGGCGGCGGCGCCGAAGCGGGCGCGACAGTTGGCGGCCATGCGCAGTATGGCCAGCTCTTTCTGGGTCTCGGCGCTGTAGTCTATCCAGGGCGATACCAGCGGACGGGATTGCCGCAGCTCGCTGCGCAGCAGTTCGATGCGCTCGTCTTCAGGCAGGGCGGCATAATTCACCGGTTTGTCTTTGAAGCGCACGCCGGCCGCTTTGAAGAGTTCGGTCAAAACCCGTTCATGCACGTCCGAACTTTGCCGCAGATCGACGGTGGCCAGATGGAAGCCGAAAATACTTACAGCCTGCAGCAGCCCCGCCAGGCGCAACTGGGCGATCAGGCTGCCGTGGTGCGCATCCAGCGAATCGGCGATGATCTGCAAATCGTTCTGGAAAGCCTGCGGGTCGGGATAAGCGGGCGCTTCATAAGTGGGGCGCAGCGCCAATTGCTTGCCGGTGAGGCGCTGAGCCGTGGCGGCCAGGCGCGCATAGATATGTATGAAAGCTCGGCGGTAAGGCTCGTCCACGCGATGGGCCGAAGCGTCCTTGCTGGCTTGCGACAGGGCCAGCAATTCCGCGCTGGCCGAACCCAGCGTATCGGATAGGGATACCGCCGTGCCCAGCGACTTGATTTCTTGCAGATAGTGCTGCATCACGTGCGTGGATTGCCGCAGCAGCGCCTGCTCCAGCGTGTCGGCATCGACATTGGGGTTGCCGTCGCGGTCCCCGCCTATCCAGCTGCCCATGCGCAAAAAAGCGGGCAGGGGCCGCGCACTGATGTCGAACAGCGAACGGCCGGGCGGGCGCAAGCGGCTGGCCAGATCCTGATACAAGCGCGGTATGGCGGTCAGGAAGGTGCTGGTGTAATAGGTCAGCGCGTTGTCGATTTCATCCAGTACGGTCAGCTTCTGGCGGCGCAGCATGCGGGTCTGCCATAAGGTAGCGATCAGGCCGGTCATTTTCTGCTGCAGCAACAGCTTTTCGGACGGCGTCTGCACGGTGTCGCTCTGCGAAAGCTGGTGTGCGATTTCGCGGTGCAGATCCAGCGTGCTCTTGCGCTGTACCTCCGTAGGGTGGGCGGTCAGCACGGGCATGATGCAGGCGCTTTCCAGGAAGCGCATGATCTTGCGCTGGCTGACCCCTTTCTCGTGCAGCAGGTTGAGCGCATGCTGCAGGCTGCCGCGCATGGGGGCATCCGATTCCAGTTCGTAACGCCTCTGGCGCCGGTTCTGGTCGCGGTCTTCCGCGATATTGGACAGATGCAGAAAATAGCTGAAAGCCCGCGCGACGGACGTGGTCTGTTCATCGGCCAGCCTGGCGATCAGCTTTTCCAGCATCCTGGCGTCTTTGATGTCGCCTTCGCGGCGGAACTTGACGGCCGAACGGCGCAGCTTTTCGATGACGTTGTAAATGGTCTTGCCCTCGCATTCCCTGATGACCTCCCCCAGAGTTCGGCCGAGCTGTCTGACATCGTTGCGCAATGAAGTGGTGTCCTTGCCGGCGGCGGCTGATTGGTTCACGAATACTCCTGTTTGGGTGAGGGTTGTGGGAAGGGGGCGTGCAAACGATCGATTATCATAGAGCTTTTTTGCCCTTCTTATCATCACCGGGATCCAGATGCCGCAATATCGTTCACGCACCTCTACGCATGGCCGCAACATGGCCGGCGCTCGCGCCCTTTGGCGCGCCACCGGCATGCAGGATGGCGATTTCGAAAAGCCCATCATCGCCGTCGTGAATTCCTTCACCCAGTTCGTGCCCGGGCACGTCCATTTGAAGGACCTGGGCCAACTGGTTGCGCGGCAGATCGAAGCGGCCGGCGGCGTGGCCAAGGAATNNAACTGCGACAAGATCACCCCGGGCATGTTGATGGCCGCCATGCGCCTGAACATCCCTGTGGTGTTCGTATCGGGCGGGCCGATGGAAGCCGGCAAAGTCATCGAGCCGGGAACGCAGAAGGTGCTGATGAAGCTGGACCTGATCGATGCCATGATCAAGGCGGCGGATCCCAATGTCAGCGACGCCGAAGCGGCCGAGGCCGAGCGCAATGCCTGTCCCACCTGTGGCTCCTGCTCGGGCATGTTCACGGCGAATTCCATGAATTGCCTGACGGAGGCGCTGGGCCTCGCCTTGCCTGGCAACGGCACCGTGGTGGCCACGCATGCCCGGCGCAAGGCCTTGTTCGAGAACGCCGGAAGACTGGTGGTGGACTTGTGCCGGCGCTACTACGAGCAGGACGATGCCTCGGTGCTGCCTCGCAATATCGCCAGCTTTGCGGCATTCGAGAACGCCATGACACTGGACGTCGCCATGGGCGGGTCCACCAATACCGTGTTGCATTTGCTGGCGGCCGCGCAGGAAGCCGGCGTGGACTTCACCATGTCCGACATCGACCGCGTCTCGCGCCGGGTGCCCTGCCTGTGCAAGGTGGCGCCCGCCACGGATAAATTCCACATCGAAGACGTGCACCGCGCAGGCGGCATCATGGCCATCCTGGGCGAACTGGCGCGCGCCGGCCTGCTCAATCTGGAGGTCGGCAATATCCATAGCGGGACGCTGGGCAAAGCCATCGAGGCCTGGGATGTCAACAGCGGGCACGCATCGCCTGAAGTGCAGGAATTCTACAAGGCGGCGCCGGGCGGCGTGCGCACGCAGGTCGCCTTCAGCCAGGACAAGCATTATCAGCGTCTGGATCTGGATCGCGAAAAAGGCTGCATCCGATCGCGTGAACACGCTTATTCGCAGGACGGCGGCCTGGCCGTGCTGTATGGCAACCTGGCGCCGAACGGCTGCATCGTGAAGACGGCGGGCGTCGACGAAAGCATCCTGACATTCACGGGCGTGGCGCGGGTGTACGAAAGCCAGGAAGACGCTGTTGACGCCATCCTGGGCGATCAGGTGCAGGCGGGCGATGTGGTGGTCATACGCTATGAAGGCCCCAAGGGCGGGCCGGGCATGCAGGAAATGCTCTANNGGGCCGGGCATGCAGGAAATGCTGTATCCCACGTCCTACCTCAAGTCCAAGGGCCTGGGCAAGTGCTCGGCGCTGCTGACCGACGGCCGCTTTTCGGGCGGCTCTTCGGGGCTCGTCATCGGCCATGCCTCGCCGGAAGCGGCCGAGGGCGGCAATATCGGGCTGGTGAACGACGGCGATACCATAGAAATCGATATCCCCAACCGCAGCATCCGCCTGGCCATCAGCGACGAAGAGCTCGCCGGCCGCCGCGCGGCCATGCAGGCCCGGGGCGCCGACGCCTGGAAACCCCTGGGCCGCCAGCGCGTCGTATCCCAGGCGCTCAAGGCCTACGCGGCGCTGGCGACATCCGCAGACCGCGGCGCCGTCCGCGATGTATCGCAATTGAAATAGGGGCGATGGGTGTGCGGGCGGCGGTTGCTACAACCCTCCCCGCACATTGAACGACAGTTCCCGTCATATAAGATAGGCTTCCACCGCAGCACGCCGCGGGTCGCCCATGCCACCAGCCGCTGCGGCCTTCATTTCGGCGTCAAGAGTTCCCCGGCAGCAGCGCCATGGTCCGGTTGCGCTCGTTGGTGACCACCATCAGCCCTTCGTCGAAGCCCAGTCCCGGACGAGTGAACATGCGCCACGCGTTCAAGGCGATGCCTACATGGACGGACGCCTTGACGGAAATTTCCGTCTCGTTGCAACTGCCGCCCACATAGGAAAGTATGCCGTGCTCATGGCAGGTTTGAATGGCGGAAATCGTGTTGATCAAGGAACCATTGTCGGGCGTCTTGATCTGAAAGGCGTGCGCGGCTTGCGCGGCCGCGAAGTTTTTGGCTTCCCCCGGGCTGTTGACCCATTCGTCGGCGATCAGCCGGCAATTGGGGCCGCGCGTATCCAGCCTTAGGCGCAGGCGCGCCATGCGATCTTGCGCCTCGGAAGCGGACCGGCTCAGGAAGGGATCCTCGAAATACACCTGAAGGGAGCCCACCCGCTCGACGATGTCGGACAGATAGTCGCAGACGCGGTCTTCGTCGTTGTCGAACATCCGCCCAAGAGCGGAGTGGAAGTCGAAATGCAGGTCTGGCTGGTATCCCGGCGCACCCAGCTCACCCAGGCGCTTGGCAATCCAGGAAGCATAGTCGGGCAGTTGTTCGCATTGCGCGCGCGTCTGTATCGCGGCTTGCGGGAACATGTCCACGCCGCGCACGATGGCTTTTTCGACATTCAATTCCCAGTTGCCACCGCAGGACGCGGCCAAGCCCGGAGCCACATAGTGGCCCGGCAAATCATATTCCTTGGTCAGCACGCTTGCCATCAGGCTGCGATTGGCCAAGGCCGCGGCGGAAAGCAGGGCCTGGGAAACGCCGAACGCCACCGGACGGGCGACATCGCTATCCAGATCGAGCTCGTCCAGCAGTGCCGCCGCTTCCCGGAAGCCCGAGAACCGCTTGCCTTCATAGGCGTTGGAAAGCGCTTCTTGTACGATGCCCAGGTTTTCGGCCAGAATGGGCCGGGGGCGCCCTGCATAGCCGGCGTTCAACACCGTCACGCAATCGCCGAATGCCATCTGCCCGTCGGTCAATTCGATCACGATGCAATAGGCGACGCTCGGCTCGCGGATGGACCTGAAGCCGGGACTTACGGGTGCGCCCTTGAAGAAGAAGCCGTCGGGCTGGGCGCCCATCTGGATCGCAGGTTGGTCGTTCACCCAGAAGCCTCCTATACCTTGCACGACACGGACTCTGGCGATCTCGATAGTGTTCATTGTTTCTCCTGATGATGTCACTGACTTTCAATGGACCGCGCCTCTGTGGCGGCAGCGGACGCTACATGTATTGCGGGGGAGGCGTACGGCGCCATGTTCATGAAGCGGGCGTGGCCAGGGGCGTCGCCAGCACGCTTGTGTCCTGAAGGCCGGGCAAGCCGAGCAGCTGTTGCAGCAGGCTATCGGCGCCATGGGCGCCCAGGACGGGCACGGCCAAAGTGCGGTATTTCCCGCAAATCCGGGCCTGTTCCGCATCGATATCGGCTGCGGGTACGCTCGCATCCTTCCGCCGGCGATGCGCGGCGCCATCCCGCAATTCGATGATGACTTCAGCCTCCATCCGTCCCAATGCCTCCGAGAATTCGGTTTTGATCATGTCGCGCAGGGCGACGATCGCCGCATCGTTCAGGCGCGCGTCGGTATAGGCGGCGATATCGCCCGTATCGATGCCCTGCAAGGCGAAAGCGATATTCAGGCGCAGGCTGAACCGGGCTTCGGCGGCGGTGCGCGGCATGGGAAGATGGCACATATTGCGTGTACTGGGGTGGGTCAGCACGGTGATGGCGGCGATCTGGTCGGGTTCGACGCCCTCGGCCCGGAGCTCGCGGGCGCACTCTATTCCTGCATTCGTGCCGTAACAGGCGGCGTGATACTTGAATAATCGATTTTGCAGGTGCCAGTGTCCCGGCGGCTGGGCCGTGGCCGCAACCCAGTCCGGCATAGGGCTCAAGACCTGGGCGTAGCCCTGCGCGGCCTCCAGTGTCGCCCGCCCGCCTTCATAGCCTCGAGCCGCCAAGCAGGCGGACATCAGGCCATTGCGCGCCGCCAACCCTGCATGTAGAGGTTTGGCCATGGTGCCGAACTGTGCCTTGAGGCCTGCCGCCTGTGTAGCGGCAAGGCCGAGGGCGCAAGCGGTTTGATCGATGCTCAAGCCCATCAAGTTCGCGCAAGCGGCGGCGGCCGCCACGGCGCCTACGCTAGAAGTGGCGTGATATCCATGTTCGTAGTGCGCGTCGCCCAACCAGCGGCCCACGCGGCAAGCTGTTTCGTAGCCCGCGGCGAATGCGCTCAGCAAGGCGCGGCCATCGGCATGGCGGGACTCCGCCAGGGGCAGCAGCGCGGAATAGATCACTGCTGTCGGGTGGCCGGTAATGGCAAGATTGACATCGTCATAGTCGAGCACGTGCGATGTCGTGCCATTGAGCAGCGCGGCAGTATAAAGGCCTGTCTTTGCGCTCATGCCGGCGGCGGTGGCCCGGGGATGGCCGCCTTCCTCCTCGGCATCCTGGATCAGCGGCCGCAAGCCCGGTTCGCCGATCGCGGCCAGGGTCACGGCATACCAATCGATAATGCAGTGCTTCACGATGCGCTGCGGGCCTGGAGGCAAGTCGCCGTAATGGATATCGAGCGCTCGTTCGCCAAGCCAGCGCGTAGCGCCCTCAGCGTTGCGCTGGTGAACCGTTGCCAAGGCTGTTCCTCCTCGTGAATGACGCGAGCGGCGAATAACGCGGCGCTGGTCAATTGGCTTGGATGCCGGCGTCGCGAATCAACTGGCCATAGCCATCCAGTTCTTTGCGTATGCGGGCGCCGAAGTCTTCGCTGGAGCTGGGGGCGGATTCCATGCCGGCAGCGGAGAACCGTTTTTTCATATCCGGTGCGGAAATGATCTCGCGGGCGTCGCGGCCGATTTTGTCAAGAACCTCGGGCGGCGTGCCGGCCGGGGCAAGCAGTCCGATCCAGGCCGACATATCATAGTCGGGTAGGCCGGCCTGCCGCATCGTCGGAATGTCGGGAAGAGCCGATGAGCGTTCCAGGGTGGTTACGGCGAGCGGGCGCAATTTCCCGGCCTTGATATGAGGCAGCGACAAGGCCACCGTATCGAACATGATGTCCACTTGCCCGCCCAGCAAGTCCATGACGGCTGGCGAAGCCCCTTTGTAGGGCACATGAACCATCTCCACACCCGCCTGCTTCTTGAACATCTCCCCGGCCAGATGGATGGAGCTGCCGGTCCCGGACGAGGCGAAGGTATATTTTCCCGGTTCCTTTTTCAGCAGGGCGATGAGTTCCGGCACGGTTTTGGCAGGAATCGAAGGATGGACCTCCAGTACATTCGGCGCCCAGGTCAAAAGGGTGATGGGGGCGAAATCCTTCACGGGATCCCATTGCCGTTGCTTGACCATGTTGGGGCCCATGACATGGCTGCTGCTGGTCGCCACCAGCAGGGTATACCCGTCGGGCGCAGAGCGGGCGACATAGCTGGCCCCAATGCTGCCGGTGGCCCCGGCGCGATTTTCCACCACAACGGATTGCTTCCATTTGGCGGCCAATTGGTCGGCAAGGCTGCGCGCCACCATGTCGGTTGCCGCGCCGGGAGGAAATGGCACGACCAGCGTAACGGGGCGAGTGGGAAAGCTCTGCGCCCCGGCGGCGGGGCTCAATGCGACAAGCAGTGTTGCCAGAAGTGCGCTGGCGCGCGCTATCGGTTTGATCATCGTTGTCTCCTCGTCTTTATATCGGATTTGCTACGAGACCGCAGACATCATCCGCTGCTTCTTGCCGCGTGCTGAAATTCAGCACCCGCGATATCCGGTAAGCAGAGTCATGAGATGCGCAGTAGAGGAACTTTAATCAAGCATAGTTGACTAGTCAACATGCAATTGAGTAGATGGTTCCAGTATGGAAGGTACTTGCAGAATCGTGGTTGACTATATAATCGCGGGTGTACTACATATCGGTTGATTACGTGAAAGCGCTGCCTAGAACCAGAACATCCAAGGCTTCGACTCCCATTTATCTGAAAATCCGCAACGCAATCCGGGATGCGATTGCACAAGGCGCCTATGGCCCGGGTGATTTGCTGCCTTCGGAAACCGACTTGGCCAAGCGCTACGGCACGACGCGTTCTACCGTCGTCCATGCCTTACAGCAATTGGTCTACGAAGGCCTGGTAGAGCGGCGTCGCGGAATCGGCAGCTTTGTGGCGCGCCCCAATCTGAGCACGACGCTCGATACTCATCGGCTGGGCTATTTCGAGCAAGATGTTTTTTCCAGCGGGAAGGGGCTGGAATTTCAGGTGATCAGCTTTGCCAAGGCGACTGTGGACGATCAGGTACGGCAGAACTTGCGTCTGCGTGCCGGGGAGCCGGTTTTCAAGCTGCAGCGCTTGCGCCTGCTGGATGGGGCGCCGATCGCATTTGAACTGCGCTACCTGCCCGCCTTGATCGCCGTGCAGATCACGCAGGACATGCTGTCCAGCCATGCCGTGCAAGATATATTGGCCCAACATGTGGGCATCAGCGTCAGCAAATATGTGAACAGCATCCGCGTCGCACTTCCGCCCGCGCCGATTGCGGACTATCTCAAGACGGGCCGCGGGCGGCCGGTGCTGGTGCGCACCTATCTTTGGCTGGATGCGCAAGGAACACCGCTATTGTGGGGCGAAACGCTCTATCGTGAAGAATACAGCGTCCGGTACACCTTGGGCGCACCTTAAGGCGCCGGTTCCGGGGCCACGCTACAACCCTCCCGTACATTGCACGACAGTTCCCGTCATGTAAGAGGCCGCGGGCGACAGCAGCCAGACGATGGCTTCGGCGATTTCTTCGGGTTGGCCCAGGCGGCCCATCGGTATCTTGGGCGCTACCCGTTGAGGGCGGCCGGGCTCGCCGGCAGTGGCATGGATGTCCGTCAGGGTCGACCCGGGCGCAAGGCCGCATACTCTGACGCCGGCTTGCGCCACTTCGCGCGCCAGGCCGATGGTGAAGGCGTCGAGCGCCGCTTTGCTGGCCGCGTAATGCACATATTCGCCGGGGCTGCCGGTGCGCGCCGCGACCGACGACACATTGACGATGACGCCGCCGCCGTTGCGCTGGAAGCAGGCCAGGGCGGCCCGCGCACATTGCATGGCGCCAAAGACATTCACCTGGAAGACGCGTTCAATGGTTTCGTCGGTGGTCTGGGAAAACGGCCCGATGGGGCCGGTGATGCCTGTGTTGTTCACCAAAGCCGTCAGCGGGCCGAGCGCTTTTTCCGCCTCGTCGAAAAGGCGGGGGATGTCGGCGGGCCGGCCGACGTCGCCCTGCAAGGCCACCGCCTTGCGGCCTTGCCGGCGCACCGCTTCGACGATGCCTTGCGCCGCATCGCCGTCCTTCACAAAATTGATGGCGACATCGAAGCCGTCGCGCGCGGCCAATAGGGCGGTCGCGGCCCCTATGCCGCGGCTGGCGCCGGTAATGAGTACGGTCTTGGAGGAGCTCATGCTGCGTCCTTCGGCTTGATGGGTGAACCAGCGCATATTATGCCGAGCAGCGGCGGCCCGGGAAGATTTTTTCGTTGGCTTCGCCGCTGCGAGGATTCTCCGCTCACCGCCTGAACGCAAAAAATCTGACATCCCCTCTGGGGGTTGGCACCCATTCGCCCCTCTGGTCCATCCGCCCATTCGGCTTCTTCGGCTGAATCGGCCCATCGGCTCGGCCGGCCGACCCACTTTCGCTCCAAGCATCTTCAGGCCTGGAAGAGGGCAGGGGCGGGTAAACTGCGCATTGATGGTCCGCCTCCCGTCGGACCGCGCCGGCATCCCGGGCCGCAGCCGTAGTAGCCGTAGCCGCGGCCCCAGCCCCAACAGTCATAGCCATGGCCATATCCGGCCAGGCGGTCCGGCCGAATTCGCCCACCATCCGTATCCGAATGAATATTGAATACCTGGAAAGCTTCGTCAAGGTCGTCGAGTACCGTTCCATGGCGGAGGCGGCGCGGCGGCTGGGCATTACCGCGGGCGCCGTCGCCGCCCGCATACGGAGCCTGGAAGGCGAATTGGCGGCGGTACTGATCCAGCGTTCCGGGCATACGGTCAAGCCCACCGAGGCGGGCATGCGGATTTATGAACAATCCAGAAGCCTGATCCAGCAAGCGCGCGACTTGCAGGCCGTCGCCAGCACCGGGCTGCTGGCCGGCGAGCTGAAGGTGGGGGTCTTTCCTTCCGCCTTGACGACTTACCTGCCGGTGCTGATGGAGCGCTTCTGCCGCAGCTACCCCACGCTGCCCGTCTACATACGCTTCGGCATATCGGGCGATTTATGCCGTTATGTACATGAAGGGCGGCTGGATGCCGCCATCGTCATCGAGCCGCCTTTCGCCATACAAAAAAATTGCGGCTGGCGCACCCTGCATGAAGAGACGCTGACCGTCATCGCCCACCCGGACCTGGCCGGCCGCGACGCCCACGACTTATTGCTCAATGAGCCCTTCATCCGTTATGACCGCGCTTCTTTCAGCGGCAAGCTGGTAGATCGCTACCTGAAAGACAACCGCATCCTGCCCAGGCAGCGCCTGGAGGTCGACAGCCTGCTGACCATTGTTTCCCTAGTGGAACGAGGGCTGGGGGTCGCGCTCGTGCCCGACTCCCTGTCCATAGGCGGTCAGGCCAGCGATATCATCAAGATCGCCATGCCCCAGCGCACCCCCATACGGCGCATAGGCATGATCTGGGGGCTGCAAGGGCCGAGGACGGCTATTGCGGACGCCCTGGTGCGGCATGCCGAGGCGGCGTTCACCTAGCGGGCGGAAGCTTGGGTGCGCTGCGGTCCGCCTGGGGTTCTTGGCATCCGATGGAATCGCCTGTCCATGAACTTCAGCTACCCACAAAACTAAATATTTTTAAGGTTCAAACGAAAAATAATTGGTCTTGTTCGACGCCCGCCTGATTAGAATATTCGCACCTCTTCAAACCATCATGCGGCTTAATCATCATGCGAGTAATCAGGCTCAGCCTGTGGATAGACCCCAGCTTCGATCAATTATTGAAGGCCCAGCCGGGTGTGGACCTGGACGTGCTGGACATCGAGGAGCCGGAAACAGCCAACTGGCCCAAACTGGCGAACGCGGATATCTACCATATCTCGGCGGCGAAGGATGAAGTCCCCGCCACTTGGCTGGTCACCGCGGAACTCATCCAGCGCTGCCCCCGCCTGCTGTGCGTGTCGACCTCGGGCGCGGGCTACGACACGGTGGACGTCCAGGCCTGCACCGACGCAGGCATCCTGGTGGTCAATCAGGCGGGCGGCAATGCGAATTCCGTGGCCGAGCACGCCATAGGATTGATGATCGCCGTGTCGCGCCGCTTCGGCGAATCGGCGCATATGCTCAAGCAGGGGCTAAGCTGCACGCGCGAAGATTTGATGGGCCACGAGCTGAACGGCAAGACCCTGGGCCTGGTGGGCCTCGGCCATATCGGCACTCGCACGGCCCAACTGGGCAAGGCCTTCGGCATGCGTGTGCTGGCTTATGATCCCTATCTGGATCCGGCAACCTTCCAGGAACGCGGCGCACAAGGCGTGACTCTGAACGAATTGCTGCGGGCCAGCGATATCGTCTCGCTGCATTGCCCGCGCACGCAGGAAACGCGCAATATGTTCAACGCGGGCGCTTATGGAAAGATGAAGCGCGGCGCAATATTCGTATCGACCGCTCGCGGCGGCATACACAACGAAAAAGACTTATACGACGCGCTGGCCAGCGGCCAACTCGGGGGCGCAGGGCTCGATGTCTGGGATGTGGAGCCCCCGCCGGCCGACCACCCCTTGCTCGGCCTGCCCAATGTCGTACCCACTTACCACACGGCGGGCGTATCGCACGAAGGCAGAAGAAATGTCGCAACCATCGCCGCCCGGCAGATCCTGGCGATCTGCGCCGGCGAGCCGGCGCCGCGCATCATCAACCCGCAAGTTCTACCCCGTTTCACCGAACGCTACAACAAGGCGAAAGCGGCCTGATTCCACAGCCCACGGTGCAACGGCGCCATGGCCGGCAGGCAGCCGGCCGTCAGCAGTCATCGATCCAACGGATAGATAGGAGACCCTTCAATGAGCACGATTTTTTCCCGTAAATTCTTCACGCGCAAGCTGGCCGCCCTGGGCATGGCCGCCGCCGCGGCGTCCATGACGCTGGCGGCTCCCGCCCAGGCCGTCTACCCCGAGCATCCCATCAATATGGTGGTGTCTTACGGCCCGGGCGGCGGCACGGACCTGGTGGCGCGCGCCCTGGCGCCCTTCATTGAAAAATACCTGGGCAACAATGCGCGCATCGTCGTGCTGAACAGGCCCGGCGCCGGCGGCGCCATTGGCTTTGGCGAAATCGCCCGCGCCAAGCCGGACGGCTACACCATAGGCTTTCTCAACACGCCCAACCTCATCACCATCCCGATCGAGCGCGAAGCCAAGTACCACTGGACGGACTTCGACCTGATCGGCAATTTGATCGACGACCCGGACAGCTTTGCCGTCAATGCCAAAAGCAACATCAAGACGCTGAAGGATCTGGCGGAATATGCCAAGGCCAATCCGGGCAAGGTCACGGTGGGCACTACCGGCATAGGTTCGGACGATCACCTGGCCATGCTGTTGTTCGAAAAAGCGACCGGCACCAAAATGACCCATGTGCCCTACAAGGGCGCCGGCGAAGTGCGCTCCGCCATTTCCAGCGGCGAAATCATGATGGCCGCCATGAACATCGGCGAGGTCATGTCCTACATCAAGGGCGGTTCGCCCCTGGTCGACCTGGGCGTGATGGCGGAGGGCCGCTCCGACATCGCCCCGGACCTGCCGACGTTCAAGGAACAGGGCTACGACATCATCATGGCTTCGCTGCGCGGCATCGGAGCGCCCAAAGGCCTGCCGGCGGATGTCCGCGAAAAACTCGTCAAGGCGGTGGAGCAGGCGGTGAACGACCCGGAGTTCCGCGAGCAGGCCAAGAAAATGTTCGCGCCGATACGCTATCTCGCTCCCGCCGAATACAAGGCGGAACTGGAAGCCAACGAAAAAATGTTCAAGGAGTTCTGGTCCCACACCCCTTGGTCTGAAAAATAAGCGGCGGTTGTCGCAAATGCCCTCGGCCGGCCGAGGGCATTTTCAATTCCATCTTCCCTCATCTCTCGTCTTTGCCGACCTTGGTCATGCCATGATGCTGTATTCCAGAAAGCGCCTGAGCCGTATCCTATGTCTCGATGATTTCGAGGCGGAAGCGCGGAAATATCTGCCGCGCGCCATTTTCGGATATATATCGGGGGCGGCTGAAACCAATTTTTCTTTTGAGGATAACCGGGCGGTATTCAAAGAGCTGGCCTTTGTGCCGCGCATCCTGCGCGACGTGGGGAAAGTCGATACCAGCGTACAGTTGTGGGGCGATACCTATGCGTCGCCGTTCGGCATCGCGCCCATGGGCCTGAGCGCCATTTCCGCCTACCGGGGCGATCATGTCCTGGCCCGCGCGGCGGCGGGCGGGAAGCTGCCGATGATCATGAGCGGTTCGTCGCTGACGCGTCTGGAAGACATCGCCGGAATAGGTGGGAATGTCTGGTTCCAGGCGTATTTGCCGGGCCGGCAGGACCAGATCGACGCCCTTATCCGGCGTGTTATGGATGCGGGCTATGGCAAGCTCGTCATCACGGTGGACACGCCCGTGGCGGCCAATCGCGAAAACAATATCCGGGCCGGTTTTTCCACACCCTTGCGGCCCACCTTGAAGCTGATGCTGGATGGCTTGACCCACCCGCGATGGACTATCGGGACCTTCCTGCGCACGGTGTGCAAGCACGGCATTCCCCACTTCGAGAACAACTACGCCACGCGCGGCGTACCCATCATCTCGCGCAACGTGCTGCGGGATTTTTCCGACCGCGGCCACCTGAACTGGGAGCACCTGAAGCGCATCCGCGAACTGTGGCCCGGCAAACTGATCGTCAAGGGCATCCTGGACCCCGAAGACGCCCGCATCGCCGTGGATCACGGCGTGGACGCGATCATCGTTTCCAACCATGGCGGGCGCCAGCTGGACGGCGTGCTCTCGCCCCTGCGCATGTTGCCCGAAGTCGTGGAGGCTTGCCCGTCGGTTCCCGTCATGCTGGACAGCGGCATCCGGCGCGGGTCGGACGTGCTCAAGGCCCTGGCCCTGGGCGCGCGGCTGGTGTTCGTGGGCCGTCCCATGGGCTATGCCGCGGCGATAGGCGGGCGCGATGGCGTGGACCATGCGCTGGATCTGTTCAGTGCGGAAATACGGCGCAATATCGCCCTGCTGGGGGCCACCGACCTGGCCGGCATCACCCCGCAACATTTGCGGACGCTGTCCGCCGACAGCCATTTTTCCAGGTACGTGGGCTCGCATGGGCCATGGCGGGCGCCGAAACCCGGTCAGCCCGGGCCGTCCGCTTGAAAAGAGCGGCCTCGCGCGCATCGATTGGAAACAAAGAGTTAAACTGCGCTCAGGGCGCAGGCGCCTGTTCCTGCAGCCTGTATCGCCCGTGTGCTGCTTGATCCCGAACTAAGGAAAGAAGAATGGCTACCTCCAGACGTCTGCGCTCCGCGAATATCACCCAAGGGGCCGCGCGCGCGCCGAACCGGTCCATGTATTATGCGCTGGGCTATAAGGAAGAAGATTTCAACAAGCCCATGGTGGGCGTTGCGAACGGCCACAGCACGATAACGCCATGCAATAGCGGCCTGCAGAAACTCGCCGACGCGGCTATCGCCGCCATCGAAGAAAGCGGCGGCAATGCGCAGGTCTTCGGCACGCCCACTATTTCGGACGGCATGGCCATGGGCACCGAGGGCATGAAATATTCCCTGGTCTCGCGCGAAGTCATAGCCGACTGCGTCGAAACCTGTGTGCAGGGCCAATGGATGGACGGCGTCGTGGTGATAGGCGGCTGCGACAAGAACATGCCGGGCGGCATGATGGGCATGCTGCGCGCCAATGTACCCGCCATCTATGTATATGGCGGCACCATATTGCCCGGCCGCCTGCACGGCAAGGACCTGAATATCGTCAGCGTCTTCGAGGCCGTGGGCGAGAACGCCGCGGGCCGCATGAGCGATCACGAGCTGAAACAGATCGAGCTGCACGCCATACCGGGGCCGGGGTCCTGCGGCGGCATGTACACCGCCAACACCATGAGTTCGGCCTTCGAGGCGATGGGCATGAGCCTGCCTTATTCCTCCACCATGGCCAATGTGCACGACGAGAAAACGCAGTCGGCGGCGGAGTCCGCGCGCGTATTGCTCAAGGCCATAGAAATGGACTTGAAGCCGCGCGACATCGTTACCCGGAAGTCCATAGAAAACGCCGTCAGCGTCGTCATGGCCACGGGCGGATCCACCAACGCGGTGCTGCACATCCTGGCCATCGCCCATGCGGCGGACGTGGAATGGACCATCGACGACTTCGAGCGAGTGCGCCAGCGCGTGCCCGTCATCTGCGACCTCAAGCCCAGCGGCCACTATCTGGCGGTGGACTTCCACAAGGCCGGCGGTGTGCCGCAAGTCATGAAGATCTTGCTGAACGCCGGGCTGATCAACGGCGACTGCATCACCATCACCGGCAAGACCGTGGCCGAGATGCTGCAAGACATTCCCGATGCGCCCAGCCCCGACCAGAAGGTCATTTTCCCCATAGAGCAGGCCTTGTACAAACAGGGGCACCTGGCCATCCTGAAAGGCAATCTGTCGCCCGAAGGCGCCGTGGCCAAGATCACCGGGCTGAAGAACCCCGCCATCACCGGCCCCGCACGTGTATTCGACGACGAGCAATCCGCCCTGAAAGCCATCCTCGACGGCAAGATCAAGGCCGGCGACGTCATGGTGTTGCGTTATCTGGGCCCCAAGGGCGGCCCCGGCATGCCGGAAATGCTGGCGCCTACCGGCGCGCTCATCGGTGCGGGCCTGGGCGATTCGGTCGGCTTGATTACCGACGGAAGGTTTTCCGGCGGGACCTGGGGCATGGTGGTGGGCCACGTCGCCCCGGAAGCCGCGGTCGGAGGCACGATCGCCCTGGTGCAGGAAGGCGATACGATCACGATCGACGCGCATAAACTGCTGCTTGAATTGAACGTGCCGGAAGAAGAAATCGCCGCCCGCCGGGCTGCCTGGAAGGCGCCGGCGCCGCGCTATACACGCGGCGTCCAGGCCAAGTTCGCCTTCAACGCCTCGACCGCCAGCACCGGGGCGGTGCTGGATAATTTCTAGGCGCGGAAAGTGCGGCGGTTGCGCCACAACAGCCACAGGCTCACGCTGGCCGGGATGACCAGCGATGTAAAGGCCAGCCCATAGCTGCCCAGCAGGCTGGCCGCCGCGCCGAACAGCGGCGGGCCGATCACCACGCCCATGAAAGTCATGGCCAGCGTGCCGCCCGTCGCAACACTGGCCTGCCCCGGCGGCGCCTGGCGCGCCACCTCGGCAAGGTAAACGCCGTTCCAGCCGAGGGCGCACACGCCGAACACGGCCAGCAGGGCGAGGATGATAAAGCTCGAGTCGGCGTAGCGCAGCAGCGGCGTCGCCACGGCGCAAGCGATAGTCAACAGGGCCAGCAGCGCCAGCATGTTGATCGAACCCAGATAGCGGTCTGCGCCGTATCCGCAAAGCAGGCGGCCGGCGACCCCTGCGGCCTGCGCCACAGCCAGCGTGAACCCGGCGAAGACCAGCCCCATGCTCAGGTCTTCATGCAGGAAAGTCACCAGATAAGTCGTCAGCGATACCTGCGACATCGAGAATAAAAACGAAATGATGCCCAGCACCGCGAGGTTGCGTTGTGAGAAGACCAGCCGGAAGGGGCCGATCAGCCCCGCGCCGAAAGACAGGCGGCGGCTGGGATCCTTGTCGGCGTCCAGGCTGGCGCACAAGGGCTGGATCAAGGCCGCGCACAGCAGGCTGGCCCCGGTGACGCATAAAAAGGCCGCTTGCCAGCCTATGGCTTCGGACAGCCCGGGGACTACCGCGCCGGCCAGTACGCCGCCCAGCGGCACGCCGGTTTGCTTCACGGAAAAAACAAAAGACATGCGATGGGCCGGAGTCGTCTTTGCCAGAAGATGCGAACTGGAAGGCGTGATGGGCCCATAGCCCAGGCCTATCAGCACGGCGCCCAGGGCCGTCATATAAATCGATTCCACGGCGCAGGCCGCCACGCCCAGGGCGCAAAGCACCAGCCCCGCCTGGCTCGCGCGTATGGCGCCGTAGCGGCGCACCGCGCCGCCCGACAGCAGGCTCGCCGTCATGGCGCCGGCGTAAGCAAAGGCGATATACAAGCCCAGGTAGGCGGTGGAGATCCCCACGGATTCGGCGACTGTCGGCGCCACGACAGGCAAAGTCATCAAGCTCATGGCCGTCAAGGATTGCACAGTCAAGGTTGCGGCCAGGACAAAATTGGCTGAAGGTGTGGAACTCATGCTGGAAGCTTATCCTTTGCGCTGGGCGCGGCGGGTTGGACGCCGGAAAAAAAAGCGCGCCCTTGCGGCGCCTTCCCCGGCTTTACCTGGCGTATCATAATCCCTTACCCGTATGGATCAAGAAGGACAGACTGTGCTTACTCCTGAACAACGTGAAATGCAGCGCGATATCATCCGCGACCTGCATGTCAGCCAGACCTTCGACGCGGATAGCGAAATCGAACGGCGGGTCGCATTTTTGGCGGATTATCTCGTCGAGGCCGGCATGCAATCCCTGGTGCTCGGGATCAGCGGCGGGGTGGACTCGCTGGCGGGCGGCTGCCTGGCCCAGCGTGCCGTGGAACTCGCCCGCAGTCGCGGGCACCAAGCCATTTTCATCGCCATGCGCCTGCCTTATGGCGAGCAGCGCGACGAGCCGGACGCGCAGGCATCGCTGCGGGTCATCCGGCCGGACAAGCAGCTTACCGTCAATATCAAGCCCGCCAGCGACGCCATGCTGCAGGCGCTCCTGGACGGCAAAGTGCAGTTCCGCGACGCGGCTCAGCAAGACTTTCTGCTGGGCAACATCAAGGCGCGCCAGCGCATGATTGCGCAATATGCGGTGGCGGGCGCACACAACGGCCTGGTGGTGGGTACGGACCATGCCGCCGAAGCGCTGATGGGCTTTTTTACCAAGTTCGGCGATGGCGCGGCCGACCTGATGCCGCTTACAGGCTTGAATAAGCGCAGGGTCAGGGCGCTGGCCTTGGCCATGGGCGCGCCGCAGTCGCTGGCCATGAAGATCCCCACGGCGGACCTGGAATCCCTGTCCCCGCTCAAGCCGGACGAAGAAGCATTCGGCGTAACGTACGGGGAAATCGATGATTTCCTGGAAGGCAAGGACGTGTCGGAGCAAGCCGCGCAGATCATATTGCGCACCTTCCATCGCAGCGCCCACAAGCGGGAATTGCCGCGTTTCCCCGTCTATGCCCGGCCGGCGGCATAGCATCGAACGCTGAAGCATCGAACGCCGAAAGCAATAGGCCCGCCTGGTGGCGGGCCTGTGCGGTCTTCCGTAGCTCCGGCTGCTCTGGCCAACCGGGCGCCGTTCGGGTTCAGCCTATTGCGCGGGCTTGGGCGTGGCGGCGGTGCTGCGAGGCAGTATGGGGTACTCCACGCGTGGCTGCTCGCCGGTCAGTGTGTGCAGGAACTGAGTGATGGCTTTTACTTCCTCGCTGTTCAGTTCATGCCCCAACTGGCTGGAACCCATGATGGCCACCGCCTGCTCCAGATCCCATACTTCGCCGCTGTGGAAATACGGCGCCGTCAGGGCGATATTGCGCAAGGGGCCGGCCCGGAACACATATTCGTCGCTGGCGGTGTTGGTTACCGTGAAGCGGCCCTTGTCGTTGGGCGGAAGGATTTCCGCGCCCGGCCTTTTGATGACGCCGAACGGGAAGTAGCCCTGGCCGCCCACGTTGATGCCAGAGTGGCAGGCCACGCAGCCCTTGTTGATGAACAGGCTCAACCCTTTGAGCTCTTGTCCGTTGAGAGTATCCTTGCCGGCCAGGTATTGGTCGAAGCGCGAATTCGGCGTCACCAGGGTGGTCTCGAAGGCTTCGATGGCGGCGGCCATGTTGTCGAAAGAGACCGGGTCCTTCTTGCCGGGGAAGGCTTTAGCGAAGAATTCCACGTATTCCGGAATGCTGCGTAGAGTATCCTCGACGTGCTGCGGCGTGGCGTTCATTTCGACGCTGGCCTGCACCGGGCCTTTGGCCTGTTCCTTCAAGTCGGCGGCGCGGCCGTCCCAGAACTGCGCAATATTGAATACCGCGTTCAACACCGTCGGCGAGTTGCGCGGCCCGCTTTGCCAGCCGTGGCCGATGGAAGTGGGAATGTTGTCTGAACCACCGGTGCCTACGCTATGGCAGGTGTTGCAGCTGATGATATGGCTCTTCGACAGCCGAGGTTCGAAGAACAGCCATTTGCCCAGTTCGATCTGATCGGGGGTGAAACCCTTCTTCTCCACAAGGACCTGCATTTCAGGTATGGGCTGGAAGAGCCGGGCGGCGGTGGCGCGCAATTCGGCTGAATCAGGCTCGGCGGCGAAAGCCGGGGTGGCCAGCGCCAAGGCGGTACAGAGAGCGGCGGTCAGTGATTTGTGCATGATGATTCCCTTGCGTGAAGTATTACCACAATAAGAACATGGTTATTCTATTACCGTATTGACGATGATCAACGACCGTGTTGTTTCCCTCGATGCCGGGTCATGCGTGGCGCGGAAGCCACTCCCGCGGATAGGCCGCCCGCCGCCCGGGCCGGAGTAGGCGGGACGGAAGGACCGGCATGGCGCCGCGGGCCTATAATCATGCCTTCTCTCCGATTCCCTTCTCTACAGCGTCCTCGCAACGTGCAAACAGGCCTTCTCGCTTTATTGGCAGTATCTGTTTTGGGCACCTCTTTCCTGTCCGGCGTATTCGGCATGGCCGGCGGCATGGTGCTGATGGGCGTATTGATAGCCGTGGTGCCGGTATCGACGGCCATGGTGCTGCACGGTACGGCTCAAATGACGTCCAATGGGTGGCGCGCTTTGTTGTGGCGCCGCAATATCGATTTCTCGATTTTTTTTCGCTATGTCGCGGGACTGCTCGTGGCGGGCCTGCTTTTTTCTTTTATCGGTTTTGTCCCCGATCGCGCCCTGGTCCTGCTCACGCTGGGCGTCATTCCTTTCCTGGCTGTCCTGATTCCGGCGAAGTTCGTTCCCCAGGCGACCAGCCGCTTCGGTTCGGAAGCCTGCGGCTTCCTGAATACCTCCATGCAGTTCATCGCCGGCGTATCCGGCCCCTTGCTGGATGTTTTCTTCGTCCGCAGCGATATGGACCGCCGGTCGGTCGTCGCCACCAAAGCGGCTTGCCAGACTGTTTCCCACTTCGCCAAACTGATTTATTTCACCCGCATGGCAAGCACTTCCGGCGAGGTGGAAGCCATAGTGATGGGCATGGCGGTCTTCATGGCCATCGCCGGCACCAGCCTGAGCAAATTCGTATTGGAAAGGCTTACCGACACCCAGTTCCGCCGCTGGACCCAGGGGCTGGTGATGATAATCGGCGTGGTGTATTTGACTCAGGGCGTCTACGTGCTGCTCGCGGATTGACCGCGGGCCTCTTCGTACAGGTCGGGCAGCCGCTGCAATGCGTATCTGGCGCTGGCTTCGCGGATTTCATTGCGATTGCCCGCAAAACGCCGCGTTTCGCTGAAAACGACCGGCTCGCCGCCGGCGGCTTCGTCCAGCGAGAAAGCCCAGGCGAAACACTGCGTGCCCGGTGGAACGTTCTTGTCCGTATCGTCGGCCACGCCGGTATTGGACACCGCCACATTGGCGCGGCTGCGACCGAGCGCTCCCACCGCCATTTCCCGCGCGACTTCTTCGCTGGTCAGGCTATAGCGCTCGATCGTTTCCGGCTTGACGCGCAGGCAATGTTCTTTCGCATAGGGCGAATAAACTACGAAGGCGCAATCCAGCGACTGCCCCGCCCCGGGAACATCCGCGAGCGTCGCGGCTATCAGCCCCGCAGTACAGGATTCGGCGGTCACCAGCAGCAAAGATCTGGTCCGCATGAATTCAGCGACCGCTGCTATGTCTTTCATATTGTTGTGCTCCTCGGCCGTAGCGCCCGCTCCTTCGCGTTCCGTATGCTCGTCGCGGCCCGCCACGACGGCGCTTCGCGCCTGGATTGGACAACTCCGCGTACTCATGCGCATGCCCTTTTAGCGGTGACGGGCGCTAGCGAGGCGAGGCGTGTTTTCCTTCTTCCACCGCCTTGCGCAAATCCTCGTCGGACAATAGGCGTCTATCGGGGTCCGCGGTATCGCCGTCACCAGGCGAAAACCTCAGCTTTTCCATATAGGGCGTAGGCTTCTTGCGCCGGTAGTCGGCGAATTCCTTGGCGTAGTAGTCGCGCGCCTGGTCAACGGTTTTTATCTTGGTGGCGATGTCGTGCATCAGATTCAAGGCGAGGAAGTTGGCCTGCTCGTCATGGCAGCGCGCGGACACCTCCCCCGCGGTGCGGTTGATGACTACACTGCCGTCGAAACTGCACAACTCGCTGGCCAGATCCGCGGGAAAGCGGTAATCGATCACGGATTCCACGGAATCATAATGGGGCGCGGGGAAATTATGCTCATGGACTTTGCGGAAGGCCGTGATGCGTTTCCAGG
Organism: Pusillimonas sp. UBA6240; assembly: GCA_002441445.1. Lineage (GTDB taxonomy): Bacteria > Pseudomonadota > Gammaproteobacteria > Burkholderiales > Burkholderiaceae_B > UBA6240. Next base: position 110,529 of record DJWC01000147.1, read on the forward strand.
GGCCGGGGCGATGCCAGGTGACCTGCGTATCCGTCACCTCGTCCGGCTCTCCGTACTGATCCACAACGAGCTGCGCCGCCTCTTGCGCATCTTCCGGCCAATTGGCGATAGACGGCGAAGTTTTCTTTGCTGACATATCGTGCTCCTTTGTCTCCAGGGAGACTTTGGCCAGCAAACGCCGTGCCCCGAAGCGTGGGGCGCTGTTTTTCCGGATGTAATCAATCAGCACCCGCGCATCCCTGGCGCGCCAAGCAGCTGGCCGCGGCCGGCCTGTGCCTTGCGCATGCCGCGGCCGCAGAAACCCGCCTCAGTCGCCCTGGGCGGTCACCACCAGCTTTCGTCTACCGGCATGGTCGCGATGCTCGCACAGATATATGCCTTGCCACACGCCCAGATTGAGGCGGCCGTCCGTGACCGGAATGCACAAGCTGTTGCCAAGCAGGCTGGCCTTCAGATGGGCGGGCATGTCGTCGGGCCCTTCCTGGATGTGCTCGAAATAGTCGGCGCTTTCCGGCGCGATGCGGTTGAAATATCGCTCGAAATCGCGGCGCACGCCGGGGTCCGCGTTTTCGTTGATGGTCAGCGAGGCGGAGGTGTGCTGAATGAACACATGCAGCAGCCCGACGCGCATGGACCGCAGCTCCGGGCACTGGCGCAGGATTTCATCGGTGACCAGATGGAAGCCCCGAGGCCGGGCTGCCAGCCATATTTCTTTTTGCATCCACATAAGAGGCGCCGAGACGATCTATTCTATTAGGGGACGTAGGGTAGCGCCGGCGCCGCGGCCGAGCTCCGTTTCAGTATAGCGCGCCCGGACGGAGCCGAAATCCGTTCCTTCGGACAGCAGCGCCCTTTCTTCCCCGGCTGCTGCCGCCGTTGCGGACGCTCTCCTAGAACACGGCCCCGGCCGCGCCCTTCAAGGCCAGGATGTTGCGCGCCTCTTCGGGAGTGGCGACGTCTATGTCCAGGGCTTCCAGGATGCGGCGGATGCGTCGCACTTGCTCGGCGTTGGATTCCGCGAGCCGGCCAGGGCCAGACCACAAGGAGTCTTCCAGGCCCACCCGTACATGGGCGCCCATGGCCGCGCCGATCGATGCCAGCCTGATCTGGTGGCGGCCGGCACCCAGGATCGACCATTGATAGTCTGCCCCGAAGAGCCGGTCGGCGGTGCGGCGCATGTGCATCAGGTCTTCCGGATGCGGGCCGATGCCGCCGAGCAGGCCGAAGACGGACTGGACGAAGAACGGCGGCTCGGCCAGTTTCCGGTCGACGAAGTGCGCCAGGTTGTAAAGGTGGTTGATGTCGTAGCACTCGAATTCGAAGCGGGTGCCGTTGTCCGTGCCCCGTCTCAGTATGGTTTCGATGTCCTTATAGGTATTCTTGAAGACGAGGTCCCGGCTGTTTTCCAGGTGGGCGCGCTCCCATTCGTGCTTCAGTACGGTGAAGCGCTCCAGCATGGGAAACAGGCCGAAGTTCATCGAGCCCATGTTCAGAGATGCGACCTCGGGCTTGAATTCCATGGCCGGCCGCATGCGTTCTTCCACGGACATGTGCGGGCTGCCGCCGGTCGTCAGATTGAGCACCGCGGCGCTGCGCTCTTTGATGCGGCGCAGGATGGGGCGGAAGGCTTCGGGGTCCTGGGTGGGGCGTCCGTCGGCCGGGTTGCGCGCATGAAGGTGCAAGATGGCCGCGCCCGCCTCGGCTGCGGCCACCGCCTGGTCGGCGATTTCCTCGGGCGTGACGGGCAGGTAGGGCGACATGCTGGGCGTGTGTATCGAGCCCGTGACGGCGCAGGTGATGATGGCTTTATTCTTCATCTTTCGTCCAGTTTCTTCGGAAATCGTATTGGGAGCGGAAGCGGCCGCCGCTCCCGCGGCCTTCGTCAGCGGCCGCCGGCAACGTCGATGAATGTGCCGTGCACATAGGAGGCTTCTTGCGAAGCGAGCCATAGCACGACGCTCGCCACCTCGTCCGCGGAGCCGGAGCGCGCCAGCGGCACGGCCGTCTCGGCCATGCTGCGCATCTGCTCCAGGCTGCCATGCAGCTGATGGATGTCGGTTTCGATCAGGCCCGGCCGCACCGCATTCACGCGGATCCCGTTCTTGCCTACTTCCTTGGCCAGCGCCAGCGTGAAACTGTCTATGGCGCCCTTGGATGCGGCATAGGCGGAGCCGCCCGCCAGGCCGCCCAGTCGCGACGCGACCGAAGACATATTGACGATCACGCCGCCCTTGCCCCCTTTATCGAGGGCCATGCGGTCTATTGCTTCGCGCGAACAGTAATAGGCGCTGTACACATTGCTGCGGAAAATTTCGTCCAACTGCGCGGGATCGGCCTGATCCACCCGGAAGTTCGAGAGGATGCCGGCGTTGTTCACAAGGATATCCAGCGGCCCGTAGGCATCGTCGACCGCCTTGAACATCCGCTGCACCTCGTCCTGGCGGCTGACGTCGGCCCGTATCGCCATCGCGGCCCCGCCGGCTGCCTGGATGTCGGACGCGACCTGCATGGCCGCCGCTTCGCTGCGGTTGAAGTTCACCACGACCCGGTAATTCCTGCGGGCCGCGGCATGGGCGATCGATGCGCCTATGCCGCGGCTCGCCCCGGTGATCAGAATGGTTTTCATGGTCATTGCGCGGGGCCCCTGATTCAGAGCGGCTGGATGTTGGATTCCTTGACCAGCATCTTCCATTTGTCCACTTCCGAGGCGATAAACGAGGCCAGTTGGTCGGGAGTCTGTACGGCCGGCGTGACGCCCGCGGTGGCCAGGCGTTCCACCACGCCTTTGTCCTGCAGCGCCTGCGCGGTGGCATGGTAGAGCTTGTCGACGATGTTCTTGGGAATCCCGGCTGGTCCGACGATGGCGAACCATGCCGTGATGTCGAAGCCGGGCAGTATCTCGGCGATGGGCCGGACGTGGGGCATGAGCCTGTTGCGGTCGGCGGACGCCACGGCTATGGAGCGCAGCCGCCCGCCTGCCTCTTGGGCCATGGCATTGCCGACGTCCACGAACGTGAAATCCAAGGATCCGCCTATGACATCATTGACGGCCAGGGTGATCCCCTTGTATGGCACCGTCAGGATGTCCAGGCCGCCGAGCTTGGCCAGCATGGCGGCGCATATCTGGGAGCTGGACGAGCCGTAGCCGGCATTTAGTTTTCCAGGGTGCTTCTTGGCGTAGGCAAGGAATTCTTCCAGCGTGCGGGCGGGGAAATCATCCCTGACCATGAGCACCAGGGTATTGACTCCGGTTCCCGCGATCGGGGTGAAATCCTTGGTCGGATCGTAGGGAATCTGCTTGTAGAGGGCCGCATTGGAGGCAGCGGCGGAGTTCGAGGCGAACATGATGGTATAGCCATCGGGCTGTGCCCGGACGACTTCCATTGCGCCGATGTTGCCGCCGGCTCCTGGCTTGTTCTCCACCACGAAGGACTGGCCCAGTGAACGCTGCAGTTGTTCCGCAACGAGGCGGGCGGCCATGTCGGTGGCCGTTCCGGGCGGGAATGGCACCACCACGCGCACCGGGCGTTCCGGATAGGCGTTGCTTGCCATGGCGGGCAGGATCGGGCTCATGAACATGGCCAGCGATGTGACGGCCGTCAACAGGATTCTCTTCATTATGGTCTCCTTGTATATCATTCTTGTAGTTGGTCATTCGCACCGCACGGTCATTCCCAACAAGTGGAAGGACAGGGTCTTGCCGTGCATGTCGAGATTGAGCGAATCATTCACGCCTCCGTCCAGGACATCGTCGATGACGAAATTCATCGCCCCAAGCCTAGGGAGGAGATAGCGCTTCACTTGCGTGGGGCGCCGGTACGCAAAGCGTTCCGCCACCCGTTCCTCGGTCACCTGCGCGGCGAGGAGCGGATAGTCCTCCTGCCGGTATGCAATGACGCTGATGTTGATGCGGTTGCCTTTATCGCCCGTGCGGGCGTGGGCCAATTCGTACAGCAGCACTTCTTTCGTACCCATGTTTCCGCTCCCCGCCCGTATCAGGACAGCATGACAAAAGAGGCCGGCGCCGCGTCGCGAGGCACTAGGCAGGATTGCAGCCGCAGGCGCCGGCGCTTGGCTGTGCGCACGCCACCTCCGCCGGCGGGACCTCCGGTCCACAGGGCGGTGACCTCACGCTGCAGCAGGTCGATCATCGATTCTTCATTGTGGCGGCCTGCCACGCGCACGCGCACGTCGGGCGCCTCGCCGCCGGGCGCGTGCGCCAGCAGGGTTCCGGCATCGTCGCCCATGATGCTGACCAGTCCGATCAAGTCGAAGCGCAGGGACAGCCCGCCGCCGAGCCGCTTGCGGATTATGTCAATGGCCAGTTCGGCGCGGGCGCGCGCGTTCGGCCCGGCATATGAGATTTCCGCTTCCCCCAGCCAGCCATTGTCGAAGAAGACGTTGGCCTTCAGGGTGGGCGTCCGTGGATGGCCCCGCACGCCGCTCAGCATCACGCGATTAACGCCCAGCTCGCGGACTTCCGCCTCCGTGATGTCGGCGACGACGTCGGGCGTGATGTAGGCGGATGGATCGTGCAATTCATACAGCAGTTGCTCCTTCACGCTGCGCGGATCGACGAGCCCTCCGGTATTGGCCGCCTTCGTGACGATGCAGCGCCCGTCCGCGAAGATTTCTGCAATGGGAAAGCCGATGTCGTGCATGTTGGGCACGTCTTTCTTCCCCGGGTCGGCGAAGTATCCGCCCGTGACCTGGGCGCCGCATTCAAGCAGGTGCCCCGCCATCGTCGCTCCGGCCAGGGAGTCGAGGTCGGATGGCGTCCAGCCGAAGTGTGCGATGGCCGGCCCCAGCGCCAGCGAGGGATCCGCGACCCGGCCCGTCACGACGATCTGGGCGCCGTTCCGGATGGCGTCGGCAATGGCGAAGGCGCCCTGGTAGACGTTGGCGCAGACGAAGGACAATTCGTCGAAGCCGCCTTCGGGCAGGCATGCCCGAAGGAGTTCCCGGCCTCGGGAATCCGAAAGATCGTCTCCGCCGACGATGGCGATCCGGGGCGTGTCAAGGCCGAGTTCCCGGGCCAATTCGCCGATGGCCTGCGCCGCGCCCTCGGGGTTGGCCGCGCCGAAATTTCCGACGATCACGATGCCATGGCGCAGGCAGTCGGCCAGCACGGGGCGCAGTTCGTCCTTCAGCGAAGGTTCATAGCCGGCGGCGGGATCGACCTGACGCCGAAGTTGTGCCGCGGCCAAGGTTCTTTCCGCAAGCATCTCGAACATCAGCGCCGCCGGCTTGCCGCTCGCGATCAGGGTGCGCACCACGGGAGGTGCGGCATCGAGTCTGTCGCCCGAAAATCCTGCGCCGCAGCCGATCAATAGATTGTCCATGCCGTCTCCTTTGATAGAAGTTTGCAGCAGGGCGGTGGAGAAGTAAAATGGAATAATTCAAACAATTATCCTGTTTTCCTGAATGAATTTGTCCGGCCGTCTTCTGGATGCTTTCCTGGCGCTGGTGGAAGCCGGGCGCTTCTCCGTTGCGGCGGAACGATGCCATGTCTCTTCCTCTGCTTTCAGCCAGATGATTTCCCGCCTGGAGGAAAGCGTCGGCGCGAAGCTGTTCGATCGGAATACGCGCAATGTGTCGCTCACTCCGGAGGGCGAGGCGTTCCTGGTGGGCGCGCGACGGATAGTCGCCGAAATGGAAGCGTCGATGCGCCATTTATCGGAGCGCGCCGCCTTGAGGCTCGGCCGTGTTTCGGTGGCCGGGCCTCCTTCCCTGGCCGCCGATTGGCTGCCGGCCCGCCTGGCGGAGTACCGCCGCTGTTTTCCCGATGTCCTGGTCCGGCTTCACGACGTGGTGTCGAACCAGTGCCTGGAGATGATTTCATCGGGAGAAGTGGATTTCGGCCTGAATGCCCAGCGAGGCAATGCCCTGGAGTACGAAACGGAGCTGCTTTTCAACGAGCGGATGTTTCTCGTGTGCCGCCACGACGATCCCCTAGCCGGACGCAAGCGGGTGCGCCTCGCCGATTTGAAGAAGAGAAGCTTCATTCACACGGTGCGCAGCGGAAGCGTGTGGCAGCAGCTCGCGGGCATGCTGGCGCCCATCGGCGTGGCCGACAGCGGCCTGGAAGTCTCTCAGTTCGGAACGCTCGCGGGGCTCATTGCCCATGGCTTCGGTATCAGCGTCGTGCCGGAGTATTCCGTGCAGTTGTGCAAGCGGCCGGAACTGCGTGCCATGCCGCTGGCGGATGCGCAGGCGACGCGCCCCATCTACATGGTCAGGCGCAGCAGGCGGAGCTTGTCGGTGGCGGCCCAGACGCTTTGGGACCGCCTTCTTGAAAGCAGGGCGGTCAGCGCCGGCGCGTGAATGAGCCGGGCATGGGGGGCGTTGGACAGCGGTGGCGGGATAGGCGCGGAACTCGCGCTGGCGCGCTCAGCCTTCGCGCCTCGATCGTGAATGGCGTCTATACACGCGTCCAGGAGGGCAGGCCGCGCCGGATGCTATTTGCGTAATTGGCGCTCGGCGTAGTAGAGATCATTGCGCGCCTGCAGCAGGCTGGAATCGAGATCCCGCAATTCGTTGCGCAGCCGGCGGCGTTCATCATCGTTGGTGGCTCGATCCAGGCGGGACTGCTTGGCTTGCTGTTGGGATGACAGGTTGTTTACGCGTTGCTCGGCCTGGTAAACCCGGTAGCCGGCCCTATGGCCCTCCAGGAATCCGGCTTCCAGCTCGGGCGGGCAGACCTTGCCGTAAGAGCGGCCGCGGCGGCCTTCGTTGCGGCCATTGTCGGGCGTGCAATAAGCCTGGATGCCTGCGGCGCGCCCCTCCATATACAGAGCGGAATCGGGCGTTATGCCGACCTTGCCGCAGGCTTCGCGGTGTTCTTCCAGATAGGCGCGGGGCCTGCCCTGCCGCCCATCCTGCCAGCCTACTTCCTTCCAGTCGGCGCTGCGGCATTCAGCGGGTGACATACTGGCGCAGGCGGACAGCAAGGCCGCTACGCCGCCTGCGAGCAGCAGGCGAAGGACGAGAGAGGTGCGGATCACAGTGTGCACGGCATGCCCCGGCGATATGTTTCGTAAAGCAAGCATTATATATAGAATGTGTCCATGGCGGCCACGCTACATGCCGCCGGCACGTGCTAGCATTCCAGACGCTCCACCCAGCGGATAAAGATCATGTTCAGATGGTTGGCAGGCCGCGGCGCCACGCAACGCCAAGTCGCCCGCGAGCTCGATTTCATTACTGCGGACGCCTGGAAGTCGGCGATAAGCGGGCATGCCTTCCTTGCCGGCTTGTCGGCCGAGGAAGACGAGGCCTTGCGCCGCCGCGCCGCCTGGCTGCTGGCCAGCAAAACCTTCAGCGGCGCGCGCGGCCAGGAAGTCACCGATGACATCATGCTGTCCATCGCGGTGCAGGCCGCCTTGCCCATCTTGCAGCTGGACACCGCCTTGTACGAGGGCTGGACCGAGATCATCCTGTATCCCGGCGGCTTCTTGATTCCGCGCAGCGACGTCGACGAAAGCGGCGTCGTCCACGAATACGTGCAGGAAGCTTCCGGCGAGGCCTGGGAAGGCGGGCCCGTCATTCTTTCCTGGGACGATGCGGCCCGCGGCGAGCCGGGCATGAATGTGGTCATCCACGAATTTGCGCACAAGCTGGATTTGTACGGAAGCGAGGCGGACGGCATGCCCAATCTCTCCATGCACCCCGACATCCCGCCCAGGCTGTGGCGCCGGGTGCTGGATGAATCATTCAATCGCTTCAATGATGCGCTGGACGCCGTCGAAGACGCTATCCCGCCCGACGTCGACCCCGAGTCCGAAGAGGCCTCGCCCTGGTACGATGCGCTGCCGCTGGACCCCTACGCGGCGACGGACGAAGCCGAATTCTTCGCCGTCAGCTCCGAGGCCTTCTTCGTGCACCCCGAGCCGCTCGCGCGCTTGCTGCCCGAATGGTATGGCCTCTTGAAACAGTACTATCGTCAAGACCCTTTGCGGCGGCTGAGCGGCTTGTCATAAGCCACGACGCCGCGCTCGCGCGCCCATACAATGACGGCGCTGCGCTTGTGCACGCCCACCTTCGTATAGATGGCCGCCAGGTGGTTGCGCACGGTATTGCGGGATACGCCCAGGGTGGAGGCGATCTCCGGGTCGCCCAGGCCCTGGCATACCAGGCCCAGTACTTCTTTTTCGCGCGTGGTCAGATCGGCCAATTCACCGGCCTTGGCGTTCGGCCCTTGCGGCTGTCGCAGCTGGGCTAGCTTTTCGATGATGGATCGGCTGAACCAGGATGCGTCTTTTAGAACGTTATCGATGGCGGCCATGAGTTCCACCTCCGTCCGCTTGCGTTCGGTGACGTCCTGGATGACGCAAAGCACGCATTGTTCATCTTGTATGGTTACGGTCTCGGCCGAGGCCAGGCAGTCGAGGGTGGTGCTGTCCTTGCAGCGCAGCCGCAGCGGAAAATCCCGGACGCTGCCCGTCTGGCGCAGCGCCGCCTCGAGCTTCCGATATTCCTGCGCATGCGCCCACAGTTCCAGTTTGGCCGGCGGCTGGCCGACGATATCGTGCCGCGCATGGGCCGTCGCATGCAGGAATGCCTCGTTCACATCCAGCACGCAGGCGGGCTTCGAAGAACTGACCATCATGGGCACCGGCGCGAGCCTGAAGGCTGTCGAGAATCGCTCTTCCGACTCCCGCAGCGCATTTTCGGTCTTCTTCATGGCGTCCAGATCGATGAAGGTGAACAGCATGCATGCTTCCTTGCACATCTCTATGGGCTGGCCGGCGGTGATGACCCATTTATGATCGCCCCCGGCCACCCGCAGCCGAGCCTCGGTCTGGGCGATGGTCGTGCCTTGCTTCAGATTGGCGATGGCCTCGTCCCTGTCGCGGGCGTCTTCCAGCACGTCCAGTTCATAGATGGAGCGCCCGAGCACGTCGCTGGCGCGATAGGCCGTCATCTTCTGGAAACCGCTGTTCACCTTCACAAAACGCAAGTCGGACAGCCGGCATATCAGCGCGGGAGCGGGATTGGCTTCGAATGCTTGTTCGAAACGCTGCTCGGCTTCGATCCCCTCGGTGACATCCTGAATGACCAGCGCCGCCATGTCCAGTTTTCCGGCTTCGTCGAAGAGCGGAAGGCCGCGCACCGCATGGTAGCGGCAGAATCCGTCGTCCCGGCCGCGCCGCGTGACTTGCACCACGACACCGGAAAATTTTTCTTTCGCCAGCAGGCGTTCGATCGGATACTGCCTGGCGGTCAGCAGACGATGGTTGCGGTATGCAAGTACGTATCTTTTTCTGTATTCGGGCCCCGTTGCGCCCAGCTCGCTGAGCCGGCTCGCGCCATGCATGGCAAGCGCCGCGGGGTTGGCCCAAACGATGCCGCGGTCCGCCTTGAGCAAGATTATTCCCTCGTTGGAGCCGGAGATGATCTCCTGCAGCTTTTGATGGTACTTATCGGGAATCGCCATCCTTCCAGCCATACGCGCCTCCTGTTGTAGCCGTTCTTCAAAGCCCGGCCCGAATGCTGCGCCGGCTGTGCAGGCAGACTCGCGGCTTCGGGCTGTGGGGGGGCTGCATTGCGCCCGACCTGCCAGGCCCCCTTTGTTTACCTCTGTCGGCTTAATCAGGCCGGCGATGGCTAGTACAAAAGTACTAGTCGCTATGAGGCATGGATACCTTGGAAAATGCATTTTTCCTTGGTATGCTGCGCTACCCATGCGGTTCACGCATAAGGTCGGGGTTCTACGAAAAAGAACTGGTATCTGTTAATGATAGCAAGGTACGCACGGTGGAATACAGCAAGTTTGCTCAGCAGTTGAATAAGGCAGCCGGTGGAAAAATTACAGCCTACCTCGATAAAGAGAACGGATGTGAGCTTTTTCTAGGATCCGACAACAGGATTTTCGTACCGCTGGAAATCATTCAGTACCAGTGTTCAGCAGCCTTGGCATTCTTGCGCGACTGCATCAACAACGACGGCGCCCGCGGCCGTTTCATCCTGTCCGAACTGGACGACGGCGGCTTCGAGCTCGAAGCCGTGAAAGACACCTGAGGTCCGCTCCTGCCGTTGCGGGCATCAGCGGTCCACCGTTTTTTTTGCAGCGCGGCGCCATCAGGCCGCCGCCAGGCAGCGCTCGATGTCTTGCACGCAGACGGCCACTTGCCTGTCGACGTAGGTCAGCCGCCTGTCCATAGCCTGGCCAGTGCGCATGCTCTTTTAGTGTCGGCAATTCTAGAACGTCGGCGGCGTATTTACCCAAATGACGCGGGTGGGCACCTTGCTCGTGCTGGGGTTGCCATAGCTGTGCGGGATGTCTGAACGGAAGAAGAACGAATCGCCTTCTTCGGCGATATATATATTTCCGTCCAGGTTGAGCTCCAGGATGCCTTCCAGCACATAGCCCATTTCTTCGCCCTCGTGCTGCAGGGCTTCCATGCTGTAGCCGCCCGGCTCGATGATGTGCAGATTGCCTTGCAGCAAATATCCCGGCCCCGGCGGCACCAGCCGCTGCAAATGTATACCGTGGCCATTATGGTCTGTGACCAGTATCGGCCTGTCGGTTGCTTTCAATACCACCGAGCCCTCGTCCCCGTCTTCGGCGAAGAGCGCGGACATATTGATGCCCAGCGCGCTGCAGATTTTATGCAGCATGGTGATGGACGGGTTCGCCTTGCGGTTTTCTATTTTGGACAAGGCGCTGACGGAACAGCCTATGCTGCGGGCCATGGCTTGCAGGGTCAGCCCGCGCGTCAGCCGCGCATGTTTGATGCGCGTTCCCAGCCGGGCGGCATGATCGCCTTCCTCGTAGGGCCTGGCGCCGTATCGGGCGCCGTCGTCGTAGTCTTGAGTTTTCATTCTTTCACTTCCCTGGCGCGCCCTCGCCGGCGCACATTGTGATTATATATTCCTGTTATTCAAACTAGTTGAATTAAATTACTTATTACTTTATTCTATCGACAATAAGTTGAAAAACATGCATTCCAGGAGACATCAACCGCCCGGCCGCGCCGCGTCACGCCCCATCTTCCGCGGGCGGGCAGCCAGTTCGGGGCAGTGAACATACACGGCGGCCGCTCCGCCGCCGCAACAAGATTCTAGGCAGTATTCCGCACAATCTCCGGCAAGCCTTCCGGCTGCCGTACAACAGGAGTTGGCTGTATATGGAACAGAAGTTGATCAACGAAGTGGCCCTGAGCAACGAGGGGTGCTACAAGCCTTATGGCTGGCATCATTGGCCGCAGTATCCCTGGATGTCCTACCAATTCCGCCGCGTTCTGGGGGAAACCCAGGAAGGCGGCGGCGCAGTCAGCGAATGCTTCCAGACAGCCAGCCGCATAGACCCGTCCGACAGCGAATCCTGGCATAAAGAATGGCTCGCCACGGGCGATAAAAACCGGGCGGGCGGCGACCAGGCCGAAGCACGCGGGCATATCGTTACGGCTCAGCACTACTGGTTGCGGGCGGTGAACTATTACCGCCAATCGGAATTCTGGCTGGAAGGCGCCGACCCGCGCCGCCTGCAAGTATTCGACAAGCTGGAATACTGCACCGAGAAATGGGGCCGGTACTTGAACCCGCCGCTGGAAAAAGTTCAGGTGCCATATCTGGACGGCCAATTCCTGTACGCCTATTTTCTGCGGGCGCCTTATAGCAAAGAGGCGCGCCAGCCGGTCCTCATGTGCTTCGGCGGCCTGGATTCATTCAAGGACGAGATGTGGTTCATGGTCGCGCACGGCGCCATCCGCCGCGGCATGTCGGTGCTGATGGTTGACGGCCCGGGGCAGGGCGGCACCATCAGGCGCAACAAGATCGTCAACCGCCACGACTACGAAGTGCCGGTGGGCAAGTGCATCGATTACCTTGAAACCCGCAGCGACATCGACCCCGCCCGCATCGCCATGAGCGGCTCCAGCCTCGGCGGCTATTACGCGGCCCGGGCGGCCTCCTTCGAGCATCGCCTGGCCGCGGCCGTCTCGCATGGCGCCATCTGGAGCGTGAACGAACTCTGGGGCGAAGCCGACGACAGCCATGGCCTGGCGGGCCACATCCGTTGGGTGTTCGGCGTCGGCAGCATGCAAGAGGCCTTCGAGAAAGGCAAGGATTTCACCCTGGATGGCGTCATCGACAAAATCCGCTGCCCCTATCTGATCGTGCATGGCGGCTACGACGTGCTGGGCGTGGCGCAGGCCAGCAAGGCCTATGAGTACGCCAGGAAACATGGCGTGGACGTGACGCTGGACCTGGTCGGGGAAGAGGAAACCGGCGCGGAGCATTGCCAGCATGACAATCCCACGCTGGGGCAGGACCGCATCAACGATTGGCTGGCCGACCGGCTGGGCATCGATCAGCGCAGCCTGGCCTGCTAGGCAACGCATATCCACCGTAAACAGGAGACTCCCATGAAGACCGGCTATCTGCTCAAGACAACGATATATGCCGCAGGGTTTGCGGCAGGAACTTTCACCTTGGGGCTCGCAGCGGCCCCGGCCATGGCGCGCACGCCCGTCATGAAGATCGCCCATGTTGCGCCGCAGGGCGACCCGCGCGATACGGCGGCCCGCCATGTCGCCGACCTGTTGAACAAGTCGGACACTTGCAAGATAGACGCCAAAGTCTATCCGTCGGGGCAATTGGGCTCCACCACGGATCTGATCGAAGGCATGCAGCTCGGGTCGCTGGAAGCGGTGATCCTGCCCGGCTCTTTTCTCGTGGGCTTCCAGCCCATCATGGGCTTGATGGATTTTCCTTATTTCTGGCCCAGCGACCTGAAGAAACTGCTGGCTTTGCATCAAAGCGATGCGGTGCGCAAGATGCTGGACAGCACAGACAGCCAGGGCGTCAAGTCGCTAGCCATCTGGCACACGGGCTACAAGCAATGGACGGCAAACAGCCCCCTGGCCGCGCCCGGCGATTACAAAGGGAAAAAGGCCCGCGTCATGCCTTCACCCGTACTGGTTGCCCAGCAAAAGGCCCTGGGTCTGATCCCAGTGGACATGCCTTTCGGCGAAACGTATAACGCCTTGCAATCCGGGGCCATCCAGGCCCAGGAAAATCCCATTTCAACCAGCTATGTCATGCGCTTTTACGAAGTGCAGTCGCATATCACGCTGACCAGCCACGGCACGCTCGACCAAGTCTTCATGGTGTCCAAGGCATGGTTCGACAAGCTGCCCGAAGCCTGCCGGGCGGAAATCGGCAAGGCGGTGAAGTCGGGCAGCCAGGTGGTGGTCGACGAAACACTGAAGCTGGACGACAAGGGCCTGAACGCCATGAAGGCGGCCGGCGTGAAGGTGGTGGAACCGACGCAGGACGAGCTGGCCAAGCTGCGCGGCGTCACGGATCCGGCCGTCCGCAAGGAATTCCGGTCGCTGACGGGCGACAAGGGCCTCAAGGTCCTCAAGGCCATCGAAGCGGAAATCGCCAAACTGGGGTGAAGCATGGTGATATTGGGCCGGATTTTTGGCTTGGTCGACGGGCTGGTCAGCTCGCTGGCGGGAATCGCGCTGTGGGTGATGACTCTGGTGCTGTTCATCGGCAGCCTGGCCCGTTATTTCGCTGATTTTGCATTCGTGGGCGGCGCCGAGCTGGCCCGGTACCTGATGGTATGGCTGACTTTTCTGGGCAGCTATCTTCTAGTCCGGGTGCAGCGCCATATCAGCGTCGACCTGCTGTCCAAGGCCGTGGGTGTGCGGGCCAAGCGCGCGCTGGATATCGCCATCAGTATCGCAGGGGCCTTGCTGCTGGGCTATATCGCCTGGCTGGGGTGGAACCTGACCTCGCTGATTTTCAACACCGGGCAGATGATGAGCAGCCTGCCCATTCAGCGGGGCTGGATCTATCTTTCCGTGCCGGTCGGCTGCGGGCTGATGTCCCTGGCTTATGTATTCCAACTATTAGTGCTGATATTCGGGGGCGACCTGCCCAAGGCCGAGGATTTCGGCCTAACCCCGGAAGTGCCCGAAGCCTTGCCGGGCGACGGCGAGCACAAGGAGTAAGCAAGCATGCCCGCAACCCTACTCGTCGTCGTATTGCTGGCCCTGCTGGCATTTTCCTTTCCCATCTTCATCGCCATCCTGGCGGGCACCGTCCTGTCCTTCGAGCTGCTGGGCCCCGGCATGCCCGGCCAGGTGCTGCCGCAGCGCATGGTGGAGGGCGTGAATGTCTTCGCGCTGCTGGCTGTGCCTTTGTTCATCTTTGCAGCGGATATCATCGGGCGCGGCCAGATAGGCCGGCGGCTGGTGGAATTGATGGAAAGCTTCGTTGGCCACCTGCGCGGCGGGCTCGCCATTGCGACCGTGCTGTCTTGCGCCTTCTTCGGGGCTATCTCCGGAATCGGCGCCGCGGCCGTCGTCAGCATCGGCCCCATCGTATATCCCGCCATGCGGCGCATGGGGTACTCGCAGAACTTCACGGTGGGGCTGATTCTGTCGGCATCCACCCTGGCCATGCTGATTCCGCCGGGCGTGGCGATGATCATCTATGCCGTGCAAACCTCCAACTCCGTGGCCCAGGTCTTTTTGGCGGGGCTTTGCGCGGGCGTGGTCTTCGTGCTGTTTCTTTCCGCCTGGGCCTATATCTATGCCCGGCGCACGGGCATAGCAACGCAAGAGCGGGTGCCCATACCTGAACGCCTGCGCCGCCTGAAGCAGGCGGGCTGGGCCTTGGGCTTGCCGGCCGTGATATTCGGCGGCATCTATGGCGGCGTGTTCACGCCGACGGAAGCGGCCGCGGTGGCCTGCGTTTACGCGGCGTTGGTGGAAGTGCTGGTATACCGGCAGCTATCTTTGTGGGACCTGCTGAAAATCACGCGGCCCTCGGCCATCATGATCGCCGCGCTGCTGATATTGATTTCAGCGGGCAGCCTGATGAGCTGGTTCCTGACCGTCGAGAACGTGCCTTCCCAGATCGCGTCCATACTGGACGGCGTGCCGTCCGGCGCTGTGCTGGCCATGATCAATGCGCTGTTCCTTGTCGCGGGCATGTTCATCGATCCGAATTCGGCGGTCATCATACTGGCCCCGCTGATTCACCCTACCGTGACGGCTTTGGGGCTGGACGGTGTGCATCTGGGCGCCGTCATCGTGTTCAACCTGGCCATCGGCATGATCACGCCGCCTTTCGGCCTCAATATTTTCATCGCCATTCCCACGTTCCGCATCTCTTATATGGATGCGGTCAAGGGCGTCCTGCCTTTCATCCTGATCAGCCTGATCGTGCTGGCGCTGATCACCTATGTTCCCGTGCTGACCACCTGGCTGCCTGCGTTGACGCACGGGTAAGCAGGCAGGCGCCAAGTCAAGGAGTGCTTTATGTCATTCGGAGTCGATGAGATTCGTCCCGCTGTCGTAGCCATAGATTTGCACCGAGGCCATCTGGACCCGGAGGTGGCGACCATGCCGCTGACGCCAGAAAAGTCCCGGGCCGTGATCCAGGCCAATCGGCAGTTTTTCGAGTCATGCCGCGAGGCGGGCATACCTATCATTCATTTGCTGACCTATTACCGCAGCGTGGATGAGATACGCAGCAATCCATTTTGGCGGACGCGCGCCGAAGATCCGTCCGCCACGCGCAAGCATGTGCTGCGCCACAACTTGTGGGACGGTCCCGGCGTGGAGGTCATGCCTGAACTGCTCGACGAGCGCGATTGGATCGTCAACACCAAGCGGCGCTACGACTGCTTCATGGGCAGCGACCTGGATTTCACCTTGAAGAAAAACGGCTTCAATACCCTGCTGATCACTGGCGTCAATACCAACTCCTGCGTGCTGGCTACCACGACGGCCGCCTGCGTGCGCGATTTCGCCGCCATCGTCATCGAGGACTGCGTGGATACGATAGACGGGCCGGAGGCGCACGCAGCCGCCTTGCGTTGCGTGCGGACCGCCTTCGGCTGGGTCATGTCGGGCCGTGAAGCCATCGCCGCGGTCAAGCGAGCCTGATGCGGGAGACATGCGACATGCAGTACGACATGCTGATCGGCGGCAGCCCCTGCGCCGCGGAGTCGGGCGCGACGTTGAGCGTCGAGAATCCAGCCAATGGCCAGGCCATCGCGACGGTCGCCGCGGGCGGCAGGGGGGATGTCGTCGCGGCGGTGGCGGCTGCCCATGCCGCGCAGCCGGAATGGGGCGCATGGCCGCCGTCCCGGCGCGCTGCGGTGCTGGAAAGCTTCGCCCGGCTGCTGCGCGAGCATATCGATGAATTCGTGCGGATGGAGGTTCGGCAGATAGGCAGGCCGATCAGGGAAATGCGCGCCCAGCTTGCGCGCCTTCCGGAATGGTATGAATACTTCGCGGCGGTGGCGCGCACCCATGAGGGTAGAGTCCATCCCTTCGCCGGCGCCTACGTGAACTACACGCAGCGCCGTCCCTTGGGTGTAGTCGGGCTCATCACCCCATGGAATCACCCCATGCTGATCTTGACGAAAAAGCTCGCTCCGGCATTGGTGGCGGGCAATGCCGCCGTCGTCAAACCCAGCGAGCTGGCGCCCATCACGCCCTTGATGATGGGCGGGCTGCTCAAAGATGCCGACTTGCCGGACGGTATCTACAATGTGGTAACGGGCACCGGCGCCGAAGCCGGCAAGGCCTTGAGCGGGCAAGAGGGCATCGCCAAGATCGATGTCACGGGCGGCACCGAAACCGGTCGGCGCATAGGCGCGGCCGCGGGTAGCGGGCTCAAGGATTTTTCGGCGGAGCTGGGCGGCAAAGGTTCCGTGCTGGTCTTCGAAGACGCCGACATGGCCCAAGCGGTCAGCGGAGCGCTGTTTGCATCATTCATCGCCAGCGGCCAAACCTGCGTCCAAGGCGCGCGCTTGCTGGTCCAGCGCAGCATTTATGGCGCTTTCCTGGATCAGTTGCTGCGGCGGACGCAAGCCTTGCGCATCGGCGACCCCATGGATGAACGCACCCAGATAGGGCCTTTGGCATCGAATCGGCAGCTGGAAACCGTCCTGCGTTATGTGGCCTTGGGGCGCGCGGAAGGGGCTGTCGCCGCCTGCGGAGGAGAGCGCCTGCGCGGGGCCGAATGGGACCAGGGTTATTTTTTCCAGCCCACTGTTTTCACCGGAGTCGAACCCGGCATGCGGATCGAACAGGAAGAGATCTTCGGCCCGGTAGCCTGCGTCCTGCCTTTCGACGACGAGCGGCACGCCATCGAGCTGGCGAACGCAACCTCGTTCGGCCTGGCGGGCAGCGTCTGGACGCGCGACGTCGCCCGCGCCCATCGCGTGGCAGCCCAGCTGGACATGGGCATCGTCTGGGTCAACGATCACCATCGTATTGATCCCAGTTCACCTTGGGGCGGCTTCAAAGATAGCGGCCTGGGCAAGGAAAACGGCATCGCCGGCTATGAAGCCTATACGCGCAGCCAAAGCGTGATCATCAACACATCCGCCGAGCCCTTCGACTGGTTCGCGGATGACGCCGCACCCAAAAGATATAGTTGAGGCCTGTCAACGCCGAAAGGAAGCCGCCATGCGCATAGATCTGCACAGCCACGTGATTCCGCGCCGCATCATCGATGCCATTGCGGCCGATCCCGAAACCTTCTCCGCCCGTATCGAAGGCGCGGGAATGCAGCGGCGCATCGTCCACGACCAAGGCTATGCCTATCCGCTTTTTCCGGAATTCTTCGATCCCGAGAAAAAGCTGGAATTCATGGATCGGAAAGGGCTGGATGTCTCGGTCATTTCGCCCGCCCCGCCGATGTTCTACTACTGGGCCGACGCCGACCTCGCCTTGAAAGTGGCGGGGCTGGTCAACGATGGGGTGGCCGACATGGTGGCCGGCTATCACCGGCGGCTGCGCGGCATGGCCAGCGTGCCGATGCAGCATCCCGACGCCGCCGTGGCTGAATTGGAGCGCGTCGTGCGCGAGTACGGCTTCAAGGCCATCGAAATCGGCACGTCGATCGAAGGCGCTCAATTGGCCGAGGAGCGATTCCGGCCCGTGCTGCGGCGCGCCGCGGAATTGGGCGTGTTCGTGTTCGCGCACCCCTATTACGTAGGCTCCAAGACCGGGCTGGATTGTTATTACCTGACCAATCTCATAGGCAATCCGCTCGATACCGCCGTATCGGTCGCCAACCTGATGTTCAGCGGCGTCATGGACGAGCTGCCCGAGCTCAAGATATTGCTGGCTCACGGCGGCGGGTTCGCGCCCTACCAGATCGGCCGCCTCGTGCATGGACACAAGGTGCGCAGCGAAACCCATGCCCATACCCGCAGCGACCCCAAAGCCTTGTTGAGGCGTTTTTACTTCGACAGCCTGGTGTTCGACCCTCAGGCCTTGCGTTACCTGATCGGCTTGGTGGGTGCCGAGCGTATCGCCATAGGCACCGATTCCCCTTTCGATATGGCGGACGAGCATCCCATGGCCACCCTGGATGCGGTGCCTGGCATCACCCCGCATGAGCATCACGAGATCTGTTGCGGAACGGCATTGCGCTTGCTGGGCGAGGGGCGTTGATCCGCCCCGCTGTTACCGGCGTCGGCGGCCCGCTGCCTTTGCCGCGCGGCGCCGTCAGGCCGCCAGGCAGCGCTCGATTTCTTGCACGCATGCGGCTATCTGCCTGTCGACGTAGGTCAGCCGCCCGTCCATCATGCGGCTGCTGATGGACGCTACGAAGACGGCGGCAAAAGGGTTGCCGCCCGGGCTGCGTATGGCCCGGCCTATGGCGGTGATGCCGGATGCGCTGGCGCCCTCGTCCACGGCGCGGCCTTGTTCGCGCGCCATCTGAACACGATCCCGCAGTTCGGCCTCCGTCAGCTGGTATCGCGGCAACTGCGAAGCGATGGCTTTGAGCGCCAGCCGCATTTCGTTATCGTTCAGCGCGGCAAGCAAAGCCAGCCCTCCGGCGCCGATGCCCAAGGGGTGCCGGTCGCCGATGCTGCGGGTCATGGTCTGGATTTCAAAACTGCCGGCGATACGGTTCAGGCACACGGTTTCATAGCCGCTGCGCACCAGCAGAAAAGCCATGTCGCCCGTCGTCTGCGCCAGCCGCTGCAGCGCCGGCTCGGAAAGCTCGCGCAAATTGGTCGGGGGCAGGGCCGCCAGCCCCAGTTCATAGAGCAAGGGACCCAGCCGGTAGCCTCGCTGCCAGGGGTCGCGCACCAGCATGCGTTCGCGTTCCAGGCGCTGTAGCAGCCGGTGTGTGGTGGACTTGTCGAGCGAGGTCATCTGCGCGATATCCACCAGCCGGAGATTGCGGGCTTTGCTGGATGCGACGAACCGAAGAAGCTCTACGGCCTTGGCGACGGTTTTTGCGGGAGCCGACACTTTTTCACCTCTTTATATCCATGACCATGGTCGACCTCCATGGCCGACCGGAATGCTCGAAGGCCTGCGCAATCGCGCGCCTTATCGGCGATCCCGCAGCGGGCGTTGAGCGGGTATAAGGCTTACCCTAGTTTTTCTCATTTATGGGGAAAAAACAATGCCCTTTTCGCCGGACTCCCCATGCGATGCTAGGATAAGCGGAGATGGCAGAGCCGGAGCACCGAACAACAATATCCAGACACGGGCGATGGCATCCTGAATGGTTTGCGTTCGGAGGCATCATCATGAGCAATATGGCTAAAGCGCTAGTCGCTGCGATTTCCCTGGTCTCATCCCTCGCATGGTCGCCTGCCGCGCTGGCGCAGAATTACCCCAGCAAGGCGATACAGATCATCGTTCCTTATCCCGCCGGGGATCTGGCCGATGTCATCGCCCGGTCCCTTGGCCAAAAGATGTCCGAGGATCTCGGGCAGCCCATCGTCGTCGAGAACAAGCCGGGCGCATCGGGCCTGGTCGGCCTGCAGGCGGCCTTGCAGGCGGCGCCGGACGGCTACACGCTCGTCATGGGGCAGATGGGCAGCATGGCGGTCGCGCCCAACGTGAATCGGTGGCCCTTCGACGTCAGGAAGGAATTCGTGCCCGTGGCGATGGCCTATACCAACTACATGATGTTCGTGACCAACAAGGACTTCCCTCCCAAGACCTTGCGCGAACTGATCGATTATTCCAAAAAGAATCCCGGCAAGGTCAGGGCCGCCGCCAATGGCACGGGCGGGTTTCCGCACCTGACCCTGGAACTGCTGAAGCAAAAGGCCGGCTTCGACTACACCTTGATTCCCTACAAGGGCAGCGGCCAGATCATCCCGGACGTGATCGCCGGCCGGGTCGAAATGACCATCTTCGGTTTTTCCGGGCTGTATCCTTTGGTCAAAGACGGCCGCTTGCACGCCATCGCCGTCACGGGCCGCGAGCGCGCGCCGACCGCGCCCGATATTCCCACAGTGGGTGAAACCATACCGGGCTACGAGGCGTTGGGCTGGTTCGGTCTTTTCGCCCGCAAAGGCACGCCGGCGGCCGCCATCGACAGGCTGAACCAGGCGGTCAACAAGGCCATGAAAGATCCGGGCATCATCGAACAGGCGAAAACCCTGGGGCTGGACAGCGCTCCGGGAACCCCTGCGCAATTCGGGCAGGCGTGGGAAACGGACTACAAGAAATGGGGCGATATCATCCGCAGCCTGGGGCTGGAAGGCAGCAGTAAATAAAGGAGGACTCAGCCATGCAAGACTCGCGCCCGCAGGCTCCCCGCTACGAGCCCTTCGGCTGGCATCACTGGCCGGACGACTTCTGGATGTCATATCAGTTCCGGCGGGGATTGGGCGAAACCCAGGAAGGCGGTGGCGCGGTCAGCGAAGTATTCCAGGCCGGCAGCCGGATCGTACCGGGGGACTTCGAAAGCTGGTACACGGAATGGAAGCGCATCGCCGATCGCAACGCCGCCAGGGCGGCCGAAGCCATCCAGCGCAAGCATGTCCGGACCGCCATGAACTGCTGGCTCAGGGCGGCCAATTACTATAGGGAAGCCGAATTCTGGCTGGCGGCCGACGATCCGCGCCGCCTCGACGCCTATACGCGCGCCGAAGAGGCATCGCGCAACTGCTTCACGCGGATGACGCCGCCCGCCGAGGTGGTCGAGATCCCCTACGAACCCGGCAAGCCCATGCCTGCCTACTTCATCCGCTCCGCGAACGGCGGTCCGCGCCAGCCGGTCTTGATATCCGTGGGCGGGCTGGATTCCTATAAAGATGAGCTGTGGTTCATGACCGGCCGCGGCGCCGTGCAGCGCGGCATCTCGGTGCTGCTGGTGGACGGGCCGGGCCAGGGCGGTACCTTGCGCCGGCATAAGCTGCCCACCCGCTACGACTACGAGGTCCCCATCGGCAAATGCATAGATTGGCTGGAAAAGCGCCCGGATGTCGATCCCTCCCGCATCGCCGTCAGCGGCTCCAGCCTCGGCGGCTATTACGCGGCCAGGGCGGGGGCCATGGAACCGCGTCTTGCGGCATGCGTTTCGCACGGCGCCATGTGGGATGTGCACGAGCGCTGGAAAGCACGCGACGAATCGCATGGGCTTGCGGGCCACATCAAATGGGTTTTCGGGGCGCGGACCATGGCCGAAGCCGCGGAAATCGCCAGGCCCTTCAAGCTGGAGGGCGTGCTGGAAAACATGAAATGCCCTTATTTGATACTGCACGGCGGGCATGATGTGCTGGGCGTCGAAACCGTCACCAAGCTCTATGACTATGCCAAACAGCACGGCGTAGACGCCACCTTGCGCCTGACCAGCTCGGAAGAGACGGGGGCCGAGCATTGCCAGCACGATAATCCCACGCTCGGGCAGGAACTGATGCTGGACTGGCTGGCGGATGTTTTCCGCATCGACCAGACCGCCCTGGAATTCTATCCAGGCTGATGCCGGGTATGCCACCGCATTGAAAGGCAGGTGGGGCATGCCCGGCCTTTCAGGCCGCAACAAGCCGGGTTAAGACAAAGAGGACGAGCTTTTCAGGGCTGGTGCTCTGTTCGGCAAAAGAAAGCCGCAGCCATTGGCCGCGGCGGTTAAACCATAAGGGATGTAGAGATGAGTCATTGGTTTGAGTATTTCCCCGACAACCACATGTGGTCGCAAGGCATGATGTTCGGCATCGAGATGGCGGCATGGGGGGCGGCATCCATCAGCGAAATCGACCAGATCGGCCAGAAGCTGCGCGGCCACGAAGGAGACAACGAACGCTGGTGGTCCGAATGGACCGCCATGGCGCAACGCATCGAAAAATTCGGCGACCAGGAAGAAAACCTCGGCCACAAGCTGACGGCGGGGGCGTACTACCTGCGCGCGGCCATCTATTACTTCTGCGGGGAGCGCTTCATCGCCCCATCGGAACGCAAATGGCAAACCTACCGGGATTGCCTGCGTTGCTTCGGCAAAGGCATAGCCCGGCGCTACCCTGAAATCGAACGCGTCGACCTGCCTTATGAAGGCACTACCTTGCCCGCCTGGTTCCTGAAGGCCAATGTGTCCGGGCCCGCGCCCACCGTGGTCATGTTCGATGGCCTGGACAACGCCAAGGAAATGAGCGTTTTATTCGGCGGTGTGGAAATCGCCAAGCGCGGCATTCACGTGTTGGCCATCGACGGCCCGGGGCAGGGCGAAGCCCTCAGGCTGCAAGGGATTCCGAGCCGGTACGACTACGAAGCGCCCGCCGGCGCGGCATACGATTACCTGGCCGGCCGCCGGGAAGTCGACCCGCAGCGGGTGGCGGTCATGGGCTTTTCCATGGGCGGATATTACGCGCCGCGCGCGGCCGCCATGGATAAGCGCTTCGCCGCCTGCGTCGCCTGGGGCGGCCATTTCGACTATCACGAATCCTGGGTAAGGCGCAGAAAGATCATGGAAGCGGGCGGCACCAAGCTTTCGGCGCCCGGCTTCCAGTTGCCATGGGTGCTGGGCATGCCCGACATGGACGCCAGCATGAAAAAACTGGAGCAATACAACCTGCGCGGCGTCGCCGAAAAAATCGAATGCCCCTTCTTCTGCATACATGGCGAAAACGACAGCATCGTGCCGCTGGAGTTCGCACAGCGCCTGTACGAAACCGTCGGCTCGCGCAACAAGCAGCTCAGGGTGCTGACGGCTTTCGAAGGCGGCAGCGAACACTGCCAGGAAGACAACCGTCAGGTGGGGGCGAATATCGTCGCGGATTGGCTGGCCGATAATTTGTAATGGCGCGATGGCCGGCGCCGTCTTCCAGGTTGCCGGCCGCCGGCTACTTCAAATCCCCCCTACCGCGCAGGGACTGCAGGTTCTGGGTATGCACGTGCCCGCCCTTGGCGACGTCGGCGTGCAGGCGTCCGATGGCTGTTCCATACTTGATGACATGGCTGCCGGCGCGCAGGTCGGCCAACGCGACTTTATGGCCATAAGGCACTGGTCCCGTCACTTTCAGGCTGCCTTGCATGCCGCCGACGATGGGCGCCTCCGCGCCTCCGGCGGCATCGTCTCCGATCACCGTGCCGACGTTGTCCTTTTCATTGATCACCCAGATTTTCGTCTTCGGATTGCTCATACTGATTCCCCTATCCGGCTGATGGCGACCTCGGTTTCGCCCAGGGCTTCGCAACGGGTCGGCTGGCCGTTCAGCACGCTGATCGCATGGTCGCGCACCAGCGCGGCGGCATCCGACAGCGCCAGGCCTTGATCCAGCACATCGCTCAGATCAAGATCGATATGCGCGGCGAATGTTTCGCATGTCCGGTGATTGCCGCAAATCTTCGTGGTTGGACTGACCGGGTTGCCGATCGAATTGCCGACTCCGGTCGCGAACAGAATCAGGTGGCAGCCCGCCGCGGCGAGCGCGGTGAGATTCTCCGTGGCCGCGGCCGGCGCGTCCATCAAATACAGGCCCGGCCCCGAAGGCGGCGTGCCATAAGGCAGGACGCCGACTATCTTCCGCGTGCCGGACTTGCTGATGGCGCCCAGCGACTTTTCCTCGATGGTCGTCAGCCCGCCGCGTATATTGTCCGGCGCGGGATTGGTTTTATTCAGGTCCACGCCCGCCTGTTTGGCGATCTCTTCGTACTTGCGTATGCTGCGGTCTATGTCGGCCGCGACGGCGGGGTCTTTCGCCCGTTCCTCCAGCGACGATTCTCCGCCCAGGCATTCCACGGGCTCCGAAAATATCGCGGTCCCCCCTTGATCGATCAGCGTGTCGGTCACCAGGCCGATAGCGGGGTTGGCCACCAGGCCCGAGGTCGTATCCGAGCCGCCGCACTCCAGCCCGAAGACGAATTCCCTCAGCTCCGCCGGCTCGCGGGCCATGCGCATGGCATCCTCCCGCCATTGCTTCAGTAATTCGACGCCCTTTTGAAAGACGGCCGGCGTTCCGCCTTCCTCCTGTATCCCCATCTGGGTGCAGCGCGTGCCGCGCGCCTCGATGCCTTCGAGCACGCGGCGGCCGGCGACTTTCTCCAGGCTGACCACCAATGTGGCATAAACATTGGGATGGCTGCCCAGCCCCACCATGGTCCGGACGGACTGCTCCAGATCGGCGCCCAACTGGCCGCGTCCATATAAGGGCGTGATGGGGACGCAATCGGGAACGGCGGCCGCCAAGCGGCGAACGACGGGGTTGGCCGCGTCCGTCGCGCCTATGACCGCGATGAAGTTCCGGATGCCGCGCCGGCCATCGGGGCGTCTGTAGGCCATGATCGGCTTCATAATATCTCCTTGCAGGAAGGGCTGTATTGCTCCGCCGCGGCTTTCAGCTCGTTCAATACGCCCGGTGGAATCGGGATGCCATTCGCCTTGCGGTCGGACTCGATCCGCCGCCTCCGTTCGCCGGGCAGCCTGATGGGCGAGTCCGGATCGGTGTGAGGCGCGCTTTTCAATGCGGCGATCAGAGCGTCTATCCGGGCGATGTAGTGGTCGTAAGGCATCAATGCCGCTGGGTCTATCGCCATGAAGAAATGCGGCACCTTGGCGGGCTTGCCGTCGTGGCCGGCCTGCGAGCCGATATGCGGCGCCATGGCTCCGTCCGGCAAGACACCGTTCAGGATCTCCAGGGCCACGATGAGGGCGTAGCCTTTCGCTCCTCCCATGGGCAGCACCGATCCTTCCAGCGCGGCGGCCGGGTCGGTCGTGGGTCGGCCTGCTTTGTCCTGCGCCCAGCCCATGGGGATCTGTTGCTCGAGCAGCTTGGCGAGCATGATGCTGCCGCGCGAGCTCACGCTGGTGGCAAGGTCCACCACCACAGGGGCCGCGCTGGTCGGGGCGGCAAGGGCCAGGGGACTGTTGGTGAAGAAGGGATGTACGCCGCCCCATGGCGCCACGGTGGGTTCGCCGCCAGAAGAGCAAATGCCGATCAGGCCGCGCGCCGCGGCCAGTTCACAGTAGTGGGCGGCGTAGGAAAAATGGTTGCTGTTGCGTACGCCGACATAAGCGACGCCATGCAGGCGGGCGAGCTTGATCGCTTCTTCCATGCCCGCGAGGGCGGCCACGGGGCCCAGGGCGTTTTTGCCGTCGATGATCGCGACGGCGCCCCGTCCCGCATGCTTGACCGGTGTCGCGCCAGGGTCGATGGCCCCTTGCGCCAAGCGGCGCATATAAGTCGGCAAGCGGGCCACGCCGTGGGTATCTATGCCTTGATAATTGGCGCTGACCAGGCAATTGGCGACAATGGCGGCATCCTCGGGCTTGACCGATAGCGCCTCGAGCGCGGCTTTGCAGAAAGTTTCCAGCCTGGCGCCGCTATACCGGTGGACGGATTCCATCAAATTTCCTTCAGGCCCGCCGCGTCGGCGATGGCATAGCCTTTTGCGCCCGCCTCGGCCGGGCCGGACATGCGGCTGAAGAACAGCACGCCGTCGCAGGGCGCGGCCAGGGCTTCCGATTCTTCAAATGTATAGGGGTCTACCACCGAGCCGAGTTTTTCTCCGGCCTTGACCCAGCGCCCCAGATCCTGAATGTCGTTGGCATGGCTGATCACATAGCCGCCCTTGGTGGGATTCGCCTCTTTGCGCTCCTTGCGCGTAAAAAGATACTGCTTGGCCGGCAGCTCTGGCGCGCCTTCCAGCATGCCCAGGCTTTTCATTTGATTGGTCAGGCCGCGCACTATCCTCGACACGAATTCTTCAGTCATGGGCCCGGCCATATACGTGCCGCCTATTTCAACCCCCGCGGCCGGCTTGCCGCGCGAGTTCAGATAGCCGACGGCTGTGCTGGGCGGGAGGTTATTGACGTGCACGACACCGGTTCCGAACACGCGGCATAGTTCCAGGCTCTTGTCCCGCACTTCGCCGGTGGCGGCTTCGCTCAGGTCGGCGCGCTGATGTATGCGCCCGCCTTGGCCGCCGGAATGCATGTCGCATAAAGCATCCACCTTGTCCAGCACATTTTCCGCCAGTGTACGAGCGATCATTTCGGTCACCGAACCACGCGCATTGCCAGGGAAGCAACGATGCAAATCGGTGTTTTCCCGCTGCTCGGCGCTTTCCCTGCGGAAATCCGAAAAGGCCAGCGGATTGCAAACCGGCAAGAGGATCAGCGTGCCCGACAGCTTCGATGCCTCGATTTCCCGATAGAGCCGCAGGGCGGCCAGCAAGGGCATGGCTTCATCGCCATGGACATTGCACAGGACGGCGAATACCGGCCCCGCGCTGGCGCCGTTGATCACATGGACCGGCACGGCCAGGTCGCCGCGCAGGGTGCGCGTCACATGCAGCATGGCGGACGCGCGTTTTCCGGGCGGAACTTCTGTGTTCGCGATCGAGAAAGAGTGGGAATTCATGTGCTTGCTTCCTGTTTGTGGCTGGTTTGCTGAAATACCGCGCCTGTCAATTCACCCGAGCGCCGGATTGCTCGACCAAGCGTCCCATGGTTTTCGTCAGGTCGGCAAAAAGGCTTCTGAATTCGGACGGCGACATGGTGATGCGGTCCGCGCCGATGTTGGCGTAAAGCTTTTTCGTATCCGCGTCGTTCATGTTCTGGGCGATGGCGGTGTTGATCCGATCCACGATGTCCTTGGGCATATTGGCGGGGCCGAGTATTCCGGAGTAAAGGATGATTTCAAATGACGGGATGGTTTTCGCTATCGGATCGGTGTCAGGCAACGCGGCGTTCTTGCTTGCGGACGTAACGCCCAGTGTTTTCAAGCTTCCCGCCTTCAAATGTTCCACGACGGGGGCGATGGGCGCGAAATTGACCGAGGTTTGTCCGCTGAGCGTGGCCATGATGGCTTCCGTGCTGCCTTTGTATGGCACGTGGGTCAGCTTGATGCCGGCTGCGCTTTTCAGGGCTTCGGCGGCCAGATGCAGGATGGTTCCATTGCCGGAGGACGCGTAATTCAATTCGCCCGGTTTGCTTTTGGCATAGTCGATGAACGCCTGCAGCGTATCGGCGGGGAATTTGGATGGAACGACCAACACCAGCGGCGCGCCCGCCACCATGGCGATGTCGGTGAAGTCGCGCACCGTGTCGTAGCGCAGGTTCTTGTACAAGGTCGCATTGATCGCATGCGTTGTAATGTCGGTGAAATAAAGGGTGTAGCCATCGGGCGGCGCGGCGGCAACCACGCCGGAGGCGATGGTGGTGCCGGCCCCCGGCCGGTTCTCGACCACCACCGGCGTTTGCAGGGTCTTTGAAAGCTTGTCCGCCCAGAACCGGCCCAGAATGTCTGAAACGCCGCCGGGCGAGAAGGGGATGATCATGCGTATGGGTTTGCTTGGCCAGGACTGCGCGCCGGCGATGCCGCAAAGCATGAATAGCAATATGCCTGCCGCGAACTTTCGCAGGAAAGTGAAAGAAGCTGTACTCACCGTTGTCTCCTCATGATGACATCATTCTTGGGACCAACTTTGTGCTACGGCTCCATTGTGGGAAGCGCAGGGGTATAAATCAAATGATTAATTTCTATATTTTCTATAAACTGCATCTATACGAAGATACGGAGATGCGAAGATGAGAAGCCGGGACGCCGGGACGCTCCGCAGCTCGATGTCCGTTCAGAAATAAAAGCGGCCTGTTGAAAGCGCGTTCGCGCCGGCCGGCGCCGCAAGGGGAAATACCATCGTGGAACTCAGGCATATCCGCTATTTCCAGGCGATTTGCAAAGCCGGCAGCTTCTCGCGCGCCGCTGAAGCCGTGCATGTCACGCAGCCCACGCTTTCCCACCAGATCAAGCAGCTGGAGGATGAACTGGGCACGCACCTGTTGCATCGCCTGGGCCATCGGGTCGAACTCACCGAGGCGGGGAAAGTCTTCGCGCTTTATTGCGCCGAGATACTGCGCAATGTGAATCAGGGAGTTACGGCGGTCAAGGATCTGGAAGGCTTGCTGTATGGCAATCTGCGCGTCGCCGTGTTCCATTCGTTTTCCGCCTCGAAGCTGCCGGCGGTATTTGCCGATTTCGCTTCCCGGTTCCCGGGCGTGCATATCGTCGCCCTGCAGTTGCCGCGCACCGAGATGCAGGAAAGCCTGCAAAAGGGCGAGCTGGATTTCGCCGTGGGCTATAGCAACCCGGATGACAGGAACTTCGTCACCGAGCTGCTGTTTGAAGAGTCCTTGATGCTGATCGTCGGCTCCCGGCACCCGTGGGTGAATGTGGATGCCGTGCCCATGCAGCGCCTGGCGGAATTGCCGCTGGTGCTGCTGACCCACGAATTCGGCGTCCGGCATTATCTGGACGACTATTTTTCGCGGGCCGGTACGCCTTTGCGGGTAGTCCTCGAGATGAACGCGATCGACCCCATCATCGCCGTCCTGCACAACACCGCGCTTGCCAGCATATTGCCGCAAGGGGCCGTGCAGGACAGCAAGCCGGTGCGCAAGATTCCGCTGCTGCATCCCGTTCCGAAGCGGCAGGCCGCCATCCTGTGGCGCCGCTCCGGGCACCGGTCGGCCGCCGCCCTAAGGCTGGCGCAAATGATATCGGCGGCCTATGCGGAGGACGGCGGCGTGGCGGCCGGCATCGAGCGATAGCGCATTGGCGGCGGCCGCGTAGGGGTGGCCGCCGCCTGGCAGCCCGCATCGGCGCCGCGCCGGGCGTGTGCTCCCCTTCCGCGTTCACCTCCGCCATTCATTGCCTCTTCCTGCAACTTCTATCTTTTCCTTTACGCGCTCCATAAACGCGCCTATAATTAAAAATAGAATTTCATTCTATTATTTGGAATATGGACAAGACGCTGGCCAAAGGCCTTTTGGTGCTGGAATACCTGGTCAACAGCAAAACGCCCCGCAGCGTCTCGGACGTGGCGCAGGCGTTTTCTTTGGTTCCGAGCAACGCCCATCGCACCCTGAAAACTCTGACGACGCTGGGCTATGTCAGGCAAGCTGCCGATTCCCGCTATGAACCCAGCCTGCGCCTGTTCGAGCTGGGGTCGCGGGTCGTAGGCGCGCTGGACATCCGCCATGTTGCGCACCAGGCCATGGCCATGCTTGCGGCCGATACTCTGGAAACCATCCATCTGGTCGTGCGCGACGGCGACCACGTGGTTTACCTGGACAAGGTGGACAGCCCGCAGCCGGTGGCGGCCTATTCGCACATCGGCGGCCATGCCCCGGCGCAGTGCGTGGCCAGCGGCAAAGTCCTGCTTGCCTTTTCGATGCCGGACCAGGAAGCACAGGGGCTGGCGTGGCTGAAGAAAACGCTGCCGGCCTTGCAGGCCTACACCCCCCACAGCCACGTGAAATACAAGAGCTTGCTCGATGATTTGCGCGAAGTGCGCGATCGGGGCTATGCCTTGAATCGCGGCGAATGGCGGGCGGACGTTTCGGGGCTGGGGGCGCCGGTATTCGACGGCCGCGGTCACGTGGTGGGCGCGCTGGGCATCAGTCTGCCCACCATACGCGCCACGCAGGAACGTCTTCCGGAATTGATCGAACCCTTGCGCAAGGCGGCCGCTGCGACGTCCGCGTTATTGGGCTATCGCTCCGGCGTGGAGGCGCCAGAGCTCGTTTTCAACACTATCGGTATGAGCAGGGCATGAGAACAACGAGTTGATTACCAGCCGCCTTCGGGCGGCTCCACCAGCAAGGAGACAACAATGTTTATTCCAATGTCGAGCAGCCGCGGGTCTGGTAGTAGCGGTAAATTCAAAGTATTTGATACATTGCGGAATTTGGCCTTGCCGCTCGCCATGGCGGCGGGGCTATGCGCGGCGGCGCCCGCAGCCCTGGCGAATGACCAATGGCCCAATCGTCCGGTGCGCATGGTGGTTCCCTATCCCCCAGGCGGCGGCACCGACATCATCGCCCGCATCATCCAGGAAGATCTCAGCAAGCAGTTGGGGCAGACCGTCGTCATCGAAAACCGCGGCGGCGCGGCGGGGATGATAGGCACGGAAGCCGTGGCGCGGGCCGACCCGGACGGCTATACCGTGCTGTTCACCCTGTCCTCGCACACCATCAATCCCGCCATTTACAAGAAACTCAACTTCGATACGGCCAACGACTTCGCGCCGGTTTCCCTGGTTGCGTCGCTGCCGCAGATACTCGTCGCCAACCCGGGGTTTCCCGCCAACAATATCGCCGAGGTGCTGAAGGAAGCCAAGGCCAAGCCGGGCGAAATCTCTTACGGTTCCGTGGGCAACGGCTCGCCCAGCCACATTGCGGGAGAGCTCCTGGGGCTGCGCACCGGCGTCCATATGCAGCATATTCCGTATCGGGGAGGCGGGCCGGCCGTCAATGATGTGCTGGGCAATCAGATTCCCCTGCTGTGGGTCTCCATTCCGGCGGCCGCGAGCTTCGTCAAGGCGGGGCGGCTGAAGCCGCTGGCCGTATCCACGGTGAAGCGCAGCCCCATGTTCCCCGACGTGCCCACGGTGCAGGAGTCGGGCGTACCCGATTTCGAGGTGGATTCATGGTATGCGATGTTCGTGCCCAGCAAGACGCCGCAAGCCATTATCGACCGCCTGTCCAAAGCCATCGCGGTCGCCGTGCAGAAGCCCGATATCAAAGAGAAACTGCTGGGCCAGGGCGCAGTGGCGGTGGGCAGCACGCCGCAGCAACTGGGCTCTGTAGTAAAAACTGAATTGAGCAAATGGGCGTCCCTGGCCAAGGAGGCCAATATCAAGCTCGATTGAAAACCATCGAGATCACAGACACAGGAGATTCATCATGCAGACATCAACGGCCCAACTACCCCTGCGCACCGACGACCAGGCCATGGCGCAGGTGGCCGCTCTAATACAGCGGGGCCGTCGAGCTCAGCAGGCCATCAATGACTATACGCAGGCGCAGGCGGACGATCTTGCCGTGGCCTGCGGCTGGGCCATCATGGAGCCGGAGCGCAACCGCAAGCTGGCCGAAATCGCGGTGCGCGACACCGGGCTGGGTAATGTCGCCGACAAGATCACCAAGAACCATCGCAAGACGCTGGGTCTGCTCAGGGATCTGCAAAAAGCCAAGACAGTCGGGGTGATCTCTGAAAACCCGGAGCTGGGCCTGGTGGAATTCGCCCGGCCCGTCGGGGTGGTGGCGGCCATTACGCCATCCACCAACCCGGGGGCGACGCCCGCCAACAAAATCATCAACGCCCTGAAGTGCCGCAATGCCGTGATCGTGGCGCCTTCCCCGAAAGGCGTCGGCACCTGCCAGATGCTGCTCGGCTTCATCCACGACGAGCTCGAACGCATCGGCATGGACCGCAACTTGGCCGAAGGCCTGGTGCAAATGTTGCCCGCGCCCGTATCCAAGGCCTTGACCCACGCATTGATGATGCAGGCGGATCTGGTCGTCGCCACCGGCAGCCAGGCCAATGTGCGGGCCGCCTACCTCAGCGGCACGCCGGCTTTCGGGGTGGGGGCGGGCAATGTGGCCAGCATTGTCGACGCCAGCGCCGACCTCAAGGCCGCGGCCGAACGCATCATGCTGTCCAAAACCTTCGACAACGCCACCAGCTGCTCGTCCGAAAACAGCGTCATTGTCGATCAATCCGTGGCGGACCGTTTCGTCCAGGAGTTCGCCAAGCTGGGGGGCGTCTTGCTGGAAGCCGACGAAAAGGCGGTGCTGCAGGCGGCGATGTGGCCCGAGGGCAGGCTGTCCGCCGCGGTCACCGGCAAGTCGGCCGGCGCCATCGCCGCCGCGGTGGGCTTGCAGCGGCCGGAACTGGCACAGGCCAAAGCGCTGCTGGTGGAGGAAGACGGCTTCGGTCCCGACCACCCTTTTTCGGGCGAGAAGCTGTCGCCCGTGCTGACCATGTACCGCAGCCGGGACCGCGATCACGCCGTGCAGATCGTGGCGTCCATCTACGCCTATCAGGGCGCGGGCCATTCCGTCGGCCTGCATATCGATCCCGCCCAGGCGGACGCCCACGCGCGACATCTGGCCGAAGCCTTGCCGGTCGCGCGGGTCATCGTCAACCAGCCGCATACCGTAGCCACCGGCGGCAGCTTTGAAAACGGCCTGCCGTTTTCCCTTTCCATGGGCTGCGGCACCTGGGGCGGCAACAATTTTTCGTCCAATATGGACTACCGGCAGTACCTGAACACTACCCGCGTCGTGCACCCGATACCCGGCAGCATGCCCACCGAGGCGCAGATATTCGGTTCTTTCTTCGAAAGGTTCGGACGATGAAGAACAACACCGCTCAGACTTTGCATGAAGTGCTTCATGCCCATGCGGAAAAACAAGGCGGCGTCGCCCTGCTGATCGCTCCGGAAACCGGCGCACAGCTGAGCTACGGTGAACTGGCGACCCAGGCGGAGCGCTTCAGGCGCTGGGCGGCGGGGCGCGGCCTGCAGTCCGGCGACCGCATCGCCATGCTGTTGCCCAACGGCATGCAGGCGGGCCTGATCTTTCTTGCTTCCATGGCCGGCGGCTATGTCATCGTGCCCCTGAATTTATTGGCGACGCCCGCGCAGCTGCTGCACTGCCTGCGCCACAGCCGCGCGCGCATGGTGGTGACCTGCGCGGACCTAGCCGCCACCGTGCGCAAAGTGTTGCCTGAACTGGCGGGCGACGCGCCCGGGATCATCGAGGTCGACCCGGACGAAAACACCTTCGCGCAAGACGGCCCGGCCTTTGCCGGCGCGCCGGCGCCGGCGCCCGGCGACATGGCCTTGCTGATGTATACCTCGGGCACCACGGGTACGCCCAAGGGCGTGCCGCTCAGCCATGCCAACCTGCTGCACGGCGCCCGCTCGGTGGCCGGCTGGCACGGCCTGGGCCCTGAAGACAGGGTGCTGTCGGCGCTGCCGCTCTACCATATCAACGGCCAGGTCATCGCCACGCTGACTCCTTTCGTCTCCGGCGGCAGCATTGTCGCGCCGCGCCGCTTCAGCGCCAGCCGCTGGTGGGACATGGTCGACCGCTATCAGTGCACCTGGCTGAACATGGTGCCCACCATCATCGCCTATCTGCTCAATGCCGAACCGCAGGCCAGCGATGCATCCCATGCCAGCGTACGGTTTGGGCGCTCGGCGTCCGCGCCGCTGCCGGTGGAGCACCACCAGGCTTTCGAGCGCCGCTTCGGCGTTCCCATTATCGAAGCCATGGGCATGACAGAGACCGCGTCCGTCATCTTCTGCAATCCGCAAGACCCCGCCGGCCGGCGCTATGGCTCGCCCGGCCTGCCTTGCGGCGTCGAAGCCCGCATCGCCGGCAAGGACGGAGGGCAGGCGGCGGATGGCGAAATAGGGGAGGTCGTGCTGCGCGGCCCCAATGTCATGCAAGGCTATTTCGACAACCCGGCGGAAACCGCCAAGGCCTTCGACGCCGATGGCTGGCTGCGCACAGGCGACCTGGGCTTTCGCGATGCGCAAGGCTACTTCACCATCACCGGCCGCATCAAGGAACTCATCATCAAGGGCGGCGAAAATATCGCCCCGCGTGAAATCGACGAGGCCTTGCTCGGGCACCCGGCCGTCCTGGAGGCGGCCGCCGTCGGGCTGCCGGATGCGGACTATGGCCAGGAAATCTACGCCGCTGTCACGCTGAAGCCGGGGGCGCAGGCCGATGCGCGAGGACTGCAGGAATATTGCCGCGAGGCGCTGGGCCGCTACAAGACCCCGCGTGAAATCCGCATCGTCGACGAGCTGCCCAAGGGGCCATCAGGAAAGGTGCAGAGGCTGAAGCTGGTTGATTTATGGAAAGCCGCAGAGGAAGCCAAGGCGTAAAGGGCCGATGCCGGCGCTTATGCCCAGCCATGTTGACGCTGGCATGTTGATGTAGCGTGTCGATGTGGCATCTTGATAGCGGCATGTCGATCCAGGCGTCTTGATACCCGCATGTCGATGCCGGTATGTTGATATCGGCTATGGCTTGGGACGGCCGATATGCCGGCCATAGGCATCACGCGGCCGGCGTCGTAGAATAATCGCTCCGATATTTGACGGCACAAAGGGCCGGTGCGTAGGCCCTTTCAGCATTGACAGGCCTTGACCATGCCATCCTTGCGCACAGAGTGCCCGCCCGGCGCCTGTATCTGCGAACGACAGCAGTTGCTATCCAGTCCCGATGGCGACCTGCGCGTGCTGCTGCTGACGCGCGAAGAGGAAAAGCGGCTGGTTCAGCGGCTGGAACGCCTTGCCAGCCTCGCCGACTTGCGGCACATGCAGGCATCGATCCACAAGCAATTGGGCATTGTCGTGGAAGTCAGCGCCGGCCCCGGCGAAGTGCATACGGTGATGGGTTTGCGGATCGAAGTGCAAGCCAAACCCGGCCTCTGCCGGAAACTGCGGGCATCCATCCCCGCCGCCATCAGGCGCGGCCTCGCAGCCAATGTGAACATCGTTTTTGACCTGTTGGACGAGGACAGCCTGTTCGCGCAAGCGCCGCAGCGCCCAGCATGATCCGCCCGCGCCGCTGCGCGGACTTACGGAATTTCTTTACCAGTGTTAACACGCCGATTGATGTCCGTCGGCATAGTCAATAGATAAACGCCATTAAGGATGAAATCCGGAATACTACCTATATTCCCTCGGCTGGTATACCAGTAATATTCCAGCATGATACCAAAGCCCGCCAAACGCGATAGCGAACTTGCCTATGAAAAACTGGTCGAGCTTCTGCTCAATGGTTCGATCACCGAAGACCAGCCGCTTTCAGAACGCAATCTTTCCGAACTGCTGGGATTCGGACGCACGCCCATTCGGGAAGCCGTACGCGATCTTGTGCGGGAAGGGGTGCTGGAAAGCCACCCCATGCGGGGAACCGTGCTGCGTCCGCTCACCATCGAAGACCTGCAGGATCTTTACGAACTCAGGTATGCCATCGAGGGCATGGCGGCCTATCTGGCGGCCCAGCGCGGCGACATCGAACAGCTTCAGCCGTTCGCCGCGGCATTCGACAAGGCTTTGAGCCAGCCGGACGGCTTTGATGTGCTGCATGTTCACGATATCGGCGTCGATTTTCACAAGGAGGTCATCCGCCTGTCCGGCAACAGGCGCCTGGTCGAAATGTACAGTCCATTTCGGCTCAGGTTTCGCATCCCCTTCGGCATCATCCGGAACAGGACGCCGGAACGCGTGCGCGATGCATTGCAGGAACATCAAACCCTATTGCAGGCCATCATGCGGCGGGACGCCGAACACGCCCGCCAACTAATGTGCGAGCACTTGCGCAAAGGTCTCGACTTCCGGATCGAGATGCTGCTCAACCGTGACCGCTACAAGATTTAAAAAATCGAGGCACATCGTGCCCTATATGAAGGAGACAAAACATGAAATGGATTAGCACGGCAATCATTTTCCTCGGTGCGCTGACTTTTGTGCCGGCGAGCCAAGCGGCGGATGCGGGCCCCACCCTTGCATCGGTAAAAAGCAAAGGAAAGGTGACCTGCGGCGCCAATGGGGGCAGGCCCGGGTTCTCCGGCATAGACAGCAAGGGCAGGTGGCAGGGCATCGATGTCGAGGTGTGCCGCGCCGTTGCCGCCGCCACACTGGGCGACGCAAGCAAAACCGAGCTGGTGAAGGTTTCCAGCCAGACCCGGTTTACAGCGCTGCAAACCTCAGAGGTCGATCTGCTGACGGCCAATGTCACCTGGACCTACAGCCGCGATACGAACCTGGGGCTGGATTTTGTCGCCCCGATTTTCTACGATGGCCAGGCCTTCATGGTCAGCAAGCAGTTGGGCGTCAAAAGCGTCGACGAGCTCGGCGGCGCCACCATTTGCATTGAGCCGGGTTCGACATCCGAGAAAATCGTCGCGGACATATTCCGCGCCAAGGGCCTGCAGTACAAGCCTGTCGTCATTGAAGACCGCAAAGAGCTCAACAATGCCTTCTTTGGAGGCCGCTGCGATGTGCATGTGCAGTCGACTTCCGGCCTGAGCTCCGGCCGGGCTACCGCCGCCAGCAATCCGGACGATTACGTCATCCTGCCGGAGGTCTTCGGCAAAGACCCCATGGCACCGGTAGTACGGCAAGGCGACGCGCAGTGGCGCGATATCGTCAACTGGACTGTCTACGCATTGATAGCCGCCGAGGAACTCGGCATCACATCGAAGAACGTGGACGAGATGAAGAAGTCGGACAATGCCGATATCGCCCGTTTGCTGGGCGCCAAGGACGAGCTGGGAAAACAATTGGCCTTGAGCAATGACTGGGCCTACCAGGTCATAAAGCAGGTCGGAAATTATGGTGAAGTATTCGAGCGCACGGTGGGCAAGGGTTCGCCGCTCAAGCTCGATCGCGGCCTGAATCGGCAATGGGTCGATGGCGGTCTGCTTTACGCACCGCCCTTCAACTGAACCGCGCCATCATGCAGACAGCAGCAAGCTACAGCAGGCGGCCTCCCAGGCCGCCTGCAAGGCAGCGTCTCTCCTGGAAGAATGCCTGGCATGACCTGGGCGTCAGGTCCTGGGTTTACCAGGCCGTGGTGCTGATAAGCGTCATCGGGATCGGCTTTTTCCTTATCAGCAACGCCCAGGAGGCGCTAAGCAAGCAGGGCATATCCACCGGCTTCTCCTTCCTGAGCGATGACGCGGGCTTTGAAATCGGCGAACGCTCCATCGCATTCAAGTCGACGGATTCCTTCCTCAGGGCATATGGGGTAGCCGTCCTGAATACCTTGAAGGTGTCGATGGCCAGCATTGTCTTCGCCACGCTGATCGGCACGGTCATTGGTGTGGCCAGGCTTTCGAGCAATATGCTGTGGCGCAAGTTCGCTTCTTTGTATGTCGAAGTATTCCGCAATACGCCGCAACTGGTACAGCTCATCTTCTGGTATGTGCTGATTACCAGGCTTCCTCACCCCCGGCAGGCGATCTCGATCGGGGATATCGCTTTTCTCAGCAATCGGGGCTTTTCCATGCCCTGGATGAAGGACGAGATCGCCCACTGGCTGGTGCTGGCGGCGCTGCTGGCCGGCGGCATTCTGCTTTGGCTTGCGCTGCGGTCGGCGGACCGTCGGCGGAAGCGATCGGGTAAAAAGCAGCCCGCCTTCATCGCTGCGGGCTTGGCGCTTGCTGTTGCGCCACTGGTGGCGGCCGCCGTGTGGGGACCTTCCTATGAATTCACAGTGCCGCAATTGAAAGGCTTCAATTTCCAGGGCGGCGCCACGGTATCGCCGGAATTTCTTGCCCTATTGCTGGGCCTGTCTTTATATATCGGCGCCTTCATCGCGGAAATCGTCCGTTCAGGCATACAGTCGGTCAGCGCCGGCCAGGTCGAGGCCGCCCAAACAGTCGGCTTGCGGCCTTTCGCCATATACCGCAGGGTCATATTTCCGCAGGCTTTGCGGGTCATGGTGCCGCCCGCCGCCGGCCAGTATGTCAGCATCATCAAGAACAGCTCCCTGGGGGTCGCCGTGGGCTATCCCGAACTTTTCAATGTGAACAATACGATAGTGACGCTCAGCGGGCACACGGTCGAGGCGATCGCCATCATGATGTCCATCTATTTGGCCATGTCTTTCGGAATTGCGATCATCATGAATCTGTACAACCATAAAGTACAGATCAAGGAGCGTTGACGATGGCATCTAGATCTTGTGTTTCTCATGCCGTCGTCAAGCCCGCAGCGCGCCGCAGCCCGCCAGTGCGCCAGGAAGGGCTCGTTGCATGGCTGAGGCGGAATTTCTTCAAGGGCGCATTCAACAGTGCGATGACCTTGCTGGCTCTGTGGGCCTTGTTCATCACCTTGCCAGGCCTGGTCCGCTGGGCATTCCTCGACGCCGTCTGGTTCACGCCGAATGCGGACGATTGCAAGGCGGCGGCGGGGGCGTGCTGGGCCGTCATTCCCGAAAAGTACAGCGTCATGCTGTTCGGTACTTTTCCACACGAAGAGCAATGGCGCGGCGTGACGGTGGTCGCCATCATCCTGGGGCTGGCGGTCGTGTCGGCGTTTCGGGTGCTTTCCGCCCGCGCGCTGATTGCCTCATGGGCGGCCGCCATGGGGCTGGTCTTTATCCTGATGCTTGGCGGGATAATGGGCCTGAAGCCTGTGCCTACCCACCAGTGGGGCGGCCTGCCGCTGACCTTGATCATGTTTGTGCTGACCATTGCCGGCGGCATCCCCGCGGGCATTCTTTTGGCATTGGGCCGCCGCTCCCAGATGCCGGCCATAAAGGCGCTCTGCGTGGGGTTCATCGAAATCGTGCGAGGCTTGCCCCTGGTCACGATACTGTTCATGGCGTCGCTGATGTTTCCGCTGTTCTTGCCGGAAGGCATCAGCATAGACAAGTTCATGCGGGCGCAGATTGCGATGATGCTGTTTTTCGCCGCTTACGCGGCCGAGGTCATCCGGGGCGGCCTGCAGGCGATAGGCCGCGGCCAATACGAAGCATCGGACACCATCGGGCTGAACTACTGGCAAAAGATGACGCGCATCATCCTGCCCCAGACCGGGCGCATCGTGCTGCCATCCATGATGAACGAGATCATCAGGGCCTTCAAGAACACGACATTCATCGGGATCATCGGCCTGTTCGATGTGCTGCGTGCGACCTCCACGGCCATACAGGATCCGGTATGGGTGCGCTACAGCATCGAAGCATATCTATTTATTTTCCTTCTCTATTTTGTGCTGTGCTTCGCCATGTCCAAGTACAGCGAAAGCGTGGAATCCAGGCTCAACGTAAGGCGCTGACATGACTGAATCAAAGGAATCGGGGGCGGCCATCGCCGTGCAGCTCAAGGACGTCAACAAATGGTATGGCGATTTCCACGTGCTGCGCGATGTCAATCTGGTGGTTGGCCGCGGCGAGAAAGTGGTGATTTGCGGCCCTTCGGGATCGGGCAAGTCCACCTCCATCCGCTGCATCAATCGGCTCGAAGAACATCAGGAAGGAAGCATCGTCGTCGATGGAATAGAGGTCAACTCGGATATACGCCAGATCGAGGCGGTGCGGCGCAGAGTCGGGATGGTGTTCCAGAATTTCAACCTGTTTCCTCACCTGACGGTGCTGGATAACCTGACGCTGGGGCCGATGCTGGCGCAGAGCGTGCCGCAAGGCGAGGCGCAGGACCGGGCGATGGAATTGCTGCGCCGCGTGCGCATACCCGAGCAGGCCAAGAAGTATCCGGGACAACTATCCGGAGGGCAGCAGCAACGTGTCGCGATAGCCCGCTCCTTGATGCTGCAGCCGCATGTCATGCTGTTCGACGAGCCCACTTCCGCGCTGGATCCGGAAATGATCCACGAAGTGCTCGACGTGATGACGGAACTTGCGGACGCGGGCATGACGATGATTTGCGTGACGCATGAAATGAATTTCGCCCGCAAGGTCGCCGACCTGGTGGTATTCATGGACGGCGGTGAAATCGTCGAAGCCGCTCCCCCCGAACAGTTTTTCGAGGCGCCCTCCAACGAGCGGACGCGCCTGTTTTTGAGCCAGATACTGCATTGATGCTTTGTCCCTTCTTGAGCTAGGATTGATTCCATGACTTCCAATGTACTTACATCCGAGCCGGCGCTGGATGCGCCCTTGACATTCAGCGCCTTCCGCGGCGGCTTTCCCGCGCTCCGTGCTCAGACTTACCTGTCGATCTGCGACAAGATGATTCTGCATCGCCGCGTGCGCGCGGCTGTGGAAGAGTTTCTCGACCGTCTCGAGATGGCGTCGGTGAATCGCGTGCAGCACGAGCAGCGCGTCGCTTCCGCCCGCCGCAAATTCGCCCGGCTGATGAATGTCGCACCGGAGACGATCGCGGCGATCCGCAATGTCTCCGATGGCACCAACAGCATCGCATGGGCGCTCCCATGGAAGGCCGGCGACAATGTGGTGTTGACTTCGGACTGCGAGCATCCCAATAACATCTATCCGTGGCTGCGGCAGCGCCGGCGGGGCCTGGAGCTGCGCGTGGTCGATCCTCTGCCGGATGGCTCCATCGACATCGACGCGCTGATTTCCGCCATAGACGGGGGGACGCGGCTGATGACGGTGGCCTCGGCCACGTTTGCGCCCGGCCACCGCACCGATCTGCGCGCCCTGGGGGAAGCATGCCGCAAGCGGGACGTGTTCTTGCTCGTCGATGGCGTGCAGACCGCCGGCATCATGCACCATGACTTCTCGATCGAGATGGTCGATGGGTTCGCCACCTCGGTGTCCAAGGGCCTGCTAGGCTTGTATGGTTTCGGCTTCCTGTATGTTTCTCCTAAATGGATAGAGCGCCTCGAACCCGCTTATCTGTCGCGCCCGGCCGTCGTCCAGAAGACCGATGACCATTCCACCATGGGCGAGTTCGACTACGAATATCAGCCCGACAGCCGCCGCTTCGAAGTCGGCAGTTTCAATCTGGCGGGGGCCTACGCCGCCGATGCATCTCTGGACATGTTGCTGGAATTGGGCACTGAAAACATCGAGAAGCATGTCCTGCAGCTGGCGGCCAAGTTTCACGACGGGCTTTGCGAGCTGGGGATGACGCCGGCCGTGCCGGGCCGGGGGCCAAAGCAATCCCATATCGTAACGCTGGGCCTGATCAATGCGGGCGGACACGGATTTTCCACCGATCCCACCATACAGCCGCTTTCAGAGCATCTGGTTGAACGGAAAATCGCCCATACGATCCGGCGGGGGCAGATGCGTTTCGGCTTGCATGCCTATAACAACGATGCCGACATCGACAGCGCGCTGAGCGCCGTGCGCGAAGGGCTGCAACGCATCAAGTCCGGAAGCGCTTCATAGGTATGGGCGCGCAACCGGCTTTTACGATCGATCTCGTCAGTGATACGGCCACCCGTCCGTCACGCGGCATGCGCGAGGCGATGGCAGCGGCTGAAGTGGGGGACGAGCAGCGCGGCGAAGATCCCACCGTCAATGCCTTGACACAGAAGGTGGCTGGCATGCTCGGTCAGGAAGAAGCCATCTTCCTGCCCTCGGGCACCATGTGCAACCAGATCGCCCTGGCCGTCCATTGCCTGCCGGGCGACGAGATCATCGCAGCGGGCAATAGCCATATCGTGGCCTCCGAAGGGGCCGGCGCGGCCGTCCTCGCACGCAGTGTCATCCGCGGCATTGGTCCTCCCAGCGGGATCTTCAGCGCCGAAGAGCTGGCGGCGGCGATACGGCAGCCCAATCTCAAGGCGCCTCGCTCGAAGCTGGTTTGCATAGAGCAGACCAATAATCGCGGCGGCGGTTCGGTGTGGCCCCTGGAAACGCTGCGGCAGATCATCGACCTGGCGCATAACCGAGGCTTGCGGCTGCATATGGACGGCGCGAGGCTGTTGAATGCCTGCGCGGCCAGCGGCGTTTCGCCCGAACGCTATGCAAAAGCCTTCGATAGCGCTTGGCTCGACCTCTCCAAAGGGCTGGGTTGCCCCATAGGCGCGGTATTGGCGGGCTCAGCGGAATTCATGCGCGAGGCGAATCGCTGGAAGCACCGTTTTGGGGGAGCGATGCGCCAGGCGGGCATCATAGCGGCCGCCGGGCTCTATGCGCTCGAGCACAATGTCCTGCGGCTGAGTGAAGACCATCGCAATGCGGCCCGCTTTGCGGAACAGATTCGCACGCTTCCCGGGATCAGGCTGATGTTCTATCCCATCTCTACGAATCTCGTTTTTTTCGATGTATCGGATAGCGGCCTTGCCACATCGGATATTGCACGCGCGTTGGCGGAACAAGGGATACGCATCGGCATCGAAAGCCCCTCGGTCATGCGGGCCGTGTTTCATTTGGATATCGATACGGCGATGTGCGACGCCGCCGCGGCGGCATTGAAGGATATACTGTTTCCTTGATCTCGGTTAAGGAATTGGGTGTCTGGGTCAGCCATAGTGACACCTTTGCCCATAGCAACCTAGGGTAGGACCATCATGTGGCTTGAAGGCGAACGCTTCAACACCTTCACTCATTTGGCCGGCGCTGTCGTGGCACTGATCGGCGGGGTTGTGCTGATCGTTCAAGGCGCCTTGGTGGGCGACCCGTGGAAGATCGTCAGCTTCAGCATCTATGGCGCGATGCTGCTGTGCCTCTATCTAGCGTCCACCCTGTATCACAGCTTGCGTGGCCGCGCCAAGCGCGTCTGGTGCAAATTCGATCACTGCGCCATCTACCTGCTGATAGCCGGCAGCTATACGCCCTTCGCGCTGGTCAGCCTGCGCGGAGCGTGGGGCTGGTCGCTATTCGGAACGGTGTGGGGCCTCGCCATACTCGGCATCGTCCAGGAGATATGGCTGGCCAAAGGATTGCGCATATTTTCACTGATCCTGTATGTGGCCATGGGCTGGCTCGCGATCATCGCGGCCGCGCCGCTGGTCGATGCCTTGACCTGGGACGGCTTCCGCTGGCTCGCCGCGGGGGGCTTGGTCTATACAGCGGGCATCGTCTTTTACGCCACGGACGAAAAGTGGAAGTATGGGCATGGCGTCTGGCATTTATTCGTGCTGGGCGGCAGCGCCTGCCATTACTTTACCGTGCTCGAGTACGTTGCTTGATGCGGTAAAGAGCCATCATCGCCGCGATCCGTGGCTGCCGGTGCAGTCCGCGCATCCTAGCCGCCTGGCGCCGGCGAAGGCCCGGCCTCGCCCAACTGCCTGGCTTCAGCCTGACCGCCTTCGTACCGCACTCGCATCTCCCCGCGGCCGAACTGAAGGTCCTGGTTTTCCAGCTTGCGCATGATGGCCAGATTGATCTTCTGCTGGATATCCATATAGCGGTTGTAATCGGCGCTCAGCACATAATAGACCACTTCGAATTCCAGGCCTCGTTCAGAAAACTGAAGCAAATGCGCCCGATCGAAGCGCGTACCTTCGATACCGGTAATGATGTCTTTGACGGCGCCGGCGATCGCTTTGGCCTGCTCGGCCGTGGCCCCGTAGGCGACCGTGAAGCGGAAGGCGATGCGGCGCAGATCCATGCGCTTGTAGTTCTGGATGGTTTGCTTGAGCAATTCCGTATTCGAGCATACGATTTGCTCTCCGCCCAGGCTGCGGATGCGCGTGGTCTTCAGCCCCACATGCTCGATGCTGCCGGCAATGCTGCCCACCACGATGAAATCGCCCGGCTCGAAGGGCTTGTCCAGGCCTATGGATATCGAAGCGAACAGATCGCTCAGCACCACTTGGGCGGCCAGCGCCACTGCGACGCCGCCGATGCCCAGGCTTGCCACGAAAGCCGTGATGTTGACACCCATATTGTCCAGTATGGCCAGGATGGCGATCACCCACAGCACGGCCCGGGCCGTCATGGCGACAATAGTCATTGTGACCCGGTTCACGTCGGGGCGCTGGTCCATGTAGCGGCCCATGGCATAAGTGGTGGCGCTGCTGGCCCAGAGGGCCACTTGCAGCACTACCGCCACGAACCACAGCTGCGACAAGCCGCTGCGCCAGGCGGCGGGCAAGTCCAGGAACTTGACGCCGATCAGCACCGCGAGAACGAATAAGGCAAAGGCGCTGGTGCTGGCGATGGCGCGCAGCAGCATGTTCGTCAACCACAGGTGGTGCTTGTCCGACCGCCGTGCCGCCAGGCCCCGAACGAAGCGCCGTATCCACAAGAGCAGAAACAAGACGGCCGTTGCAACCGCCAGCGCGACAACCCAATTCCAAAGCGGAATCGACAGTATCGTGGTTTCCATCCACCAACCTTGCATTACCGACCTCCTACGTCAATGAGTCCGCAGAGGCGTGGCGCGCCCTGCGAGAAAGAAGAAGAGCCCCCACGCTGCTCCGCGGCAAAAACAAACCGCAAGGCGGCGATGGCGCCAGGGGAACATCATCCCCGGCACGATCGCCGCCGGCAAGCCGAAAAACGAAAAAGGCTCGTCAACCGGCCTTCTGCTGGATTTTTTCGCCGCCGCGCTCGATGTCCTGCCCCGCGCCACGCATGGTGTTGCTGCAACCAGAGGCGAATGCGGCTATGGCGAGTACGATAGGCAACAAGATACGCATTTTCATTTGATTCTCCTTGATAGACACGCGTGCGTCGGGATGTTTCCGGCTAACCCGGACTACGCCCGCTGCTCTCAGCAAAAAGCAGGCCAGGACCTGTCGGCTCCGTTACGGCAAGGGCGAGGGGAGGGCAAGCGCGGCTGGGAAGTGCTTACCCGTTGTCTATAATTTGCTGCGCCTGCATATCCCGCATACCGCGCCGCCGTCCCGCAAATGGAACGGCCAATCAATGCATGGCATTTTTTCAACAGGTTTATTTTTATGGCAACTTCAATTTCCCGCCGTGGCCTCGTCAAGCTGGCAGCCGGCATTTCCCTGGCTGTCTTCGTGTCGGGCGCCTCCGCTCAAACGGCGGATGACTACCCACGCTCCGCCGTTACGATGATCGTGGGCTGGACGGCCGGAGGCCCCGCCGACAACGTCGCGCGCATGGTCGCGGCGGAAATGGG
The DNA here is from genome assembly GCA_002441445.1 of Pusillimonas sp. UBA6240. Lineage (GTDB taxonomy): Bacteria > Pseudomonadota > Gammaproteobacteria > Burkholderiales > Burkholderiaceae_B > UBA6240. The sequence continues at coordinate 155,044 of DJWC01000147.1, forward strand.
CAAGCATCTGGGGCAGTCCGTGGTGATCGACAACAAGAGCGGCGCCGGCGGCAATATCGGCTCGGTCGCCGCTGCGCGCGCCAAGCCCGACGGCTACACGGTCATGCTCGCCACCGTCGCCTCGCATGGCCTGAACTCCGCGCTTTATGACGATATCGGATACGACCCCATCAAGGACTTCGCTCCTGTCGGCCTCATCAACACGTCGCCGTCGACGATGCTGGTGCCCAAGGACTCGCCCTTCAAGACCGTCCAGGAATTCATCGATTACGCGCGCCAGAATCCCGGCAAGCTGACCTACGCTTCCGGCGGCATCGGCTCGTCACAGCACCTGGCGGGAGCCAGCTTCAAGATGCGCACGAACATCGACATCCTGCACGTGCCCTTCCGCGGCACCGCGCCGGCATTGACCGACCTGATGGCCGGCCGCGTCGATATGATCATCACCACCGGCGCGATCCCTCCCATCCTGTCCGGCAGGGTCCGCCCGCTGGCGATCACCGCAAAGGAACGCATTCCCGCCTTGCCCGATGTGCCCACTTTCGACGAAGCCGGCGTGAAAGGGTTCTTCATGGAATCATGGTACGGCATCGTGGCGCCCGCCGGTACGCCACGGCCCATACTGGCCAAGCTCAATGAGGCTCTGATCAAGTCCCTGGAAAGTCCTTCCCTGCGCAATCAATTCATCGATTCGGGATCCGTCCCGGCGCAGCCGATGTCCATCGATGCCTATTGGGAAATGGTCAACAAGGGTATGGCCGAAGCCGGGGAACTGGTCCGCATTTCGGGCGCCAAGGCGGAAAATTGATCGATAGTCGTCTATAAGCGGGCGACTGTTGGCAGCCATTACGCAAGCCGCGCGGCGGCCGCTGCTCTGATGTAGACGGCATGCCGCGCGCTTTGAACACGGCGGCATGGCCGAGTCCCCGCCATCGCCCAAATATGCTGGATAGTCCGCCGCATGCATGCCGCTGCCATATGCGGCGGACGCGATATCCAGCCATCGCCCATCGTCACATTTTCCTCATAACGCAAGAACACAAGGCCTCATGGCGGCCATGAGATAGCGCGCATCATGTGCATTGCGGTTGTAAATGTTATGTTATAACATTGCATTTTCAGCTTACCGGAAGCTTGTCAGAAGCTTACCGGGAAGGCCCGGCATTGCCTCATTGCCATGCCGTTCTTCTCCCGCACCCCACAGGAATGCTCATGCGACCGTCTCTTCGCCCCTCGGCTCTGATTTTTATTTTGCCCTTTGTTTCACAGGCTCATGCGCAAAGCACGCCCGCCGGCAATGCGCCGGTCGAGCGGCTGCAACCCATTATCGTTGCGGCCAATCCGATGCGCCTGGACAGCGACAGCCTTGCCACGCCGGTCAGCGTGTTGCAAGGCGAGCGACTGGTTCTGAATCGGCGCGGCACACTGGGCGAGCTGCTGGAGGGCGAACGCGGCGTACATGCCGACACCTTTGGCGGCGGGGCGAGCCGGCCCGTCATCCGCGGCCAGACTGCGCCGCGTGTCAAAGTGCTGAGCGATGGGTCGGAAGTGATGGACGCATCGGGCGTATCGCCCGACCATGTAGTGACCGTCGATCCTTTGCTGGCCCGCCGCGTCGAAATCCTGCGCGGCCCTTCGGCGTTGCTGTACGGCGGCGGCGCCATCGGCGGCGTGGTGAATGTGCTGGACGACAAAATCCCGACCGAAGTGCCGGAAAACGGTGTGAAGGGCACGGTCGACGCATTAGGCTCGACCGCGGCCCGCGAGCGTGCGGCTGCGGTGGGGCTGACAGTGGGCGAGGGCAATATCGCTTTGCATGTGGAAGGCGCCAGGCGCCGCGCCGACGATTACCGGGTGCCGGACTGGACCGACAGCCGGGTGCCGAGCTCCAATGCTGAAAGCACGACGGGCAGCGTGGGCCTGTCTTTCATTGGAAGCCGAGGCTATATCGGCGCGGCCTATTCATACCGCGAGGACGATTATGGCTTGCCCGGGCACAACCATGAATACGAGGATTGCCATCCACATGGCTCCACGCTGCATTGCGGGGGACACGGCCATGGGCATGATGAGGAAGATGATCACGACCACGATCATGGCCACGAGCACGGCGAACATGCGGCCACGGCGCATTTGCGCAGCAAGCGCCTGGACGTCCGGGGCGAGCTCAAGAACCCCTTCGCCGGGTTTTCGAATCTGCGCTTCCGTGCGGGACATACCGATTATCGGCATAGCGAGCGCGATGGTGACGAGCTGGGGACGACCTTCACCAATCGCGGCTATGACGGCCGGCTGGAATTGCAGCACCAGCCATTGGGTGGATGGGACGGCGTAATCGGCCTGCAGACCTCGCGCTATGACTTCGCCTCGTTCGGCGGAGGAGAAGACTTCATACCCAAGACCCGTACGCAAACGGCCGGCGTATTCCTGCTGGAGAGCTACGACTGGAATGATTGGCGCTTCGAACTGGGTGCACGCCATGAACATCAATCGGTCCGGCCGGAAAGCGGCAGCCAGCCTGACTACAGCGGCAATGCTACTTCCTTGTCGGCCGGCGCGACCTGGAATTTCGTTCCCGGCTATGCGGCCTCGCTGTCGGTGTCGCGCTCGCAGCGCATGCCCAATGCGCAGGAGCTCTATGCGCGCGGCGTGCACTTCGCCACCCTGACGTATGAACAAGGCAATGCCGGGCTGGATAAAGAAACGGCGCGTACCGTGGACCTGGGCTTGCGCAAGATCGAAGGCGATCTGCGATTCGCGGTCAATGTCTTCATGAGCCGGATCGGCGGCTATATCTATGGCAATACACTGGACCGGCACGAGGATTTCCGCCTGATCCGGTATACGCAAGGCGATGCGTCGTTCGCCGGCGTCGAAGCCGAAGCGTCTTACCGATTTTCACCGCATGTATCCGTGGCTGTCTTCGGCGATTACGTGCGCGGAAAACTGCGCGATGGCGGCGGAGACCTGCCGCGCATTCCCGCCGCGCGTGTGGGCGCGCGCACGGACTTGACCTGGAACCGCTGGGCGGGCTTCCTGGAATATACCCGCGTACTGCGCCAGAACCGCATAGCGGCGTATGAAGAGGCCACATCCGGCTATGGCTTGCTGGGGGCGGGCGTGTCGTACAAAGGCAGCTTGGGCGGCAGCGATTATCTGCTCTACCTGAAGGGAAGCAATCTGCTGAACAGGCTCGCCTACAATCATGCTTCCTTCATTTCCCGCGCGGCGCCCATCCAGGGACGCAGCATCATGGCGGGAGTGCGGCTGGAATTTTAAGACGCCTCGGCCTCGCGCTAGCGGCGGCGGCCATCGATGAGCGTATGCAAAGCCAAGCCCAGGCCGAAGGCGCCATAGACGAGCAGCAATGATTTGCGGCTCAGCCGGCGTTCGAAACCGGGAGTAAGGCGTTCGGGCGTACAGCGCATGTCCACCGCGCAAGCCACCGAGGCCATGGCGGCCGCGCGGGCCATGGTTTTCCGGGCGCTCTCCGGCTGCTTGGCTGTCTCCGCCCAGCGTTCATAAAACAGCGCCCAGAAAATCGAGGCCGCGTGGTGTATGGCATAACCCAATAGGCTGTAGCGCAAAGAGGCGTCTTGCTGATGGATGGCCTTATCCTTCCATAGCCAGTGGCTGACCGCGTTGACCGGAGCGAAGGCGCTGCGGCAGTCGCGCACCCCGCAGGCCAGCAGCAGCAAGGTCGAGGCGATGCTTGCATAAGCCCCCGAGCGCGCGGCCCGCTTCAGTGTTGTTACCGTTGATTGCATGTGCGCCTCTCTGGATAAGTGCGGCGCTCATAGAATATCAATAGGCGGCCCGTCGCCTTGTAACCACCTGTTGAACAAGGGCAAGGGTAAATGAAAATTCTGCTTACCGGCGCTTCGGGTTTCATAGGAAACCGCCTGCTGCATGCACTGTCGGACCGAGGCTGCGACGTCGTTTGCGTCAGCCGGCGCCGGCCGAAGCAACTGCCGGCGCGCGCTACATGGACAGGGCTGGATTTCAACCATGCGGCGCACACCTCGCATTGGGCGGCGGCGGTGCGCGGCATACATGTCGTCGTGAATGCGGTCGGTATTTTGCGGGAATCCCCTTCGCAAACTTTTGATACCATCCATCGCGCGGCGCCTTGCGCGTTATTCGAAGCGGCCGCGCGCGCCGGCGTTCGGCATATTGTGCAGATTTCCGCCCTGGGTGCGGATGAAATGGCGCAAAGCCGCTACCACCTCAGCAAGAAGGCGGCGGACGACTACCTGCTATCGCTCGGCGTGCGCGCCAGCATTGTCCAACCCTCTCTGGTTTATGGCCCGGGCGGGACGAGCGCCGCGATGTTCGAAACCTTCGCCAGCCTGCCTTTGATCCCGGTGCCGGGCCGGGGCGAGCAGCTTGTGCAGCCGGTGCACATCGATGACTTGATTCCCGCGGTGATGGCGCTCGTGCTGTCCGAGATCGGTCCGACCCGCAGAATTCCGATGGTGGGGCCGGAGCCTTTGACCTTGCGGCAATTCTATGCAGAGCTGCGCGCATCCATGGGCATCCAGGATCGGGCCCGTTACCTGCCGGTACCCATGCCGGTCATGCAAGCCATGGCTTGGCTGGGGAATCGCTTGCCGCGCGCGCTTCTGGACCGGGAAACACTGGCCATGCTGGAACGCGGCAATATCGGCGACGCCGGCGATATCACTGCCTTGCTGCGGCGCCCTCCGCGCAGCCCGCGTGAATTCGTGCGCGCGCCGGAGCGCGCCGGCGTCGCCCTGCAGGCGCGCTTGCGCTGGCTGTTGCCGGTGCTGCGCGTGAGCGTCGCCCTGGTGTGGCTGGTGACCGGCCTGATCTCCCTGGGCTTGTATCCCGTCGAAGCCAGCCTGGATTTGCTCCGCCGCGCCGGCGTGCCGGCAGCGCTGGGGCCTCTGTTTCTATATGGCGCCGCCGGACTGGATCTCGCCCTGGGCGCGCTGACGCTGTGGCCGCGCAGATCGCGCTGGCTGTGGGCCGCTCAAGCGGGGCTCATGGCGCTGTACACGGCCGTCATCACCATCAAGCTCCCCGAATTCTGGCTGCATCCCTATGGGCCCTTGCTGAAGAATATTCCCATGCTGGCCTTGCTGTGGCTGCTCTATGAAATGGAGGATAGCCGGTGGACTACCTCATCATAAAGTGGCTGCATGTGCTGTTTTCAACCTTGCTCTTCGGCACCGGGATAGGCAGCGCCTTCTATCTATTGATCACCACGCTGACCCGGGATGTGCGCGCCGTCGCCATAGTGGCCAGTGCGGTGGTGCTCGCCGATTGGCTGTTCACCGCCACTACGGTGGTGCTGCAGCCCTTGACGGGGTTCTGGCTGGCGCATGTCGCCGGCTTTCCTCTGGATGCGGCCTGGCTGCGCTGGTCCATCGCGCTCTACGTGATTGCGGTCGCTTGCTGGCTGCCCGTCGTGTGGCTGCAAATGAAGCTGCGCCGGCTGGCGCAACGGGCCCGGAGGGAGAATACGTCGCTGCCCATGGATTACTGGCGGTATTTCAAGCTGTGGGTCTTGCTGGGCATTCCGGCCTTCTTCGCGTTCGTGGCGATTTTCTACCTGATGGTGGTCAAGCCCGCTTGAGCGGCCCGTGATCGGCTCTCTTGTCATCGAGCAACCGGTTTGCCTCGCGGCAAAAGGCCCACGGCAAGCAGCGTGCATGCGCCGGCGCAGGCGAAGGCGTAGTCGTAGCGCCCCGTCGCTGCCACAAAAGCCGCGAACGCCGCGGGAGCCAGCATATTCACCACGCTGACCAATATGCTCGCACCCGCGGCGGTTTCGGAAATCAGATGCGGCGGCGAACGGCGGGCCACTTCGGCGATCTGCACGCCATTCCAGCTCGCGACCGAAGAGCCTGCGACAAAGGCGAGAAGAACCAGGGCCCATAGCGGCCAGCCGGGAGCGCTCCACCCCAGCAGCACCGTCGTCGCCGCGGAAAACACCGCTGCGATGAATAGCGGGACGGCGGTCGAATGCAAGTGATCGGACAGCCATCCCAAGGCGATCCGGCCTATCACGCCTCCCGCCTGCATGACGGCGAACACGACCCCCGCCTCGCCCAGTGAATAGTCCAGCCGGTCTATCAGATAGATGACGGTAAAGGTGAACCAGCAGCTTTGCGACACGGCGAACAGGCTGCCGACGATGGCCACCTTCATCAGTCCGCGGCTGCGCATCAAGGATTCCAAAGGCGTTTTGAAGGTGCGCAGCCATTGGAGTTTGGGCAGCGTGAAGCGCAAGCGCCCGGCCGCGGGCGTGTCGTCCAGGCGGTGGCCCACGCGCCAGGTCAGCATGGTGGGCAGGATGACCAGCCATGCGCAGACGAAAAGCGCTGTCCGCCATCCCGCAAGGGCGACAATCGCGGGGACCAGCAGCCCCGCGATGACGCCTCCCAGGGGCACGCCGGCTTGCTTGATGGAAAAGATCAAATTGCGTTTTCCCGGCGGGGAAAAGCGCTGCAGGACCTCGCTGCCGGCGGGGTTGGCCGCACCGTTGCTCAATCCCATCACAAAGCAGGCCGCCAGCGCCACGCTGACGCTGGGGTGCAGGAAAAGGGCCATCCCGGCGGCGCCCAGGAGCATGGTGTACTGCAGGCAACGCATGCCGCCTATCTGCTTGAACAGGGCCGACCCCGCAACCAGGATGGCAAGCCCGCCCAGTGAATTGCTGGCGGTCAGATAGCCGATGGAACTGCCGCTCCAGCCGAATTCCTCCGACAGCGCCGGAGCGATGATGGGAATGAACCGTGCCAGAAAAGCCGCTGTAGTCTGTAAAACAAAGATCGCTGTTATCGGTACAAGCCAGGTCGGTGCTGCCTTTATCATTGGTGTCTCGTTGATCTTTCTACAGAAATCCGGCGGAAGGGAGGTATCTACGCCGTATAAATATAGATCGAATAGCGGCAAGCCGCTTGGAAGCGCCGGGGTCGGCAACAGGCGGTCGCCTGAGCGGTGGCTTGAACGGGCTCCGCCAGCTTGTGCATGGGCCCCCAGCCTGCATCCGGCCGGCAACCGGCTCAAGGGCGCCGCTATCGAATGCATGGATATTTTTTGGTCGGAACAAAAATACTTTTGCCTTTTCGGGGGCGGAAATTTGCGAACATTCTGTATCGGCCCCATGGCCGCATCAAAAGAATCAGCACAGGAGACGCATATGCTACATAGATTATCCGCAGACAAAGGAGCCCGTATCATCCTCGGCGCGGCCATGGTCGCCGCCGCACTGGCCGTTCCCATGAGCGCCCATGCACAGGCGGGGGGCAATTACCCGGACAAGCCCATACGCCTGATCATCCCCTATCCGCCCGGAGGCGCAACCGACGTAATCGGGCGCATCGTGGGGAAACACCTGGGCGACGAGATCGGCAACCAGATCGTCATCGAGAACAGGGGCGGGGCCGGCGGCAATATTGGCGCCGCCGAAGTGGCGCGGGCCAAGGCGGATGGATACACCTTGCTCATGGGTGCGCTTACGTCGCACTCGGTCATGGCGACGCTCGAAAAAGACAAGCTGCAATACGATCTGCGAAAAGACCTGACGCCCGTTGGCATCGTGGGGTCCGTTCCCCTTGTGGCGGTGGTGACTCCTTCCGTGCCCATCCATACCCTCAAAGAATTGGTCGATCATGCGAAGAAGAATCCGGGCAAGCTGAATTTCGCCTCTTCCGGCGCCGGTGCGCCGCAGCGCATGGCCATGGAACTCTTCAAACAGATTGCGGGCGTGAACATCGTCCATGTCGCCTACCGGGGCAGCGGGCCGGCCATGACCGATCTCGTGGGCGGCCAAGTGGAGACCATGACGGAGACCGTTCCGGCGGCCATCTCGTTCATCAAATCGGGCCAACTGCGGCCGCTCGCCGTCCTGACCCCCGAGCGGATCTCCATGCTGCCTGATATACCTACCGCCAAGGAACAGGGCTTCAGCGGCTTCAATGTGAGTTCCCTGTTCGGCGTAATGGCGCCCGCGGGCACGCCGGTGCCCGTCGTCGACAAGCTCAACAAGGCGCTTACAACGGCGCTGGCCAGGGCCGAGGTCAAGGCTCAGCTGCTGGAGCAGGGCGTATACGCCGATGCCTTGTCCGTCGAAGCCTCCAAGACCAGGCTCAACGCCGAAATAGAGCAATGGGCGAAAGTGATCCGCGATGGCAAAATTTCAGTCAACTAAACGAAGCGCAGCGAGCAATGAGCAAGCACAGCAAGATACCGCCGCAGGGTGAAGCCACGGGCCTGCGCAAGGGCCTTACCAGCTATGGCGACAGCGGCTTTTCCCTATTCCTGAGAAAGGCCTTTATCAAGGGCGCGGGCTATACGGATTCCGCGCTCGACCGCCCGGTGATCGGCATCGCCAATACCGGCAGCGCTTTCAATCCCTGCCATGGCAACGCGCCGCAGCTCATTGAGGCCTTGAAGCGCGGAATCATGCTGGCGGGCGGACTGCCCATGGAATTCCCGACGATCTCCATCCACGAAAGCTTTTCCTTCCCCACCAGCATGTATCTGCGCAACCTTATGTCGATGGACACGGAGGAAATGATTCGTGCGCAGCCCATGGATGCCGTCGTGCTGATTGGCGGCTGCGACAAGACAGTGCCCGCGCAGCTCATGGGGGCCGCTTCCGCCGGCATACCGGCGATCCAGCTCATTACCGGATCCATGCTGACTGGTTCGCATCGCTCCGAGCGGGTCGGAGCCTGTACCGACTGCCGCCGCTACTGGGGCAGGTATCGCGCTGAAGAAATCGGCAGCGACGAGATCTCCGATGTCAACAATCAGCTGGTGGCAAGCGTCGGAACGTGTTCCGTCATGGGGACGGCGAGCACCATGGCGTGCATTGCCGAGGCCATGGGCATGACGGTGCCGGGGGGCGCGAGCCCGCCGGCGGTCACCGCCGACCGTATGCGGGTCGCCGAATCAACCGGTGCGCAGGCGGTAGAGATCGCCCGGCGGCGCCTCACCATCGACAAGATCCTGACGGCGGACGCCTTCGAGAACGGCATGCGGGTGCTGCTCGCCATCGGCGGCTCCACCAACGGCGTCATCCATCTCACGGCAATCGCCGGCCGCCTGGGTCTTGATATCGACCTGAAGCAATTGGACCGCATGGGCCGGGAAACCCCTGTCTTGCTGGATTTGAAGCCTTCGGGCCAATACTATATGGAGGACTTCCATAAGGCGGGCGGCATGGCTACGCTGCTGCGTGAACTCAAGCCTCTGTTGAAGCTCGATGCGCTGACCGTGACAGGCCGCACGCTCGGAGAAGAGATCGAGCGCTCCGGCTTTGCCTTTTCCCAGGATGTGGTCAAGCCTTTGCAGGCCCCGCTCTATCCGCAGGGCGGTATTGCCGTCCTGGAAGGGAATTTGGCTCCGGGAGGCGCCATCATCAAGCAGTCTTCCGCCGACCCGGCATTGATGGAGCACGAAGGGCGCGCCGTCGTGTTCGAAAACGCCGCCGACCTGGCGGAACGGATTGACGCCGACGACCTCGACGTCGCGAAGGACGATATTCTCGTGCTGAAGAATATCGGGCCGAAAGGCGCGCCGGGCATGCCGGAGGCCGGCTATATTCCCATACCCAGGAAGCTTGCGGTGCAAGGCGTCAAGGACATCGTCAGGATCTCCGATGGACGCATGAGCGGCACTGCTTTCGGCACCATCGTTCTTCACGTGACACCCGAGGCAGCCATCGGCGGCCCCTTGAATTATGTGCGTAACGGCGACCGCATACGCTTGAGTGTTGCGCGGCGTGAAATCTCGTTGCTGGTATCCGAAGAAGAGCTGTCAAAGCGCCGCAGCGCACATCCCGTATCGCCTCCCGTTGCGCAACGCGGCTACAAGAAGCTCTTTCTGGATACGGTCACACAAGCCGATAAAGGGGTCGATTTCGATTTCCTGCGGGGTGCGCCGCCAGACGCGGATTGAGTTCCGCCGCGATACGGATAGAAGGAACGCCGGCTTATTCCGGAAGGCCGAAGATGGCGTGCGCATCATGAAGAATCGACATGGCCGTCCTGGCGTGGTGCCCCTGCTTGTTCCAGACCAGGCCATTTCTTCTTACCGGTGCGCGCTCAGGCAAGGGGATGCGGACGATGTCCAGCGATTTCCACATCGATGACCAGTCCGGGATGAGCGATACCCCGATACCTTCGTGAACCAGCGACGCGATGGCGAGCAGCCCGTCGATTTCGAGGCGCTGCTTAGGGTGGATGTGGTGATCGCGCAGATATCGATCAGCCAGTTGGCCGCCGTAGATACTGCGGTCGTATCGAATGAATGGCTCCGTCGCCAGCAAGTGATGCGCATCACGGTTCTGGAGGCTGGCATGGGCGACCACGACGAGCGGTTCGTCCATGAAAGGCTGCCATTCGCAATTCTTGGGAATCGCGAATTGCGGCTCCACGACGATGGCTGCGTCCAGTTCGCCGCTGGCTACCTTGGCGCAAAGATCGATCGATGAGCCGGGCGTCACGAATACCGATGCCTCGGGATGCCGTTGGTAAAGAGCCTTCAGTATCGGGGGCAGCACGTTGGTGAGCGCGGACACGAAGCAGCCTATCCGAAGCTCCCCGGGTTGACCGCCATCGACCGCCATGGCCCTAAGGTCGCGGATGTTGCGCATGACCGCTTTGGTGCTCTCCAGGATTCGTATGCCGCTTTCGGTGGGTTTTACGGAGCGGCCCGAGCGCTTGACCAGCTCGACACCCAGGTCTTCTTCCAGCGCTTTTATGCGCGCCGCGATGGCCGCCGATGTGAGATCGAGCCGCCGCGCTGCTTCCGCGAAGGAACCCGCTTCGACGACAGCGACAAAGCTCTGCAGGGTTTTCGTATCCATGAGAATCTGCTGTTCCCCTTCCGGAAAGAAAAAAGCGCCTTGGCAATGACAGCTACTTTAATCTGTTCTCGCTCGCTGCGTTTTGCCGCTTGCCGGCGAGTCATCCATCCCTTAGCAGATGCAGCAACCAATCACCGTGAAGCTCGGCGGCGGGTTGGATGTCCTCCGGGCGGGCCAGTTCGAAGCCGCGGAACTCGAAGCCGGGCGATACCGAGCAACCCGCCAGGACATAGCCACGGGTATCCTGAAGTTCGGCGGCGAACCAGCGGCCGGCCTCTATTGAAACCTGGAACACCGCGCCGGCGTGTGTCCGCGGATCCCCCAGGCGATGGGTGGATAGCCCGCCGTCGGGCGATAGCACATGCAGGGCGATGGCGGTGGTCCCGGCATGGAAATACCAGGTTTCATCCGCGTCGATCCGATGCCAGGCCGAATAAGCCCCTTCGGCCAGCAAGTAATAGATCGAAGTCGCGGCGGCACGCGGCTCGCCTCCAAACGGCACTTGCAGGCCTGAGCGGAACGTCTCGCGGTAATAACCTCCTTCGGGATGGGGCTGCAGCCCCAGGCTGTCGACCAGCGCTTGCCTGGCGGTGGCGTCGCTCATGTTTCCTCCTTGCAAACCATGCGGCATGATCGCGACACCTTATCAGAAACGGCGGGGCACAGCCATGCATCGGTAGGCTCGGGTATGGTTTTTGCTGGCCGTAGGGAAGCATAGAGAAGCAGTATGAACGTACCGCAGCGATAGCATACCTAGGGGGAACCATGCAAGATTCCAAGAAACCCGTCGACAAGCAACGACCCGGCGATGCCTCCGGCGGCGCACCCGCCGCGGACGATTATCGCCATCACAATTCGGGACGGCGCGCTTCCGGCCATGGCGGGGGCGGCATGGATGCGTCTGAAGAATTTCCCGACGCGCATCACCAGGCCGGCTATGAATACAGCGGCGGCGGGCAGGACCACGAGTCCAATCGCAGCCTCGCCCGTGAAACCGACGAAGACCTGGAAAGCCGCAGCGGCCCCTACACGCGCGCCGGCCAGCCGGCGCAGCCCGGTGGCCAAGCCGCTGCCGCCGACAAGGATGTTCCAGGAAAGCGCAGCGACACCAAGAAGTAGAGGCCGCCATGGCGCACGCGCGCGACCTGGACAGTACGCTAGACCTTCTAGCCGATCCTTATCACTTCATCAGTGAAAGTGCGGAAGAATTGGGCGCCGATGTATTCGAAGCGCGCATCCTTCTGGAAAACACCCTGTGCATGCGCGGCGCAGCGGCGGCTCGGGTCTTCTACGACGAAAGCCGCTTTTCTCGCGAAAACGCCGCGCCCGAACCCGTGTTGGCGACGCTGTTCGGCAAAGGCGGCGTACAGACCCTGGACGGCGAGGCGCACAGAGCGCGCAAGGCCATGCTCTTGTCCCTGCTTACGCCTGGCCATGTCGATGCCATGACTGAACTTGCCGTCCGGCATTGGGATATCGAAGCCGAAAGAGATCAACCGGGCGCACGCCCGCTGTACGAATACGCGCAACGCGTATTGACCCGCGCAGCGTGCGAATGGGCCGGCCTGCTGTTGTCGGACATGGAAGCGGAATCCCATGCCGAAGACCTGGTACGCTTGTTCGATAGCGCGGCGCGCGGCATACGGCCGCACGTGCGGGCCCGCCGTTCACGCAAGCGGCTGGAAGAAGGCCTGCGCGGGCTGATAGAAAGCGAACGTGAACTGCCGGGCTCCCCGCAAGCGGAGCAGACGGCGTTGCGCGTCATCGCCACCCATCGGCAGGCCGATGGATCCTACCTAGAGCCCAATGTCGCGGCGGTCGAACTGCTCAACCTCTTGCGCCCGACCATCGCCGTCTCGGTTTACGTCGTGTGGATGGCGCACGCGATACAGTCCCATCCAGAGATTGCCGAGCGCCTGAGGCACGATGCGGGCTACGTCCCGCCCTTCGTACAGGAAGTGCGGCGCTATTACCCCTTCTTTCCCGCCGTCGTCGCCCGCGTGCGTAAAGACTTCCAATGGGCGGGCGTCAAATTCGAGCGCGGCCAACGCGTCCTGCTCGATCTATACGGCACCAATCACGACGCCCGCATCTGGGCTGAACCCGAAACGTTCAATCCCGAGCGCTTCCTGCAGAAAACCCCCGACGAATATGAATTCGTGCCGCAAGGCGGCGGCGACATGCAAATTGGACACCGCTGCCCCGGTGAAAACCTGACCATTGCACTGATGCAAGCCCTGCTGCCGCGCTTGCTCGACGCCTTGCCCGCCATCGGCCCGCATGCCGACCCGTCCATAGACGCCCAGCGCCTGCCGGCCCTTCCCACCCGTCCCATCAAGATCTGATACAGGAACGCGTCCTGGTTGCCTGGCATAGGACGCTTGCCGACCGAGGCCGCTCGGCGCCGGTCCGATCGCCATGGGGCGGCCGGAAGATCCGGAGCGCAACCGCCATAAACATAAACCGCGGCGCCGTTCTGGCTCCTTTCTCTTCCTGATCACCCCCTTCCAAATACGCCGGAAGGCTGGAGTTCACAGGCTTTGCCCTTGCGGACATGCGCTACATCAAAAATCTACACCTGTGATTGTTTTTTCGACATCATTGATTGACATGTGTGTTTATAAATTCTACTATTGCGTCAATATAGTAACTACATGCTGTCTCGGGAGACGAAATGATCAAAGGTGTTTATGGGCTGAACATCGCTGTGGCCGATCTTGATGGCGCCACAAAAAAATACGAAAGCATACTCGGGGTGCCGGGTACTTTCATCACCGAAGAAAATTTCGCGTTTCCGGGCTTGAAGGGCACGAGTTTCAACGTCAACGGTTTTCACCTCAACCTTATTGCGTCCACGCGGCCTGATACCTCAGTCGCGAGATTTATCGAGAAAAAGGGTGAGGGGGTTTTTTTGCTTTCGCTTGAAGTCGACGACCTGGAAAAGGCGCTGGGCGATATGCAAGGCCAAGGACTCACCCCCCTATTGAAGGACTCGGCAAAAGGGGTATTTGGCGAAGTCAACTTCATACATCCCAAAGAAATGCACGGAGTGCAGCTCGAGGTCTTCAAGCCTGCGAAATAGTAATAAGTCGCTTGTAACGGTTACTTATCCCAGGAGGCCTCATGGCTGCCGACATTGAGCAGGAAAATGCGGATGTAATTGTGATAGGCGCGGGCGTGGCCGGCCTATTTGCCGCGGTCGAGGCTGCGGAAATGGACGCGTCTGTTGTATTGCTTGAAAGCCAGCCCGAAATCGGCGGCAGTTCACGGCTATCCGGCGGCTATGTCACGCTGTGCGAAACGGAACTCGAGCCGGGTTCGCGTGACGAGCTGCTTGCGGATCTCGACGAAGCCCACCACCACGATAGCCACTTTGAATTGTCGCGCGTTTACACCGAGAACAGTGCAGACACCTATCTTCGTTTGAAAGACCTGGGGGTTGAATTCATAGGCACCATGCACTTTTCTCATATGAGCAAACCATGGGCCCATGAGCCCGGGGGCATAGGTGGCGGCGCGGAGCTGGTATTGAAGCTGGAGAAAGCAGCCAAGCGACGTGGCGTCAAAATTCTCGCGTCCACTCGTGCGCGCCGTCTTGTGCTCAACGAACAAGGACGCGTCACAGGCGTTGAAGTATCGCAGGATGGCAGCATAAATGTGCTGCGCGCGCGTCGCGCAGTTGTCTTGACCACCGGTGGATTCACGCGCAATCCAGAACTTATCAAAGAGCATGGTAAGGCGGGAGCCGAGAAAATTACACCGCTTACGGGACCGGGTTCACTGGGTGACGGCCTGTTGATGGGCAGGGATATCAATGCCGCCACGACCTATCTCGATATTGGCGTCGCGCCGACCGGTCCTGTGGACCCCGTGATGAATGCCATGTCGCTGGTCAACTATAAAGGCGCCATCCTCGTCAACAAGAATGGTCAACGCTTCTGCCGCGAGTCCGACGTTTATCTGGATCTTTCCTGGGCCGGGCTAAAGCAGCCTGAAACATTAATGATCCAGATCTATGACGCGGCAATCCGTCGGGATTATATGCAATGGAAGCTGGCCCACGTGCTAGGGCTGTGCCGCGAAACCAAGGCCGGCACTCTCGAGGAACTGGGCGCCGCGCTGCATGCGTCGCACGGTGTGGATGCCCAAGGCCTGCGCCGGACTGTCGCCACTTATAACCGCTATGTAGAGGCAGGCCGGGATCCAGATTTCGACCGTACTCACTGTGTGGGTACAGCGGGCGATTTGCGCCCCTTGCTCGAGCCTCCGTTCTACGCCGCGGTGCTGGTACCCGGGACTACGCACTTTAATGGCGGGTTGCGGGTGAACCGGAACATGCAGGTGATCAATGCGCAGGGGGACATCATCCTGGGGCTGTATGCCGCCGGCGAAGTGACAGGCGGCTTTCACGGCGCCGGCTACATGTCGGGATCCTTTTTAGGAAGCTCTTTGATTTTTGGCCGCATCGCGGGAAAGAATGCAGCCGACGAAATTGCACGTGTGGTTTGAATCAGTATATGACGAACTTTGGAAGGCCGGGCGGTGATTGGGCGCGATACCGCTCAGGCGGCTGGACCATGACGAACCAATGAACGATTGATATGAGTAAAGCAAAACAGAAGATGCTTGGAATCAAAGAAAAACGGGAGCTTCAACGGCGCACTGTCATCGAAGCGGCCGCCAAGCTTTTCAGCCAAAAAGGGTATGCGGGCACCAGCATGCTGGACGTGGCGCGCGAATTGGGAATAAGCAGGCCTGCACTGTATCACTATTTCGTCAGCAAGGAAGATGTGCTGACGACTTTAGTGAAAGAGGTAACCATCTACCTGGAAAACGTGGGCGATTCCCTGACGGCCGACGGATCGCGGGATCCGGCCGAAACACTATACGAGATGACGCGAAAAAATGTGTTGTTCATATTGAACAACACCGTCATGTTCAGGGTCGTCGAGCGTTCAGAGAATGACTTGCCTGATGACATTCGCCGGCTGAATGAACGGGCCAAGCGTGGTATTTACGATCGTTTTCGCATTGCCATCGAGCGAGGGATAAAAAGCGGCCATTTCAGAAAGGTGGACCCGGTCGTGGCGGCGTTCTCTGTTATTGGCTTGTGTAGCTGGTCGGCATGGTGGTATAGGCCTGACGGCCGGCTGAATCCCGACGAGATCGCGGACCAGGTTGCGATGATGGGCCTGGAGTCGGTCCGTGCCTCGGATGGCAAATCGATCAATCTGGATGAGTTGCGGCCCGCCATCGCCGATGCGCGCAAATCCCTCGAGAGGCTGTCGGATTTGGTGGGGAAAAGCTGAGGCCCACAGGTGGCCGCAAGATCCCGGCAAGCTTTGGCGATGTTTGACGAAAAGCCATGGAGATGACGTTAATGAGTAATGCAATACCTTACTATTTCAGGTCGTTGGACTGGGATAAATTGATTGCGGACTATCCTCCCCCTCCCGACTACGGCAGCACGGTCGGCGCGATGTCCGAGGAACAAATCCATGTCCTTCAGAACGAGCGCTTCATGGCACGCATGGATGACGCCTGGAAGCTGCCGTTCTATGCGCGCAGGTGGTCGACCGCTGGGTTGGAGCCGGGAGACATAAAAAGCCTGGACGATATCGAGAAGATTCCTACTTTCAATAGTGACGATCTCAAGACGGCAATCGAGTCGGCGCCGCCGTTTGGAGATCATCATCCGTATCGTCGCGAAGATTTTGGCGATGTTCCTCTCAAGATTCAGACCAGCGGCGGCACCACGGGCATGCCTCGCGTCACGCTATTCGACGCGATCGCCTGGGAAGTCCAGGGCATACAGACGGCTCGCGGCTTGTATGCCCAAGGTGCGAGGCCTGGCGATGTCATCCAGATCCCGTTTACGACGTCGCTGGCCAATGCCGGCTGGTCTGCATACAACGCTGTTTTCAATTGGTTGGGCTGTGTGCCCGTCACAACTGGTTCAGGCAAGGTGACGCCCAGCGAACGTCAATTGGAATTTGCCAAAGCCTGGGGCACCAATGGCTGGTATTGCTATGGGGATTATCTTGGCCGGCTTACTCAAGTGGCCGAGCAAATAGGCTTCGATCTGCATCAACTGCCAACCAAGTATCTCTTTACCTTCCTGGGGCCGGACAGCGATGGTGCGTTGCGCCGTGGGCTCGAAGAGGCCTGGGGCGCGCCCGTCTACGACAACTACGGCTCGCATGAGGTGGGCCTGGTGGCGTGGGAATGCAAACACAAGCAGGACAAGCACATCAACGAAGACACGGCATTTATCGAGATCTGCGATGAGCGAGGCCGTCGTCTGCCCAGCGGCGAGGTGGGCAGTGTCGTTGTGACCAGCTTGCACCGCAGTGTGCCTCCGTTCATACGCTATGACCACCGCGACATGATGGCCATGTATCGGCATGAAAGGTGCGAGTGCGGCGTATGTTCGAAGAAGCTCTCGAATTTATTCGGCCGTATGGACGATATGGTCAAGCTGCGCGGCACCAATATCTATCCCATGAGCTGTCAGGGCACGATCAAGAAAGACCGTCGTACCACAGGCGAGTTTTTGTGCGTGGTGTCGCATGTCGGCGAAGGCGTGGCGCGCCAGGATGAAATGGTGATCCGTGTGGAGCGCAAATCGGCTGCAGTAGATGTACAGGCGCTGAGTAATGATTTGACTGCTCAGCTTAGCGCGGAGCTTGGGGCGCGCATTCGAGTCGAGATCGTCGAGTCCGGAGATCTCGACGAATACACCAAATCGGGTGAAAAACCAAAGCGCTTGCTCGACTTGAGGAAGCGATAGAACGTAGTTGGTAAAGGCTGTCCATTTAATCGGGAGACAACAATGTTTCAAATACGCAATAAAACAATTCTTGCCGCGGCGGTAAGCGCGCTTACTTCGCTTATCGGCATCGGCGCCGCATATGCGGCTGGCGCACCCAAGGGCGACCCCGTCGTTATCGGCGTGATCGAAGATCGTTCCGGATCCGCCACATTCTATTCGCAGGAATCCGTGAAGGCGATCAAGCTGTTCGCCGAGTCGATCAACAAGGGCGAGGTCGCTTATATGGGGGGCACGGCCGGTAGTGACGCCGGCATTCAAGGCCGCCCCATC
Source organism: Pusillimonas sp. UBA6240 (assembly GCA_002441445.1). Classification (GTDB taxonomy): domain Bacteria; phylum Pseudomonadota; class Gammaproteobacteria; order Burkholderiales; family Burkholderiaceae_B; genus UBA6240. The sequence continues at coordinate 172,989 of DJWC01000147.1, forward strand.
GAGCTTATTTTCGAGGACGATGAAAATAACGCCAACCTTACTGTCGTCAAGTCGCGCCGCTTGATCGAGCGTGGCGCCGACATATTGTTCTTCCTGTCGGGGTCCGGCGCCACTATGCAGGGCCGCGTAGTATGCGCGGAGCAGAAGATACTCTGCATAGCGCCCACCAACGTCAGTTCGCGGCTGGTCAGCCCGCCCAATAATGAATATATCTTCACGATGGCTCCCATCAGCGAGATCAGCGGAAGTGCTTATATCGACGCATGGAAGAAACTCGGCTTTAAACGGATAGCGGTCATTTCGGACAGCTCGCCCACCAGCCGCGTCGTGCGGGACGCTTATAAGAAGACCTGGGAAGCCGCCGGTTTTGAAACCGTAGCCGATGAAATGATGGAAATCGGCTCCACGGACGCCAACTCGCAGGTCATGCGGGTGCGCGGCCAAAACCCCGATGTGGTTTTCGATTCCTTTGCTTCAGCAGCCGAGTCGGCGGCGATGTACAAAAGTCTTCAGCGCTTCGGCGTCAAAGCGCAACGTTGGGCGCAGAACAATTTGACCGCTACGCCGAAGATCTGGGAATTGGCCGGCAATGCGGTCGATGGCACGCTGGTCGTCGATCCGATCGGCCCGGGCAACCCCAATACCGATGCGGTCAAGGCGATTTACGAGAAAACCCACGGGAAAGATACGTTTGTCTGGCTGCATGCCGTTGTTTGGGATGGCCTAATGCTGGTGAAAACGGCGGCGAAGTCGGCGAAATCGCTGGAGGGCACTGCACTGCGCGACGCCGTGGAAAAAATCACGGCATTCCCCTCGGCCTTCGGCCAGAAGGGCAATACCCTGAACTTCGCGCGGGGCGTGCATAACGGAACCTCGGAAAAAGGCCTCGTCATCGTGCAGTTCAAGAACCAGAAGCCTTCTGTTCTGTGGGATGTCTATCAGCCGACCAAGTAAGGGCAGCCATGTTACTTAGCATCGTTTCTTCTGGCATAGGGATAGGCGCGCTATATGGCTTGGTCGCCCTGGGATATTTTTTGTTTTTCCAGGCGACGGCCGCCATCAATTTCGCGATAGGCGCCATCGTCATGTTCGCGGGCATGGCATTGGCGGTGATCTCCAAGGACCTGGGCCAGGCGTGGATGATCGCCGTGCTGATTGCCGTAGCACTGGCTATTTTACTTGCCTGGATTTCGGAAGCGGCCATACTGCGTCCGATTCTTGCCAGGAGCAGCGATGAGTTCGGCGCCGTGGTGGCGATCGTGGCATTGATGTTTGTCATCGAACAGTTGGCCGGCGTCATTTTTGGCCGGCGACCCATCCAGGGCAAGCAATTGTTCGATGCCATCTACTTTGTCGGCGATGGCATCATTGAAAGCCGTTTCGTCTGGAATCTCGCTATTTCGTTGATCGTCTTCGCAGTGGTCGTCGCCTGGCTCAGGTATGGCAGATATGGCCGCATGTTGCGCGCGGCCGGCGATAACGAAGCGGCGGCGCGTGTCCTGGGGCTGCCCATTCGCCGCATCAAGTTCGCAGCGGTCTTTGCGACAGGCGCCGTCTGCGCCGTGGCGGGGGTGCTTTACGCGTCGCAGGCGCCGCTGAACTTCCATTCTCATCTCGCATTTGCCATTGCCGGTTTCATAGCCTTCGTGATCGGCGGCACGGGTAGCGCCTGGGCTCCCCTGGTTGGAGGGATCCTGCTGGGTTTGATCGAAGCGCTCACTATCTGGTTTCTCGGCGGGGGCGCGCGTGATTACATGTTGCTGCTGCTGGTGCTCGTGGTGTTCTCCGTCAGGCCGGAAGGCATATTCACCGTTCGGGTGCGGACCTAAGTCGAGGAACAAAACTACATCATGAACACGACACAGACTCACCAACAAAGGCTTGCGCGAGCGCTGCGCACGGAAAGCCTGCTGGGTTTGCTGGGCACGCTCGCATTCGTTATTTTTGTAGGAGGCCAGGTATATCGACAAGACCTCGGCATTCTGGTCATCGTATACGCCTTGCTGGCGCTAGGCATGTATTTGCCATTGGCCTTGGGTGGAAGGCTTTCTCTTGCTTATAACGCCTACTTTGCCATCGGGGCCTATTCTGTTGCGATCACTGGACAGCAGGGCGGCGCTTTGCTATGGCTCGCACCCATACTGGGCGTCGGCTTGTCCATGCTGACCGCCGCTATTCTTGCCATCGTTACGCGCAAGTTATCCGGATTTCACTTGGCGGTCGCCACCATGCTGTTCGGTATTGTGGTGCACACCTGGTTGATCCATTCAGGAAACTGGGCAGGCGGTCCGGAAGGTATCGGCGGCATTCCGCGCCTGTTCCTGTTTGGCTGGGAGCTTGGCCGCACTGAGTTGATCGCCGTCGGGGCGCTACTGGTCTGGGTCATCGCCACGGCCATCGTCCATTACCGGACATCATTTTTTGGTGTCGCCTTACGGGCCCAGCGCGAAACCGTGCCGGCGGCGCAGGCCTGCGGGGTGCCCATAGTAAGCCTGCGCATCATCTCCCTGGCCTTGGGCGCCGGCATTGCATCCATTGCGGGCATGTTGCTGGCGCTCATGAATCAATTCATCCTGCCTGAATCATTTGGCATAAAGGTGGTGTTTCTGGTGCTGTTCATGCCTATTCTGGGAGGCATGTTCACTCCGTGGGGTTCCGTGCTCGGGGCGCTCATTGTGGTGTTCTTCACGCTAGGGTTCGATTTTTTTGAAGGCCCGGGCGTGCTTACCTTCGGCATTCTCGCCTTGATCATTCTCCTGGTATTCCCGCAGGGCGTGCTGGGTGGATTGGCTGCGCTGCGGCAACGCTTCAAGAAGCCCGGTGTGGCGAAGGGAGGGTCACTAACATGAGCTATCTGCGTTGTGATGAGGTTCTCAAGTCATATGGAGGCGTGAAGGTTCTTCTCGGCGTGAACTTTGAAGTCAACGGCGGCGAAATCCTGGGGTTGCTGGGAACCAATGGTGCGGGCAAATCCACTCTGATCGATATCATTTCCGGCATCACGCCGTTGGACTCCGGCGCCATTTATCTTGGCGAGCACGAAGCAAGAGGACTGGGCAGCGAAAAGCGGGCCTATCAAGGCTTGGCGCGCACCTTCCAGCACCCCCAGGTAGCCAAGGAGCTGACGCTGCGGGAGAACGTGCTCATCGGCGCCAGCGTTAGCGAACTGAAGGGCTTGCCGCGTGTTTTCAGTTCGGCGCTGGGCGGTTTCTTCAAGGGATGGGGAGCGTTAAGCGAGCAGGTCGAGCAGGTATGCGCCGATGTGGCGCTGACCGACATCGATCGCTTGGCCGGTGAAGTCACTTTTGGTGAATTTCGCTTGGTAGAAATTGCGCGCATCTTGATGCAGAAGCCCAAGGTCGTGCTATTGGATGAGCCCTTCTCCGGCGTCGGAGACAGCGGCATACAGGGCATTATTTATTCGCTTGGCAAGCTCAAGGCCGCGGGAGCCGCCGTGCTGCTCGTCGACCACAATATCGACATTCTGGCGCCTCAAGTCGATCGCATGGCGCTCCTGGCGCAGGGAAGGATCGTGGTGCAAGGTGATGTTCAGTCATGCCTGACCAGCCCCGTCTTCCGTGAGACATATATTGGAGTGAGCTGAATGAGTACTGTATTCGCGCTGGATGCGCGCTCCGTAACGGTCCGCTACGGAAGCGTCGAGGCGGTGACCGACGCTGCGATGTTTGCCCATCCCGGTACCATCACCGCCATTGTCGGCCCCAACGGAGCGGGCAAGAGCAGCTTCTTTCTGGCCATGATGGGCGCCTTGAAAGCTCCCGGAAGCAAGGTAAGCGTTGCGGGCGATAGCCTGGATGCGCTCGGCCCAACGGGGCGCGCGCGGCGCGGACTGGTGCTGGTTCCGCAGGGCCGTCAAATTTTTCCGCGCTTGACGGTCGAAGAGAACCTGAAAGTCATCGTCGATGCGTTATCGCTGGATAAGACGCGTGTAGAGGCGGCGATAGAGCGTTTTCCCAGATTGAAGGAACGGCGCAGCGTTGCTGCGGGTACCTTGAGCGGCGGAGAGCAACAGATGCTGGCCCTGGCGCGAGCCCTGATGACGGATCCAAAAGTCCTTTTGCTGGATGAGCCGATGCTGGGCCTCGCTCCCGTCATTGTCGAGCAGGTGATCGAACTCTGTTCTCGATTGGCTGAAGAAGGTATTGCCGTGGTGATCGCCGAGCCGTCCGTGCGCCTGGTAGGGCGTAATGTAGATAGAGGCTACGTCATGATACGCGGAAGAATCAGCCAAGAAATCAAGGGGCTACCCATGATCGAGCAGGAGTACATGCGCCTGCTGGGCATGTAGTTCCGTTAGCGCGTCTAAAGAAGCTGATCATGCATACACATCATGTGCGTTCCGGCGCCCATCCATATCGTTTCGCTAATCGCGATGGTTTGACCTTGGCCGCCGATATTGGGGGCGATCCGCAAGCGCAGCCGATCATACTTCTGCACGGCGGCGGCCAAACCCGGCATTCCTGGCGCCAAACATTCGAAGAACTGGTGTCTCGCGGCTACCGGGCAATCAGCCTGGACGCGCGAGGCCATGGCGACAGCGATTGGGCGCCCGATGGCGACTATCGGCTCGAAACGCTGGGCCGCGATTTGCTTGACGTCATTGCAACGCTGTCCCGGAAGCCGGTCGTCGTGGGAGCCTCCATGGGTGGCATGACGGCTCTTTTCGCCGCGGGTCTGGCCAAAGAGCAAATTGCGCATTCCGTCATTCTGGTTGATGTGGTGCCTGGATTGGATGCGCAGGGTTCGCAACAGATCGTGGATTTCCTGCAAAGGCATATGGGGGGCTTCGATAGCCTGGAACAGGCGGCGGATGCCGTATCCGCCTATAACCCCCACCGGCCGCGGCCGAAAGATATCAGCGGCCTGATGAAGAATTTGCGCACCCATGACGATGGACGATTGTATTGGCACTGGGATCCCGTATTTTTTACGACTTCCGATTTGATCGAGCCTCTTGTTTTTCGCGAGCGGCTATATGCGATCTGCGCGTCCATCGCTGTCCCCGTGTTGCTGGTCAAGGGCATGTACAGCAATGTGGTAACGGATGAAGGCGTTGCAGAGTTCCGCCGGCGGCTGCCGCATTTACATGTGTTCGAGGTCAGTGGCGCGGGCCACATGATCACAGGCGACCGTAACGACCTGTTCAATGAAGGCGTGCTCAAGTTTATTCACGAGTGCACCGGCGCCATATAGCCCATGTCGGGCCGAATGCCTATCAAGGCCAGGCTGCGTCGGGCAGACGAACTATGAAAAAGGGAAAAGGCGACATGATTTCTGACGAGATAGCTTCATTTGCTCTGGAAGGGAAGCTGGCACTGGTTACGGGAGCCTCAAGCGGCATTGGCCGGCACCTGGCCGGCGTGCTTGCACGCGCCGGTGCTTCGGTCGTCCTCGCGGCGCGGCGGGAGCCAGTAGTGACCGAAGAAGCAGGCCGCCTTAACGAGCAGGGGGGAAAAGCGGCGGGTATAGCCATGGATGTAACACAGGCTGAGTCCATCGATGCCGCTTTCGAGCAGATCCGCTCCTCGCTTGGCCGCTATCCGGACATACTGGTCAATTGCGCAGGGGTGGCGTTGCTCAAACCGTTCCTGGAGCAAACAGTCGAAGAGCTCGATGCCGTGATTGGGACCAACCTGCGAGGCGCGTTTCTGGTCGCGCAGCGTGCCGCCAGGTGCATGGCGGATCAGGGCGGCGGCTCCATAGTCAACGTGGCCTCCACGGCCGGATTGCGGCCCGGCGGCATGTTGTCCAGCTACGGGGCCACCAAAGCCGGGCTCATTCACTTGTCCAAGGTCATGGCCTACGAGCTCGCGCGCAAGAATGTGCGTGTCAATGCGCTATGTCCCGGCAATATCGAAACGCAGATGCATCGCGAATTCGAGGACGCGGGCTTTGCGCAAGCCCTGCTCAAACGGATCCCACAGCGCCGCTTTGGGCAATGCAGTGATCTGGCGGGCGCCACGTTACTGCTCGCCTCCGATGCCGGCGCTTACATGACCGGTACCGTTTTGACCGTCGATGGCGGGCAAATCGTCAACTCCATTTGATTGCAGGGTCGAGGCTGATTGTGAGAGAAACGCTTGAATTCATGATGTATGAATGGCTCAAGGTGGAGGATCTGACCCAGCGGGAGCGCTATGCGGCGCATACCAGGGAAACCTTCGATTCGGTATTGGATCTAAGCGAACGTATCGCCACCGAAAAATTCCACCCCTTGAATCGTCTGGTGGATATACAGGAGCCGGAGTTCGACAATGGAAGAGTGCGCCTGCCGCAGGGGGTGAAAGAAGCCATCAAGGCTTATGCGGATTCCGGTTTGCTGGCGGCCGGCCACGATAACGAGGTCGGCGGCATGCAGCTTCCTTACGTTGTCGATATGGCGGCCAATACCTTCTTCTCTTTGAACAGCATCGGTCTGGCCGCCTTCGGCATGCTCACGTACGCCAACGCCAATTTGCTGATGGCGCACGGCACCGACGCACAGAAAAAGGCGTTTGCCCTGCCGCAAATCGAAGGGCGCTATTTTGGCACCATGTGCTTGAGCGAGCCGGTGGCGGGGTCGAGCCTCGGCGATCTTGTTACCAAAGCGTTGCCTGACGGAGTGGATTATGAAGCATGCCCATTGGGGCCGCGTTACCTCATCAAAGGCAGCAAGATGTGGATCTCGGGCGCCGAGCACGACCTGTGCGAAAACATCGTGCATCTCGTCCTGGCCAAGATTCCCAATGAGAACGGGCAGTTGCCGGCAGGCCCCGGGGGCATTTCATTGTTCATCGTTCCGAAGCTTCTAATCACATCGGAAAGTGCTCTGACGGAAAGCAGAAACGATGTCGTACTGGCGGGTCTGAACCACAAGCTCGGATATCGAGGCATCCCGAATACTTTACTGAGTTTTGGCGAAAACAGTGGCGCAATCGGCTATCGGGTAGGCCAGCCCGGGCAAGGCTTGCCGCTCATGTTCCATATGATGAACGAAGCGCGAATCAATATCGGCATGGGCGCAACAATGTTGGGCTATGCAGGCTATGAGGCCTCGCTCGCTTACGCACATGAACGCCGCCAGGGGCGCCTGCGCAGCAGTGGGGGCCGAAAGCCGGATGGGGGGCAGGTCAGGCTGATAGAGCATCCCGACGTTCGGCGCATGTTGCTGGCGCAGAAATCTTTAAGCGACAGTGGCTTGGCTTTGGCGCTGTATTGTGCCCGTCTGGTGGATGAAAAACGTACAGGCGACTCAGCGCAACAGGAGTGCGCCAGTCTGATGCTCGAGTTGCTCACGCCCGTGGCCAAAAGCTGGGCCAGCGAATGGTGTCTTGAAGCGAATAGCCTAGCCATTCAAGTGCTGGGGGGGTATGGCTACACTCGGGACTTTCCCGTGGAGCAATATTGGCGGGATAACCGCCTGAATATGATTCATGAGGGTACGCACGGCATACAGGCGATCGATTTGCTGGGAAGGAAGGTTCGCCAGCACGATGGACGGGCCTATGCCTTATGGGTCGATGAGCTGCGGCACACTCTCGCCCAGGCCAGCGCACATCAGGAATTGGCGCCGTATGCAGAAGCCTTGGCGAGTTGCCTAAGCCGGTTGTCCGATGCGACGCGCAAGGCGCAACGGCCCGAATACGCGGAACGGGCATTGGCCAACGCCGTACCTTATATGCAGGCTTTCGGCCATATCGTGGTGGCTTGGTTATGGCTCCAGATTCTATTGGCAGCGCTGGAATCTTCGGCTGCCAGACCTGAGTTTGTTGAGGGAAAGCGAATGGCGATGCGCTATTTCTTTGCCTATGAGCTTCCCAAGACTGCAATGTGGCTGGATCTGATTCTGAACGGTGATGACACCGTATTGGCCATGCAGGCCGATTGGTTTTAACGGAATGGAGTGGGGACAGAACCTTATGTCTGAGCTTGTAAGCTACGCCAATAATGACGGCATTGGCGTCATCACCATCGATAACCCTCCGGTCAATGCCTCGTCGCAGCGGGTTCGCCAGGCATTGGCGCCGATTCTGGCGCGTATTGCGCAAGCCGGCGATGTAAAGGCCGTATTGCTGCGTTGTGAGGGCCGTACTTTCATGGCGGGCGCCGATATACGTGAATTCGACGCGGTCGATATTCCATTACCCGATCCCAATGAAATACACAGCTTGCTGGAATCCCTCGCCGTTCCCGCTATTGCCGTCTTGCATGGATCGGTGCTGGGCGGCGGACTGGAGTTGGCCCTGGCGTGTCATTACCGTGTCGCCCAGGGTTCGACGCAGTTGGGCCTACCAGAGGTTACGCTGGGCCTATTGCCTGGGGCGGGGGGAACCCAGCGCTTGCCGCGGCTTATTGGCGTCTGCAACGCATTGGACATGATCTTGACCGGCAAGCCGATATCGGCCGGGAGAGCGCTGCAAATCGGCTTGGTGGACGAAATTTTCGACGCCGATCTCGACATACATGCGATGGAATTTGCCCGCCTTGTCGCCGATGGCGACATGCACGCGAGGATACTCAAAGATCGCCCTCTTGAGCTCGGACAAGAAGACAGCACGGCCATGTCAAGGTGGCTGGATAGCTTGCCGCCGAAGGATAGGGGTGGCCATGGCGCCCGCGCTTGCCTGCAGGCTGTAAAGATGGCGGCGGAGCTGTCGTTCGACCAAGGTCTGGCATTCGAGCGCGCATCGTTTCTGGAGTGCAAGGCTTCTATAGAATCCAAAGCATTGCGGCATGCATTCTTTGCCGAGCGGGAAGCTGCAAAGATTCCTGATTTGCCTGAAGGGCTGGCGCTTCGTCCCGTTACATCCGTGGGGATAGTGGGCGCGGGCACGATGGGTATCGGAATCGCCATGAGTTTCGCCAGCGCTGGCATACCTGTGGTATTGCATGACCTTAGTGTCGAGACCCTGGCCCGCGCCAAAGAGACGATACGAAGAACCTATGGCGCCTCGGTCGATAAAGGCCGCATCAGCGCACAGGATGCCGAACGCTTTTGTAATTTGCTGCGTACAGAAGCCAATGACATGTCATTAGCCTCCTGCGACCTGATCATAGAGGCGGCTTTCGAGAGTCTCGAAATCAAGCAAGGAATTTTCAAGAGGCTCGGAAAAGTTGCAAAGTCTGGCGCTATTCTTGCCAGCAACACATCGTCGCTCGATGTGAACAAGCTCGCCCAGGCTTCTGGAAGGGCTGCCGATGTTCTGGGCATGCATTTTTTCAGCCCGGCCAACATCATGCGCTTGCTGGAAGTGGTACGCGCCGATCTGACGGCGCCGGATGTCTTGGCTACCGTCATGCGTCTCGGAAAAATTATCGGCAAAGTTCCTGTCGTTTCAGGCGTATGTTTTGGCTTCATCGGTAATCGCATGCTGGAAGACTATTTGCGTGAAACCGAGTTTCTGATTCTCGAAGGCGCATCGCCGGCATTCATCGACAAGGCGCTGGAAGACTTCGGCATGGCGATGGGGCCTTGCCGCATGATCGATATGGCCGGCGTCGATGTTGCGGCGAAAGTGGTTATCGAACAAAAGAAAGCGGGCGCTTTGCCTGATGATCCGGCATATCGGCTAGTCGTGCAGAAACTGCATGAAATAGGCCGTTTCGGGCAAAAAACCGGACGCGGTTATTACCGTTATGAAGGCCGAAAACCCGTGGAAGACGCCGATGTGGAACCGCTCTTCGCCGAGTTGGCTGCTACACATGGCATTGAGCGGCGCAATGACATTACAGCGCAGGAAGTCGTGCAGCGCTGCTTGTACCCCCTGATTACCGAGGGCTACCGGATTCTAGAAGAGGGCATTGCCTATCGTGCGGGCGACATCGATGTAGTGTGGCTCAGCGGATATGGCTTCCCCGCTTACCGTGGCGGCCCGATGTTCTATGCGCGGACGCTGGGCGAGGCCGAACTGGCCAAGCGCATCACTTCTTACGCAACGAAGCGAGGCAACCCCTTTGGTTACTGGGACATACCAGAGTCTTTGTCAGAGGCCGGGCGCTAGAAAAAATGCGCGGGACCCAAGACACGGCCATATTTTTATCATGATTTTCAAGGACTACACATGGAAGAAGCGGTAATTGTTTCTACGGCGAGAACCCCTATCGGTAAAGCGTTTCGAGGTGCTTTCAATAATGCCAAGTCGCCGACCTTGATGGCATACGCTTTGAAACATGCCATTGATCGCGCTCGTATCGATCCGGAACGGATTGATGATGTTATCGTCGGTACGGTGCTGGGTGCAGGTACGTCGGGATGGAACATAGCCCGGCAATCTGTATTTGCAGCCAATCTGCCGGTATCGATCAGCGCGCAGACCATAGACCGGCAGTGCGCATCCGGACTGATGGCGATTGCCACCGCGGCCAAGCAAATCATGGTGGATGGCATGGACGTTGTCGTTGCGGGGGGCCAGGAAAATATCTCCATCGTGCAGAATCGCTATTATGAATGGGCCAATGCGGAGCAGGATGAGCTTGTGCTTAAGCACGTGCCCAATTCATATATGCCCATGCTGAACACGGCCGAGTATATCTGCCATAAATACAATATATCCCGCGAGGCGCAGGACGAGTATTCGCTGCAGTCTCAATTGCGGACCGCGAGCGCGCAGCAAGAAGGCCGTTTCGCCAATGAGATCGTGCCGATGACGGTCGAGATGCTGGTAAAGGACAAGGCGACCGGCCAGACGTCATTGAAATCGGTTACCCTGGAACAGGACGAAGGTAATCGCCCCAGTACTACGCTCGAGTCCCTGGCTGCCTTGCGGCCGGTCATAGACGGCGGTGTGATCACGGCAGGCAACGCCAGCCAGTTATCCGACGGCGCCAGCGCTTGCGTGCTGGTCAGCGCAAGCCTGGCCGAGCGAGAAGGGCTGACGCCCATGGGCATCTATCGCGGCATGGCTGTTGCCGGGAATGCTCCCGAGGAAATGGGCTTGGGACCCATCTATGCCGTTCCTAAGTTGTTGAAAAAGCACGGCCTGAAAGTGCAGGACATTGGCTTGTGGGAGCTGAATGAGGCGTTCGCTTGCCAGGCGCTGTATTGCCGCGACAAGCTGGGCATCGATCCGGACCTTTTTAACGTCGACGGCGGCAGCATATCCATAGGCCATCCCTATGGCATGACAGGCGCGCGCCTGACTGGCCATATTCTGATCGAGGCCAAGCGCCGGGGTGCGCGTTATGCGGTGGTTACGATGTGCGTGGGCGGCGGCATGGGTGCGGCTGCCCTGTTCGAAGTAGTTTAAGGCCCCAAGCGCCGCAGACGGAAGCCTACCCTCGCACACGCTTCATCACATAATCGCCCAGGTTGCGGAAGTGTGTCGCCAGGGCTTGTTTTGCGGCTTCGGTATCGCCGGCTTCCAAGGCGTCCAGTATCGCCAGGTGTTCTTCGCGGTCGTCATCCACGCGGCCGAATGGGTCCATGAGCTCGAACAGCCGGTTGCTGACGCGTGCTTGCGCGATGAGCCGCGCAAGCACGATATTGCCCGAGGCTTCGGGGCACAGCATGTGTAGCATGTCGTCGACCTGCCAGTGGATGGGCTCTTGGTAATTGGTATCCTTGAGCGCTTCAATTCTTTCGCGCAGGTCCGCGATCTTTCCCATGGATATCTTGCCGATCGCCAATTCTATGGCCTTGCTTTCCAGCCATTCGCGGACTTGCAGGCTCTGGAAATGCTCGGATGCTTTTACCGTGCGCACCGAATATGACCTGGCCCCCGCGCGTACCAGCAAGCCTTCTCCCTCGAGCCGGACCAGCGCTTCACGCATCGGGGTGCGTGAAATATTGAGCTCTTCGGCGAGCCGCCCCTCAACGACCGCTGAACCGCCGGGCAATTCGCGTTGCAGAATGAGCTGCCGTATGGTCTGGTATGCGAGGTCGCCGAGGTTGATGGGCGTCGGCTCGGCGGGCAAGCGCTTCATGGATCGCATGGTTTTCATGTTTTATCTGGGGCCGTCTGGCTACGTTTCTGGACACTTTCTATGATTAGCAGGCCGCCGCCGATGACGATGCAGGCTCCGATTATGGCGACGGGGTCGAACGACGTATTAAAAACGAAAATATCAATTATGCCCGCCCAAACTATTTGTACATAGACAAAAGGCGACAGGACCGAGGCGGCGGCGCCGGTGTAGGCCCAGATGAGCAGGAAATGGCCGGCTGTGCCAAGCGTCCCGAGCACGCCCATCAGCGCCCAGGTAGAGGCCGGCATGGGGGTATAAGCCCACGGCAGAGCCAGGGTGGTGACGAGAGTGCCGCCCAGTGTTACATAAAACAGCGAGGTCAAAGGGCTGTCGCGGCGGCCCACCATGCGTGTAAGGACCTGGTATAGCGCATAGAACGTGGCCGCGCCCAACGGAAGGAGCATGGCCCATTGCCAGTCGGACGCGCCCGGGCGCATGATGATCAGCACCCCGGCAAATCCCATCAAGGCGCCCGTTATCTGCTTGCGCGTTATCTGCTCCTTCAAGAAGCGCGAAGCCGCGGCCAGGACGATGAACGGCGACACATAGGATATCGCATAGGACAAGGCCACCGGCAGCACTTTGACGGCCTGGAACATGCAGCCCGTGGCGCCTACCAGCAATACGCCCCGGGCCAACTGCAGCCCTAGGCTGCTGGTGGACACCGTTTGGCTGACGCCGGCAAAAAGCATGGCAAGAACGACCAGCACCAGGCTGCCCGCGTATCTTCCCCAGACCACAAGCGCAGGCGACAGGGATCCCATCACCATCACTTTGGCCAGCGAGTCGAGCGCCACGAAAAACACCGTCGCCACGATGTACAGGGCAATGCTGCGCAAAATGGGATTTCGGGCGCCTGCGGCCATAAAGACTCCGGGTTCAATGACGCAGGATTTTCCCTACGAAGTCCTTGGTGCGCTGCTGTGTCGGCCTGTCGAAGATTTGCTCCGGCGTCCCCACTTCGACGACGTGGCCGCCGGCCATGAAGACCACCTTGGCGGACACCTCGCGTACGAATGCCATTTCATGGGATACGATGAACATGGTCATGCCTTGCGACGCCATGAGGCGCACGACATCCAGTACCTCGTTGACGAGCTCGGGGTCCAGGGCGGCGGTGACCTCATCCAGCAGAATGATGTCGGGGCGCAAAGCCAGGGCGCGCGCGATGGCGACGCGTTGCTTCTGGCCGCCGGACAGCTCGTCGGGGTAGGCATCGTGCTTGTCGGCCAGCCCGACCCGTTCGAGCAGCTGCGTGGCGTACTCCATGACCTCTTTTTTAGGACGCCCGCGTATCTTGATCGGCGCGATCGTCACATTCTTCATGACACTCATGTTCTGGAACAGGTTGTACTGCTGGAATACGATGGCCATGTGCCGGCGCAGTTCCTGCACCTGCGCCTTGTTGTTATAGTCGATTTTCTTTCCGTCCAGGACGATATGACCGGAAATGGGCGGCAGCAGGCCGGTCAATACGCGAAGCAGGGTGCTCTTGCCGGAGCCGGAAGGGCCGATCAAGCTGATGGTTTCGCCCTTTTCGACCGCCATGTTGATGTCTTCGAGCACGGTCTGGCCGCCATAAGAGGCCTTCAGATTAACGATTTCTAGCTGGGGCAAGTTTTTTCTCCAGTCGCTGGCCGAACTTTGCAAGGGGATAGGACAGCGAAAAGTACAGGACGAGGATGGTTCCGAAAACGAGAGTCGCTGAAAAACCCTTGTTGTTCATCACTTTGCCGGCGTAGGTCAGTTCCAGTACGCCAATCTGGGATGCCAGCGCCGTATCCTTGATGAAGAGAATGAAAAAGCTGAATACCGGGGGCAGGATGACCTTCCATGCCTGCGGCACTACGACATAGCGCAGGGTCTGGAGGTAGGAAAAATTCATGGCATATGCCGCATCCCACTGATTGTCGTGCACCGACTCGAATCCGCTGCGCACGATTTCCGCAATGAACGCGGTGCCGATCACACAGACAGTGACCAGCGCCACGCTGAACATGGGCAGATCCCAGTTCAAGGCCTGGAACACGAAGAATGCCAGCATCAGTGTCACCAGGAAGGGGATCCGGCGGAACATCTCGGTGTATATGATCAGGGCCGCCCTTAAAGGCATCAGGATGCGCGAAGTCGTATTGCGTCCAACGGCGATCAGGAAGCCCAGAACCGATCCGATGATGCATCCCAGGGCCGAGAGCAGGAAGGTCGCGAACAGCGCTTTCAGCAGAAAGACGATGTTGTAGTACGTAAAAAACCGTGGGATTTCATTCAGTAGTGTTTCCAGCATCAGAAGAGCCTCATCTTTGCGCGGAACCCGTAGCTGCCTATCAGGGCGAGTGAAAGCGTCGCCAGGAAGGTAATCGCGATGTACACGCCCGCGGTCACCGTGAATATTTCAACGGACCTGAACGTTTCCGAGTTGATGTTGAAGGCGCGTCCGGTCAGCTCTTCAAGTCCGAAGATGGCCGCCATGGATGTGCCCAGTGTCATGATGATGTACTGGTTCGACAGGGGCGGGAAAAGCACCTTGATTATGTGGGGGACTATCACGTAACGAATGGACTGGATACGCGAAAATCCCATGGTTTCGGCCGCTTCCATCTCGGTCACTTGAACCGACTCGAAGCCCGCGCGCTGGATTTCCGCCAGGTAGGCGCCGGCGTTCAGCGTCATGCCGAGCAGTACGGCCTCGTATGGCGTCATCAGTACGCCGATTTCGGGCAGGGCGAAGAATATGAAATAAATCTGCACCAGTTGCGGCGTGTTCATGAAAAAGCCGATATACCCGTTCACGCAGCGCCTGGTAACGCGATTGCCGAATGCCTGAAGCGAAGCGAAGATTAGCCCCAGCAGCATGCCGCCCGCAAAGGCCAGGAATGCCACCTGCAGACTGATCCAGGCGCCGCCAAGCAAGTAGGGAAAATGGCCCCAGATGGCCGAGAAGTCCAACTGCATGTTTTTCTCCTGGCAATGCACGCGCAGCGCGTCTACGCGTGTCGCCTCGTCCGATGCCGGGAACCGGGAAGGCTGTGCAGCGGCCCGACCCGTGCAATGTCTGGCCTCGCCCCGGGCGTCAGGGCCCCGGGGCTGTAGCGTGCAGAATTATTGGTTGTAGTAAGGAGATTTGCGGGGATCATGAAGCATGGGGCCTCCGAACCATTTTTCCCATTTTTCATCAATGAAGCCGTTCTTGTGCAGTTCCTTGATGATGCCGTTCAGGCGGTTCGCCAGCGAGGTGTTGCCCTTCTGGACGCCCATGCCGCAATAATAGACATCGATCGGGGTCTGCATCATGTGCCACTTGACGTTTGCATGCTTGTTGGTGTGTTCGCGCATGAAGTCCAGTACGTCGATCATGGCGTCGGCGCGGCCTTGGGCGAGGGCGCGCACGGCGTCAGGGTAGTTGTCGAGCAGCAGAAGTTGCGCTTTGGGGAGCTGTTCCTGCACGAGCTTCACGGGGGTGGCGCCGCGCACCTCCACCATCCTGACCGACGAGTTGTTCAGGTCGGTCCATTCTTTATAGGGCTTGTCTTTGGTGGTGAGCACACCCAGCACTTCGGTATGTATCGGCACCGTGAAGTCGATGACCTTGGCGCGTTCGTCGGTGCGTGTCATGGCCCCCATGACGGCGTCGATCTTGTTGCTGATGACGAAGGGAATGCGGTCGGGCGAGCCGACCGGTACGATTTCGAGCTTGACGCCCAGCATCTCGGCAATCTTTCGAGACACCTCGACGTCGAAGCCGTCTATCTCGTTTTTATCGTTGTAGACACCCAGCGGCGGAAAGTTGGGGTTGATACCCACGATCAGCTTCTTGCTGGCGATGACCTCGTCGAGACTGCGCGCCTCGGCCGATGCCGGACCCAAGGCGGCGATGGCTGTGCTGGCCATCACAAAAGCACCCAGAACTGCCTTGATTAGCTTCATTTGTCTTCTCCATGTAGGAATGAATCGGCTTGCCGCCCATTGATTGGAGGTACAAGCCACCTGCGTAATTCTTCTTGCCTTCTCGTGTACGATTCGTATACGATACGTACACTCTACGTTATGACAGTCAAAAAAGTCAAGCCTGATCGGTTAATTTTTTTGCTGAGCCGGGTCTAAAGCCAAGGTCGGAGACATGCGAATTACAAAGGGAGTGACCCGGGGCGAGCCGGTGTCGTTTACGTTCAACGGTGTGCGCTACTCGGGGTATGCCGGCGAGAGCGTCGCCGCCGCGCTGTTCGCCTCCGGCATGGCGCATCTGCGCGACAGCCCGCGCAACCACCAGCCGCGCGGCATGTTTTGCCTGATGGGCTCATGCCAGGAGTGCCTAGTCTGGGTCAACGGGCGCAAGGTGCCGGCCTGCCAGCAGCCTTTGGTTGAATCATTGCAGGTGTCTTCCATCAGCACAGAGGCGCCGTAATGGATAAGATGGATAAGGACGTCGACCTCGTCGTGCTGGGCGCCGGGCCCGCGGGCGTCAATGCGGCGATCACCGCTAACCGCCATGGCCTGAAGGTGGTGCTGGTGGATCAGAACCATGCGGCGGGCGGGCAGGTATTTCGCCCCATGCCCGAAACATTCACCCCATCCGGCGGCTCTGCAGCCCCTGGCGAAGGCGACGAGTTGCGCCAACGCCTCGCCCGCAGCCAGGTGCGCGTCTATTTCAACCATACGGTCTGGAACGTAAGCACGGATTTACGGGTCGATGCGGTCGGTCCCGACGGCCCGGTTCACTGGCGATGCAGGGCTCTGGTGGTCGCCTCCGGAACGACCGAGCGTGTCGTGCCGTTTCCCGGCTGGACCCTGCCCAATGTGATGGGGCTTGCGGCCGCCACCATTTTGTTGAAGTCTCAAAAGATGCTGCCCGGCGCGGATACTTTGGTAGCGGGCTGCGGGCCTTTGTTGACGGCGGTGGCCGCGGGTATTGTGGACGGGGGCGGCAGGGTCGCGGCGCTGGTCGACGCGGCGCCCCGGTCCGCCTGGCTGAAAGCTTCGCCGGCCATGGTTTCCCGTCCCGACTTGATGTGGCAGGGGGTGAAGTGGCTGGCGCAGATCAAAACCGCAGGCATCCCGATATTCTCCGCGCATGCGATAGAAAAAGTCGAGGCGGTCGATGGCCGGCTGCGCGCCACGCTTGCGCCTGTGGATAGCGACAGGCGTATTGGCGGGGGCGAACGGCATGCGGTGCATGCCGATGCGGTGGTGGTTGGCAATGGCTTGGTGCCGGGCACGGATGTGACCCGGCTGCTGCGGGCCGAGCACACGTTCAACAGAAAACTGGGCGGCTGGGTGGCGGTGACCGACGAGTACTGCCGCACTTCCGTTCCCGGCCTATATGCCGCCGGGGATGGCTGCGGGATTTCGGGGGCCGCCGCGGCCATTCATCATGGCGAGCTTGCGGGCCTGGCGGTCGCGCATGACCTGGGCAGTCTGGATGAGCATTCTTTCGAACGCGAGGCCGCGGCGGTACAGCGCCGCCTGAGCAAGGCCAGAAGATTCGGGCAGGCGATGGGAGCGCTGATGGCCTTGCCGAGCCGCCAGGTTGAAACCATCGCGCCGGATACCGTGGTCTGTCGCTGCGAGGATGTCACTCGCGCAGAAATCGACGCCGCCGTCGCCGGCGGCGCGCGCGACATGAACCAGCTCAAGGCCTGGACGCGCTGCGGGATGGGGCCATGCCAGGGGCGCAGCTGCGGCGATGTGGCGGCAGAGCTGGCGGCGCTGAAGGCGGGTTGCGGGCGCAGCGAGGTCGGTTTCTTTACCGGCCGCGCGCCCTTGCGGCCGGTCTCTTTGGAGCAGCTGACCGGGGATTACGACTATGCCGATATACCTTTGCCCAAGGCGGCTCCTCTATGACGAGCACACTGGACGTTGTGAATCCGGCCGACAGGCCGTTCGACGCGGCGGTGATCGGCGCCGGCGTCATGGGATGTTCGACGGCCTTCCACTTGGCACAGGGCGGCATGAAGGTGGCCTTGATCGATCGCGGCCAGCTCTGCCGCGAGGCATCGGGAGTGAACGCCGGCACCTTGACGCTGCACATGACCCGTGCTGCCCTGGTTCCCTATGCCATGAAAGCATGGGAAATGTGGATGACGGCGGAACAGTGGCTGGGCGCCGGCGTGCTCGCGACCCATGTGCCCGGCCTGACGCTGGCATTTACCGAGGCGGAGTGCGAAATGCTCGAACAGCGGGCTGCCGCCAGGCGCGAGTATGGCGCGAACATCAACATCCTGACGCCGCAGCAGGCGCTGGAAGTCGAGCCGGGGCTCAATCCGCGTCTGCTCAAGGCTGCGCACTGCGATATCGATGGCTTTGCCACGGCCTATCTTACCGGGCGTGCCTTCAGGCAAGGGCTGGACGCACAGCAAGTGGCGCTGTATGAAAACCTTCCAGTCGAAGCCGTGGATCGCCGCAATGGCGTGTTCCGGATCAGCTGCCGCGGAGGGCGGGTGCTGCACGCGAGGCGCATCGTTTTGGCCGGCGGGGTATGGATAGAGCCGATGCTTGCCTGGCTGGGGGTGAGGATCCCGATCAAGACGCTCATCAACCAGTTGAGCATCACCGAAAGAATGCGGCCCGTAATGCGCACCGTCATGAGCGTGGCCAACGGCCTGCTATCGCTCAAGCAGTTCGCAAACGGAACCATATTGATAGGCGGGGGCTGGCAGGGCATCGGCGACCGTGAACGCGGCGGCGTCGAAGCCATCCCGGAAAACCTCATCGGCAACATGCGGCTGGCGCGCTACGTCGTCCCCGCGATGTCGGAAGGCCGCATTGCGCGCATCTGGCTTGGGCTGGAGGCCGAAACAGCCGATGCCATGCCGATCATCGGCGACGTGCCCGGGGTGGAGGACGCCTATGTCGTCGGGAGCGCCCACTCCGGTTACACCAGCGGGCCGTTCATGGGGAAGATCATCGCACAGTACATCCTGGGCCGACAGCCCGAGATGCCTTTATTTGATCCCGCCCGCCTGCTCAGTAGGCATCCGGGCAATGAGGAAGCTTAATGTTCACAGGTAAAAAAGAAAACTTCAATGGCATTTACGCCGCAACGGTTTGCCCGTTCACCGCGGATGGCCAGATCGATGAAGAAGCCCTTGCCAAGCATATCGGCGACGTTTCATCCGTCGACGGCATTGTCGGCTTGCTGATCAATGGGCATGCGGGCGAAAACTTCTCCCTGAATCGGCACGAGAAGCGGCGCGTCGTCGAGATCGCCCATGAAGTGTGCGGCGAGCGTTCGATACTGATCAATGGCATCAACGCGGAAAACAGCTTTGACGCGCGGCGGGACACGGCCGAGGCCCAGGCGGCGGGGGCCGACATCGCCCTGATCTTTCCGCCATTCTCTTGGGCGCTGTCGCATACGACTGAAATGGCGGTACGGCACCACACGATCGCCAACGAGGCCGCGCAGATGCCCATCATGTTGTACCAGGCGGGAGTGAATGCCGGGGCCATGGCATACAGCCACGCGACGCTCGAAGCGCTGGTGCGCTTGCCCAATGTCGTGGGCATCAAGGAAGGCAGCTGGGAAACCAGCGCATATGAAGGCAACAGGGCGCTGGTCAAACGGGTGGCGCCGCATGTCGCCGTCATGGCATCGGGCGACGAGCACTTGTTCACCTGCTTTGTATTGGGCTCCGAAGGCAGCCTGGTCAGCCTGGCCATCGTGATTCCGGAAATCATCGTGGGCCTGGATCGCGCGGTTCGCGCGGGCGATCTGGCGCATGCGCAGGCGCTCAACGCACGCATCTACCCGCTGGCCAAGGCCATATACGGCGCCAACCCGGGCGGGTATGCGAATGCCAGGCTCAAGGCCTGCCTG
This sequence comes from Pusillimonas sp. UBA6240, assembly GCA_002441445.1. Classification (GTDB taxonomy): domain Bacteria; phylum Pseudomonadota; class Gammaproteobacteria; order Burkholderiales; family Burkholderiaceae_B; genus UBA6240. The sequence goes on from DJWC01000147.1 coordinate 192,766, forward strand.
AAACTGCTGGGCCGTATCAAGAATGATGCGGCGCGCGCGCCGATATGCACATTGCCGAAAAACGAAATCGATATGCTCGAACAGGCCTTGAAAGCGGCCGGGCTTTGACCAACTGCTGGAGACACCATGCCTACACTCATACGTAACGGACGCATCATCACCGCCGTCGACAACTACATCGCCGACATCCTGCTGGAAAACGGGCGCATTCAGGCCATCGGGCAGTCGCTGCCTGTGGGCGCGGACGTGACCGTGGTCGACGCGCAGGGCTTGTATGTCCTTCCCGGCGGGGTCGACTGCCACACCCATATGGAGAACACCTTCGGCGATTCGACGACCTGCGATACTTTCGAATCCGGAACCAAGGCGGCTGCGTTCGGCGGCACGACGACCATTATTGATTTTGCTTTTCAGAACAAGGGTACCACCCCCCTGGAAGCCATAGCCCGCGCGCAAGCGACCGCCAGCGATAAAGCCAGCATCGATTACGGCTTTCACGTGATCGTCACGCACGTCGATGACAACGTGCTCGAAGACATGAAAATCGCCATACGCCACGAGGGCGTGAGCAGCTTCAAAATGTTCATGGCTTACCCGAACACGGTGATGGTCGACGATGCCGCCATTTTCAGGGCCATGCGCATGGTGGGCCAGCATGGCGGCATGGTCGCCCTGCACGCCGAGAACGGCACGATCATTGAACTATTGATCAAAGAGGCGCTGGAAAAAGGCCATACATCGCCGCGCTATCACGGCCTGACACGGCCGGCCCTAATGGAAGGCGAAGCCACGCATCGGGGCATCCGCCTGGCGGAGCTGGCCGAAGCCCCGGTGTATTTCGTGCACCTGTCAGCCAAAGAAGCGCTGAAGCACGTCGTTGAAGCACGCGACCTAGGCATACCGGTATTCGCCGAAACCTGCCCCCACTACTTGTTCTTTGACGACTCGGAGTACGAGAAGGAAGGTTTTGATGTGGCGCGGTATGTAATGAGCCCGCCCCTGCGCGATAAAGAATCGCAGAAGGCATTGTGGACGGCGCTTAAAACCGACGACCTGCAGCTTGTTTCCACCGATCACTGCCCTTTCTGCATGAAAGAAGGCCACCTCGGCCGCGTGCGCCAGAAGCCTTATGGCAAGGACGATTTTTCACGCATACCGAATGGCGTGCCCGGCGTCGAAACCCGCATGACGGTGATTTACGATGGCGGAGTGCGCCAGAACAGGATAACGCTGAACCGGTTTGTCGAGCTGACCTCGACTGCGCCCGCCAAGCTGTTCGGGCTGTTCCCGCGCAAAGGCATCATCGCCGTGGGCAGCGATGCCGACATTGTGCTGTTCGATCCGAACGAATGCCACACGATCTCGGCCCATACGCACCACAGCAACTGCGATTACACGCTGTTCGAAGGAAAGCATGTGCATGGGCGCGTGAAAAAGGTGTTTTTGCGCGGCGAGATGATCGTCGACGGCGACCAGTGGCTGGGTAAGCCCGGAAGCGGCCAATTCGTCAAGCGCGGCGAAGTGGGCGGATACTAGGCCGGGGGCGGATAGCGACATGACTTCTAAGACAGTAAATAATCGCCTTGCGGATTGGGTAGACCAGAATTTCGGCGAAGAGGTCGCCTTTCTGCAGAAGCTGGTGCAGATTCCGACCGATACGCCGCCTGGCGACAACGCCCCTTATGCGCTGGCGGTGGCTGGCATGCTGGAACGATGGGGCTGGCGAGTCAGCAGGCACCCAGTGCCCGCCGAGCGCGTGCAGGCCTACGGCATGAAGAGCATCACCAACCTGGTGATCAGGCGCCAATACGGCGAAGGGCCGACTGTTGCGCTCAACGCGCATGGCGATGTGGTGCCTCCCGGTGACGGATGGAGCTTCCCGCCTTACGGCGGCGAGGTGCATGACGGACGGCTCTATGGCCGCGCCGCGGCCGTATCCAAAAGCGATTATGCGACCTACCTGTTTGCGGTGCGCGCGCTAGAAGCGTCCGGGATCCCGTTAAAGGGGGCGATCGAACTGCACTTCACCTGCGACGAGGAGTTCGGCGGCCTGCTGGGGCCGGGCTGGCTGCTTGAGGAAGAGCTGGTCAAGCCCGATTTCGCCATTTGCGCCGCGTTTAGTTATGCCGTGGTGATGGCCCATAACGGCTGCCTGCAATTCGAGATAACGGTCAATGGCAAAGCCACGCATGGGGCGGTGCCGCATACAGGGCATGACGCATTGCGCGCAGCCAGCAAGATCCTGGATGCGATCTACGCGCAGGCCGATAAGCTGAATACAGTCAGTTCTTCGGTAGAGGGCATCGACCATCCCACCATGATCGTCGGCCAGATCATGGGCGGCACCAATACCAATGTCGTGCCTGGCCAGGTGGTGCTGAAGATGGATCGGCGCATGATCCCGGAAGAAGACCCGGCGCAGGTCGAACAGGACGTGCGTTCCATGATCGAGCGCGCGGTGCAAGGCCTGGATGGCATCCGTGTCGAGATCCGCCGCCTACTGTTGGCGAACGCGTTGCGGCCATTGCCCGGACATGAAAAGCTGGTATCGGCCATCCAGCAGGCTGCCAAAACGGTACTGGGGGAGGATATCCCCGCGGTGGGAACGCCGCTGTATGCGGATGCCCGCCTGTATGCTGAGCGCGGGATACCTGTCGTGATGTACGGCGCCGGCCCGCGCACCCTGCTCGAATCCAATGCGAAGCGCGCCGACGAGAACATAGCCCTGGAAGACCTGCGGCGCGCCACCAAAGTCATCGGCATGGCGCTGGCGACCCTGCTCGCAGCGGACGGGCGCTGACGCGATCCATCGCTCGCACGAGCGTTTTCAGCATGCCGCCCATGCGGCAGCGGCCAGCGGCATGCCGAAAACGCCATGTCAACGCTATTCAGAGGCATTCCGCCGACACCAAAACAAGCCTGCTAAAACAAAACACTTGATTTAAACGGTCGTTTGAAAATAGAATCAGGCCTTCAGCTATCGTCGGGTGCATGGCCTACGCATATGTCGACCTCGGAAAACAGGTTAAAGAAAGAAGCCGATACCAGAGCCAGGATCATTCAAGCGGCTATTGAATTGTTTGGAGAGAAGGGAGTAGACAGGGTTTCTCTCAGGGAGCTCACGGCTCATGCCTCGGTCAATGTCGCCTCGGTCAATTACCACTTTGGCAGCAAAGAGGGCCTGGCGGAAGCCGTATTCGAAAAACTTGCGCATGAAGTCAACAGCCGCCGGACCGAGGAACTCGAAGCCCTGCTGAAGCGTAGCGGCCACAGGCAGGCCCGCCTGGAAAACATAATCGATATTTTTATGAAGCCGTATTTTGACGCGGCTTCCCGCCGTACCGGCGCATTGCTGGCGCAGATGATACTTCGGCACCGGATCGCGCCGACACAGGCCACCAACCGCATCATCGCCGAACACTTCGATCCTATGGCAACGCGCTTTATCGACGCCATGGCGCAAACCAGCCCGTCGGTGAATCGAGATGAGTTCTACTGGCGCTATATCTTCATGGTCAGCTCGATCGTACTCACCATTACCGACAACTCCACGGCTAATCGCCTTTCCCGGCTTTCCAAAGGCCGGGCGGACGCGAACGACGGCGAAAAAATGGCCCGGGCGCTTCGCTGTTTTCTCGTGGGGGCGTTGCAAGCGCCCGTTCCGGCTTCCCGGCGAACATCGGCGAACGTCAGCGTCAGTAAATAACATCTGTAAGCACCACCAGACAGAACCATCTTCAATTTTTCCTGATCTATAGGAGACCGCTGTGCAGAGCATTCTTGCTTCCCTTCCTTTAAAGACCATGGCTGCAATAGCCTTGATTGCGGCGCTTCATCCCGGGCTGTCCGCCGCGGAATCGCCCGATGCCTATCCGGACAAGCGGCTGGAAGTCATTCTTCCCTACGCCGCCGGCGGCGGGGTGGACGCCATGGCTCGAGCGTTCTCGGAAGAGGCATCCAGGCTTACCCGACAGCAATGGGTCGTCGTCAATCGCCCTGGAGCTGGAGGAACAGTAGGCTTTTCAGCATTGGCGCATGCCCAGCCCAACGGCTACACCATCGTTTTTTCTCCCGCCTCCGCGCTGACGAACGCGCCTTTTGTCGTCAGCAAGATGCCTTTCCAGACTGAACAGATAGAACCTGTTTGCCAAGTCTTCGAGAACGTATTCGCATTCGCCGTCAGGCCGGATTCGCCGATCAAGTCGATACAGGACCTGGTCGAAAAGGCGAAGGCCAAGCCAGGGTCCCTGTCATACGGCCATGCCGGCCCAGGGTCCGTACCGCATCTTTCGGTCGCCGCCATCGAAAAGGCTTTGGGCATTACGCTGAATGCCATCGGCTACCGTGGAGACGGCCAGATGCTGCCCGACTTGCTGGGCGGGCATGTGGACGTGGGCGTGCCGGCCATTTCATCTTTGGCCGGCAAGAATTTGCGCGTTCTCGCCGTCTTGGCCGAAAAGCGGCACCCCGCTTTGCCCGACGTGCCCTCGATGGGCGACTTGGGGTTCCCCGTCACTACGCCCGGCCTCAACGGGTTGTTCGTCCCGGCGGGCACGCCTCAGCCCATCATCAAAAAGCTCGAGGGTATCTGCCAGCAAGTGGTGGAGTCCAAGGCTTTCAAAGACGCATCGGCAAACCTTCAACAGGTTCCGGCATATCTGAACGCCGCGCAGTTCAAGGCGCGGCTGCAGGCAACCTATGCTGAAAATGCCGAGCTGACTCGTGGCTTGGATCTCAAGAAGGAATAGCAATGAATCGCGCAACTTTATCCGGCCTGGATGAAACACACGACCCCGCATTGAAAAGCTGGGTCGGCTCCGCCAATACATCCGTAACGGATTTCCCCATCCAGAATCTGCCCTTTGGAATATTCAGCACCGCTACGGATCGGCAAAAGCGGGTCGGCGTCGCCATAGGAGACGAAATCCTCGACTTGCAGGCCGCCTTCGCGTGCGGGGCCTTGCCCGAACTGCCTTCGCCGGTCGTATCGGCCTGCGGGCGGGATGCGCTCAATGAGCTCATGGCGCTGGACAAGGCGCAGATAAAGGCGCTGCGCCTGGCATTATCGCGAGCGCTGCGCGCCGATGCGCCGAACACGGAACGGCTGGCCTCATGTCTTGTGCCGCAACACGGTGCGACCATGCACATGCCAGCGCGCATATGCAACTATACGGACTTCTTTACGTCGATCCATCATGCCCAAAACACCGGCAGGATGATCCGCCCGAATAACCCATTGTTTCGGAATTTTCATACTTTGCCCGTGGCCTATCATGGCCGTGCCTCGTCCATCCGCGTCAGCGGCACGCCGTGCATACGGCCTCATGGGCAGATACTTCGCGATGGCGCCGACGCGCCGGTGTATGCGCTCACTGAAAAGCTCGATTTCGAGCTGGAATTGGGCATTTTCGTGGGGCAGGGCAACGCCTTGGGCAGCCCCATCCCCATCGAAGAGGCGGAGCAGCGCATATTTGGTTTTTGCCTGCTGAACGACTGGTCTTCCCGCGATGTCCAGCGCTGGGAGGCCCAGCCCTTGGGCCCCTTCCTGGCCAAGAGTTTTTTGACATCCATCTCGCCGTGGGTGATAACGATGGAGGCCCTGGCGCCGTTCAGGTGCGCAGCGGTAGAACGCGATAGCGAGGCGCCCGCGCTGGTATCCAACCTGGACTCGCGCACGAATCGAGAAGCAGGGGGCATCGATATTTCGTTCGAGGTGGCTTTGCGCACCGAACGCATGCGCGCCCAAGCGCATGAGGCAACGATCAGCCGCTCCACATTCAAAGATCAGTACTGGACGGTCGCACAGATGATCACGCACCATACCGAAAACGGCTGCTGCCTACTGCCCGGAGACCTGCTGGGGTCGGGCACGGTGTCGGGTCCCTCCGACCAGGAACTGGGCAGCCTGCTGGAACTGACCCTGGATGGCCGGCAGCCATTGTCCCTGCCCAGCGGTGAAGTGCGTAGCTACCTGGAAGATGGCGACGAAGTCATCTTGACAGGCCGATGCCGCCGCGAAGGATACATCAGCATCGGTTTCGGCGAGTGCGCGGGGCGCATCGTTCCACGCGCAGGCTGACTGCGCCCGCCTGACTTCATGACACCTACGTAACCTTTCGGAATTCTTTTAGATGGACCTGACCAAACCTATACGCCGCATCGTAACCGGCAACGACGCCAGCGGCCGTTCGCGCATCATTGAAGACGGGGAATCGCCGTCTGTGCGCACGCTGCCGGAACGCCCCGGATATCGCGTCACCAATTTATGGGCTATCGATTCAGCGCCGGCAAACATCGACGGGCCCGATCTCGTCACGGGCCTGAAAGGGGTGCTACCCCCCAAGAATGGCTCGGTGCTGCGAATCATTGACATCCCCCCCGAGCCCAAAGACCCCGCCGAGCGCGAGCGCGCGATGAAGGCGAGCTTCGGCAAATTATTTGCCGACGCCCACCACGCCCCCAAGCCCGGCCAGCATCCGGGCATGCACAAGACGAGCACCGTCGATTACGCGATCATGCTGTCCGGCGAACTCGTGGCCATCATGGATGAAGAGGAAGTAACCATGCGGGCCGGCGATGTCTTGATCCAGCGCGGCACGAACCATGGATGGAGCAATCGATCGGACAAGCCCGCAAGAATCGCCTTTATTCTGCTGGACGCGGCGGATGATGCGCCATGAACTGAGGCGCTAAATGGCGGCATGTGGCAAGGAGCGGCTCGTTCGGAATGGTCCCGACGGCCCCGCCGTACGCAGTTCTTGCTCGAGCAGCGCCGCCATGCGGGCGCCGGACGGGGATAGCACCGCGTCCGCCATGGTCCGCAGGCCCAGCGTGCGCCGGATGACTGGCTCGACCAGGGGCACGAACACCAGGTCATCCTGTTCGGGCGGCACGCCGAGGCGAGCCAGCACGGTGACGCCCAGATTGCGACGCAACATGGCGAGCAGAGTCAGCATGTTCGCGATGAACAGCGGCCGGTCGCGCAGCACTGCCGCCTCTGGCCAGGCGCGCAACTGCTTGTGCGCGACGGTGCCTATGAGCGGCAACGACTCGATATCTTTCCATGTCAGCGACGCGCGGAGGGCGGCGGGATGGCTGCGGTGGCAGACAAGCCCGAACTCGTCCTCGTAAAGCGGCTGGAACGCCAGTGAGGGATCCTGGCTGACCACGCTGCACAGGCCTAATTCAACCTGCCCATTGAGCAGCATCTGCTCGACGCCTTCCGAATTGTCGTCATGGACATTGAGCATCACATTGGGATATAGGCGGCGGTAGGTTTGCAGCAAGCCGGGCATCCAATGCGTGGCCACCGACATGACGCTGGCAATACTCAAGTAGCCGGTGTCGCTGCGCGCCATACGGCCCATGGTGCCCGCCACCAGATCGGCGTGGGCCACCAATTGCTTGGCCAGCGCAATGCAAGACTGGCCAAAGCTGCTGAGCCTGACGGGGCTGCCCCGGATGAAGAGCGGCTGCCCCAAGCGTTCTTCCATTTCCCGGATCGCCAGAGAAATCGCCGGCTGGGAACGGCAGGCCCGTTCGGCCGCCAGGCGAAAGCTGCCGGTGTCTGCAACGTAGACGAAGTAGCGATAGTGGTTGATGGAAAATAATTCCGTCATGAAATTTGCCGCACTTATTGATTGATGAGAATAATTAATTATATTTATTTATCCGTCCTGCCTACAATGGCCCGATGAGCATGTCATCAACACCCGCCCACCTGGATTTCAGCGCTTTCGACTTGATGCGCCCCATCATGGCCGCTGACTGCCTGGTCTATGAAGGAAAGCAGCCGGCTTCATCGTTTGCCATGCCGTCGCTGCTGTTCGTGGCGGGCGGCTACCATGGCGCATGGTGCTACAGCCACTATCTGGATTTCTTCGAGCAGCACGGCGTGGCATGTATGGCCGTGGATTTGCCGGGACATGGCGCGCAGGCCGGGCATCTGGACATCGGCATGGGCATCGCGCAGTTGGGGCAAGCCCTGGCCGCATGCTGCCGCAGCCTGGGACGGCCGCTGGTGCTGGTCGGGCACAGTGTAGGCGCATTGCCGGTGCTGCTGGCCGCCATGCAGACCCAGCCCGCCGGGGTGGCGCTGCTGGCGCCCTCGCCGCCAGGCAACCTGCCGGGCGCCCGCCCGCTGCCGGCAGTGCCGGTGGATGGATTCAAGCCGCCGCCGGATGCGACCGAAGTCCGGCGCCGGTTCCTGGGGATGGAATGTGATGCGCCTGTCGACACCGTCATGGCCCGCCTGAGACCGGAAAGTCCCGCCGTGCTGAATGATCGCTACAAGTTGCGCATTGCCATCGATCCCGCGCGCATTGCTTGCCCGGGCATTTGCTTTGAGGCCGAGTTCGACGACGGCGAGCGCCATCCGCCGGGCCAGGACCAGGCGATCGCCCGTTTTCTGGGGTTCGACTACCGGCTCATGCCGGGGCAACCCCATTGCATGATGTATGGCCCGCGCTGGCAGGACAGCGCGCACGCATTGCTGGACTGGTTCCTGGATACCTACGGATCACCCGGCACGGCGACTCTTCCTGAATATCCAAGCCAGCGAAACGCCGGCACCACCACAGAAACGGAGACGAAACATGAATAAGCGACTTATCGGCATCATGACGCGGACTATGCTGGCCGCATCCCTGTTGTTGACCACTGCGGCGCAAGCGCAAGAATGGCCGGGCAGCAAACCCGTGGCCATCGTCGTGCCCTCCGCCCCGGGCGGCGCAGCGGACATGACTGCGCGCAGCATCGCGAAATACCTCAACGAGCATGCACGCATCAACACCGTGGTGGAAGACAAGCCCGGCGCGGGCGGCATAATCGGAACGGCCGCCGTCAAGAACGCGGCAGCCGACGGCCATACCTTCCTGCTCTCGACCAATTCCACCCAGTCCGCCAACCAGTTCCTCTACAAGAGCCTGCCTTACGATGCCGGCAAGGACTTTGTGGATATCGGCATGATAGGAAAATTCGGCACGGTTGCCGTGGTGGCGCCCGACAGCCCGATCAAGGATCTGAGAGAGCTGGTCGACCTGGCCAAGAAAAAGCCCGGCGGCGTATTCTTTGGCTACTACAGCTCGTCCTCGCAAGTCCCGCCCAACCTGCTCAAGCAATACGCCGATATCGACGTCGAGGGCGCCGCCTACAAGAACATCACCCAAATCCTCACAGATTTGCGCGGCGGCCTGATCCAGTTCGCCTTCGTCGACTACCTGACCGCCAGGGGCCAGATAGACGGAGGCAACCTCAAGCCCATCGCCGTCACCGGGGCGCAGCGCAATCCCCTCTGGCCGAACATCCCGACCACCGACAGCATCTATCCGGGCTTCGTGGTAGAAGGCTGGCTGGGCATTTCAGCGCCCGCGGGCACCCTGAAGGAAGTCGTGGTGAAAATGAACGGCTACCTAAAAGCGGCTGTCGCGGACAAGACGACACGGGACCAGCTGGCCGCAATGGGCCTGCAGCCCGAAGCGATGGACGTCGATGCATTCGGCCAGTATGTGCGTGATGACACACAGCGCTGGAAGGAATGGGTCAAGACGGCGAAGATACAGCCGCAGTAATGCGGTCCGGCGTATGGGAACCGCACGCCCAATGCGACGGCCAAGCGGCCATCATAGTTGCAAGCATGCATCACGCCTAGGTGACGAGAAGCGCAGTCCTGTTGGGCCGGGGTATGGTCTGCATCGGCTTCGAGTATGGGCGGGGTATCCAAGCCTGCCCCGGATGGCGATGATCGCGCTAGCCTCAAATACGCGTTCTGCGATGCAGCCGGTGTGCGCCAGGCCGCCGGGACCGGCACCCAGTATCTGCTCGTCGCCTATCACCCCTCGGGCTCGCTTCGCGCTAGATAGCCGGTACCGTCAGCCGTTGAGCCATATAGACGGTAGTCTCGACAATGCCACTTGAGCTGCTATGCCTAAACCCATCACGATGAATAGGAGCGCGGGAACAGTGATTCCCGCCTAGCTGCCGCTGTTGAAATCAAGGTAGTCCAGCGCATCAAAGTCCTGGTGACTGAGGATATCAGGCGCCTATTCGTCGATGAGCCATTAATCAATGTGGCGCATGCAGGCGCCGGCTATTACGCAGGCCATCAATAAGCAAGCGCTATTTTTGATGGCTATATCAAATTTGGATAGATAATCAATAAAAAGGAATTTGTTCAAATATGGCAGGGTCTTTAGACTTCCTTTTGCACAAACACTAAAGGAGGTTGAAGGCCATGAAAATGTCTCGACGTACCGCACTATTGATGCTGGCAAGCTGTTTGCCAGTCGCCCGCTCCCTTGCGGCGGATAGTTCAAATGGGCCAACGACAATTGTTGCGCCATTTGTACCAGGAGGCACGGCTGACGTTCTGGCTCGAACGATCGGGCAGCGGCTATCGGCCAAGTACAACGTGCCGTTCGTGATAGAAAACAAAACCGGCATGGGTGGCAATATAGGGGCGCGTAGCGTCGCCGCAGCAAAGCCCGACGGTAAGACCTTGTTGCTCGGAACGATCGGTATTCATGCGGCATACTCGATCTATCGGGAGCTTCCCTATGATCCTGCCAAAGAGCTGCAGCCCATCATCATCCTTGGTGCAGTGCCGTGCACCATAGTTGTCCATCCCGACCTTCCATTCAAGTCCCTTGACGATCTGATTACCTTTGCGAAGGCAAATCCGAAAAAATTGAACTTCGGCTCCGCGGGCGTCGGATCGTCCACTCATATGGTGGGCGAGCTATTTCAACAAGCCGCGGGCATCGAGCTCACTCATGTGCCTTACCGAGGCAGCGCGGCGGCCATGGCGGACCTTATGGGTGGGCAGATCGACATGATGTTCGAATTACTGACGACGTCTGGCGCAATCATCAAATCAGGCAAAATCCGCGCCCTTGCTCTCACGAGCAAGGAGCGTAGCGCTTTGCTGCCAGATCTGCCAACTGTGAGCGAGCTTGCCATTCCGGGTTTCGACGGAACTGGCTGGTTCACGATCGCGGCGTCAAGCGGCGTACCCGCCGACATAGTGGAGCGCCTGAACAAAGACATTAATGAAGCGCTTCATGCCCCCGATCTACAGAAAACATGGGAAGGTCAGGCGCTGCAGATTATCGGTGGCAGCCCCGAAGAAGCCCGGAAATTCGTCGCCGACGAAACCGTTAAATGGAAAAAAGTGATTGATACGGCAAAAATTAGCACGTAATGAAGAACTCTACACTTAACAGCATCACCCTGGAACTCCTTTGGAGGCGCCTGATTTCCACTGTGGATGAGGCAGCTGCCTCGCTGGTTCGCACCTCTTTCTCGTCAATTGTCCGAGAGTCCAACGACTTCGCATGCGTTATCACCGATGCAAAGGGGAACTCCATTGCGCAAGCTTCGAATGGCATACCTTCGTTTATCGGGACCGCGCCGCGTACCATCCGGTGTTTCCTCGAGCGCTACCCTGAAGGCGAGCTGGAAGACGGGGACGTCATCATTACCAACGACCCCTGGCTAGGCACGGGACATTTACCGGATATTACTGTCGGAAAGCCAATATTCGTCGACGGTAAGCTTGTCGGCTGGGCGGGCTCAGTCGCACACGCTCCTGATATAGGAGGGCGGGTCCGGTCCGCGGATGCGACGTCTGTTTTTGAAGAGGGTCTTCAGATTCCTGTCATGAAGGTCATGCGCGCCGGAAAGATGGATGAGACGCTGGAGCGTATCCTGAGACAGAACGTGCGCGTGCCGGATCAAGTGATGGGCGATCTGTATGCTCAGTTTACTGGCTTATCCCTGATTGAACGCAACGTTAATGAGCTGATGCAGGAATACGGCCTCGCTTCGCTCGAGGAATTGTCTGAAGAATTGCGGAATCGCAGCGAAAGCGCTATGCGCAGTGCTATTTCGGCGATACCGGATGGCACGTATCACGCTGAGGCCACGAGCGACGGTATCGACAAGCCGATTCGACTGAAGATGGCGCTAACCGTTCAGGGGGATGAGGTCAAGGTCGATTTCGCTGGGACTGACGATCAGGTGCAGAAATCGATCAATGTCTGCCTGGCATACACCACCGCTTATACATCCTATGGTTTGAAAGCTGTGCTGTGCCCCGACGTGCCGAACAACGACGGTGCGCTTGTTCCTTTGACAGTGACCGCACCGCTCGGAAGCATACTGAATTCCACGCCACCCGCTGCTGGAGGGGCACGAGCGCTAATTGGGCATTTCTTGCCGGCAATGGTGGTGCAGGCCTTGGCCGAAGTTGTTCCAGAGAAAGTCATCGCCACAGTCGGATCGCCTTTGTGGTGCGTGAATATGGCGGGTGTGCGTCCTGATGGCCGCGGGTTCGCGAATCTGTTCTTCCTGAATGGCGGGTATGGCGCGAGTGCGCATGGAGATGGGATTGATGTGCTGTCTTGGCCGAGCAACATCTCTTCGACTCCTGTGGAGATCATAGAACAAGTGGCTCCGCTGAAAGTGCTTCGCCGCGAGTTCCGGAGTACTGACACGGCCAACGGAAAGCACAGAGGGGGGCTGGGCCAAGAGATGGTGCTGGAGAGTCTGTCTGATTATCCTGCCACTATCTCATTCATGGCAGAGCGCACGCGTGACGAGTCTGCGGCGCCTGGGATGAATGGGGGGCGTTCAGGAGCTCCCGGAGAAATCCTGATAGATGGCGTCAGGGTAAATCCAAAGACACAGCACATAATCAATCACGGTTCGCAGGTTCTCCTTCGCACGCCAGGTGGAGGTGGTTATGGCGACCCCTCCCAACGCCCTTCCGAACTTCTGAAACAGGACCTGGCTCGCGGGTATACGAAATGACACAAGCTACATATTCTCTTGGTATTGATATTGGGGGGACCTTTACCGATATCGTCCTTTATAGCCATGATGATGCGCGGGTATTCAGCCACAAGGAACTGACTACGCCCGACGAACCCACCTGCGGTGCAATTCGCGGTATCCAGATCTTATTGGATCGAGAAGGAGTGTCGGGCGCTGAGGTCGCTCGCGTGGTGCATGCGACTACTCTTTTCACGAACGCGCTAATTGAGCGTCGCGGGGTTCAAACGGGCCTCATCACTACCGAAGGCTTCCGTGACACGCTGGAGATGCGTCGCGAATACAAGTATGACTTGTATGATCTTTTTCTTGAACTCCCTCGGCCTTTGATTCCACGTGAAGCGCGACTTGAAGCTCGTGAGCGCGTGCGTGTGGACGGGAGTGTGGACACACCGCTTGATGAAGAGTCTGTTGTGCGGGCTGCGCAGCAACTGGTTGAGCAAGGTGTTCAATCGGTCGCTATCGTCTTCCTGCATGCTCATGCAAACCCTGCGCATGAGCGTCGTGCGAGGGAAATCATCGAATCACAGTTTCCACAACTATATGTTTCGATATCCAGTGAGGTTTCTCCGCAGATACGGGAGTACGAGCGTACGTCAACGACCGCCGCAAATGCATACGTTCGACCTATCGCAGACCAGTATCTGAAGAGTATGGAAGGGCAACTGAAGTCCCTGGAGATCAAATGCCCGCTGCTGATGATGTTATCCAATGGCGGGCTGACACACGTGGGCGAGGCCCGGAAATTTCCTGTGCAACTGCTGGAGTCGGGGCCTGCAGCAGGCGCCATAGCCGCTGCTTATTTCAGCAAGCGCTCCAGCATAGCGGATGTCCTGGCGTTCGACCTGGGTGGGACAACCGCCAAGTTGGCGATTGTCAAAGGCAACAAGCCGATTCTGGCCCACAGCTTTGAAGCGGGGCGTGAAAAGCGATTTGCGGCGGGTAGCGGCTTGCCGATCAATATTGCAACGGTGGAGCTCATTGAAATCGGCGCGGGTGGCGGTAGCATTGCGCACCTCGATAGCATGAAGTTGTTGAAAGTGGGGCCCAAGAGCGCCAGTTCCAAACCTGGCCCCGCCTGCTATGAACGCGGCGGCACGAAGCCTACGGTAACGGATGCGAATCTCTTGCTCGGGCACCTGAACCCGGATAACTTCGCTGGCGGAACGATGAGGCTGAGCACCGAAGCAGCTGAAACGGCGATTCGTTCCGTGGGAGAGGTAATGGAGATTGACCCTCAGCAGACTTCAGATGGGATCTTATCGATCGTGAACGAGAACATGGCCGCCGCCGCGCGTGTTCACGTTGCGGAGCGCGGATTTGACGCCCATAAGTTTTCGTTGCTGGTGACTGGCGGCGGCGGCCCGCTGCATGGCTGGGACTTGGCCCGGCGTTTGGGCATCCAGCGCGTAATCTGCCCACCAGGGGCCGGCGTTGCATCCGCATTGGGGCTGTTGATCGCTCCCGCGCGCGTAGACCGTTCAGTTACCCTGGCGCGTGAACTTGATGCTGTGTCACCAGACGAACTGGAGGCGATATTCCAGAGGCTGGAGGCGGACGCCGCCAAGGTCATGGAGGTTACGATGGTCGACGGTGGCATGTACGATTACGAGCGTAGCGCAGACATCCGCTTCGTAGGGCAGGGCTTCGAGCTGCTGACACGCTTGCCTGATGGGCCCTTCACTGCGGAAACGCCTAAGCAGATTCGTAGCGCTTTTGCCACTGTCTACGGCCAGGTGTTCGGGCAAGTTCCCCCCGTCAATCATATCGAGTTGATGAACTTGCGAGTAGCCGCCATTGAGCGGCGGGCGGACAGGCCTCTGAGCCTGGAAAGCGGCAAACAAGTCTGGAAGCAAGAAAAGACGGAGCGCAAGGTCTGGATTGCATCAGAAGGCGATTGGCGTGTCGTCCCGACACTACCGCGTGAAGCCATGCGCGAGGGCGACTCGATAGCTGGCCCTGCTGTAATCGAGGATGCTTCCTCTACCCTTGTTGTGCCCCTAGGCGCCAAAGCGTGGCGTGATGTCGCCGGCAACCTTATTGTTGATCTGCCCAACAAAATAGACGAATCATGACAGACACTTCCAGAATATCAATTGTCCGGATGGGACAAGACCGAAATCATTACTTTTTTGGCTATTACAACAAGTCCAACTGGAACCTTGCTGGCACACGCCTGCTAGGTAATCAGGTACCCTGGCGTGATGCCTACCTCACGCCTGGCCTGACCGCCAATGTGGGCTATTTCGATCTGGAAGACGATTCTCGCTATAAGGTTATCGGGAGCACACGAGCCTGGAATTGGCAAATGGGTTGCCAATTGCAGTGGGTTGGCATGAGTCGTCAGTCTCAGGTTGTCTATAACATTCGCACCGAAGATGCTGCGGCACGATATCCATATTTCGGGTCGGAGATCTACGACATAGAAACGGGAGGCCGGCGACAGTTGCCGATTCCGATATATGTCGCAGCACCTAATGGAGAATGGGCGCTGAGTGTAGACTATCGACGCCTGTATGTCACTCACGAGACCATCGGCTACAGCTGTGACCGATACAAGCCGCAGCTTGATAACTGTCCAGCCGATGATGGGATTTACCGTCTGGAACTCGGTTCAGGCGAATATAAGCTATTGGTCAGCTATGCTGATTTGGCAAGCTTCCATCCGCGAGATTCCATGCGGAAGGCTATCCATTGGGTAAGTCATATAGAGGTGAATCCTTCTTCGAGCCGTGTACTCTTCCTGCACCGATGGACTGAACGCGTCAAGGACGAGACATGTTTCCTGCATCGCTTGATTACGATGAATCCCGATGGCTCTGACTTACGGCTGCTAGAGTGTTCGGATCACCCATTGCCTCAGTTGGCGGAGGACTTCGACCCGACAAAAGTAGGCACGTTCGATTACGAAAAATCAGAGTGGCAGATTTCCCATCCCCTTTGGCGTAATGATAGAGAGATCATTGTTTGGGGGCCTCACAAAGGCCGGATCCACTATCACCTGTACGAGGGCTGCAATAATGGCGCTGTTACAGCAGTGGGCAAAAGGGTATTGACCGAAAATGGCCATATGACCTTCTCGCCCGCCAATCAACGCTGGCTGCTCAGCGATACATACCCAGACAGCCAGACCCACGAGCGCGTACTTTTCCTGTTTGATATGGAAACCGGCAAGCGCCATGACTTGGGGTCATTCTATGCCGACCCGTCATTAAGCAAAGAAAATCGTTGCGACCTACACCCACGCTGGCGGGCCGACGGGCGGGCGGTGTGCATTGATTCGGTACATGAGCACGATAGGAATATGTACATCCTCGATGTATCGAGCATTGTCGGCGAATGAGTGCCGCCGCTATCCATTGGGCGCTTGGATATTGGCGCTGAGAAAGGAAGCGTGATGGCTAGGCATGGCGGTTCCGAGGGTTATGTTTGGCCTGAATGCTGCGTTCTTGCACCATAGCGGACTACGTTATAGTCAGGGAGAACGTATCGATAGCATAAGAGGCATTTCATGCAACCGTGCTATCGATGCATAGACTTGAACTATCGTCAGGCTAGAACCCATGTCACGCCCATTATCATTCCAGCAGATCGAGGCGTTCCGGGCGGTCGTACTTACAGGTACGACGGTCGCAGCGGCCCGCATGCTTCACACTACGCAGCCGACTATCAGTAGGCTGCTTGGCCAGGCTCAGAGCGCCACGGGCCTGCAATTGTTGACCAATGACCGAGGCCGTCTCAAACTGACCCGGGAGGGCCAACACCTATTTGAAATCATTCAGGTCAATTTTCAAGGATTTGAACGTATCGAGAAGGCTGCTGCGGCTTTACGAGAGTCGGGTGCCGGCGTATTCCGAATAGCAGCTACGCCATCTTTGGGGCAGAGCTTGTTGCCAGTCGCCATGGAGCGGTTTGCTCGCCGATATCCGCACATCCGGTTCAATGTACAAACCCTTGGTGGCAGGCAGATAGAGGAAGGGCTTCGGCTCGGGCTCTACGACATTGCTGTAACAAACAAGATGATTGAAGGGCCTGAATTCGACGTCACAGAGGTGCATCGTGCCGATGCTGTTTGTGTTGCCGCAGTCAATCACCGCTTTTCCGAGCTACAAGCTGTTGATCTGCCTTGCTTGTCGGATCAAGTCCTAATAAGCCTTCCGAGTTACGACGCCCTGGAGATGGCATTGCGCGATGCCTTCACAAACGCAGGCATTGCGTGTCCTACGACGATCGAGACGACTTATACATCGTCAATCTGTACGTTTGCCGCGCGTGGCCTCGGTGTAGGGGTCATTAACCCTTATATGGCTTTCGTATTCAAGGACCGTCTCTGCATACGGCCTTTTCGACCAAAGCTCCCAGTGACAACCTATGTGGCCTTTGCCAGGTTTTCTCCGGCATCAGAGCTGGCTCAAATTTTTTTTGAGGAGCTTGTCGAGCTATGCAAGGTTGATTGGTACATGGCTGAAGAGTAAGAGTAAAGTTGGCAAGGCTAGTGCGACGCTCCCCGTCGCGCCATCGGCGTCGCACTTGGTACACCCACATACGGCTGGCCTCAAAACGCCGCGCGATTGCACTGGGTCTATCGCCTCGCTCCAATGCGCGCAGCGCCTCGGTTCGGCTTTCGCATGCTTGTATCGGCCCCAGTACAACCCAAAACCTATTATGCGGAATACTTGGGCGGGCTTGCAGCGAGCGTCGGGTATCTATTCACTTATGTTTGAATCAAGCTCGATTTATCCATTCACCGTACGCCACCACTGCGCAATGGACGCCTGATCGCCCGTCAGCCAGGTAGCGGCCGGGGCGAATGCATGCCAGGCTTCATGATGCTTGGCGGAGACAGTCGTCAGCAGCGGCTTGCGCGCGGCAATCGCCGCCTGGAATACCGGCCAAAGCCCTCCTTCCATGGCTTCGAGCTTGCCGAATTTGCTGACGACCACGATATCGGCCGCGGGTATTTGGCCAAGCAGGTTGGCGCCGGCATCTTCCAGTCCTGCCGCATCAAGGTGACAGATGGTATCGGCGGGCGGGGTTTCAAGCTGGATGGAGAATGCTTTTCCAGAGACGATATCGCGCAGGAAGCCCGCGCTGCACACGCTTTCGCCCCGATTGTTTTCGGCCAGGACACCGACGACCTTGATGCCGGCTGCGCGCCATGCGGCGACTGCATCCGACAAGCATGCCTGCGCATCCAGATCCTCGCGATTGGCAATGGCGGCAATGTTGTTTGAATGGGGCATTGGTCTAGCGGGCTTTCGGGCCAAATATCAATTGGGCGCGGACACTTACAGACGCTATTGTGTCACTATCGCGACGCGGTGGATAGCATTCAGCCTTGCGATATTCCTCGTTTTGGTTCGCCCTGGAGCGCGAGGCTCGCATTGACGCGCGTCGTCGGGCCTGCCTCGCACTTAATTCCTTATTATTATAAGAAAACAATAAAATAATCTATATGTTTATATAAAAATTTGGGAAAATGGCCAGGTTGCTTCCTTTTTTGTAGCGGCCAGACATGAATACCCTCTTATCCTTTGCCTCTGCCATTGCAGCTATAGTCATCGGCACCGCCAGCCAGGCGGCGCCGTTGCTGACACCCGCGGAACTTGATGGCATCCGCGGTGACGCGGCGGTGCGCGTTATCGATATTCGGCCGCCCGACGTGTATGGCGCTCAGCATATTCCGGGCGCACTGAACGCGCCTTATGGTTCCTGGCGTGGCCCGGCCAATAATCCCGGCCAATTGCCGCCGCTGGAAAAACTGACGGCGCTGGTGCAGGGCCTGGGACTGGACGAAAACACGCATGCGGTGGTGGTTTCCTCTGGCGCCGACGCGACGGACTTTGGCGCCTCCGCGCGTGTCTACTGGACCTTGAAATATCTGGGGTTGACCAATTTGTCGATTTTGAATGGCGGCGTCAAGGCTTGGGCCGATGCGGGATTGCCGCAGGACAAAAGCGTGGCGACAGTGGCCGCCAGCCAGTACAAGCCCGTGCTGAACCAGGCGCTTATCGCGACCAAAGAGTACGTCCAGTCCCAGATCGACAGCCCGCAAACCCGCTTGGTGGATGCACGCCCGAACAAGTTCTTCCTGGGCGAGACCAAGGCGCCGACCGCCAGTACGCCCGGTACCATTCACAATGCCATCAATCTCGAACACGACAAGTGGTTCAAGCCGGGCACGTCCGTATTCGTTTCGACCGAAGAGGCCAAGCAAATTGCAGCTCGTGAATTGAGCAAGCCCTCTGAAGAGACCATCTCCTTTTGCAATACCGGACACTGGGCGGCGACTGACTGGTTTGCGCTGTCGGAAGTGGTGGGGCAAAAGAACGTTAAACTGTATCCCGCTTCCCTGGCTGAATGGACACAATCGCCCACGCCGCTACCCATGGATAACGTACCCGGGCGCGGCGAGCAGCTACTGAACAAACTCAAGGGCATTCTAGGCCAAGCAATTTTCTGATCCGTCTCTATGAAACGCTTTCCGCTTGCGGCCGTCATGGCCGCATTTTTTGTATTCCTGGTCTGGTTCGTCTCCCTGCGTCAGGCTGTTTTGTTTCTGATCGGCATAGGCATGGGCAGTGTGCTGGCGGGAGCCCGTTTCGGGTTTACCACCGGCTGGCGTCGCCTGATTGAACACCGGGATCCCAGCGGCGTATTGGCGCAGCTGTTTCTGCTCGTCCTTGCCGCAGCGGTGTCCATACCTTTGTTGGCCGCATATCCCACCGATCTGGGCGCTGCCTTGGGGCCGCCGAGCATCAGCCTTCTTGTAGGGGCTTTTATCTTCGGCGCCAGCATGCAGGTTGCGGACGGCTGCGGTTCCGGAACCTTGTATAAGGCGGGGATGGGCGTGCCATTGAATATGGCCATTTTGCCTGTCTTTGCGTTTGGCAGTTTCCTGGGTTCGGCGCAACTGGATCAGTGGCTGCAATTGGGGGCGATCAAACCGGTGGGATTGGTCACCGAATACGGGCCATTACCCGCTTTTCTCCTGACCTTGGCCGGGTTGGCGGTCTTTGCCATCGCCGCGATGGCCTGGGCGGGCAAGTCGGCGCGCTGGTTCGATCGGAAGCTGTTCATCGGCGCCGCCTTGCTGGCGGTATTGGCGGTGCTGAACCTGGTGGTGGCGGGCCAGCCCTGGGGCGTCGTGTATGGCTTTGGACTGTGGTTTGGCAAAATCGCCACAGCGGCCGGCGTATTCGACCCCGCGACCAATCCCTTTTGGAGCCAACCGGTAAATATGGCGAATCTTTCGCAGTCGGTATTCATGGATGTCACGTCCATCACGAATATCGGCATACTGGCGGGCGCCCTGTATATTGCGGCGCGCAAATCATCGTCGTCCAAAGCGTCGACACCGCTGACGAACACGCAATGGATTATCGGGATCGTGGCCGGATTCTTATTGGGCTATAGCTCGCGCTTGGCCTTTGGCTGCAATATTGGCGCGATGGTTAGCGGCATCTCGACCGGCAGTCTTCATGGCTGGATCTGGGTACCCATGGCATTCCTGGGTTCGCTGATTGGCGTGCGCGTGCGCCGCCATTTTCAGTTCTGATATCGGAGGCGTCATGAAAAATCCGATACTTTTTATCGCTTTCTGGATAGCGCTGCTTGGTTTTTTTGCGTGGGACTGGGTAGGGTCCGATCCCGTCAATGTCCATTTGGAGCCGCCGCTGATCGCGGCGGGTTCGGGACGGGCTCCTTCCGGAGGGCATTGCGCCTCAACGTTTTGAAATCACCGCTTCGCCAGCAGCGCCGCCATGAACGCAAGCGCGTTCGGGTTCTTCCCTCGAACGGGGCGTGCCACGACCAGCTGCGCGACGGGGCCCGGCGCGGGTTCGATCGCATGGAAGCGCAGTACCTGCGGCTTCGTGCTTTCCATCGAGCGCGGGACGAGGGCCGCGCCCACGCCGGCTTCCACCAAGGTTAGGATGGACGGAAGCCGGCTCCACTGGACGACGCGCGCGTCGTGCAGTACGCCGGAAAGCAAGGTTTCAAACAACTGCGCGAGGTAAGGCGAATGCGTAGTGTCGTAGCCAATGAGCGGGTGCTGTAGCACTTGCTTGAGCGAGACCGACCCGCCGGGCAGGCCGTGCTCCCGCCGCGTCACGAAGCATAGGGGCTCGGCATGGACCACGGCCATCTCTATTGACTCGTGTTCTTTCACAGGCCGCATCAGCGCCACGTCTAGCCTTCCGTAGCTCAGTTCTTCCCATAGTTGCACGGAATCCATCTCTCGCAAATCCAGCGCTACGCTGGGATGGCTGTGCCGAAAGGCATGCAAGGATTCCACCAGCGGCGATGACGCGGCCGTGGGCGAAATCCCAATCGACAAGGTGCCGCCTGCCCCGCGGGCCAGCTCACGCACGCTGGCAAGCATGTAACCCATATCCACGGTAATACGCCGGGCGTGCTCGTACATCAGGGCTCCGGCCGGCGTCAGCCGCACGGAACGCGTAGTGCGCTCGAACAGCGGCGAACCCACCATGTCTTCCAGTTGGCGGATGCGGCGGCTCAGAGGCGGTTGGCTAATGCAGAGGCGCTCCGCCGCGCGCGCAAAATTCAGCTCCTCGGCGACAGCGCAAAATGCGGACAGCAAGGCGCCGTCCAATTTGATTATGTCCGAAATGGTATTAATCTGCCGCATATTTTGAATTGGGCCGGGAATAATGCCGCAGCTTACCATGCAGCCGATGTCACGCACACCGCTTGGAAAAAGGAGTCATGAACACATTGCTCAGCCATCCGCTTGATGTTCCAGTCGACAAGCTTGCCGAACCAGGAAGTAGGCCGCGCCCGTTTCCGGCGGGGGCGTCGCTGGAAGGGAAGGACTCCGCCTATGCGCTGGAGCACGCTTTTTCGGCGATCGACGAGCATGAGGCGAATGTGCGTGCCTGGACCCATATTGCGTCCAGGGATGAGCTGCCCGAACCCGGGGTATTGAACGGCCCGCTCGCGGGTGTGCCCTTTGGTGTCAAGGACGTCATCATGGCGGCGGGCATGCCCACGCGTTGCGGCTCTCCCGCCAGTGACGACAGGGCGGCCGCTTTCAATGGTGCCAGCGTGGATCTGCTGGCGCGCGCCGGCGCCATACCGCTAGGTAAGACGGTCACGGCCGAATATGCATTCCGTGACCCTGGCCCTACCCGCAACCCGCATAATCTCGCCCATACGCCGGGCGGTTCTTCAAGCGGCTCGGCGGCTGCGGTGGCCGCCGGAATGGTGCCTTTGGCCCTAAGCACCCAGACCGGCGGCTCGATCATCAGGCCCGCCGCCTATTGCGGCGTACCAGGGTTCAAGCCGTCCTTCGGCCTCTTGAGCCGGGACGGCATGCAGTTGACCAGTGACTCGCTCGACACCATCGGCTGGCATGCGTCAGATATGGACTGGATGATACGCGCCGCCAGGGTGTTGCTGCCGGCATTGGGCAAGACTGATGCAATGGCCAGCCTGGCGGGCGCCCGCGTAGCCGTTGTGGATTATGCGCCGGAAGCTTCGCTTGAGGACGAGGGGCGCGAAGCGCTCGACAGGGCCATCCAGGTACTGCAACAAGCCGGCGTGCGGTGTATGCCTATCGACGTCCGCTCAAAGTTGGATGAGCTTGTCCGGGCGCATACAGCCATCATAAAGTACGAGTTCGCCCGCAACTTGAATCCGGTGGTACGGGCGCGCGGCGGTCTGCTGACGCCTTCATTGCTGAAGAACGTAGAGGAGGGCTGGAATACACCGGCGGATCACTACCTGGCGATGTGCGCCTTCCAGCATGAAATGCGCACGCAGTGGCATGCCTTGAGCGGCGGTGCGGACTTTATTCTGACCCCGCCGGCAGCGGGGCCGGCGCCGGCGGGCCACGAATTCACTGGAGCGCCAGCATTCAACAAATGCTGGACGGTATTGGGCTGGCCCTGCTTGCATGTGCCGGTTCACCGCAATAGCGCCGGCCTGGCGACGGGCGTGCAGCTTGTCGGGCCCTGGAAGCGGGACTTTAGTGTTTTGTCTTACGGTGCACAACTTGAACGCTTGCTCCGACCCCATTCACCTCAATCAAACAAGCTTAAATAGGAAATAGGAGACCGATATGAAAACCATCATGCGCCTTGCCGCGAGTAGCGCCCTTGCAATGTGCCTGGGCATAGGCATGGCGAACGCACATGCCGAGACCAACTACCCCGCCGGACCCATCACGATCGTAACGCCGACTGTGGCGGGCGGGGGCACCGACATTGTCGCGCGGCTGGTGGCCGACAAGATCGGGCCGGCGCTTGGGCAGCCCATCGTCGTGAACAACAAACCTGGCGCGGGCGGTGCGATCGGCAATCAATTCATGCGGCGCGAGAAGAACGATGGCTACTCCTTATTTGTCACGGCGAACAGCAATCAGTTGATTCTCCCTTGGGTGGTCAAGGAAGCCGGCTTTGACCCAATCAAGGATTTCGAGCCGGTCGCGGGCTTGGGCGTCGTGCCCTATGTATTGGCCGTTCATCCGTCATTCGAAGCCAAGACGCTGCCGGAATTTCTGCGCCTATTGAAGGAAAAACCGGGTGAGCTTTACTACGCCTCCGCGGGAGTCGGCACGCTCAACCACCTGATCCCTGAAATGCTGGCCAGCGAAGTCGGCTCCAAGATGGAGCACGTTCCGTATCGGGGTGTGGCGCCGGCCATGTCCGACGTGCTGGGCGGTCAGATCCCCATACTCTTTGGCAGCTTGTCATCGGTATTGGAAAATATCCGTGCCGGTAATCTGCGACCCTTGGCGGTGACGAGTGAAAAGCGGCTGGACCTGCTTCCCGACGTCCCCGCCATCGCCGAAGAAATACCGGGCTTCCAGGCCGAAATGTGGGTGGCGATGTACGCGCCTGCCGGTACGCCCAACCCAGTGATCCAGAAGCTGGTCAAGGCGGTGCGCTCTTCAATGGACAATCCCGAAACCGAAGCGCGCTTCGCGCAACTGGGCATGCGCCTGATGAAGGTTGGCCCCGAGGAACTCGCCAAGATCCAGGAAGCCGAGTACAAGCGCTGGGGCGAAGTTGTCAAGCAGTCCGGCGCGGACGCGAAGTAGGATGGCGGAGGGGTGGGATGTGTGATTTGCGCGCCTGCCGCGGTTATATTGGAATCAATGTTCCGGTCGCTACAACGGCGCGTGGGCGCACCATCCTTTCAGGCAGAGCCTGGAGGCTGACCGAATAAATAATATCCGTGCGCTATCTATGGCCGCCACAGCTGGAACGAAATCTTCACTACCGGGGAAATTCCGCCAACTTCATGTGGTTCGGCGATCAGCCCAAGCGCCGGTGTCGCGACTGCGGCGTCGTAGAGGACTAGAGCGATGACCGGAATTGACATCCAGGAACTGGCTCGGGAGATCGCGGGAAGCGCCTAAACAGATGCCTTAGTAGATATTTTAGAATGGCGCCAAGGCCAAATCGAATCGGCCCACCTTGCGGCGGGGGATTTTGAGTTCGCGTTTGAAGGTGTCTGTCTAGGGAAATGGGGTGAAGCTGAGCGTAGGTTGAGGTAGGTAAAAGTAATTGTTAATCAGTGGGTTAGCGTAGTTTAGCCAAAGCAGGCAGAACTGGGGAGTGTACCTATACTGTACCGAAAATCGGTACAGTATAGGTACAGTTGTTAGGGTTTTGTCAACGTCCCCACTCGGCTCCATATCATGGGGTGAATGTAAATCGTCGAGCTAGGTTTGATCTGCCCTTCACTTGGGGAAACCGCTTCCATGTATGACCAACGAACTGGACTGAAGCTGTCAGTCTTTATGCCAATAACTCCGATGTGATATAGACATCTCACTAGCGTAGTGGCAAATACATGGATCGATCCACCATTAATAAATTTGATTGATGCACGATCTAAGGGGTCATTGGAGTTGATATTGTCCATGTGACTTAAGGCGTACGCTTCTACTTTATCCTTCGGAATTGATGAGATTTTGAAGCTGTCGGGCAGTCGCTCAATTAAGCTAAAGTAATCCAAAAGCTTCGGGTAATGGGTAATCCATTCAAACTCTAGCGCCCGGACACGTTTTGTAGAATACTCAATTTCAGCCTGTTGGATGATTGTGGCTGTAATCGCCTGCTTTCCCTCGCTTCTGACTAAACACTCGTTGACGAATGCTATAGCATCGCGTGGGCGATAGAGCGTGCGTGTTGCTAAATAATCAAGAAAATCTATACGACCTACTTGTCTAGGAAAAATTACATTTATCCCTAAGCTGCTTCCTGTATATCTTCCTTTTACGAGTTGACGTATCCGCTTGTCGAGGAGCTCTCTAAGTTGTCCCTTTGACCAAGTGATGCCAAGGAAAAGGGATTCATATTTTTCTTCTTGAAAACCAGCATCCCTAGTTTCTAAGAATACGGTTTCCAGTAGGTCTCGCCTCATCGCTACCAAAATCTTTACCGAAGAAATTCCTCTAAAATTTTTCAGTGTTTCAATTAGTGAACGAATCAGCTTGTATCGCACCTGGTCTGGGGCCCAGCCCTCGTCGAGTCTATCAATTACGACGTATGTCTTAACCTTTTTGTCGTTAAAGACATCTTCGTTTAGATAGTGCATGACATCCGAAAGGGATTTTATTTGTATATTGTTTATTACCTTCTGGGCTTTGTTTACAACCTCCGTAATTTTCTCTAGCTCTTCTCGCTTCCTACCCGCAGTGGAGAGATTTACAGTCGAAATTTCTACACCTAGTTCTGCATGAATATCGGTCTCTAGTTTTTGGGTGATTTCTTTTACCCTATATTCAGTTTCTTGCCAAAACTTGTCCCCCCACTCATTAATATATTTGATTGCTCTCTCTTTGGCTTGGTCTTTCGCTTTAAGGCTAGGGAGGAGATTTCTCAGCCAACTTTTTGTCTTTTCTTCGGTGCTTAGTTTAAAGTGATATTTCAGCAACTCCGTGGACAGCACATGTCTCCAGAGGAGATTATAAAAAATATCAAGTTTTGCCCCTGCTGCTTCGAGTGACGTAATTATGTCTGAGTTGCATATATATTGGAGAGAGAGGTTTTCGGGAACTATCTCTATAACTCGTTCCTCGCATTGACTAACCCTTTTCAGTAGAGCGCTTTTTCCAGAGCCTGTACGACCGACGACAACACACTGTGGCTTACTGCAGTCGGTAAGAGTGTCGTAGTCCCCAGTGTCAACAAAGCATTCACTTAAGAGAAGGTCGTCATTTTCCGCATCAAGCTCACCAATAGAGTCTCCCTTTTTAAAGCGGAACTGTAACCCTGACTGATAAACGTTGGATGGATTTTTCATTATTCTAGTCGGCTTGCTAAGAAACGTTATGGATATACAGCTTTACGGTTTTAATTTTCGTATATTGGTGCCTTTTGGAGCTTAGATTTTATTCATGTTTGGCTCCATTCTTGGCCTAAGGCTTCAGCTTGCTGTAACACCAGCTCCACAGCCGTATCTGCCATATCCGGTGGGTACTTGTACTTGCGCAATATCCGCCGCACCATCAAGCGTAGGCTGGCACGCACGCTCTCCCGTTTAGACCAGTCTACAGTGATGTTCTTACGTAGATTCTCAGTTAGTTCGTGGGCGATTTGTTTCAGAGTTTCGTCTGTTAGCTCGAGCACCGCAGATTCGTTGGTAGCCAGCGCATCATAGAAGCGGATTTCGTCCTCACTCAGGCCTAGCTCTTCCCCCCGGCTGGCAGCCTCCCTGAATTTTTTGGCCATTTCTACCAGCTCTTCCATCACCTGAGCTGTTTCGATGCTGCGGTTCTGGTAGCGTGTGATTACGCCACTGAGTAGCTCGGAAAACTTCTTTTTCTGCACGACGTTGCTGGCAAATTTGCTTTTGATCTCGCCTTCCAATAATCGCTCTAGCAGTTCCACTGCGAGGTTGCGCTCGGGTAGGTTGCGGACCTGTGCCATAAACTCGTCATCCAGCAAACCGATGTTGGGTTTTTCTAATCCCACCGCATCAAAGATGTCGACGACGTGTTCACTGACGACGGCTTGGCTAATGATCTGCCGAATGGCGACTTCGCGTTGCTCGTCGGTTTTCTTCTGCGTGCTGATGTCCCGCTTTGTGAGGATGATCTTCACCGCTTGCATAAAGGCAACCTCATCGCGTAACGCTTTGGCTTCGTCTAGCGTGCAGCACAGCGAAAAAGCCTTGCTCAGGGCTAGGGCAGCATCAGCAAAACGTTTTTTACCGTCGAGCTTTGCGTCTTTTTGGCCTGGCGGCGGGCGTAGCGAGAGGATGTGGTTCGCTGCACCAGCCAGCGTCTTGTGTCCACCGGTTTTGAAACCTGAATAGTCATACCCGTGCAGCATGGCTCGCAGTACATCGAGCTTTTCCAGCATCACTGCTAAGGCTTCGTGGGCGTCGACCGTCGGGCGGCCACGGCCATGGCTGGCGGTGTACTCCTTCATCGCAGCCTTGAGTTCGTTACCGATACCGATGTAGTCCACGACGAGGCCGCCTTGTTTGTCGCGGAACACACGGTTCACGCGGGCGATGGCCTGCATCAGGTTGTGACCCTTCATCGGCTTGTCGATGTACATCGTATGCACGCAGGGTGCATCAAAACCCGTCAGCCACATGTCCCGCACAATGACCATTTTTAATGGGTCTGCAGGGTCTTTAAAGCGCTTCTCCAGCCGCTTTTTCACCTGGCTGCTGTAGATGTGAGGTCGCAGCAAGGCCCTGTCACTCGCGCTCCCCGTCATGATGACTTTGATTGCACCTTTTTCTGGGTCGTCATCGTGCCAGTCTGGACGCAGCTTCACGATTTCGTTGTACAAGTGCACACAAATATCGCGGCTCATCCCGACGACCATCGCCTTGCCGTCCTGTGCCATGTTGCGTTCTTCGAAATGTTCCACCAAGTCGGCCGCGACACTGGCGATGCGAGGCTCGGCACCGACCACCTTTTCCAGTGCTGCCCATTTTGACTTTAGTCGTGCCTGCGTATTCTCTTCTTCGTCCTCGGCGAGTTCATCGACTTCCTCGTCAATCGCCTCCAGATCGGCTTCTTTGAGTTTGAGTTTCGCTAGGCGTGACTCATAGAGAATGGCGACCGTAGCACCGTCTTCCTTGGCCTGCTGCATGTCATAGACATGGATATAGTCGCCAAATACCGAGCGTGTATCGCGGTCGGTGCTGCTGACTGGCGTACCTGTAAAAGCCACAAACGTTGCGTTGGGTAAGGCGTCGCGCAAGTGTTGTGCGTAACCCGCCTGATACTTGGTTTGGTACTCTGCACTAGCGAATTCAACCGTAAGGGCCGAGCTAGGGACGCCATCCGGTGTTAGGTGATAAACATTCGGGCTGTCAGCGTTGCGCTTGCGAGTCTTTAGCTTGGCTTCGAAACCGTATTGGGTGCGATGAGCCTCGTCAGCAATCACCACAATATTGCTGCGATTCGAGAGCTCGGGGAAGATATCTTCATCCTCACCCGGCATGAATTTCTGAATTGTCGCAAACACGATACCGCCAGATGGGCGATTGCCAAGCAGGGTCCGTAACTGCTGACGCTTCGTGGCCTGTACAGGTTGTTCACGTAATAAGTCTTGCGACAGACTAAACACGCCGAACAATTGCCCATCCAAGTCATTACGATCGGTAATCACCACGATGGTCGGGTTTTGCAAAGCGGGTTCTTGCATCACCCGTGCCGCAAAGCACGTCATGGTGATGCTTTTTCCGCTGCCCTGTGTGTGCCAAACCACGCCGCCTTTGCCTCGCTTGTCTTGTTGCGCATCCGGGCGAGAGACACGCACGACTTCCTCAATGGCGAAGCGCACGGCATGAAACTGGTGATACCCGGCAATCTTCTTGATCAGCTTGCCATCGTCCTCAAACAGCACGAAGTAGCGCAGGTAGTCCAACAGGTAGGATGGTGCAAGCAGGCCGCGCACTAGGGTTTCCAGCTCGTTGAATTGTCCTAAAGGGTCCAGCGTCACACCATCAATTGTGCGCCACTGCATGAAACGTTCGGCATTGGCAGACAGTGAACCAAAGCGGGCTTCGCTGCCGTCAGAGATCACCAGAATCTCGTTGTAGTCGAAGATGTCTGGGACTTGAGCTTTATAGGTTTGAATCTGGTCGTAGGCTTTCCAGATGTCAGCGCTCTCGTTGACGGCGTTTTTCAGTTCCATCAACACCAGAGGCAAACCATTCACGAACAATACGATGTCGGGGCGGCGGGTATGGTGCGGGCCTTTGATGGTGAATTGGCTCACAGCCCAAAACTCGTTGTTCTGCGGATTGCGCCAATCGACTAAGCGCACCAAGTCGCCTCGCGTTTCGCCATCCTTTTGATACTGCACCGGCACACCATTGACGAGCAACTTATGAAAGGCGCGATTCGCTACCAACTGAACAGGAGTGTCTAGGTGCTCGACTTGCTGAAGCGCATCTTCCAGCGCTGTGGCAGGGATGTCTGGATTCAGCTTAGCCATCGCCGCACGAAGTCGCGTGGGCAAAATGACCTGCGTATAGCCGCTGCGCTGCGGGTCAACGCCGTCGTGTGCAATGTCTGGGCCGTTGCGCAGGGTATAGCCTGTTCCTGACAGCCAGCCTAGAGCTTCCTGTTCGAGTTGGTCTTCGGTCATGTCAAAGCGTTCTCAATCTGTTCTTGGGCTTTTGGAAGGCGGAGTTGGCCGGAGATGAGGCGAGGGAGGAGTGTGTCACGAATGGCCTCAAGCGAAGCGCTGGTATGCGAGTTGACGACATTTTTTGATTTTAGGGGTTGGACTATTTTTGAAAATTCGAGCTGTATAGCTGAAGGCGGAGCTAATAGTCGCAACTCTCCGAGCTTGGCTCTGGATAATTCTGTTTGGCCAGTTGTACCTTCCCCCATACTTTCAATAAGTGTTTGATTTTTTTGCATCCATTCGCCCAGATATGCAGGGCTCATGGTGCTTCCTGCTCGAACAATAGTTAAGTGAGAGTCAGCAGTAGTAGTTTCAGGAAGGTCGAGAACTTGAGCGACTCGACCAAGTGTTCCAACTCCAGTTGAGTTAACTACTACGTCTCCCACCTCGAGTGTTCGTCCATCAATTGCTCGCTGGGAGTTATCGTGACGACGTGCCTTTCTAAAATCTATGGAAAAATCACGCACGCACTTTTGATTGAGGACCAGCACGCCACCTTTCTCTAAGTATTTAGGCGATAGCCCTCTTTTTAAATAGGAACAGCTTTCAGCAAGTGAAGAGATTTTCCACCCCTTCGGCACCAACCCCAACTCCGATTCTTCAAACGAATCCGGGAACAGCGCAGCGGTGGCTTCGTCCATGCCTTCCGGCTGACGGCCTTCCATCTTGGCGCGCACGGGGTCGAAATCCACGAACCAAGACTTGAAGATCGCTTGGGCGATGGCTTCAAGGGTTTTGTTGGTTTCGCGTAGGCGGGTGATGCGGTCAGATATTGTGAAATAGAGATCACCAACAGCGATCTGAGCCTTCATCTCTAGCATCGGTATGAGCAACTTGTCGAAGTCCCCCTTTTTAAAATGGGGGATCATTGTTCCGACATGCATATTGTCAATCTGGGTTCGTACAACTTGCGAGCGTAAAGCGGCAAAAAGGTACCTTGGGTATACTTTCTTGGCATCAGCCCTTACTGCCACCATGTCTTGCGCGATACAAAAGTTGACAGGGTTCGGGACCAAACTTGTGCGGCCAGGACTACCTTTGCAGACAAAGAGGATGTCACCAGGCTCTGGGTGCCCCCTGAACCAAGTTTTGTATGTTTCCTCTGAAACGAAACGCGTTGTATCGTAGCAGGGATAGAGGTCGGTGCCGGTCACGCAGTTGGTCGCAATTAGCGGAAGACCACTGTTTCCTACTGGGCATGTTTTCCCTCGGTTGTCGACTATGGCAGACAAAAGGTCGGTGAATTTTATCCACTCAGAAGTCATATCCCATTCCTCCCAACTTCTGCCGAATCAGTGTATCCAGCTCTGCTCCCTTAGCCATCTGCTCCCCCAGCTTTTCCGTTAGCTTCTGCATTTTTTCCGCAAACGCTTCATCGTCCTCTTCGACTTCTTCTGCGCCGACATAACGACCAGGGGTGAGTACATGCCCATGTTCGGCAATCTCGGCCAGCGGCACGCTGCGACAGAATCCGGGGATATCTTGGTATTCGGTGATGGTTGCGCCTTCTTCCACCTCACCACGCCATGCGGCAACGGTTTCAGCGATGCGGTCGATGACGCCGTCGTCCAGTTCGGCTTGCACGCGTGAAATCATCTTGCCCTGTTTGCGGGCGTCGATAAACAGCACTTCGCCTTTACGCTTTTTCTGCTTGGCGAGGAACCACAGGCAGGCGGGAATTTGAGTGTTGAAGAAAAGCTGACCCGGTAGGGCCACCATGACTTCCACCACATCCGCATCGACCATCGCAGCGCGGATCACGCCCTCGTTGTTCTGGCTGGAGCTCATCGAGCCGTTGGCCANNCAGCATGTGCTGCAACCATGCGTAGTTCGCATTGCCTTGTGGTGGGTCGCCATATTCCCAGCGTACATCGCCCTCCAAGCTGCCGTGCCACCAGTCACTGATGTTGAACGGGGGGTTGGCGAGAATGAAGTCAGCACGCAGGTCGGGGTGCTGGTTGC
>DJWC01000134.1 GCA_002441445.1 Pusillimonas sp. UBA6240
ACGCCATAGGCCAGGCCCATGTCGCGGAAAGTCTCGTAGGTGATCTGCCATTCGCCGTCCCACTTCAAGGCGTAGTCGCGGTAGGCGTCGCCGGGCTGGCGGATGAAATACTCCTGCAGCGTGCCGCCGCCAGGCGTCGCGATCCCGGCCAGTTCGCCGCGCATCTCGAACATTCCGTATAGCGGGCTGTCCAGCGCGCCGGCCATGTCGGCCACGACGAAATTCACCGGCAGCAGATCCTTGTGGTAGATCGGCTGCTCGCTCAGTTGATCGCTCAGGGTGACGAGTTCCCGGATAGGCACCAGCTTCCCGTCCGCGCTGCGCACCGCAAGCTGCAACAGCGCGTCGAGGTCGCCGTGAAGCTCGGGAGGCAATTGCAGGACCGCGGCCGCCGGGTACTTGGTTTCATCGTGCAGGTATGCCGTGGCTTCGCCGGCCAGGCCGGCCCGCAGCGTGGTGACGATGGCTTGCTGCGGAACGCCGAGCATGGAAGCCTTCTGGCGGTCCACCAGCAGCATGGTCTTCGGCGCCGCCGCGACGCTGCTGTCGTCCACGTCCACTACGCCCGGTGCGCGCTCGAACACCGCGCGCACGGCCTTGGCCACCTGCTGGCGGCCGGCCGCATCGGGGCCGTAGATCTCGGCCACGATGGGCGAGAGCACCGGCGGGCCGGGCGGCACTTCGACCACCTTGACGTTGGCGCCGAAGCGGGCGCCTATCTTCTGCAGCGCGGGCCGCAGGCGCGTGGCGATGGCATGGCTCTGGTCCTTGCGTGCGGATTTGTCGACGAGGTTGACCTGCAAATCGCCGACATTGCCGCCGGCGCGCAGGTAATACTGGCGCACCAGGCCATTGAAGTTGATCGGCGCCGCCGTGCCGGCGTAGGCCTGGTAATGGGTGACTTCGGGCACTGCCGCCAGATAGCCGCCCAGTTCATGCAGCACCGCGGCCGTCCGCTCGACCGGCGTGCCGGCGGGCATGTCGACGACCACCTGGAACTCCGACTTGTTGTCGAACGGCAGCATCTTCAGCAGCACCAGGCCGGTGGCCGGCAGCGCCACCGAGGCCGCGATCAGCAGCGCGACGCCCAGCCACAGCAAGCGGCGGTTGCGGCTTCCGCGCCGTTCGTCCAGCAGCGGACGGAAAACCCGCTGGAAGATGGGCGCGATGCGGGCGGCCACGCCGGCATGGGCCGCCTGCGGCCCGCCATCGCCGTTCTGCGCGGCCGGTGGCGCCGCTTTCATCCACAGCCGCGCCAGCCACGGCGTGACGACGAAGGCGATGGCCAGCGACAGCAGCATGCCCATGCTGGCATTGATGGGGATGGGACTCATGTACGGCCCCATCAGGCCGGTGACGAAAGCCATCGGCAAGAGGGCGGCGATCACCGTCAGCGTCGCCAGGATCGTCGGCCCGCCCACTTCGTCCACGGCGCCGGGAATGATCGCGGCCAGCGGCTTGCCGGGATATAGCTGCTGGTGCCGATGGATGTTCTCGACGACGACGATGGCATCGTCCACCAGGATGCCGATGGAGAAGATCAACGCGAACAGCGACACGCGATTGAGCGTGAAGCCCCAGGCCCACGATGCGAAAAGCGTCACCGTCAGCGTCAGGACCACGGCGCTGCCGACGATGGCCGCCTCGCGCCGGCCCAATGCGAAGAACACCAGCGCGACGACCGACGCGGTGGCGAACAGCAGCTTCTGCATCAGGGTCTGCGCCTTGTCGTTGGCCGAGGCGCCGTAGTTGCGCGTCTCGGCCACCTGGACGTCGCCCGGAATGACGGTGTTGCGCAGATCATCCACGCGCTCCATGACGGCGTCGGCTACATCGATCGCGTTCTCGCCGGCCTTCTTCGTCACCGCGATCGTGACCGCCGGATATTCGGCGGACGCCGCGCCGTCCTTGCCGGCCACGCCATGCCAGACATAGCGGCTGGGCGGCGGAGGGCCGTCGCGGACCGCCGCCACGTCCCGCAGGAAAACGGGCCTGCCGCCGCGCACGCCGACCACCAGGTCGGCGACCTCGCCGGCATGGCGCAGGAAGGGACCCGATTCAATGGCCACCGAACGGTTGCCGGCGAGCAGTTCGCCGACCGGCAGGCCCAGATTGGCCGACAGCAGGGCTTGCCGGATGTCGGCCACCGTGACGCCGACGCTGTTCATGCGCACCGGGTCGATCTCCACCATTACCGCCCGGCCCGGCCCGCCGATGGCCGTGACTTCGCGCGTGCCGGGCACGCGCTTGAGGTCGGTCTCGATGCTGTGGGCGACGCGTTCCAGGTCGAAGGCGCCGATCGCCGTGTTCTCGCTGAACAGCGTCAGCGTGACGATGGGCACGTCATCGATGCCCTTGGGCTTGACGATGGGATCCAGCACGCCCAGCCCTTTGGGCAGCCAGTCGGCGTTCGAATTCACCGTGTCATACAGCCTCACCAGCGCCTCGGTGCGCGTCACGCCCACTTCGAACTGGACGGTCAGCACCGCCAGGCCGGGCCGCGATACCGACATCACATGCTCGACATCCAGAATCTGGCTCAGCACCTGTTCGGCCGGCGCCGCCACCATTTGTTCGACGTCGCGCACGGCAGCCCCCGGGAAGGGGATCAACACGTTCGCCATCGTGACATTGATCTGGGGCTCTTCTTCGCGCGGCGTCACGGCCACGGCGAACAAGCCCAGCAGCAATGCCAGCAGCGCCAGCAGCGGGGTGATTTGCGCGAGCTGGAAGAAAGCCGCTATGCGGCCCGAAACGCCCATGGCGGCTCTGCCGGCGGTGGAGGGCGGCGTATCCATCATCGCCATCTCAACGGACGCGCGCCGCGGCCTGCGGATTGGTCACCACCCGCTCGCCGATCGCCAGCCCGGACAGGATCTCGATGCGGTCGCCCATGGCGCGTCCCAGGCGGACCTGGCGCAGCACGGGCTTGTCTTGCGGATCGAGGACATACAGGCCGGTCAGCTCCGCGCGGCGCACGATGGCGTCTCGCGGCACGATCAGCGGAGCGGCGCCGGACGCAAGGCCGCCGCGCGCGAGCGGCAGCCACAGCCGCGCGAACATGCCGGGTGCGACGCCATCGGTTTCCATGGGCAATTCCGCGCGCACCTGCACGGTATGCGTCGACGCGTCCGCAGTCGGTAAAACCTGGACTTTCACATGCCTTCGCCATGCGCCGGCCGCCGGCAGCCCGGGCAACTCGACGCGTGCATCGGGATCGGACGGCATCTGCGCAGCCACCGACTGCGGCACGGCCGCGGTGACACGGAGCATCGCCGGGTCGTACAGCGTCAGCAGAGGTCGGCCAGGCATGGCCATGTCGCCCAGGGATACCGGCACTTCGGAGACCACGCCCGCAAACGGCGCGCGCACGAGGTGGTAGCCGCTATGCGT
Organism: Pusillimonas sp. UBA6240; assembly: GCA_002441445.1. Classification (GTDB taxonomy): domain Bacteria; phylum Pseudomonadota; class Gammaproteobacteria; order Burkholderiales; family Burkholderiaceae_B; genus UBA6240. The sequence goes on from DJWC01000134.1 coordinate 3,394, forward strand.
GCGCGATGCGCCGGCCTGCGCCAGTAACGCGTTTGCCTGCGCCCGCGCCGACTTGTAGGCGGATTCGGCGCGCTCCATGGCCGCCTGGCTGATGTAATCCTTCTGGAATAGCTGCTGCTGGCGCTTGAGGTCTTTAGCGGCCAATTCCAGCGCGGCCCGCGCCGCCTGCACTTGGGCGTCGCTTGCGCTGGCGCTCTGTTCGGCCGCCCGGGCGTCGAGGCGCAGCAGAGTCTGGCCCGCCTGCACGCGCTCGCCGGCCTTGACGTCCAGCTCGACGATGGCTCCCGACACTTGAGCCGCGACTGTCGTCTGGCGCACAGCTTCCACGACGCCGTCGAAGGCCAAGGCCGCCGTGCCCGCCGCGGCCTCGGCCGTGGCGATCTCCAGGGGCTGGGGCGCCGTCTGCGCGGGCGCGTTCGGGAACGCGATCCAGGCGATCAGCGCGAATGAGAATAGGGAGCGGGCGTGGCGCATGGGCGACGCTTTCGGGCAAGAAGTCCTGGTCGGCTGCAGTTTCATGCTGAAGTCTTGTAGGCAATGGCGGCCATTTCATGAATATCCATAGCCTATGGGCCATTAATCTATAGCTCATTAGCCTATAGCCATTAATTTAGAAAATACTAATTTAGAATATTCTAAATTATATAGGCTATTCGGTAAACAGCTTGCCATTGAAGATGCGCGCGGTTTGCGCTCAGGGCATGACGATCCGCCGCATGCGCCTCGTTGCCGCAAGCGCCGGCGGCCGGCATCCCATGCCGGCTGCAAGCCAACCTGCCACCCGCTCAGTCCGCCGGACCCCGACGAACCAAAGCATCCCGCAGCCTTATTGCTTCCTGGCCCTCAGAGGGCAAGTGTTGAGGCCCAGCAAACCGTAAAGAGGGCAAAGGCCCATGATGCCGGTGAGCAAGGGTATGACCCCCAGCCAACCCCACCATCCCACGGTTCCTGTGGCGGCCAGAATGATCAGGACGACGCCGACCACGATGCGCAGGCTTCTGTCGATACCACCAACGTTGGCTTTCATATCCAAGCTCCCTTCTTCATCAAAAAAACTTCCAACATCGCCTTCATGAGGCATCACATCGATCGACCCACCTGCGGCGAGGCGCAGCGGCCATGCAGCATCGCGGCCGGATGTGGCGTTGGCCGGCTGTCAAGGGCAATAAATCGCCTTGAGCGTCCCGATCAGCTTTTCCACGTCAGGGTTGTCGACGCGATAGTGCAAGGTCTGTGATTCACGGCGAAACGTCACCAGCCCTTCCTCGCGCATCTTCGCCAGATGCTGCGACAAGGCCGATTGGCTCAGCGGAATATGCTCCAGCATCGCCCCGACGGTCAGCTCCCCGTGTTCGATCAACAGGCACAACACCAGCATCCGATGTTCATTGCCAATCGCCCGCAGCAGCGCCGCCGCCTTGGCGGCGCCTTCCTGGATGAATAGCTGATCATTTTTGCTCAACGCCATGTAGGTCCTCGAATTCGGTTCAACTAATTTAGCATACCCTAATATAAAACGGCCGCCGAAAACGGCTCATTTTGCAAGTGCGACACACACATTCGCAGGGCCGTTGATTCAGGTCAATATCCAGGCGAGCCGACGCCCTCCGATGAGCCCGATGGAGAGCATGGTGACGTGTTTTCCAGCCATATATGTGGCCGTGCATCCACACTATCCGATCTTGGATTCTATCTGTGCATCTGTTCGGGTAAAGAACGGATGGGAATGCGGGAGGACCGGACGGCACCGCGGGAGCGTGATGCAAGCCGCGGCGCGATGGCGGGCGCCGCCTGAGCCACGGCGGGGGCCTCGGGCATCCGATCCTGAACGATTCCGTCTCGTGTTCGCCATGGAAGCGCACGCAAAGATCAGCGCCGCGATGCTTGGGTCACTGCGGGAGGGATTTGAGCTATTGCAGGACGGAAGATAGCGGAGTCATATATTCGCAGTATTTATATTCACCGCCGCTATCATCCCTTCCCGCGCTTGAAGCGCCTGGCGGCCTATCGCTCGCAGCGATAGGCTGGGCGGCAAGGCTTCAATCCGCCTGGATATTCGCCGCTTTCACGATATCGGCGTATCGGGCCAGGTCGCTGGCGATCTGGCGGCGGAACTCGTCGGGCGTATTGCCCGAAGCGGTGATGCCCAAGCCGGCCAGGCGTTCTTTGATTTCAGGCGTATGCACCACGGCATGGATTTCGCGCTGCAGCTTGGCCACGATATCGTCCGGCGTGCCGGCGGGCGCCAGGATGCCGATCCAGGAATTGGACACAAACCCCGGCACGCCCGATTCCGCCACGGTGGGCACATCGGGCAGCGAGGCCAGGCGCGCTTCGGTGCTGACCGCGATGGCCTTGATCTGCTTGCGCTGCACATAGGGGTAAGCGCCCGCCACCGCCGTGTACAGCATCGGCAGGGTGCCGCCCACCACATCGGCCATCGCCTGGCCGCCTCCCTTGTACGGTATGTGCACCAGGTTGGCGCCGGTTTGCTGGCTCAGCAGTTCGCCGGCCAGGTGCGGCGTGCTGCCCACGCCGGCGCTGCCATACGACACTCCGTTGGGCAACGTCTTGGAATAGGCGACGAGCTCTTGCAGCGTGTTGGCCGGCAGCGCCGGATTGGCCACGATGATCAATGCGGCATCGCCGATCTTGCTGACCGGCGCCAGATCCTTCAAGGTGTCGAACGGGATATTGGCATGCACGTGAGGATTGATGACCAGCGTGCCGTCGAAGCCCACCACCAGCGTATAGCCGTCCCGATCGGCCTGCGCGGCCATATGCGTGCCGATATTGCCCGACGCGCCCGGCTTGTTATCCACGATTATCTGCTGGCCCAGCCGCTGCCCCAGCTTGTCGGCCACCAGGCGCGCGCCGGTGTCGGTGACGCCGCCGGGCGCGAACGGCACGATC
>DJWC01000143.1 GCA_002441445.1 Pusillimonas sp. UBA6240
CGCAGCTTGCCCAGCCGCAGGCCGGGCTCCAGGGACACATTGCCCGAGGTGGGCTCCAGGTCGCCGCCTATGATTTTCATGAGGGTGGACTTGCCCGAGCCGTTGGCTCCTATCAGCCCGTAGCGGTTGCCTTCGCCGAATTTGACGCTGACGTTCTCGAACAAGGGCTTGGGGCCGAACTGGATGGTGAGGTTTGCGGTTGAGATCACTTGTGGGTATCGTATAAAAAATCAGGGTAACCTGGCATTTTAGCAAGCGGCGATCAGTGGTGCTCTTCCAGCACCAGGTGCGCCATGCCTTGTTCCGTGGCGATGCCCACTTTCCCGCCCACCGGCAAAGTGGCCTTGACCTTAACATGCCCATAGGGCAGGCCTGTCACCACGGGAACGCGGACATGCTGCCGCAGCCAGGCCACCACGGACGGCAAATCGTAGCCTTTGTCGTGCGGCGCCAGGCGGTATTCGGTGAAGCGGCCCAGCACTATCGCCTTCTGGCGCGCCAGGATGCCCGCCTGCCATAACTGCATCAGCATGCGCTCCACCCTGAAAGGATGTTCCGCCACGTCCTCCAGGAAAAGTATGCCGCCGCGGATCTTGGGCATGTAGGGCGTGCCCGCCAATGAGGCGACCATGGCCAGGTTGCCGCCCCACAATACGCCGCGGGCGTCCACCGGATCGGCGTCGGGAGACTCGAAGCTGAGGATTTCCAGTTCGCGCCGCATGCTTTCCACGAACAGCGCCGCGGTCAGCTCATCCATCTTCTTGCCGCCAAAATCAAAGACGGCCGTGGGGCCCGCATAGCTGGCGGCGCCCGTCCGGGCCAGCAAGGCCAGGTTGAACACGGTGAAATCGCTTTGCCCTATGAATATCTTGCCGCTGTCCGCCACCGCCTTCCAGTCTATATAAGGCAACAGGCGGCTGAGCCCGTACCCGCCCCGGGTCGCCATGACGATGGGATGCTTCTGCTTGAGGGACCGCGCAATCGCCGCCAGGCGCTGTTTATCGGTTCCGGCGAAGCGCTCGTGCACGGCCAGGGCGCTGCGGTCCACGGCGCTGCGAAAGCCCAGCTGGCGCAAGCGCTCGCGCGCCCGTTCCAGCGCCGCCGGATCGGACACCGCCCCCGAAGGGGAAAACAGATACACGCCGCCCGGAGCCTTGCCGCCATGATGGCCGTGCCCGTGATCATGGCTATGATCCTGGCTATGATCCTGGCTGTGATCGTGACTGTGAGCACGACTTCCATTGTCGCCATGGCTACGAGCATGTCCGCCATCGCCATGGGCATGCGCCGCGCCGTGGCCGTCTTCATCCCCGGACGTGCGCGGCAACGCGCCCGCGCCGCCATCGCCGGATGCTTTTCGGCTGCGGGAACGGGCGCTTTTGCCTGCGGGCAGCCCTGCGCCGGCCAGGCTTGCATTTCGTTTTGTGGTCATTTATGCGTGTAAAAAGCTGTGTGTAAAAAAAGAAGCGACCGGACCGCCGGCTCGCCGCCGGCATGGACGCCGCATGACATTGTATGGCCACGAAGCAGCGTTCATCCCGGCTTGCGCCGCCGCTCCCGGAAGAAGTCGCGCAGGATGTCGCCGCACTCCCGCGCCAGCAGCCCGCCGCTCACCCGGGTCTGGTGGTTCAATTGCCGGTGTTCGTGCAGGCGGATCACGCTGCCGCAGGCGCCCGTCTTGGGATCGGCGGCGCCATACACCACGCGCGCAAGCCGGGCATGCAGCGCCGCGCCTACGCACATGGGGCAGGGCTCCAGCGTCACATACAGGCTGGCGCCGGGAAGGCGGTAATTGCCCAGCCGCGCCGCCGCCTGGCGCAAGGCCACGATTTCAGCATGGCTGCTGGGATCCGAATCGGCGATGGTGCGATTGCTTCCTAGCCCGATGACTTCGCCTTGCGCATCCACGACCACGGCGCCGACCGGCACTTCGCCCAGGCCGCGCGCCAGTTCGGCCTGCCGCAGGGCCAGGCGCATGGCCGCCAGATCGGCTTGCGTCCAGCCGTCGGGCCCGCCGCCGGCTTCCTGCGACGCCTGTCCGGTGGGCGCGGGATGCTCAGCCACGGTAAATCCGGTCGTTCAAGGTGATGCGCCCGGCAAGGCTGTCCACCGCCTCTTCCAGCCATTGATAGAGTTCGGCCTGCTCATCGTAGCGCGCCTGATTCAGGTTGGACACCCTGCCCTCTTGAATGAAGCCCCAGGCGCGGCTGCGCTTGTCCCGATGCCGGGGATCCCAGACCCCGAACGCCACGCCGCCGGAACGGCGGACCAGGGAAAAACAAGGGATATCGGTGTAGCCATCGCCGACGAAAATCATCTGCTCGAAAGGAATGCGCAGTTTTTCCGGGGGTATCTTTCTGTTGACTTCGAAAGGCTTGTTGCGCGACGCGGGGCCGACGATGCCCTTCTGTATGTGAAAGAGATAGCGCGTCTTGTCTGTGAAGCTGACTATCCTTCTCGGAAAATGGATGCCGCCGTCTTCGCCGTAGATGAATTCGGACGCCCAGATGTCGGTGAATTCATGCGCGATGGACGTATGCCTGACGACGTCGCCTATGCCGCTGGATATCAGATAGAACTCCAGCCGGACCTGGGGATGCTGTTCGCGGACCAGCTCGCGCAGGCGGCCGAACAGCGTAGCGACGCCCTCGTGCAGGGGCAGCCGCCGGCCCCATTGCTCCAGGCGTTCGCGCGTGATGGCGCCGTAGGCGCCCGACTTGGACAGCTCTATCATCTGGTACAGGTAGGCGGGCACGGGATCCCAGTCCTGCTGGAACAGCAGCGGATCCACCATTTCCTTCCAGAAGCGTTCGACGTCCACGCCCATATCGGCAAGAAAGCCCGATGTGCTGTCGGGAGCGAGGGTGTCGTCGAAGTCGAAAATCAGGGCGATGGCATCAGACATGCGGAGCTCTCGGGTGAGGCATGCAAAGTCCCTGGCGAGGCCGCAAGCGGCGGGCCGCGCGCAGCCTTTGGACAATGCGCACGGCCTGTGCTTCAGGCACGGATATTCCGATGCGAGAGGGATTTGCAATCAATCAATAAGCGAAGAAGTGTAGCTCAGAGCAGGCGCTTGAGCCGCCGCAACACCCTGGGCAGCATGCCGGGCAGGTCTTCGGATACCAGCCCCGGCCCGAACAGCCTTGCCGCCTCCCCATGCATCCAGACCGCCGCAGCCGCGGCTTCGAAAGCCGCCATGCCTTGCGCCATCAAGCCCGCGATCATGCCCGCCAGCACATCGCCCGTGCCGCCCGTGGCCAATTCGGGCGGCGCATTGCTGTTCACGATCGCCCAGCCATCGGGACGAGCGATGGTGGTGTCGGCGCCTTTATATACCACCACGGCGCCGCTGCGCCGGGCCGCATCCATTGCGCGTGCCAGCTTGCCGCCCTCGCCGGAAAACAGGCGGTTGAATTCGCCTTCGTGCGGCGTCAGCACGCAAGGCCCGGCGACCGCATCGAAGAGAACCTGGGGGTCCGTGCCGAACACGCTGATGGCGTCGGCATCCAGCACCACCGGGCGCTTGCTGGCCAGGGCCTGCAAAGCCTGGCTCTTGGTCAAGTCCGAGACCCCGGCGCCGGGCCCGACCACCACCACATTTTTGCGCGCATCGGCCAGGATGTCTTCGAGCCCGCCGGACTCGCGCATGGGCTGCACCATGATGCTGGCCGAACCGGAGGCATAGACCTGCCAGGCGGAAGCCGGCGCGGCGATGGTCACCAGCCCCGCCCCTATCCGCGCGCAGGCCATGGAGGCCAGGCGCGCCGCACCGGTCATCAGGCGCCCGCCCACCACCAGGGCATGGCCGCGCTGGTATTTATGCCCCGACACCGCCGGCCATGGGAAAGCCGGCAGCCACAGATCGGGGGAATTCTCGAAAACGCTCGGAGCGATGCCGCCCAGCACAGAGTCCGGAATACCGATATCGGCCACCACGATCTCGCCGCACAGCGATTTGCCGGGCAACAGCACATGGCCCGGCTTCTTCCTGAAAAACGTAACGGTAAGTCTGGCCGGTACGACAGGGCCCAGGGCCTGGCCGTTCGCGCCGTCCAGGCCGCTGGGCATGTCGACGGCGCACACCGGCAGGCCGCTGTCCGCCAGCGCCTCGAGCAGGCCCGCAACCGGTTCGCCGATGGCGCGGGACAGCCCCGCCCCGAACAGGGCGTCGATCACCAGGCCCGCGCCGTCCAGCAGGCCGGCCGACAAGGGTTCGACCGGGCCGCGCCAAAGCCGGGCATGTTCGGCGGCCGCGCCGGCCAGCTTGCCGCGGTCGCCCAGCAAACCCAGGCGCACCGGCCAGCCCGCATCGGCAAGATGCCGGGCGGCCACGAACCCATCGCCGCCGTTATTGCCCGGCCCGCACAGCACGCTGATCGGCCGCCGGCTCCAGCGCTCGGCGACGGCGTTGGCGACGGCCGCGCCGGCCGCCTCCATGAGCGCCGCCTCGCTGACGCCGCCGGCGATCGCGGCGGCATCGGCGGCGGCCATTTGGGCGGGGGTCAATAGAACGTGACGGTATGCGGAAGATGCCATGATGGATGGAGCCGATGAGCGTAAGACTGCCGGCGGGGCCGGAATGTGTCCTGTTATGTTATCGTGCCCTGGAGCTGTTGGGAACTTATCATGCCGGCCATCATTTCCGTCCACAATCTCAGCAAAACCTACAAGTCGGGCTTTCAAGCGCTCAAGAACGTCGATCTCGACATAAAACGCGGCGAAATCTTCGCCCTGCTCGGGCCCAACGGCGCNNACGAGACCCAGGAAATCTTCATTCCCGTGGCCGAGCGCCTGGGCACGCAGGTGATCGAATTCCATCACGTCACCAAGAGTTTTGGCGATCGGGTGCTCATTGATGACCTGAGCTTTGCCGTGCCCGCAGGGGCCATTGTCGGCATCATCGGCCCCAATGGGGCGGGCAAGACCACGCTCATCAGCATAATCTGCGGTCTGGTGCGGGCCAGCTCGGGCACGGTCCTGGCGGACGGCTACGATATCGTCAAGGATTATCGCGCCGCCCGCTCCAGGATAGGCCTGGTTCCGCAAGAACTGACCACGGACGCCTTCGAAACGGTATGGGACACCGTCAGCTTCAGCCGCGGCTTGTTCGGCAAGCCGTCCGATCCGGCGCATATCGAAAAAGTGCTGCGCGATCTGTCGCTGTGGGACAAGAAGGGCAATCAGTTGCGCACGCTGTCCGGCGGGATGAAGCGGCGGGTGCTGATCGCCAAGGCGCTATCGCACGAGCCGCAGATTCTTTTCCTGGACGAGCCCACCGCCGGCGTGGATGTGTCGCTGCGCAAGGATATGTGGCAGGTGGTGCGCTCTTTGCGCGCCAAGGGCGTTACCGTGATTCTGACGACGCACTATATCGAGGAAGCGGAGGAGATGGCGGATCGGGTCGGCGTGATCAACCATGGCGAAATCGTGCTGGTGGAAGAAAAAAAGGAATTGATGCGCAAGCTGGGCAAGAAGCAGTTGACGCTGCAGTTGCACCAGCCGCTGTCCGCGTTGCCCGCGGCGCTGGCGCATTATCAGTTGGAGCTGGCCGGCGACGGCAGCGAAATCGTCTATACCTATGATACGCAGCACAAGCACAGCATCACCGAGCTGTTCCGCGATTTGAATCAGGCGGGGATCGTGTTCAAGGACTTGCAGACCACGCAGAGTTCTCTGGAGGAAATCTTTGTGCAATTGGTGCGGAGCCCGAAATGAAAGCCGGAGTTTTGAAGACCATGGTTTGCAGTCCTCGCTGTTGCGGCCGGGCCACGAAAGGCCGGGCCGCGGAAGGCCGGGCCGCGAAGGGCCGGGCCGCGGGGCGCGAGGACGCGCGCTTCGTCTTTACGGAGCAATGAGATGAATGTCCACGCCATCCGCGCGATCTATATGTTTGAAATGGCTCGCACCTGGCGCACTTTGCTGCAGAGCATTGTCGCCCCGGTGATATCGACATCTTTGTATTTCGTGGTGTTCGGCGGCGCCATCGGGCACCGGATCACCGAGGTCGAGGGGATCAGTTATGGGGCTTTCATTGTGCCGGGCCTGGTCATGCTTTCGCTGCTGACGCAAAGCATTTCCAATGCGTCTTTCGGCATTTATTTTCCCCGCTTCACGGGTACGATTTATGAGCTGTTGTCGGCGCCGGTGTCGTATTTCGAGATTACGCTGAGCTATGTGGGAGCGGCGGCGACGAAATCGATCATCCTGGCGGCCATTATTCTGGCGACGGCGGGCTTTTTCGTGCCTTTGCAGGTGAATCACCCGGTCTGGATGCTGGTCTTCCTGGTCTTGACGGCGTTTACGTTCAGTCTGTTCGGTTTCATCATCGGGATATGGGCGGATGGCTTCGAGAAGCTGCAGTTGGTGCCTTTGCTTATCGTGACGCCTTTGACGTTTCTTGGCGGCAGTTTTTATTCGATCGATATGCTTCCGCCGTTCTGGCAGACAGTGACTTTGTTCAATCCGGTGGTGTATCTGGTGAGCGGCTTCCGCTGGAGTTTTTATGGCATTGCGGATGTGAATGTGTATGTGAGCCTGGTGATGACTCTGGTTTTTCTGGCGGTGTGTCTGGGGATCGTGGGGTGGATATTCCGGACGGGATATCGGTTGAGGAATTGAGGCGGTGCTTTGCTTTTCTGACGCGTGCCGGGC
>DJWC01000024.1:0-129 GCA_002441445.1 Pusillimonas sp. UBA6240
TGCGCGCCAAGGCGATCGGCTATACCGACTCCACGGGGACCGATGCCATCAACGTGCCGCTGTCCCAGCGCCGGGCCGGCGCGGTGACGCAGTACCTGGCGGGGCAGGGCGTGGCCGCCGACCGGCTGA
>DJWC01000024.1:189-340 GCA_002441445.1 Pusillimonas sp. UBA6240
CCCTGGCTGATGAATTCGGCCGACTTGGCCGCCATGCCCTGCGCCAGGGCGGCGGCCTCGTCCAGGCCGTTCTCCTTGGCATAGTCGCGCACATCCTGAGAAATCTTCATGCTGCAGAACTTGGGTCCGCACATGGAGCAGAAGTGCGCCA
>DJWC01000024.1:362-8470 GCA_002441445.1 Pusillimonas sp. UBA6240
TTGAACTGGTCTTCCCAGCGGAACTCGAAACGCGCCTTGGACAAGGCGTTGTCGCGGATCGCCGCGCCCGGACGGCCCTTGGCCAGGTCGGCCGCATGGGCGGCGATCTTGTAGGTGATGATGCCGTCCTTCACGTCTTGCTTGTCGGGCAGCCCCAGGTGTTCCTTGGGTGTGACATAACAGAGCATGGCGGTGCCATACCAGCCGATCTGGGCGGCGCCTATGCCGGAGGTGATGTGGTCATAGCCGGGAGCGATGTCCGTCGTCAGCGGCCCCAGCGTATAGAAGGGCGCTTCATGGCACTGCTCCAGTTGCAGGTCCATGTTCTGCTTGATCAGATGCATGGGGACATGGCCGGGGCCTTCTATCATGGTCTGTACATCGTGCTTCCAGGCGATCCGGGTCAGTTCGCCCAGGGTGCGCAGCTCGGCCAGCTGTGCTTCATCGTTGGCGTCATAGCCCGAGCCCGGCCGCAGCCCATCCCCCAGGGAAAAGCTAACATCATAGGATTTCATGATCTCGCAGATGTCTTCGAAACGCTCGTACAGAAAGCTTTCCTTGTGATGCGCCAGACACCATTTGGCCATGATGGAGCCGCCGCGCGATACGATGCCCGTCATGCGGTCGGCGGTCAGCGGTATGAAGGCCAGGCGCACGCCGGCGTGGATGGTGAAGTAATCCACGCCCTGCTCGGCCTGTTCGATGAGCGTGTCGCGGAATATCTCCCAGGTAAGCGCTTCGGCTTTGCCGTCGACTTTTTCCAGGGCCTGGTAAATGGGCACGGTGCCTATCGGCACGGGCGAATTGCGGATGATCCATTCACGGGTTTCGTGTATGTTCTTGCCCGTGGACAGGTCCATGACCGTATCGCCGCCCCAGCGTATGGCCCAGGTCATCTTTTCGACCTCTTCGCTGATGCTCGAGCCCAAAGCCGAGTTGCCGATATTGGCGTTGATCTTGACCAGAAAGTTCCGGCCTATGACCATGGGTTCGCTTTCGGGATGGTTGATATTGGCCGGCAGGATGGCGCGCCCGCGCGCTATTTCGTCGCGCACGAATTCAGGGGTGACCTTCTCGGGCAGCGCGGCGCCGAACCCCATGCCGGGGTGCCGGCGCAGCAATTGCCTGGCCAGTTTTTCGCCGTTCGGCCCGCTGGCCCGCAATTGCTCCGCATAGTGCTCGCGCCGCAGGTTTTCGCGTATGGCCGCGAATTCCATTTCGGGCGTAATCAATCCCTGGCGGGCATAGTGCATCTGGCTGACATTGCGCCCCGCCTTGGCGCGCAGCGGGCCGCGGGCCAGCTTGAACCGCAGGCTCGCCAGCGCGGGGTCGTGCAGCCGGCGCCGCCCATATTCGCTGCTGGGGCCGGGCAGTGCTTGCGTATCCCGGCGTTCCTGTATCCAGGCCTGCCGCAACGGGGGCAGCCCTTTGCGTATGTCTATCGCAGCCGCGGGATCGGTGTAGGGGCCGCTGGTGTCGTATACCGTCAAAGGCGGGTTGGGCTCGCCTCCGAACATGGTCGGCGTATCCGCCTGCGTTATCTCTCGGAAGGGAACCCGGATATCGGGGCGTGATCCCGTTTCATACACTTTGCGCGAATTCGGCAAAGGCGTTATGGCCGCGAGTTCGACGGCGGAAGGGGCGGGAAAGGAGGGGGATGAGGTAGTCAAGGCGCGCTCCAAAACAATTTATGGAGCCGATAGGGAATGGCTTGCAATGATGGGAATCCGGCAAGCGACGCTCCCAGCATCGGCATTATCCGTACTGGTACGAAGGGTTTTTCTCAACCCGCTGCGGAACAGCGAGTACCCCTGCGTGAGGACGAGTATACGCCATTAAGGGCGGGCGCGGCGCTCAGGACTGGGGCGGCCTTGTTTGCAGGGAACCGATGAGGCTGGCGACTGTATCTTCGATCAGCGCCCTGTCTTTGCCGGACAAGCGCCAGAATTCTTCAGGCGCGACCTTCCGGAACGGCCAGCCGTGCGCGACATTTTCGCGCAAGTCGGATTCGCCCAGGCTCGATGTCGATTGTTTTGGCTGCGTGGTTGCGCTATCCGTGGTCATGGGGCCGGTGCCCATGGCCAGCCACAGCGCATTGACGTTCAAGACTTCCGCGAGGCGGAAAATTTCCTTGGCGCTGCGGCGGCTTTTGCTCTCGTAGTTCGCAATCGCCCCCTGTGAAAGTCCACAGGCTCTGGCAAGGGCGGCTTGGCTCAGTCCGCGTAGCTGCCGGGCATGTCGAAGGCGATCGGAAAATTGTTTCACAAACGTGATTGAACGATTAAATTCGATCACGTTGGTAATAGTACCGATTACATTTGTGATGTTTTAATGTAATTTTAAGTAAAAAAATTAATCATGGCGTTAGTCCGACTAAGGCATTTCGGGGCAAAATAACGTTAGGTAGATATATATATATATTTACTATTTTTGCGGAGGCGATTCCATGAGCTGCTCCATTCGTCCCAGCCCGAATCCGATCGTATTGTCGTTCGCGCCCAAGGCGCGCTCGGCGTCCAATGCCAGACTGCATAGCAGGGTTGGCGAACTCCAATCCAGGGGGTTTGAAGTCTTGCGCAGCACCACACCGCGCGAGCTGTACAAGCTGGCCCGCGAACACCTGAAGCCCGATGCGCCGGCCATGGTGCTGCTGGCCAGCGGACACGAGGAAAATTGTATGGCTGCGACTTATTTACGCACGCTATATCCCAACGCGGGCGTCGTCGTCATCGCCGATTCGAAAAGCGATAAGGCACTGGCCCAGATTCTGCAGAGCGGCGCGGATTATTATTGCCTGCGCGATTCCGCCACGCCGCTATTGGTTGCGATACTGTTCCGCCTGCTCTGGAGAATGGGCGACGCCGCCAAGCCCCTGGCGCGGTCCGCCTCGGCGCCCGCCGTTCAATTGCCGGAGCAGACCGAGCACGCATGGAGCCTGCAGGAACAGGCCTGGGTATTGGTCAGCCCCAAGGGCGTCAATATACCGCTGACCACGAGCGAACGCGCCTTCCTGACGACATTGCTGGCGGCGCCTGAAAAACGCGCCACGCATCAGCAACTCATCGACGCGGTCAATGAGGTTTATACGGAGGATCCGCTTCCCACGAGCCCGGGGCGCCTGGGCGCATTGATCAGCCGCATGCGCAAGAAGTTCTCCGAGCACGGCATAGACATGCCCTTGCGCTCGGTGCGCAACTGGGGCTATATGTTCACTGGCGTCGTGTAGCAGCTGGCAGCCGATTGCCGGCTGTCAGGGGGCGTTGAGGCATCCGGCCCGCATAGCGGTGTATGGACAGATCGTCGCTGCGGATTTCCGTCGGCTTGCCCGACACGATATCCGCCAGCAGGCGGCCGCTGCCGCAAGACATCGTCCAGCCCAATGTGCCGTGGCCGGTGTTCAGGAACAGGTTGGAAATGCCGGTTGCGCCGATGATGGGTGTGCTGTCGGGGGTCTTGGGGCGCAAGCCGGTCCAGAAATTCACATCGCCAGGGGCGTAGCTGCCGGGGAATAGGTCGCCCAGCACCATTTCCAGGGTCTTTTGGCGGCGTGGGTCCAGGCGCTTGTCGAAGCCCACGATTTCCGCCATGCCGCCCACCCGTATGCGCCGGTCGAAGCGGGTGATGGCTATTTTGTAGGTTTCGTCGAGCAGGGTGGAAACCGGGGCGCAGGCCTCGTCGGCGATCGGCACGGTGATGGAATAGCCCTTCAAGGGGTAGACGGGCAGCTTTATGGTATCTTCCAGCAGCCTGGTGGACCACGCGCCCAGCGCCATCACATAGGCGTCGGCGCTCAGCAATTCCTGGCCGCATTGCACGCCCGATATGCGCTGCCCATTCTTGTGCAGCCGCTGGATGTCGACGCCATAGCGGAAATCCACGCCCAGGCTGGCCGCGGCTTCCGCCAGCCTTGTGGTGAATAGATGGCAGTCGCCGGTTTCATCGTCCGGCGTGCGCAGCCCGCCCGCGAGTTTGCCCTGAACGCGGGCCAGCGCCGGTTCCGCCTTATGCAGCTCGCTGGGAGCCAGTAGTTCGTAGGCTATGCCGGCGGACTTCAATACTTCGATATCCTGCGCCGCGCCTTCAAGTTGCTTCTGGGTGCGGAATAGCTGCAAGGTGCCGCCGCGCCGGCCTTCGTACTGAATGCCGAGTTCTTCGCGCAGCTTTTCCAGGCAGACTCTGCTATATCCGGAAAGCCGGACCATGCGCTCTTTGTTGACGACGTAGCGACTGGCGTTGCAATTACGCCACATCTGAAACATCCATTGCAACTGGAACAGGCTGCCGTCGGGCCGTATGGACAGTGGGGGGTGTTCGGCAAACATCCATTTGATGGCCTTCAAAGGTACGCCGGGCGCCGCCCACGGCGAAGAATAGCCGTAGGATATCTGTCCCGCGTTGGCAAAGCTGGTTTCCAGTGCGGGGCCCGGCAGCCTTTCCAGCACCGTGACTTCGTGGCCTTGGCGGGCGAGGTAATAGGCGCTGCTGACCCCCACAGTGCCCGCTCCCATGACTATGACTTTCATGCGATCTCTCGTTGCTATAGTAGTTTTGCAGCATGTTAGGCCATTTGTTGTAGTGTTTTTCTCTGAAAAATCAAGATTTTCAGTTTATTTTCATGCTTCATGTCTGCGGGCGCGGATTTTCAGCAATAATTACTGCCTGCCGTGCGGAAGTCGTGGAAAGCCCTGGATGAACAGGAAAAAAGCGCTGCCGCGCCCTGCGATTCGCGACGGCGCCGCGCCTTTGGAGGAGGCCGTTTCCCGCCTCGATGCGGCCCGGCGGCCGGCGATCCGGGATGAAAAAAGGAGACTCGCAGTGCGGATTCAACGCCATCCTGTATCGATATTGGATAAACTCGACAGACATATACTGGACCTGCTGCAGCAGGATGGCCGCATGTCGATGACGGATCTGGCCGAGCGTGTGGGCTTGACGGTGACGCCCTGCATAGAACGGGTCAAGCGGCTGGAGCGGGACGGCGTGATTACCGGCTATTACGCGAGGGTGGCGCCGCAGGCTCTGGATGCGGGCTTGCTGGTGTTCGTGGAGATCTCCATGTCCAGCAAGTCGGACCGCACTTTCGACGACTTCCGGCGCGAAATCCTCTGCATTCCGCAAGTGCAGGAATGCCACCTGGTATCGGGCGACTTCGATTATCTGGTCAAGGCGCGCATCAAGGAAATCAGCCAATACCGCAGCCTGCTGGGCGATATCCTGTTGCGCCTGCCGGGGGTCACCCAGACCAAAAGCTGCGTGGTCATGGAAGAGGTCAAGGAAACGCTCTTCATTGCGGCCCAGAAGTAGGCTCGGACTCCGCCGCCGGCTGCGCCATAGTCCGATCCCGGACGAAAACCATGTTGTCGCGGTGCATGAGTTCGGGGTCGGACATGCTGCCCAGGATCTGCGCGATGCGGTTGCTGGGCTGACGCATGATGCGGCGCGTATCCGTCGATGAATAATTGATCAGGCCGCGGCCGCATTCCACCCCATGCTGGTCCACGCAGGCCACCACATCGCCGCGTTCGAATTCGCCTTCGACGGCCGTGACCCCTATGGCCAGCAGGCTTTTATGCCCTTGGGTCAAGGCCCGTACCGCCCCGGGATCCAGCGTGATGCGCCCGCGCAGGCGCAAATGATTGGCGAGCCAGCGCTGGCGCGCGGAGCGCACCGGCAGGATGGCCCGCAGCTCCGTGCCTATGGATTCGCCTTGCGCCAGGCGCAGCAGCACATCGGCTTCGCGGCCGGAGGCGATGACGGTGTGGCCGCCGCTATTGGCGGCGCGCTTGGCGGCCAGCACCTTGGTCAGCATGCCGCCTGTGCCTATATTGCTGCCGGAGCCGCCCGCCATGGCTTCCAGGGCCGGGTCGCCGGCCTGGCCCAGGGAAATGAATTCCGCATCCGGGTGCTTGCGCGGGTCGGCGCTATACAGGCCGGGCTGGTCCGTCAGAATGACCAGGACTTCCGCTTCGATCAGGTTGGTGACCAGCGCGCCCAGCGTGTCATTGTCGCCCAGCCGGATTTCGTCGGTGACCACCGTGTCGTTTTCATTGACGATCGGCACCACGCCCAGGCCCAGCAAGGTATACAGCGTCGAGCGGGCGTTCAGATAGCGGCGCCGGTCCGCCAGGTCTTCGTGGGTCAACAGGATTTGCGCGGTGCGTATGCCATGCCTGGCGAAAGCGACCTCGTAGGCTTGTATCAACCCCATCTGGCCCACCGCCGCCGCGGCCTGCAGTTCGTGCATGGCGTTGGGGCGGCGCGGCCAGCCCAGCCGCGCCATGCCTTCGGCGATGGCGCCGCTGGAAACCAGCACCATCTGCTTGCCTTGCGCATGCAATTGGGCGATCTGCGCCGCCCATTGGCCTACGGCGTTCAGATCTATGCCCTTGCCTTCGTTGGTGACCAGGGAAGAGCCTACTTTGACGACCAGGCGGCGGGCCTGGGAAACGGCGGATGGCGTGATAGTAATATCGTTGGCGGCCATGTCAGTCTGAAGCGCGTAAGAGGTTTGCTATGGAAGGGCGATGACGAATGCGAGCAAAGAAGAATGCTGGGAAAAAGCCTGCTTCAGGACATGTCGCCGCGCGTATCGTCGAAACGCGGATCTTCGGCGACATAGCTGCCATCGGCCTTGTCCTCGGCGAGATTGGCCTTGGCTTTTTCCGCATCCAGCCATTCCTGCAAGCGCCACACGAGCTCCTGCGTGCCTTCCCCCGACAGGGCTGAAATACCGAAGACCGGGCCGGTCCAGTTCAGCGCGGCGCACAGCCTCTGCTTTACATCTTCGGGGTCCTGGACCATGTCCAGTTTGTTCAGCACCAGCCAGCGCGGCTTTTCATAAAGGGCGGTGTCATACCGGCGCAATTCCTCGACGATGGCGCGAGCATCGGCGGCCGCCTGTTCCACGGGGTCGATGGAGGGGTCCGGCGAGGATACGTCCACCAAATGCAGCAGCACCCGGGTGCGCGACAAGTGCCGCAGAAACAGATGGCCCAGCCCGGCGCCTTCCGAAGCGCCTTCGATCAGGCCGGGTATGTCCGCGATGACGAAGCTGTGCGACGGAGAACTGCGCACCACGCCCAGATTGGGATGCAGGGTGGTGAACGGGTAATCGGCGATTTTCGGCCGGGCGTTGGAAACCTTGCTGATCAAGGTGGATTTGCCGGCATTGGGCAGGCCCAGCAGGCCGACGTCCGCCAGCACCTTCAGTTCCAGCCGCAGCCTGCGCTGTTCGCCTTCCTTGCCGTAGGTGAATTGGCGCGGCGCGCGGTTGGTGCTGGACTTGAAATGCAGGTTGCCCAGCCCGCCGGCGCCGCCGGCGGCCAGCGTGACTTTTTCGTTGTGGCGGTCCAGGTCGAACAGTTGCTCGCCGGTGTCCGCATCGAACACGACCGTGCCGACCGGCACGCGCAGGGTGATGTCGGGCGCGGCGGCGCCATATCGATCCGAGCCGCGGCCGTTTTCACCGTTTTTCGCCCTGTGCAGCCGCGCGTAGCGGAAATCGATCAAGGTGTTGATGTTGCGGTCGGCGATAGCGTAAATGCTGCCGCCGCGGCCGCCATCGCCGCCGTCGGGGCCGCCCTTGGGAATGAATTTTTCGCGGCGAAAGCTCGCCGCGCCATTGCCGCCTTTCCCCGCAATGACTTCGATGGTGGCTTCGTCTACGAATTTCATGATGAGAGTCCGGGCCCCGGGATCCCGCGGTGGGGAGGCCGCCTGTTTCCCGCGATGGGGTGTCGCCTATTCTAAACNNGCTTCGTCTACGAATTTCATGATGATGCGCTATGAGTGGAGAGGGCGCCCGGGCCTGGAGCAAAGCCAGACCGGCGCGGCTTTCTATTGTAGTTCGTGTGAACGGGTGCTGTTCACGGCAAGGTGCGCGGACGCGCGGCGGGATATCCTGTTGGCGGGGCCTGAAACGCAACTATCCCCACTTGGCTTGCCGCCTTGTGGGGATAGCGCTGGCCGCCTCGTCGAAGGCCGGCTGTCGGGCCGGGTTCGATGCCGCCTTGCGGCGGCGTATGGGGCTTTTCCTGGAACTGCCGGGCCGGCCGCTTATTCAGCCGCCGCGACGACGGAAACCGTGCGCTTGTTCAGCGCGCCCTTGA
>DJWC01000024.1:8565-8705 GCA_002441445.1 Pusillimonas sp. UBA6240
GCCGCCGCCTTTTTTCTGTGCCATGGTTAACTCCTATGCAATACCGTTGATCGCCGATTACGCCGTGATGGCGTCGATGCGAAGTTCGGTGTAATTCTGACGATGGCCCTGGCGTTTCTGGTAGTGCTTGCGCCGGCGCA
>DJWC01000024.1:8803-10839 GCA_002441445.1 Pusillimonas sp. UBA6240
TGCTTGCCGCCGGTTTTTATGACCGCGTACATATGGGTTTCCTAAATAATAAAAAAACTATGGCAAAAATGCCAAGCTAATGATTCTAGCCCGGCCTGGCAAGTCAAGTCAAGTCAAGCTGGCTTGGCCAAGCCGGGCGGAGCCAGGGCAGCGGAACCAGGGTACCCAGACCAGGATGGGACGGGGCGAGAGGGGGCTACGAGCGGTAATCGGCGTTGATACTGACGTAGTCATGCGAAAAGTCGCATGTGTAGACGGTATCGCTCGCCTCGCCCCGCCCCAGGGCGATGCGCACCACGATTTCCGCCTCCTTCATGACCCGCTGGCCGTCTTCTTCGCGGTAGTCCGGATGGCGCTCGCCGTGGCTGGCCACCAGCACGTCGCCCAGCCATAGCCGGATGCCGCCGACGTCGAGATCCTCGATGCCGGCGTAGCCGATGGCGCACAGGATGCGCCCCAGATTCGGATCCGAAGCGAAAAATGCGGTCTTGACCAGCGGCGAGTGGGCCACGGCATACGCCACCTTCAAGGCTTCTTCGCCTGTAGCGGCTTCTTCGACCTGGATGGTCATGAACTTGGTGGCGCCTTCGGCGTCGCGGACGATTTTCTGAGCCAGCTCGGCGGCCGCCTGGGCCAGGGCTTCGTAAAGCTGGGTATAGCGCGGATCCGACACCGATTCGACGCGCAGCTCGCTTTGACCGGTGGCGATGATGACGAAGGAGTCATTGGTGGACGTGTCGCCGTCCACCGTGATGCGGTTGAAGGAACGGTCCGCGATGGAGCGGGCCATGTCCTTGAGCAGTTCGGGCGGGATGCCCGCGTCCGTCGCCAGATAGCCCAGCATGGTGGCCATGTTGGGCCGTATCATGCCCGCCCCTTTGCTGATCCCGGTGATGGTCACCGTGTGCTTGCCGATGGCGGCGCGCTGGGAAATGATCTTGGGCTGCGTGTCCGTCGTCATGATGCTGTGCGCCGCGGCGAACCAGTTGCCGGGAGAGGCGTCGGCCAGGGCCGCCGGCAGCGCCGCAACCAGGCGGTCCACGGGCAGGGGCTCGAGGATCACGCCGGTGGAAAAGGGCAGCACCTGCTGGGGCTTCAGGCCCAGCAGCCCCGCCAGTTCGATGCAGCTGCGCTGGGCGGCTTGCAGCCCGCTTTCGCCCGTGCCGGCATTGGCGTTGCCGGTATTGACCACCAGAGCCCTGATGCCCAGGCCGCTGGCCAGGTGCGCCTCGCAGACCTGGACCGGCGCGGCGCGGAAGCGGTTGCGCGTGAACACGCCCGCGACACTGCTGCCTTCAGCCAGGCGGAACACCGTGAGATCGCGCCGCCCCGCCTTGCGGATGCCGGCTTCGGCGATGCCGATCTCCACGCCGGGGACGGGGAAAATGGCGGATTCGGGAGGGATGTAAAGGTTTACGGCCATAGCGGAAATCCAGCGGAAAAGAGGTGTGGACAGTGATTTTATCGTAGCCTGCGTAACGCCCCGCAAGGCGGGTCGGCGCCGGCCGCCGCGGCTACCTGGCGCGGCTTCGTTTCGGCTCTGGCGGGCCGCCCTGCGCGGGTCGCCCTAAACATCTTAAAGCTTGGCGAATACCTCTTCGGCCGTGTCCAGCGTCGCCTGGATGACTTCGTCGTCGTGGGCGATGGATACGAAACCCGCTTCGAAGGCCGAAGGCGCGAGGTACACGCCCTTGATCAGCATGGCATGGAAGAATTTCTTGAAGCGCTCTATATTGCACAGCGACACCTCGGCGAAGGTGCTGGGCACGGACGGGCTGAAATACACGCCGAACATGCCGCCGACGCTGTCGGCGCACATATCGACCGAAGCGGCGCGGGCGCGCTGGGCCAGGCCTTCGGCCAGCTTGCGGGTCTGTGCCGACAGACGGTCGTAGAAGCCGGGCTCATCCAGCAGTTTCAAGGTCGCCAGGCCCGCGGCCACCGCGACGGGATTGCCCGACAGGGTGCCCGCCTGGTATACCTCGCCCAGGGGGGCGATGTGCTCCATGATGTCGGCGCGGCCGCCGAAGGCGCCC
>DJWC01000033.1:0-1808 GCA_002441445.1 Pusillimonas sp. UBA6240
TGGACATGGGCTTCATCCGCGACATACGCCGCATCCTGGCGCTGCTGCCCAAGCAGCGCCAGAACCTGCTGTTTTCCGCTACCTTTTCCGACGAGATCCGCGAGCTTTCCAAGGGCGTGCTGAACAGCCCCATCGAAATTTCAGTCGCGCGCCGCAACACCGCGTCGGAGCTCGTCGCCCAGAGCATGGTCTTGACCGAACAGGCGCACAAACGCGATCTGCTCAGCTACATCATTCGCGAAAGCGGCTGGCACCAGGTATTGGTATTCACTCGCACCAAGCACGGCGCCAATCGCCTGGCCGAAAAGCTGGTCAAGGACGGCCTGTCGGCGGCCGCCATACATGGCAATAAAAGCCAGGCGGCCCGCACCCGCGCGCTGGCCGGCTTCAAGGACGGCGACGTGGCGGTGCTGGTGGCCACCGATATCGCGGCCCGCGGCATCGACATCGACCAGTTGCCGCATGTGGTGAACTTCGAACTGCCCAATGTGCCGGAGGACTATGTGCATCGCATCGGCCGCACCGGCCGCGCGGGCAGCCAGGGTTCGGCCATGTCCCTGGTCGACAAATCCGAGATCAAGCTGCTGAACGCCATTGAAAAGCTGATCAAGCGGCCCATCGAGCGCACCACGGTCCAGGGCTGGTCCCCGGATATGGTGAAGGCCGAGCCGGCGCACCCGCGCGACCGCGACGACGAAAGGCCCAGCGGCGACCGCAACAGCCGCGGCAGGCCGGGCGCCGCTGCGCCGGGCGCTTCCCATGGCGCCCGCAGCGGCGGCTCGGCGGATGCCCGCCGCCGTACCGGCGGAGCCCGCCCGGAAGGACGCGCGCACGGCGAAGGCGGTGCGCAACGGCGCCCGGCGCAGGGGCGTTCGGCTGAGGCGCGCCCCGCAAACGGGCATACGGCCGAACGGCGCGGCGCTCCCGCGGCCGATGGCCATGGAAGGCCGCGGCAAGCCCCGGGGCATCGCGCGGGCAACGGCCAGCGCGCCGCCTTATTGAGCAAGTAAGGCGGCACGCCGGCTCATCGGTACCCCATATCGACAAACCCCGACTGATATTCCATGCCGCTTTCCACCTGGCTCGCTTTTTTCGCCGCATCCTGGGCGATTTCGTTTTCGCCCGGGCCGGGAGCCATCGCAGCCATGGCCTCCGGCTTGAAGTACGGCTTCAGGCGCGGCTATTGGACGACCATAGGGCTGATATTGGGCATATTGATACAGTTCCTGATTGTGGCGGTCGGGCTGGGGGCGCTGCTGGCGGCATCCGAACTGGCCTTCGGCATCGTCAAGTGGCTGGGGGTGCTCTACCTGATTTATTTGGGCTGGAAGCAGTTCCGCACCGACGCCGCCCCCGTCGGCATCGAGCCGCAAACCCCTCCGCCATTCAAAGCGCGGGAGCTGATCCTGCGCGGTTGCCTGATCAATATCGTCAACCCGAAAGGCACGGTTTTCCTGCTGGCCGTCGTTCCGCAGTTCCTCGATACCGCGCAACCCCTGACTCCGCAATACGCGGCGCTGGCCGCCACGCTGTGCTTCACCGACCTGGTNNGCCATGGGCTGCTACACCACGCTGGCCTCGCGGATACTGAAGCTGCTGCGCAGCCGGCGGCACATACGCTGGCTGAATCGGGCTTTCGGCGCCTTGTTCATATTGGCCGGCACTGTGCTGGCTTCGTTCAGCCATCATAGATAACGCGTACGCCCAGGCGCCGGCCTCGCTGCGCCGCGCAGGCTAAAATCCAACCATGAGCATCAAACAAGAAGTCGCACGCCGACGCACATTCGCCATCATCTCCCACCCCGACG
>DJWC01000033.1:1895-19729 GCA_002441445.1 Pusillimonas sp. UBA6240
CCCCCGGCCACCAGGACTTCTCCGAAGACACCTATCGGGTGCTGACAGCGGTGGATGCCGCCCTCATGGTCATCGACGCCGCCAATGGCGTGGAACCGCAGACCATACGCCTGCTGCAGGTCTGCCGCGCGCGCAACACGCCCATCATCACCTTCATCAACAAGCTGGACCGCGAGGTGCAAGAGCCGCTGAACCTGCTTTCCGAGATCGAATCGCACCTGGGCATGGACGCCGTGCCATTTTCCTGGCCGGTGGGCATGGGCCGCAGCTTCGGCGGCGTCTTCGACATACGGCGCAACCGCATGCGCGTGTTTCGCGCCGGCCAGGAAAAACGCGGCAACGAAGACGAGCTGATCCCGGGCGACAGCCCCGCGATCGCCCAGCGCTTCGGCCAGGCTTATGCCAAGGCGCGGGAAGAGATCGAACTCATCAAGGCGGCGGCGCCGGAATTCGACCATGCCGCCTTCCTGGCGGGCAAGCAGACACCGGTGTTCTTCGGCTCGGCCATCAATAACTTCGGCGTCCAGGAAGTCCTGGACGCCTTGGTGGACCTGGCGCCCAAGCCGGGTCCGCGCCGCGCCCTGCAACGCGAAGTGCAGCCCGACGAGCCCAAGTTCAGCGGCGTGGTGTTCAAGGTCCAGGCCAACATGGACCCGGCCCACCGCGACCGCGTGGCTTTTGTGCGCGTCAGTTCAGGCCGCTTCGAACGCGGCATGCGCTTGAAAGTGTCGCGCACCGGCAAGGAAATACGCCCCAACAATGTCGTGTCTTTTCTGTCGCAGCGGCGCGAACTGCTGGACGAGGCCTATGCCGGCGATGTCATCGGTATTCCCAACCACGGTATCCTGCAGTTGGGCGATGTGCTGACGGAAGGCGAAAACCTGCAATTCACTGGCCTGCCCTTTTTTGCGCCGGAACTGTTCCAGGCGGTGGAAGTCAAAGATCCTTTGCGCACCAAGCAATTGCGGGTGGGCCTGACACAGTTGGGCGAAGAAGGCGCCATTCAGGTGTTCCGGCCGGAAGCCGCGGGCGGCGCCATGCTGCTGGGCGCGGTCGGGCAGTTGCAGTTCGAGGTGGTCGCCCACCGTCTCAAGACCGAATACGGCGTGGACGCCCGGTTGATGCCTTCACGTTACAACATGGCACGTTGGTTTACAGCGGAAGACCCCAAGGTATTGCGAAAATTCATGAATGCCAATGCCGCCAACATCGCCTATGATGTCGTCGACGCTCCAGCCTTCCTGGCCAGCTCGCCCGCGCAGTTGCGTGTGGCGCAAGAGCTTTACCCGGGCGTGGAATTCCACGCCATGCGTGAACACGGCGGCCAGGTTTTCGGCCAGCATGCATAAGCGCCGCAAGCGCTCGCTTGCCGGCCGCGATCCGGGCCTGGGTCGTCGGGTGCGCCGGCCCCGCGTCCAAGGCTTGGTCCGTGAGCAGGCTCCTCGTTTCAACAATAGGTGATCGATGTCCTGGCGTTTGATCTTCGCAATATTAATAATCGCCGCAGGCGCTTCCGCTTGGGGCGGCCTGCGCCTGGGCGACTGGCTGGTCGCGCATGGCCCGGTAGCTCCGGTCATGCCTGAATATCCTGAATTGTCGACCGTGCCGGTGCTGGATGCCAACGGCCTGCCGTATGTCGCCCAGCCTCCGCAGCCCCTGGTGAGCGGCCAGTTGGGCGTCCCCGAAGCGCCCGAACAAATCGCCTGGGAAATACCGCAGACCTCGCTGGAAGACACCAAAAACAATCCCAATATCGAAGTCGCGACCACCACCATCACCATGGAAGAGGCCATGCAGATCGCCCAGTCGGGCGGTGGCGCCGCCTTGCAAGGCATCGCCGATGTCAGCGGCCTGGGGCTGGGCGGTTCCGCGCCCGCGGGGCAGAACACGCCCTTGCAGCCTATTGAAATGGCGCCGCCGCCCCCTCCTCCGCCGCCTGTGGTCACGCCGAACAACCAGTCGTGGCAAGCGAGCTTGCGGCAAGACCTGCAGGCCTGCAGCGCTCAAGGCTTTTTCGACAGGCCTAGCTGCGCCTGGGCGGCCCGCAACAAGTATTGCGAGCCCAACAATGCCTGGGGCAAGGTCAGCGACTGCCCGGCGAAGTCTTTTTAATCAGGCTTTTTAAGCTTCCGCGCCATATCGCTATCGGCCGGTTCCGGCACGATATGCGCCTCGATATGCGCCTGGCTGCTGTATGAAGCGGCTTAGTCTTCCATTTGCGACTGCAGATAATTCTGCAGGCCGACCTGCTCGACCAGCCCTATCTGGGTTTCCAGCCAGTCTATATGCGCTTCGGTGTCGTTCAGAATATCCTGGAAGAGGTCGCGCGATACATAGTCGCGCACCGACTCGCAATAGGCCATGGCTTCCTTGACGGTCGCCTGCGCGCCGGTTTCGAGCTTGAGGTCACAGGACAGTATTTCAGGGACGTTTTCACCGATCAGCAGCTTGTGCAGGTCCTGCAGGTTGGGCAGCCCGTCCAGCATGAAAATGCGCTCGATCAAGCGGTCCGCATGCTTCATTTCGCCTATGGATTCGTCATACTCATGCTTGCCCAGCTTGTTCAGCCCCCAATGATTCAGCATGCGCGCATGGAGGAAGTATTGGTTGATGGCTGTCAGTTCGTTTTTTAGTTGCGCATTCAAATGCTGAATAACGGTTTTATCGCCTTTCATGGCCGTGCTCCTGAAGCTAAGTGGAAATGCCGGCTGAGGGGCCGGCAGCGAGCGCCCGGGCCGGAACACCGCGGCTTTTTCATTGCTCGCCTATAAGCCTACCATGCTCGGATGCCATTTACAGCCCAGCCGCGCGGCGGGCGCAGGAGCGGATCGCTCCTTGGCGGCATGGGGCTCGAGAATGAGAATGAATCGGCTTATTAATGCCATTCATCAGCACAGGACGCCGGAACCCGGTCGCAACAAGGGCGGGCGACGAAAAACCGTCAGGAAACAAGGAGGATTTTAGAGGGAATTTCAGTGCGCGGGCCGGCTTGAAACACACCCGCGCCATCAAAAGCGCAAGCGGGCAGCCATTGTGATACCAAATGTTTCAAGCGCGGCGAACCGCAACTTCGACCATTT
Source organism: Pusillimonas sp. UBA6240 (assembly GCA_002441445.1). Classification (GTDB taxonomy): domain Bacteria; phylum Pseudomonadota; class Gammaproteobacteria; order Burkholderiales; family Burkholderiaceae_B; genus UBA6240. The sequence continues at coordinate 4,976 of DJWC01000033.1, forward strand.
CCACCAGGACGTGTCCCGGATCGTTGGCAGCGTCCGCCACCAGCGCACCGGCGTGGCTTACGGCCGCCTGGCTGGCATAGCGGCCGCCGGGCAGATATTCCGTGGCTGTTTCCGCGCAGCAGCCGCAGCAGGAAGCAACGCCAAGCTGCCCTTGGAGATCGGAAAGAGAGGTAGCGCCTTCCGACACAGCCGCCTGAACCTGCCGCTCGGTAATCGCATTACAAATGCAAATAAACATGCGAACAATTATCATCTGGGAATGGGAAAAAAGCAAGGGCCGATATTGTGACAGGCTGATATTGCAACAGCTGGCGGGCCGCCGGATCCCTGTCGAATTCCCTGTCGAATTCCCTGCCGGATCGCCTTGCCGGATTTCTTTCCAGATTCCTTGCCTCAGCGGGTTGCCTGCCGCGGCGCCCTGAAATCATCAGAGAGGCGGCCGTCAGGCAACGAGCGGACCAGGCCGTCGTCGGCGCGACCGCTTGTCAGCGCGGCTCTATCGCGGCCCGCGCCTTGCGCAGGATGGCGGGTTCGATACCGGCAGCCTCGCGGTACTTGGCGACCGTGCGGCGGGCGATGACCACGCCTTGCTCGGCCAGGCGGGCAGCGATCTGGCTGTCCGAAAGAGGTTTTTTGGGGGATTCTTCTTCGACCATTTTGCTGATCAGCACCCGTACGGCCGCGGCCGAGGTCGACGCGCCGTCATCCGTCTGCAGGGCGGTGCCGAAAAAGCGCTTCAGCTCGATCACGCCCCATGGCGTTTGGGCATATTTGAGCTTGGTCGCCCGCGATACCGTGGATTCATGCAGCTCAAGTTCCTGGGCGATATCGCGCAGCAATAAAGGGCGCAAGGCGCCCATGCCATGCTCGAAAAACGCCTGCTGCCTGTCGACGATGGCCTGGGTCACCCGAAGTATCGTCACGAAACGCTGGTGCACGCTTTTGATCAAGCCATGGGCCAGTTGAAGCTGAGCCAGCAGTTCCGGCGAACCCGTCGCCTTGTCCAGCATGCCCTCATACAAAGCATTGACGCCCAATTTAGGCATCACCGACGGGTTCACCCTGGCCACCCAACGCTTGCCCACGCGGCGTACCAATACATCCGGCGTAATGTAATCCGCCATGCTGTCCGCCCAATCGCGCGCGGGCTTGGGTTCCATCTTCAAGAGCAGGTTATGGGCGGCACGCAAGGTTTGCTCGCCGCAGCCCAAGGCCTCCCGCAGGCGCTTCAGGTTGCCGGTGGCTAACAAGCCCAGGTGATGGCGCGCGATTTCCCTGGCGCAGGACCAGACTTCGTCATCCACTTCCTTGCCGGCACCGCCCTCGGACCGCAGGCCGCCGGCGCGCACGCTATCGAGCTGCAGGCACAAGCATTCGCTCAATGATGTGGCGCCAACCCCGGGCGGGTCGAAAGACTGCAGCAGGCGCAAGGCCGTCTGCAATTCGTCCATGCCGACGTCCAGCTCCGGAGGCAGCGTGGCCAGTATTTCCTGCAGGGGCACCGGCAGGTAGCCGTTTTCGTCCAGCTCGCCGACCAGCAGGGCGACCAGGGCGCAGTCGCGGGGCTGGGCGCGGGTAAGGCGCAACTGTTCGAGCAAATGGTCTTGCAGGGTTTCGGCCAGAGCGGCCTCCGGCCGCGTGGGCTCGTCATCGGCATTGGCCGGCCTGCCCGAATAACCCAGATCGGTCCAGCGGTCGTCCTGGTCCTGGTGTTCATCGGCTATCGCATCCCCGGCTATCGTATCCTGCTCAACGCTGCCATACTCTTCCTGACGCTCGAGCAAGGGGTTTTCGAGCAAGGCCTGAGCCACTTCCAGTTCCAGCTCATGCGCCGAAAGCTGCAGGAATCGTATCGATTGCTGCAGCTGCGGCGTCAACGCCAATTGCTGATGCTGACGAAGTTCTAAGGATTGACGCGATTGCATAGTTAAAATACGAGTATGAAACCAAATTCGCCGCCCCAACCGCCCACTAGCCAGGACCGCGCGCTGCTGCGCAATACATTGCTGAAACTTACCGCCGCCCAGAAAATTCTGTGCGTAGTGGTGATTATCGGCGTCGCCTTGATCTGGTACGACCTGTTGAACCGCATGGTCGCGTTCGGCCGCGGCATCGACTATGAAGGCCTGCATGCGCTGGGCGTACAGGCGGTTGCCTTCATGAAACAGTACAACCCTTTCTTTTGGTGGGCGGTCGTCGCCCTGTGCACGCTTATTATTGCCTATTTTCTGCACGGCTTCGTCAAGGCCACGCAGCGGCGCGTCCGCGCCAAGCTGGTCGGCGAAGACACCATCGCCTCGCTGTCGGCGCAACTGTCAGAAGCGGCCCGTGAAGTCCTGCGCTGGTCCTGGCAGGATCGCCGCGAACCGATTACCGTTGGGGATTTACAACGCGCGCATGCGGAAATGCGCAGCGGCCGGTACGCGAAAATCACGCTGGCGCGGCGCCATGCCGCCCTGCTTGAAGCGGCCCCGCTCGATACCACACCCTAGCCCGCATGCATCGCCGCCATGCCGGGGCCAGGTCTTCACGTGGCGGCTCTTACCCACGCCCCCCTTGCCAAACTCGCCAAAATATGTTGGACTATCGGAATGAAACCCGAACACGCCTTCCCCATTAGCGCTACCTTGCCTGGCCATGCCGCCGGCGGGGCGCTACGTGTTCGGTGCGCAGCTCTGCGCGCGTCCTCCCTCTCGCTGGCTCTATCGCTACTGCTACCGATCGGTTGCCGGGCCTAGCGTCGCGTGGCAGTTCGGCAGCCTATTCACGCCACATTTTTAATTTTGGCATCGCTGCAGCATCATTCCACGACACTCGTCCTCTGCGCTGCGGCTTGATCCGGACAGCAATACATCGTCAACGAGGCACACCATGATTTCCAATCCAGCCGATAAATATCGCCCATTCGTTCCGTTCGAACGCGATTTCTCCGAACGCACCTGGCCCAGCAAACGCATCACCCGTCCCCCCATCTGGATGAGCACCGACCTGCGGGACGGCAACCAATCCTTGATCGAACCCATGAGCGTCGAGCGCAAGCTCCGCTTTTTCGAGCAACTGGTCAAGATCGGCTTCAAGGAAATCGAAGTGGGCTTTCCGTCCGCATCGCAGACCGACTTCGATTTCGTGCGCAAGCTCGTCGACGAAAAGCGCATTCCCGATGATGTCACCATCATTGTGCTGACCCAGTCGCGCGAAGACTTGATACGCCGCACCGTGGAATCGGCCGCGGGCGCCAAGCGGGCCATCATCCATTTGTACAACGCCTGCGCTCCCGCGTTCCGCAAGATCGTCTTCGGCATGAGCAAGGACGAAGTCAAGGAAATCGCCCTGGCCGGTACGCGCATAGTGAAAGCGTGCGTGGCCGAGCATCCCGAAACCTCATGGGGTTATGAATACTCGCCGGAAGTCTTCAGCACCACCGAGCCGGAATTCGCGCTGGAAGTCTGCAATGCCGTGACGGAAGTCTGGCAGCCGACGCCGAACTCCAAGATCATTTTCAATCTGCCGGCGACCATCGAGGCGACCACGCCCAATATGTACGCCGACCAGATCGAATGGATGCACAACAACCTGAACAAACGCGACTGCATCGTGCTCAGCGTGCACCCGCACAACGACCGCGGCACGGCGGTCGCCGCCGCCGAGTTTGCCGTCATGGCCGGCGCGGACCGCATCGAAGGCTGCCTGTTCGGCAACGGCGAACGCACCGGCAACGTCGACCTGGTCACGCTTGCGCTCAACCTGTACACACAGGGCATACACCCGGGGCTGGATTTCTCCGACATCGACGAGGTGCGCCGCTGCGTCGAATATTGCAACCAATTGCCCGTGCACCCGCGCCACCCCTACGTCGGCGACCTGGTGTTCACGGCGTTTTCGGGATCCCACCAGGACGCGATCAAGAAGGGCTTCGCGCGCCAGGAAGCGGACGCTCCCTGGGAAGTCCCCTATCTGCCCATCGACCCGGCGGACCTGGGGCGCAGCTACGATGCGGTCATACGCGTGAACAGCCAGTCCGGAAAGGGCGGGGTGTCTTATCTCCTGGAGCAGGAACACGGCCTGGTGTTGCCGCGCCGCCTGCAGATCGAATTCAGCCGCGCCATACAGCGCGTCACCGATGAAACCGGCGCCGAAGTCACCGCCTCGCAGGTCTACGATATCTTTTGCAGCGAATACCTGGAGCAGGACCAGCCCTGGAAGCTGATCCGCCACCGCATCACGGGCGACCCCAAGGCGGGCGCCGGCCAACAGTTCGTCATCGAGGCCGAAGTCGAGGAAAACGGCGAAGTGCGCAACCTGGTGGGCCACGGCGATGGCGCCATCTCCGCCTTCGTGGACGCACTGGACGCGGACGTGAAGATCATGGACTATCACGAGCATGCGATAGGCACCGGCACGGATACCCGCGCCGCCTGCTATGTGGAAGTGCGCGTAGGCGATTCGCCCACGGGCTTCGGCGTAGGCATACACGGCGACATCGTGACGGCCTCTTTCAAGGCGATCCTCAGCGCCGTGAACCGCCATGCGGTCATGCAGAAAGCCGAGGCGCTGGCGGCTTGATGTAGTTTGCATCGCGGGCCGATAAAGTCCCGCTAGCGTTTCTTCAAGAGGCAGCTTCGGCTGCCTCTTTTGCTGGCTCGCATCCCGAATGCCCCAGCCCGCGCGGCGGGCGCGCGAGGAGCGGAGGGGAGGCCGCCCCACGGATTCACATGCACGGCCCAAACTTCCATCTTCCAAAATTACGGGTTATCCCTGTAATAATCCGGCAATAGTTGATGTCTAATATGAAAACGTTTTCATCAGAAAAGCGACAGGAGACTCAACTTGGACGGAAGGAAGCGCAACCATCCGATCTCTATCGTGGAGATCGCAAAGCAGGCCGGCGTATCGCCGGCCACCGTCTCGCGCGTCTTCAACCGGCCCGAGCTCGTACAGCCCGAAACCCGCCAGCATGTGCTCGATATCGCCGAGCGTCATGGCTTCCGCCCCAACCGCCTGGGCAGCAGCCTGCGGTCCGGCAACACCCGCACCCTGGGACTGGTCCTGCCCACACTATCCAACCCCGTCTTCGCCGACTGCTTCGAAGGCGCCGAAATGCGCGCCCGCCAATCCGGCTACAGCGTCATGATGACCGTCACCCATTACGACCCCGCCCTCGAGGCCGACGCCGTCGAGCGCCTCATCGACCACCAGTTGGAAGGCGTGATCCTGACTGTCGCCGACGCACGCCGCAGCTCCGTACTGAAAACCCTGAAAGCGCGCCGCATGAACTATGTGCTGGCCTACAACGAATCCGCCAGGCACCCTTGCGCAGCCGTGGACAACCGCGCCGCCGCCGCCGACATGGTCGATCACCTGTTTCACCTCGGGCATGGCCGCATCGCCTTCGTCAGCGGCCCGCTCGACCTGTCCGACCGCGCCAAGTCCCGCCTGGCCGGCGCGCGGCAGCGCGCCCTGGAACTGGGCATGGGCCAAGTGCGGCATTACATCATGCCCAGCCATACGCGTTCCGACACAGCCACCGTGCAACGCATACTGCAAGCCGCCAAGCCGCCCAGCGCCCTGTTCTGCTCCAACGACCTGCTCGCAACCGCCGTCATTGCGAGCATCAAGGAATTGGGGGCTTCGGTGCCCGGCGATATCTCGGTCGTCGGTTTCGACGGCATCCGCTACGGCGCCTTCATGTCGCCGAGCCTGGCGACGATGGAAGCGCCGGGCTACGAAATCGGCAAAGTCGCCTGCCATCTCCTGCTCGAACAGATAGAGCAAGGCAGCATGCGCAGCCAGCAAGTCGCCCACAGGCTGATCGCCGGCGCCAGCGCCGCCGCCATCACCCCGCCCGGAGAAAGCCATGCTCATCGCGCAAATCACTGACCTGCATATTCAGCGGGGCGGCAAGGACGCGGCGCTGATCCAAGCGGAAAAGCACCTGGCCGCCTGCGTGGCGGGCCTGAACCGCCTGCAGCCCCGGCCCGACGTGGTCGTCGTCACCGGCGACCTGACAGAGCATGGCAGCGCCGAGGAATATCGAATATTGAAGCCCTTGCTGGAGAAGCTGGACATGCCTTTTTTGCTGATCCCCGGCAACCATGACAGCCCGGCGGCGCTGCGCGCCAGCTTCGGGGACCATGCCTATCTGCACAGCGACGGCCCTTTTCTGCACTACGCGATCGATGCTTGGCCGCTGCGCATCGTGGCCCTGGACACCACTGTGCCCATGCGCAGCCACGGCCGCCTTTGCCCCAAGCGCCTCGCCTGGCTGACCGACACCCTGGCGCAGGCCCCCGAGCGGCCTACCATCATCCTCATGCATCATCCTCCGTTCGCAACCGGCATCCGCAAAATGGACGAACTGGGCTTGCTGGAAGGGCGCGAAGCGTTCGTGGAAATCATCGCACCCTATCGCAATATCGAACGCATCCTGTGCGGCCACCTGCACAGAACCATCGTCTGCCGGGTCGGCAATACCGTGGCATCGACTTGCCCTGGTACGGCGCACCAGATCGTGCTGGACCTGGACACGAACGCAAAGAAGCTGTGTTTCGATTTCGAACCCCCCGGCTACCAGTTGCACTGGATGGGCCCGCAAGGGCTGGTTACGCACCATGTCCACATCGGCGACTTTCCCGGCCCCTACCCGTTTTAGCGCAATACAAGCATGTCTACCATCATCCTGGACAACATCAGCAAACAATACGGAGACGCCGCGCCCGCGGTCGACCATATCGGCTTCACGGTGGAGGCCGGCACATTCGCCGTGCTGCTGGGCCCTTCGGGCTGCGGCAAGTCGACCACCCTCAGAATGATCGCGGGCCTGGACAGCCCCACGTCGGGACGCATACGCATAGGCGGCAGGGATGTCACCGATCTGCCGCCGGCGCAGCGCAAGATCGCCATGGTGTTCCAGTCTTACGCGTTGTTCCCGCATCTGTCCGTCAGGGAAAACATCCTCTTCGGCCTGAAAGTGCGCAAGGAACCGCCGGCGCAATACAAGCCGCGCCTGGCGAAGGTGGCCGCCTTGCTGGGTCTGGAGAGCTTGCTGGACCGCAAGCCCTCCCAGCTTTCCGGCGGCCAGCAGCAGCGCGTCGCGCTGGGCCGGGCGGTCATATCCGAAGCGCCCGTATGCCTGATGGACGAGCCTCTTTCCAACCTGGACGCGCAACTGCGGCATGAGATGCGCCGCGAGATTCGTACGCTGCAGCAGAATCTGGGCATCACCATGGTGTATGTCACTCATGATCAGACGGAAGCCATGAGCATGGCCGACCGCGTCGTGCTGCTCAATCGCGGGCGCATCGAGCAAAACGACGCGCCGGACCAGCTTTACGCCCGACCCGGCAGCGAATTCTCGGCCCGCTTCATCGGTACGCCTCCCATGAATCTGCTTACCCTGGACGATCAAACCCGCGGCTTGATCGCGAGCGGCGGCCATGGCTTGCAGGACATGCCGGCGGCTGCGGCCAAGCTGGGAATACGTCCCGAACACATCGCCGTGATAGCGGCCGGGAACGGCGCAGAGGCGCCGACGGCCGCCGCCGCTTCGTCCTTCGCGCCCATACCCGCCACCGTCGAAGCCGTCGAATACTTCGGCGCCGATTCCATCGTCATCTGCAAATTGGGCGGCAATTCGGGACTCGCCGTGCGTACGGCGGGGCATGTGCGCGCGCATGCCGGCGCCCGCATCACGCTGGGCTGGGACCCCGCGCAACAACATTTTTTCGATGCCTCGGGCCTGGCCCTGCGGCCCATTCACGCCACTTGACTTTCCACGTCCCTTTTTTCTTTTTGATAGGAAAACATCATGCGACGCAATTTTCTCAAAGCTCTTGCAATCAGCCTCGCCGGCGCCTTGTGCGCGGCCCCCGCATGGTCCCAGGCCAAGCCGGTCGAAATCGAATTCTATTATCCCGTCGCGGTAGGCGGCCCCATCACCAAAATCGTCGACGGCATGGTCGAACGATTCCAGCAAAGCCATCCCGACATCAAGATCAAATCGATCTATGCCGGCACCTACCAGGATTCGGTCGCCAAGGCCCTGACCGCGCACAAGGGCGGCCACGCTCCGCAACTGGCCGTCCTGCTTTCCACGGACATGTTCACCCTGATCGATGAAGGCGCCATCGTGCCCTTCGATCCGCTGATCAAGACGGACGAGGACAAGAAATGGCTGGGCGGTTTCTACAAGGCCTTCATGGCCAATAGCCAGACCGGTGGCAAGACATGGGGGATACCATTCCAGCGGTCCACCATCGTCATGTACTACAACAAGGATCTCTTCAAAGAGGCCGGGCTGAACCCCGATGCGCCGCCGTCCACCTGGGACGAACTCGTCGCGCAGGCGAAAAAACTGACCAAGAAAGACGCGTCCGGCCAAGTGACCCAATGGGGGCTGGAGATTCCCTCGGGGGGCAGCTTCGCCTATTGGCTCTTCCAGGCCTTGACCACGCCGAACGACGCCTTGCTGATGAACGAGGCAGGCAATGAAGTCTATCTGAACAAGCCGCCCGTGATAGAAGCGCTGCAGTTCTGGCACGACCTGGCCTACAAGCACAAAGTCATGCCCGAAGGCACGATAGACTGGGGCACCACGCCCAAAGATTTCCTGGTCGGCAAGACCGCCATCATGTGGACCACCACGGGCAATCTGACCAATGTCCGCAAGAACGCCAAGTTCGATTTCGGCGTGGCGCCCATGCCCAAGGCCAAGCGGGGCGGCAGCCCCACCGGCGGGGGCAATTTCTATTTGTTCAAGTCCGCCACGCCCGAACAGCAGCAGGCCGCTTATACCTTCGTGAAATGGATGACCAACCCTGAAAACGCCGCGGCCTGGAGCATAGACACCGGCTATGTGGCCGTGACGCCGGCCGCCTGGGAAACCGAGAAAATGAAGAGTTATGTAAAAGAGGTGCCCACCGCCCTGGTCGCGCGCGACCAGCTCGAAGTCAGCGTGGCGGAATTTTCCACTCATGACAACCAGCGCGTCACCAAGCTGCTCAATGACAACATCCAGGCCGTACTGACCAACGCCAAGACGGCGGAACAGGCCATGAAAGACGCGCAGCGCGACGCCGACCGCCTGCTGCGCTCCTACAAATAGGCGCAAGCTGAGCATGAAGCAATCCTCGCTCAATGCGGTGTATGGCTGGCTATTGCTGCTGCCGGCCATCGTCTTGCTGGCCGCCTTCACGCATTATCCGGCCCTGTCGACCTTGTGGCACAGCTTTTTCTCGACGCCCAAGGCCAGCAGGCCGGCGATGTTCGTCGGCATCGACAACTATGCCGCGATGGGCGAGGACCCGGTATTCTGGCAGGCGCTGTGGAACAACCTGATCTATGCCTTGATCACCATACCGGTCTCGGTCGCCATCGCCCTGATCATGGCCTTGTGGGTGAATCGCCGGCTGACCGGCCGCGGCTTCCTGCGCATGGCTTATTTCACCCCCACCGTCCTGCCCATGGTCGCCGTGGCCAATATCTGGCTGTTCTTCTATACCCCGCAATACGGGCTGGTGGACCAGATCGCCGGTCTGTTCAACCTGCCCGGCACCAACTGGCTGGGCAGCCGCTCCAGCGCGCTGCCCGCGCTGATGCTGGTCACCATCTGGAAGGAATCCGGCTTCTTCATGATTTTCTACCTGGCCGCGCTGCAACAGATTCCGCCTTCTTTGCGCGAGGCCGCCATGCTGGAGGGCGCGACGCGCTGGCAGTACTTCCGGCGCGTCCTGCTGCCTTTGCTGATGCCGACCACGCTGTTCGTATTGGTGAATGCCTTGATCAACGCCTTCCGCCTGGTGGACCACGTGCTGGTCATGACCAAGGGCGGGCCCGACAACGCCAGCACGCTGCTGCTGTTCTATATTTATGAGGTGGGCTTCAGCTATTGGGACACTTCCTATGCGGCGACGCTTTCCGTGGTGCTGCTGCTCATCCTGTCCATCACCGCGTTGATCAAATTCCGCTGGCTGGATAAACGGACGCACTATCAATGACGCAAAAACTCGACACCCTGGGCGCATGGCTATTGGGCCTCATCTGGTTTTTGCCGCTGGCATACACGCTGTGGGCGGCCTTCCACCCCTCGGGCTATGCGACCAACTTCGACCTGAGCGCCCCCCTGACGCTGGACAACTTCCTGGCCGCCTGGCATGCGGCGCCGTTCGCGCGCTATTTTCTGAATACCTTCATCCTGGTGACCATGGTGCTGGCGGCCCAATTCATATTGTCCACCCTGGCAGCGTACGCCTTCGCGCGTTTCGAGTTCCGCGGCCGCGACCTGGNNTGGTCTTCATGCTGGTGCTGCTGCAATTGATGATCATGCCCGACGTATTGATCGTGGAAAATTATCGGCTGATGTCTTGGCTGGGCGTGCGCGACACCATCTTCGCCGTTGGGCTGCCCTATTTCGCCTCGGCGTTCGGCATCTTCCTGCTGCGCCAGACCTTCAAGACCGTGCCGCGCGAACTCGAAGAAGCAGCCCGCGTGGAAGGGGCCAGCCGCTGGCAGATACTGCTGAAAGTGTATGTGCCTCTGGCCCGGCCGATATACGTGGCCTACGGGCTGGTGTCGGTCAGCCACCATTGGAACAATTTCCTGTGGCCCTTGATCATCACGAACTCGGTCGAATCCCGGCCGCTGACCGTCGGCCTGCAAGTCTTCGCCTCGACCGACCAAGGCATAGACTGGTCCATCATCACCGCGGCGACGCTGCTCAGCGCCGCGCCGCTGCTGATCGCGTTNNTGCTGTTCCAGCGGCAATTCGTGCAGTCCTTCATGCGCGCGGGCATACGTTAGCGCGCTGCGCGTTCGCCGGCGCGCCGAGCCGGCCCGGCTTGGTCTGGCCTGGCTTGGTCGCGCCTGCCTAGAAGCCCACCACCATGCCCGGCAGATCGACCGTGACGCGAGGCTTGTCCAGGGCCAGGGCGGTGCGCTCGGCGTATTCCCGCGCCTGCTGCGCATCCTGCGCCAGCAGCGTGTGGCCCAGCGCATCCGCGACGCCCAATATCTTGTCCAGCAGCAGCACTTTGCCGCTGGGCCGCAACGGCTCGCAGCCCAGCCGCAGCCAGGTCTGGTCGAACCATTCCCGGGCGGCCTGCGCCGACTGTGGCGTGGGCTCCACTTCCACGTCAAGTTCCAGGGATCGCCCGGAACCGAAGACCACCGTTACTGTGCTGTGCATCGATATATGCCCTTGAAAATGAAATGGCGCATTGCCAGCGTTACCAGGTTGGCGCCGGTTCCCAGATGACGTCCGCATCCTGCTCGCGCGACAGGCGCAACATGGCCAGCAGCGGAAAGGCGCGCCTGCGGAAACTGACTGCCTGGGTAATTGGGTGGGCTTTGGAATCGCTGTCGTCGTTGTCGTCCGAAAATTCGGATTCCGTATCCATGGAAATAGCCTGCTCTATGCCTTTGATCGCGGCGTCGAGCTGGTCGCGAGTGATGACGCCGCGCTCCGGCAGCGTGTCGGTGTAGGGCTTGCCCGCGGCCTTGAGTATGGGCAATGCATGCTTGGAAAACATCAGAACTTCAGCAGCCGCTTTAGAGTGAAAGACAACTAGCATATCGGTTTCCCCTATAAGACACATCCATACACTACTCCATCTTCGTAACAGTGCCAAGCGGCAAAATGCAGGGTGATTTCGGCTGGAGAACATATGCCGCGTATCCTGTTTTTCCTGCTTCTGGGGTGGGCCGCCTGCCTGCCCGCCATGTCGCCCGCCCAAGGCACTTGCGGCCCGTCCTCGCTGGGCGCGCCATGCCCGCGCGGCGGCATCGCCACCGCCGCGGCCGCCGAGCCGGCGCTGAATCTGGGCGCCGGCAACCCCATACACTTGGCCACAGGCAATAAATATCAGCTTGAAACCGACCTGCCGCCCAACCCGCAAGCTCCGGGCATCGAACTGCTGCGCCACTACAATGCCCAGGACTTGCGCCAGTCCGCCTTGGGCGGGGGCTGGGCGTTTTCTTATGATACACGGCTGTTCCATGTTGGCGGGCGCTGGCAGCTGGTACAGGCCGATGGCAGCCGCGTCGTCTTTGCCGGGGCCGCGGGCAAGCCTCTGCCCGGCCCCCGAGGCAGCCTGTCGCGGGAAGGCGCTTACTGGCTTTGGGCCTGGCCCGATGGGCGCAGGCTATGGTTCGACGCCAGGGGCGACCTGGTCCGCATCCATGGCCCCGACGGCGGCCGGGTCGATATCCAGCGCCATCCGCCCGGCGGGCCGCTGGCCAGGGCCATCGCCCACGTGCGCAACCATGCCGGCGCTCAGCTTTCCTTCAGCTATCGCCTCGAAGATGGACGGCCCTATGTCAGCCATGTCGACACCCCCCAGGGGCGTTTCCACTACGGCTATGTCAATCGCCCAGGGCATCCGTCGGCGGGGCCGCTGCTGGCGGACGTACGCCGGCCCGACGGCATGCAGCGCCGCTATCTGTACGAAGCCGAGCGCCAGTCGGGCAATCCGCAGTCCCTGACCGGCATCGAGGTGGCCGCGGCCGATGGCCGCGCCATCCGCTTGAATACCTGGGCCTATGATGCACAAAACCGCGCCGTACTGAGCATCGCGGGCGGGCCCGACAGCGCGGACGGGAAAATCAGCCTGGACTATGCGCGCCCGCCCGGCCCGCAACAGTCCGGCCTGACCATCGCGCGCGATGCATCGGGGCGGAAAACTTATTTCGAAACCATGATCCGGGGCGGGCGCCACCTGCTGCTCGCGGTCAGCGGCGCGGGCTGTGCGGGCTGCCCTCCGCCCGGCACACAGGCCCGCTACGATGTCCAAGGCAGGCTGCTGGACATCAACGGTACCGTGCTCGTCCGGGACGCCGCGGGTGCGATCCGGCAGGTCCGGCCTCACGCCTCGGGGTGGCCGGCGCTGTCGCTGAATTATCACGCCCAAGGCTTGCGCCAAGGCTGGAGCTCCACGCTGACCGGCATGGAAGCCATCCGGTACAACGCCCGCGGGCTGCCGGAACAGCGCTTGTTCGCCAATGGCGACGTCATTCACTACGATTACGATGCCGCGGGGCGGCCGGTACGCATGGCCGAAAGCAATGCTCGCCATGCCCAGCTCACCACGCTGGGCTGGCGCGGCGGGCTGCTGGAACACATCCATCATCCCGAGGAAACGGAATTGCGTCAGTACGACGCCGACCGCCGCCTGCGGCAACGCACGGTGCGCCGCGGCCTTCGCCAGCATCGGGAATCCTTCGCATACGACGAACGCAACCGCCTCAGCCGCCACCACCTGCCCGAAGGTGGCATGCTGGCCTATCGCTGGAACCGGCAAGGCCGGCTCGCCGCCATACATTGGCATGATGCGCAGGGCCGGATCCACACCGTCATAGACAGCCTCGCAGCGCAGCCGGGCTATCTGTATGGCAACGGCTTGCGCCTGCAGGTCGCGCAAAACCGCAACGGCCAAGCCCGCAGCCTGGCGCTGGCGCTGGGCGACAAGGTGTTGTGGACGCAACACAATCACTACGATACCTTAGGGCGGCTGCAAGCGGAGCGGCACACCGTGCCCGCCGCGGACTATGCCGAGCACTGGCGCTACGCCTACAGCCGCCGCTCGCAGCTTATCGGCGCCGAAGGCGGGCGCGGCAAGGCCGCGGACGATGCCGGAACCAATGCGGCAACACGCCTATCGATGTGGCTTGCCTGGAACCAGGATGGTTCCTTGGCCGCCCAGCGGCGCGGCGGGGCCAGCGTCAAGCCCCAGGTGGAGCGCGATGCATCCGGCCTGCCGACCGCGGCGGATGGCCACGACCTGGTCTACGGGCCCGGCCGCCGCCTGGAAAGCGTCCGGCGCGGCGGCGAGCCCATCGCCAACTATCGGCATAATGCGTTCGGCCATCGCATCAGCCGCCGCTCCGCGGGCGCCGCCACCGATTATTTCTATTTGGACAACCGCTTGGTCGCCGAAGGGCGGCACCATGCTCCGACCGCGCCCGAAACCATAGCGGCCGACATGGACGCAGGCCCGGTCGGCGCAAGCGCCGCCGGGCTGGCAGCGGCTACCGGCCCGCCCCATCGAACCGCGGGCCCCGCGCCGATTGCCGATCAAGCGTTTTCCATCACGCGGCGCTATATCTATGCGCAGCAGGTCCTGGTCGGCGTCATTGATTATCAGCAGGCCGGCGCCCCGCAAGGCCGGCTGTTCTGGGCCCACGCCGACCTGGTGGGCGCGCCACGCCTGCTGACCGACGCAGCGGGCCAGGTACGCTGGCTCGCCAGCTACGACCCTTTGGGAGCCGCGCAGCGGGTGGCGGGCGACCTGACGCTGGATATCCGGCTGCCGGGGCAAGTTCATGATCCGGCCACGGGCTGGCACGACAATCTGCTGCGCACCTATATGCCGGCATGGGGCCATTATCTGGAACCCGACCCGCTAGGTCCCGTGCCGCGCAACCAGGCGCTGGGCTATGCCCGGCAGCAACCGCGCCGCCATGCCGACCCGCTGGGCTTGCTCTTGTTCGCATTCGACGGCACCCGGCATAGCCCCGATACCCAAAGCAATGTCTGGAAAATGAGCCTGGCCTACCGCGACGGCCCGGTCTTCTATCATTCCGGCCCGGGCAATTCCCTATACCTGGACATGGACGCGGCGCTGGCCTTCAGCGCGGACCGCATCCTCGACACGCAGTGGCTGTCGCTGCTGAACGCACTCGAAGCCGCCGGCAACACCCTGGAATACATTCCCATCGATATCATCGGGTTTTCCCGTGGCGCCGCCCTGGCGCGCCACTTCGGCA
>DJWC01000078.1 GCA_002441445.1 Pusillimonas sp. UBA6240
ATCACCTCGTGCACCAACACCTCCAACCCCAGCGTGCTGCTGGCCGCCGGCCTGATGGCCAAGAAAGCGGTCGAGGCGGGCCTGAGCGTACCCAAGCACATCAAGACCTCGCTGGCGCCGGGCTCGCGCGTCGTCACCGACTACCTCAAAAAGACCGGCCTGCTGCCCTACCTCGAGAAACTGGGCTTCGATGTGGCGGCCTACGGCTGTACGACATGCATAGGCAACGCGGGCGATCTCACGCCCGACCTGAATGAAGCCATCACCCAGAACGGCCTGGTCTGTTCGGCCGTACTGTCCGGCAACCGCAACTTCGAGGCGCGCATCCANNCCCAACATCAAGGCCAACTTCCTCGCTTCGCCGCCGCTGGTCGTGGCCTACGCGCTGGCGGGCACCGTATTGCGCGACCTGATGACCGAACCGGTAGGCAAGGGAACGAACGGCGACGTCTGGCTGGGCGATATCTGGCCCAGCAACGCCGAAGTACAGGCCTTGCTTCGCCATGCCATGGACCCCACGGTCTTCCGCAGCAATTATGCCGAGATCAAGACCAACCCGGGCGAACTCTGGAAGAATATTTCCGGCGTCGACGGCGATGTCTACACCTGGCCCGAATCCACCTATATCGCCGAGCCGCCCTTTTTCGAGGGCTTTGAAATGCGTCCGCCGGCCATGCCCGTGGTGAAAGGCGCGCGGGCTCTGGCCATATTCGGCGATTCGGTCACCACCGACCACATCTCCCCGGCGGGCTCCATCAAGGAAAGCTCCCCGGCGGGCCAGTGGCTGAAATCACATGGCGTGATGAAGCAGGACTTCAACAGCTATGGCTCGCGGCGCGGCAACCATGAAATCATGATGCGCGGCACCTTCGCCAATGTGCGCATCAAGAATCTGATGATCCCCCCTCTGCCGGACGGCAGCCGTTTCGAAGGCGGCGAAACATTGTATCAACCCAGCGGCGAGCGCTTGTCCATCTACGACGCCGCCATGAAATATGTGGCCGCCCAAGTGCCCACGGTGGTGTTCGCCGGCGAAGAATACGGCACCGGTTCGTCGCGCGACTGGGCGGCAAAAGGCACGCAGCTGCTGGGCGTCAAGGCCGTGGTGGCGCGCAGCTTCGAGCGCATCCACCGCNNCTCGTCGGCATGGGCGTGCTGCCCCTGCAGTTCAAGGGCGCGGACAGCGTGGAATCGCTGGGCATCACCGGCGAGGAAACCTATGACATTTCCGGCATCGAAGCCAGCATCAGGCCGCAGCAGGATGTCACCCTGACCATACACCGCAAAGACGGCAGTTCGCAGCAGGTCAGCATGCTGCTGCGCATCGACACCGCCACCGAAGTCGATTATTACCTGCACGGAGGCATACTGCCTTACGTATTGCGCGAACTGCTCGCCGCCTGACCCGGCCCAGGCCGCGGCGCCGCTACCGCCCCGGCGCGCCCACAGCAGGGCGCGCCGGGGATTTCCATTTTGGCCTACGTTACACTATATAAAATCTCTTTGACCGATACATGCTACGAATGTCTGCTCCTTCCCGCTCTCGTCTGCCCCGCGATGTCCAGCGTCTTCTGGCCCTTACAGAAGCCCTGGCGCGCTCGGGAAGCCGGCTAGAAGATGTTTATTGGGAACGCCTGCTGGGCGCCCAGCTGGACAAGCTTTTGCTGGGCAGGAAGAACAAGGCCGTTGAAACCGCCTTGGACCATCTGCTTGCCGCCGATATCAACGCCTACGAAATCCTGGTCGAGCAGGCGGAAACCTTTTCCGAATCCACCACCCTGACTTTGCAGGGGCAAGATTACGACGCCCTGCTTTTCTCCGCGCCCGTGGTCGCCTGGACGCGCTACCGCCTGCCCGACGGCAAGCTGGATCAGGCGCAGCGCGAAGGCCTGAGGGCCCTGGTGGCCGAGCATATCGCCGCGCCGGGAGTGCGGCTGGCGCTGCTGCCGGACCTGGTCAATTTCGATCAGATGCCGCAATCCTTCCAGGAAACCCGCGGCTGGACCCAAAACCTCGCCCTGCAGGCGCTGGGCGCGCCCCATGACGCGGGCCTGGTCCAGCGGGCGGCCGATCCGGAAGGCATGCTGGCCGATGCGCGTTTTCTCGTCGGCGCGCTCGTCGCGCCCAGGGGCGAGCCGCTCTTCCGCTGGCAAGTCGCGCAGGGCGAATTTTCCTTTCCATCGCGGCGGGATTGCCACGAAGCCTGGGAACAAGCCGCGGCGCAAATCCTGGTGCCCCTTTTTACCGGTTGCCAGATCGAATATCTGCAGCCCGATGCCTACTATGTGAACAGCCGCGAGGCCGACAGGCGCATACGGCCGCTGGCGCTGAGAGCCGCCGTGACCTGGCTGCATACCGCCGCGCACCTGCCCGGCGCCGAACTGCGCGCGGTCATCGCCGGCTGCGGCGAGAACGCCATAGAGGAATACCGCATCGGTTTCAGCACGCGCCAAAGCAATGAAGTCATCTATGGCTGCATCTGGCCCGTGCTCAGCAAAGAAGAAGCCGTCGCCGACGGCATGGAAGCGGGCCACGTCGATGTGCCCGATGAAATCGCCGCCTTGCTGAAAGAGCTCGGCGTAAGCGATGTGCGGCGCCTGCCCGGCATATATCCCTGCGAATTCTGCGATGATTGCGGGGCTCCGCATTTCCCCAATCCGCTGGGCGAGATGCTGCATCCGGAACTGCCCGAGGAAACGGATCTGAATCCCATCCGCTTTCATTGAATGATCCGGTTTTCCTTTGATATTTTCTGTCGCGTCGTCGACAACTTCGGCGATATAGGCGTGTGCTGGCGGCTGGCCCGGCAATTGGCGGGCATGCCGCAAAGGCATGCCGTGCGCCTGTGGGTGGACGACCTGCGCAGCTTCGCGCGCATCCAGCCGGGCGTGAACGCCGGCGTCGACCTGCAAAACATACGCGGCGTGGACATCGTGCACTGGACCGAGAGCCCGCCCGCCTTGCCCGCGCGCGAGATCGTCATCGAAGCCTTCGCCTGCGATCCCCCCGCGGCCTTCATCGAGAGCATGATCCAGCGCGACAGCCTGTGGATCAACCTGGAATACCTGAGCGCGGAATCCTGGGTGGAGGGCTGCCACGCCCTGCCCTCGCTGCAAGCCAACGGCTTGCGCAAGGCATTTTTCTTTCCCGGCTTCACGCCCGGAACCGGAGGCCTGCTGCGCGAACCGGGGCTGCTGTCCGACCGCGAAGACTGGCTGTCCGATTGGGGGCGGCAGGCGAGCCTGCTGGGCCATGTCGGCCTGCCGGCCACCCAGATAGGCCTGCTGCGAAGCGGCGCACGCCAGGTGATGCTCTTCGCCTACCCGAATGCGCCCGTGCAGGGCTTGCTGGATGCGCTACGCAGATCGGCGGAGCCCGCCGTCATCCTGGTGCCCGCCGGAGTCTGCCCCGGGCTGCCGCGAGGACAGCATGGCCATGTGCATGTACATCAGATCCCTTTTGTGGATCAGGATGCCTTCGATCGCCTGCTGTGGGGCGGCAGCCTGAATTGCGTGCGCGGCGAAGACTCGCTGGTCAGGGCGCTGTGGGCCGGCAAGCCCCTGCTCTGGCAGCTCTATCCGCAGCAGCAAGCCGCCCACCTGGCCAAGCTCGACGCCTGGCTGGGCCTGTCGCCGCTCGGTGCGGAAGCCGCCAGGGCGCAAACCTACTGGAATACCGGCGATGCGTCCCTGGCCGGCGCGCTGGATGCCGCGCTGCGGGGAAACAACTGGAGGGAATGGACAGCGGCCAGCGCCTCCTGGTGCGACAAATTGGCCAGGCAAACCGATTTGGCCCACTCGCTGATAGGGTTTTGCACGCAGCAGCGGCGAAAAGGTTAAAATAATGGGTTTTGTAGGTTCTGCTTTAGCCGTGCATTGCCGCATCAGGCGGAGCAAGCTGAAATCCCCGGAGTTTTTCATATGAAAACCGCACAGGAATTGCGCGTTGGCAACGTAGTGATGGTGGGCAACGATCCCCTCGTCGTACAGAAAGCCGAATACAACAAATCCGGCCGCAATGCGGCCGTCGTCAAGCTCAAGTTCAAGAATCTGCTTACCGGCTCGGGCAGCGAATCGGTATACAAGGCGGACGAAAAATTCGAAGTCGTGGTGCTGGACAAAAAGGAATGCACCTATTCGTACTATGCCGACCCCATGTACGTTTTCATGGACGAGGAATACAACCAGTACGAAGTCGAAGCCGAAAACATGGGCGACTCGCTCAGCTACCTTGAAGACGGCATGCCGCTCGAAGTGGTGTTTTATGACGGCAAGGCGATTTCGGTCGAGCTGCCCACCAGCGTGGTGCGTGAAATCACCTGGACCGAGCCAGCCGTCAAGGGGGACACCTCGGGCAAGGTGCTCAAGCCTGCGAGGATCAAGCCGAGCGGCCTCGAAGTGATGGTGCCGATCTTCGTCGTCACCGGCGACAAGATCGAAATCGAC
>DJWC01000140.1 GCA_002441445.1 Pusillimonas sp. UBA6240
GCCTGATCATGATGTGCGAAGTGCCTTCCAACGCCATCCTGGCGGAGGAATTCCTGCAGTATTTCGACGGCTTCTCGATCGGCTCGAACGACATGACGCAGCTCACGCTGGGCCTGGACCGGGATTCGGGCATGGAATTGCTGGCGGCGGATTTCGACGAGCGCGACGAGGCCGTGCAGTTCATGCTGCGCCGGGCCATACAGGCCTGCCTGAAGGCCGGCAAGTACGTGGGCATCTGCGGCNNGGTCGATACCTGGCAGCGCCTGGCCAAGCAATAGCGCCGCGGCCGCCGTAGGGCGGCCCGCCCGGGGCGGCCTGCCCGGAGCGGCCTGCCCGGAGCTGCCTGCATAGGACGGCCCGCATAAGGGGCATAAGCTGCAAGGGGCGGTCCGCAACGCGCCGCCCTTTCCTGCGCCCGGGCGGCGATGCCGCGTGCCGTGCCGCCTTGCCATCGGGGCGCAGCCTGTGATATTCATGGGCTGGGATGCGGCCGCGCTGCTTGCGCCGGCATCCCCTCAGCAAGGAGCAGCCATGACGGACAATCGGACGCACAGGGTGGTCATCGTCGGCGGCGGGGCGGGCGGCCTGGAGCTGGCCTGCAAGCTGGGCCGCAAGTTCGGGCCGCGGCATGTCGCGCTGATCGACAAGGACGGCGACCATATCTGGAAGCCTTCGCTGCATGAGGTGGCCGCGGGCACGCTGGACATCCACCGCGAAGGGCTTTCCTATTTCATGCTGGCCAGGGATTGCGGCTTTACCTTCATCCTGGGCGAATTAAGCGGACTGGACCGGGAATCCCGAATCGCCCAGGTGAACGCGGTGCTGTCCGATACCCGGCAGGAAATCTTTCCCGCGCGCGAGATACCCTACGACACGCTGGTGCTGGCGGTGGGCAGCAAATCCAATTTTTTCAACACGCCGGGCGCGGCGGAATTCGCTATTGCGCTGGATTCCACGGCGGAAGCCGAGCGCTTCCGGCTCAGGCTGCTGCACGAAATCGTCGCCGCCAGCCGCCGCAAGGATCAGGATCCGGACCATGTGCTGCACATCGGCATCGTCGGAGGGGGCGCAACCGGCGTGGAGCTCGCGGCGGAGCTGCTGGAGGCTTTCTCCGACAGCGTCTTTTATGGCCTGCATGCGCTGCAGCCGGGCAAGGACATCCGCATCATCCTGCTGGAAGGCGGCGAACGCATCCTGTCGGCATTGCCTGAAAAGATGTCCGCGGCCGCGCAACAGTTGCTGATCGATCGCGGCGTGGCGGTGAAAACCTCGGTAAGGGTCGCCGCCGTCGAAGCCGATGCCTTGGTGGACGGCGAAGGCCATCGCTATCCGGCCCAGCTCTGCGTGTGGGCGGCGGGCATCAAGGCGCCCGAGCTGCTGGCGCAACTGGGCCTGGAAACCAATCGCATCGGGCAGGTCGTCGTGGACGGCAGCCTGCGCACCGCGGATCCCGCCATCTTCGCCTTCGGCGATTGCGCCCAGGCCCCCTGGGCGGGCGCCGGGCGTTCGCTGCCCGCGCGGGCGCAGGTCGCGCACCAGCAGGCGAATTTCCTGCTGGACGCGATGCGGGACCGGATCAGCGGGGCGGCGCCTTCGAAGCCGCGCGAATTCCGCTTCCGCGACTATGGATCCCTGGTTTCCGTGGGCCACAACCGCGGTGTGGGCAGCCTGATGGGGGTATTGTCGGGCAAAAACTGGTTTGTGGAAGGCATGCTGGCGCGGCTCATGTACATGAGTCTGCATCTGATGCACCATCGGGCCGTGCTGGGGCCGTTGCGCACCGGCTTGCTGGCGATAGGGCGGCTATTGCTCAAGCGCAGCGCTCCGCGGGTGAAGCTGCATTAGCTGAAGCTGCCTTAAAATCGGACCAGTGCGCGGGTTGGTCCATCCCGGGCGAGCTCATCCACCCGGATGCATGCCGTCCAGATTCCGGCCTGGCGCAGCGCAAATCCGCGGGTTACCTTCCGCAGGCCATCCATTCGGTGATACATTGGTTTGATGAGCCAGCCCGCAAACCGCACTCGCGGGCCGCGGTGGACGAAATAAGAGCTGAAACTATGACTTTCCATGCCCAGCTTGCCTCCCCGCTGGGGGCCATTCTGCTTTGCTCCGACGGGGAACACCTGACCGGCCTGTATTTCATCGGTCAGAAGGATTGCCCCGCGCTGCGGGGCCTGCCGCCGCCCCGGTCCACGGATCCCACCGCCGGCCTGATGTCGGGCATGCCCTTGAAACACTTCAAGGCCTATCGGCTAACGCCTTCCACGGATCTTCCTTCCACGGATCTTTTCAGCCAGGACAATCTGCGGCGGACGGCCGCGAGCGCAGCGGGCCCGGACGGCGGCCCCGCGATGGCCGGCAAGCGGATGCCCGAACCGCGGTCTCGGCAAACGGTCCATGAGGCGTTGGGCCCGCTATCCCTGGCGCAGGACGACGCGCCCGCCGGCGCCAAGGCTGCGTTCGAGCAGACCCGGCAGGAACTGGGCGAATATTTCAGCGGTAGCCGGCGGACTTTCTCGATCCCGCTGCGGCTCGAGGGCACGGATTTCCAGAAAAAGGTATGGCGCGCCTTGCTCGACATCCCTTATGGGGAATGCGTTTCGTACGGCGACGTCGCGGTGGCGGCGGGCCTGACCGCGCAGCACGGCCGTCCGGTCGGGACGGCCGTGGGCCGCAACCCCATCACCATCATCGTTCCATGCCATCGGGTGTTGGCCAATACGGGACGGCTCAACGGCTATACCGGGGGCCTGGAGCGCAAGTTCGCCTTGCTGGAACTGGAAGGCTTCACGCTGCGCTGAGCCGCACGGCGCCGCGGACGCCGCGTTGTCCGAGCAGCTTCGCCGCGGGTGCCCCGGCCTGCGAGCCGAAGCCGCCTCATGGCATCGTCGCCGGGACGCGCCGGCGATCAAGCGTCTTTTTTATTCCGCAGATCGTGCTTCATTAGGCGCTGCTTTTCACGCTGCCAGTCTTTTTCGCGCGCGGTATCGCGCTTGTCGTGCAGCTTCTTGCCCCGTCCGAGCCCGAAGTCCAGCTTGATGCGGCCGTTCTTGTAGTGCAGGTTCAACGGCACCAGCGTATAACCGCGCTGTTCGACCTTGCCGATCAGCTTGCTGATTTCCTCCGCCTTCAACAGCAGCTTGCGGGTGCGCGTGGCGTTGGGGTGGATGTGGGTAGAAGCCGTAGGCAGGGGGCTGACGTGCATGCCCAGGATCCAGAGTGCGCCGTCGCGCACGATGACATAGCTTTCCTTCAGCTGTACGTGGCCGGCCCTGATCGCCTTGACCTCCCAGCCCTCCAGGACGAGGCCCGCTTCATAGCGTTCCTCGATGAAGTAGTCGTGCGTGGCTTTGCGGTTGTCGACGATGCTCATGAATGATACGGTTTAAGACTGTAAAATCAGTACATTCTATCCATTAACGACCTTCAATGCATAAAGTACAGCGCTCCGTCCTCGTACCGTACAGCCGCGCGCAGATGTTCGACCTGGTCGCCGATGTCGCCAAGTATCCGGAGTTCATGCCATGGTGCGGCGGGGCTGTGGTGCATCGGCAGGACGAGCGCGGAATGGAAGCTTCCATCACCATCAGCATCGCCGGCATCAAACAAACCTTCACCACCCGCAACGAACACGATTACCCCGGTCTCATCACTTTTCACCTGGTCAATGGGCCGTTTTCCGCCCTGACCGGGACCTGGAGTTTCCAGGAGCTCGCCGAAGACGCCTGCAAGGTGGTCTACACCATGGAGTACGCATTTTCCAGCCGCGCCCTTGAAACCGTGGTGGGCCCCATTTTCAACCGCATCGCCACCAGCTTCATCGACTCGTTCACGCAGCGGGCGCAAGCCGTCTATGGCGACTGATCCCATCCTGTCCATAGAAGTCGTTTATGCCGAGGCCTCGGCCGTTTGGTCGGCGGCCTTGCAATTGCCCGCGGGCGCCACGGCGGGCCAGGCGGTGCAAGCCAGCTGCTTCGCGCAGGCTTTTCCCGATTATCCCTTCGACCAGCCCAGGGTCGGCATCTACGGCCAGGCGTGCTCGCTGGACCAGGTGCTGGCCGACGGCGACCGGGTGGAAATCTACCGGCCCCTGGTGTTCGACCCCATGGAGTCGCGCCGGCGGCGCGCCGAGCACCGCGAGGCGTATATGATCAAGCCGCGCAGCCGGCCCAAGCGGCGCAAGGCCAAGCTTGCCGCCGGCTCGGGATGATTGTCACGCATGCGACAAAACAATATCGATCCAGGCGTTATGGTAGGGACGGCATGGCGCCGCCCATCCGGCGGCGCCGCAAGAAGGAGACAAACATATGGATTTTCGCCTCAGCGATGAACAACAGGCCTTTGCCCAGGCCGCCCGCGATTTCGCGGCCGGCGAACTGGAGCCCCACGCAGCCCGGTGGGATGCCGAAGGCATCTTTCCCCGATCGACCTTTACCCGCGCCGGCCAGCTCGGTTTCTGCGCCATCTACGCGCCCGAATCCATAGGCGGGCTGGGCCTGCCGCGCCTGGACGCGACGCTGGTCTTCGAAGAAATGGCGGCTGTGGATCCCTCCACCGCCGCTTTCCTCACCATCCACAACATGGCCACCTGGATGATAGGAAGCTGGGGCAGCGATACCGTGCGCGAGAACTGGGGCCCGGCGCTTGCGTCGGGCGAGAAGCTGGCTTCTTATTGCCTGACCGAACCGGGTTCGGGCTCGGATGCCGCTTCGCTGTCCACGCGCGCTGAAAAGCGCGGGGCCGCTTATGTATTGAACGGTTCCAAGGCCTTCATTTCGGGCGCGGGCGACACGGATGTGCTGGTCGTCATGGCGCGCACCGGCGACGCCGGCCCCAAGGGCGTATCGGCCTTCGTGGTGCCCGCCGATACTGCGGGCATTTCTTACGGGCGCAAAGAACAGAAAATGGGCTGGAACAGCCAATCCACGCGGCCCATCAGCTTCGAGAACGTGGAAATCCCCGCCGACTGCCTGCTCGGCCGCGAAGGCGACGGCTTCAAATTCGCCATGCAAGGGCTGGACGGCGGCCGCATCAACATCGCCACTTGCTCGGTGGGCGCCGCGCAGGGCGCTTACGAGGCCGCCCGCCGCTATATGGGCGAACGCAAGCAGTTCGGCCAGACCCTGGCCGGCTTCCAGGCGCTGCAATTCAAGCTGGTGGACATGCTCACCCATATCGTGGCTTCGCGCCAGATGGTCAGGCTGGCCGCGGCGAAGCTGGATGCCAAGGATCCCGATGCCTCTTCTTATTGCGCCATGGCCAAGCGCCTGGCCACGGACCTGTGCTTCCAGGCCTGCCTGGACGGTCAGCAGATCCATGGCGGCTACGGCTACCTGAAAGACTATCCGCTGGAAAGGCTGGTGCGCGATACCCGCGTACACCAGATACTCGAGGGAACCAACGAAATCATGCGCGTCATCGTGGCGCGCCAGATACTTGAAAAAGGAGCCGACATCCGATGAGCCCCCCAGTATTGTTTGAAGAGGCGCAGGCCGCCAACGGCCTGAAGGTCGGCATCGCGACCCTGAACCAGCCGTCCACCCTGAACGGCCTGTCGCTGGAAATGTGCGACTTGCTGGGCGCCCGCCTGCATGAATGGGAAAAGGACGACGGCATCGCCCTGGTGATCATCCAGGGGGCCGGCGGCAAGGCGTTCTGCGCGGGCGGCGATCTGCATGCCATGTACCGGGGCATGCAGGAAAACACCGGCGGCGCCTGGGACAACGGCTACGCGCGCGCGTTCTTCGATTCCGAGTACCGGCTGGACTATCAGATACACCGCTATGCCAAGCCCATATTGTGCTGGGGCAGCGGCATCGTCATGGGCGGCGGCGTGGGCCTGTTCATGGGCGCCAGCCACCGGGTGGTCAGCGAAACCACCCGCTACGCCATGCCGGAAATCAGCATAGGCCTGTTCCCGGACGTCGGCGGCACCTGGATGCTGTCGCGGCTGCCCGGCGGCGTGGGCGTGTTCATGGCCCTGACCGGCGCGCAGCTGGGCGCGGCCGACTGCCTGTCGCTGGGCCTGGCCGACTATATGCTCGCTTCGGACGGCTGGGACGCCTTCCTGCAACGCCTTCTTGCGCAGCCCTGGTCCGCCGCGGCCCAGGGCAACCATGAACTGCTGCGCAGCCTGCTGCTGGCTTCCCAGCCCGCCGCGGCTCCGGCGCCAGGACCGCTGCAGGCGAATCTGGCGGAGATACGCCGGGTATGCGATGGCTTCGATCTGGCGGCCATAGGCGCGGGCATCGCCGCATGGGCGGACGGCCCGGACCCCTGGCTGAAACGCGCGGCGGGAACTTTCCTGGCCGGTTCGCCCGGCTCGGCGCGGCTGAGCTATACGCTATTGCGCCGCGCCCGCTTGAAGAGCCTGGCCGACGCCTTGCGCGAGGAATATATTGTTTCCTTGCAGTGCGGCGTGCAAGGAGACTTGCAGGAAGGCATACGCGCCTTGCTCATCGACAAGGACAAGCAGCCGGCCTGGAATCCATCCACGCTGGAGCAGGCGACCGAAGCCTGGGTGCGGCGGTTCTTCGAGCCGCCCTGGCCGGCATCGATGGCGCATCCGCTATCGGATCTGGAGGCCGGCGCAAGCAGCGCCGACTGAGCGCCGGCGGCATCATGCCGGTCAATAACTAAAGGAGATAAAACATGAGTTGCATCGCATTTATCGGCCTGGGCCATATGGGCGCGCCCATGGCGCTGAATCTGGTCAAGGCCGGCCACGACCTGCTTGTTTATGACCTGGCGCCCGCCGCGGTCCAGACGCTGGCCCAGGCCGGCGCTAAGCCCGCCGCGTCGGCGGCCGAGGCGGTGCGCAGCGCCGAGGCCGTCGTCACCATGCTGCCGGCCAGCAAGCATGTGGAAGGCCTGTATCTGGGCGAAAACGGCCTGCTGGAACATATCGCCGCGGGCGCCCTGGTAATGGAATGCAGCACCATCGCGCCCGAATCGGCCCGCAAGGTCGCCCAAGCGGCCAAGGAAAAAGGCATACGCATGGTGGATGCGCCGGTTTCGGGCGGCACCGCGGGCGCCGCCGCCGGCACCTTGACTTTCATCGTCGGCGGCGACGCGGCGGATCTGGATGCGGCCCGGCCTTATCTGGAAAAAATGGGCAAGAATATTTTCCATGCGGGCCAGGCGGGAGCCGGGCAGGTCGCCAAGATCTGCAACAATATGCTGCTGGGCATATTGATGGCCGGGACATCCGAAGCGCTCGCCCTGGGCGCGGCGAACGGGCTGGATCCCAAGGTGCTGTCCGACATCATCGCCAAGAGTTCCGGCCGCAACTGGGCGACCGAGTTGTACAACCCCTGGCCGGGGGTCATGGACCACGCTCCCGCATCCAAGGGGTATGCCGGCGGCTTCGGGGTGGACCTGATGCTGAAGGACTTGGGGCTCGCAGCCGAAGCCGCCCTGAATACCAGGGCCAGCGTGCCGCTGGGCGAACTGGCGCGCAACCTGTATTCCCTGCATAGCGCCCAGGGCGGCGGCGGGCTGGATTTCTCCAGCATTCTGAAGTTGTACAAAAAGCTGGACTGAGCGCGCCGCCTGGTGCAGAGGGTCAGCGCCCAAAGGCCGGGCGGGGCGCCGGCATGGCGGGGATGCCGCCGGGGCGTTCCGGCCTGCCTGGCGGCTTGAGGCCTGGGGCTGCGCGGCTGGCGGCCTGCGGCCGATTCAGGCCTCGGTCTCGATCGGATAGGGCAAAGGCTGTTCGCTTATGGCTGGGCCGTCCGGCCGGCCCAGCCGGAAGTCGGCCCCGCCCAGATCGCCCAGCTGGACTTCCATGAGCAGGTGTATGGCCGGCCCCACGCGCACCGCATTCATGACACGGCCGCAGGGGTTGTCCGGCTGGCGTGCGTCGAAGGTGTCGACGGCCGGCAGCGATTCCGCATCGAGCGCGCCGGCTTCTTCGACCAGGCCGTAGGCCATGCGGCGCTTCACTGTGCCGCGATAGTGGCTGCGCGCCACGACTTCCTGGCCAGGGTAGCAGCCTTTGGTGAAGCTGACGCCGTCTATCAGGTCCAGATTCATGGTTTGCGGGATGAAAAGATCCTGGGTGGCCGCCTGCACCCAGGGCAGCCCGCTGGCGATGTCTTGTTGCCGCCATTGCGCAGCCGCGCCGGTGTCCGCAGCCGGTTCGCTTTCGTCCGGACGCGGCCGGCCTCCCGCGGGGGCGATCAGCCACCAGCGCCGCAGATCTTGCTGCGCAGAGGGCGCGCTTATCCAGGTGCCGGCCTCGGTGTGCGCCACCCGCCATGCCTGCGCCGGCGTAGCGGGGGGATCCGGTTGCGGGTCGGCCTCGGCCTGGCCGGCATCCGGCCCGCCCGGAAGCATGACGCCGTAGACCAGCGCGTCGGCGATCGTCAGGCTGGCTTTCGCCCGCAGCACGAACATGGAAAGCCGCTTGATCAAAGGCGCGGCGATGTCGGCCTTGACCAGGGCGCGGAGCGTGGCCGGTTCGGAAGTCTCGTCCCGCCATACCACCATGGTGCCCAGCAATCGCCCCTTGGCGGTGCAATACCCGGCAAGCCGGGCCTGCCCGGAAGCAAGCCCCGCGACATCGTTGGTCAGTTGGCTATGCAGGAAACTGGCTGCATCCGCACCCGCGATATCGATGACAGCAAGATCGGGCAGGCGGGCTGGATAGGGGGAAGACGAAGTCATGACGTGGAGCACTCGCTACGAGAATACGAAAGAGACATAGAGCCCGTTTATGATAACGGGCTTCACGTTTTCTTGCCGCGGCGCGGCATCACGGAACCGCGGGCCCGCGGCGTGATCTATTCATCACGCACGCGTCGCCGCGAGGCTGCGCCGCGGCGCCGGGCTGCGCTACACTTGAGTGTTATTGCCAGGCGATCCTGTCCCGAGGAAGCCGGGCTTTCTTTCCCGCTGCATGAAAAAACTCAAACTGATATTTCTTTACCTGCTTCTGGCGCTCGCGCTGGCGGCCACGGCCCTTAGCGGCTACGCCTGGTACTGGACGGAAAAGCCGGTAGCGCTGGATGGCGACCGCGTCGACTACATCGTCGAAGCCGGCAGCCGGCCGCGCAGCATCGCGCAAACCATGAACAAGGCCGGCGTGCGCATCAACGAGGACGGCTTCGTCCTGCTGGCCCGGCTCACGGGCCAGGACAAGCTGCTGCAGGCCGGCGCCTACGAGGCCGTAAAGGGCGACACGCCCCGCACGCTGCTGGAGCGCATGGCCAGCGGCGACATGACGCAGACCAGGCTGACTTTCGTGGAAGGCTGGACCTACCAGCGCATGCGCCAGGCGCTGCGCGACAATACGCACATCAAGCAGACTCTGGATGGCGTCACGGACGAAGAACTGCTCGCGCGCCTGGGGACGGCGGCAAGCAGCCCTGAAGGCTTGTTCCACCCGGATACCTACGTATTCGTGCCGGGCTCGACCGACTTCGATCTGCTGCGCCGCGCTTACCGTGCGCAGCAGGAAATGCTGGAAGCCATGTGGAAGGACCGCGACCCGCAATTGCCTCTCGAAACTCCGTACGAGGCGCTGATCCTAGCTTCCATCATCGAAAAGGAAACCGGCCACGGCGCCGACCGCGACCGGGTTTCGGGCGTGTTCGTCAACCGGTTGCGCCTGCGCATGCCGCTGCAAACCGATCCCACCGTCATATACGGCATGGGCGAAAGCTACGAGGGCCGGATACGCAAGAAGGACCTCGCCACCGATACGCCCTGGAATACCTATACGCGGCCGGGGCTGCCGCCCACCCCCATCGCCAGCCCCGGCCGCGCCTCCCTGTCCGCGGCGCTGCATCCTGAAAGCCATAAATTCCTGTACTTTGTATCGCGCGGCGACGGCACCAGCGAATTTTCCGAAAACCTGGCCGCCCACAATCGGGCCGTAGCCAAATACATCCTTGGGCGAAAAAACTAATGGATAATCAGCGCGGCTGTTTCATTACCCTGGAGGGAGTGGATGGCGCAGGCAAAAGCACGCACGTGGGCTGGCTGGTGGAACAGCTGGAATCGCGCGGGCTGCAAGTGGTTTCCACGCGCGAGCCGGGCGGCACCGAATTGGGCGAGCAATTGCGGCAATTGCTGCTGACCCGGCCCATGCACCTGAAAACCGAAACTCTGCTGATGTTCGCCGCGCGCTGCGAACATATCGCCAAGGTGATAGAACCGGCCCTCGCGGCGGGGCGCTGGGTGGTCTGCGATCGCTTCACCGACGCCAGCTACGCCTATCAGGGGGGCGGCCGGGAAATGGGCGCGGCCAGCATCGCCGTCCTGGAAAGATGGGTGCAGGGCGATCTGCAGCCGGATCGCAGCTGGCTGTTCGATGTTCCGCTGGAGGTCGCGCGCGAACGCCTGTCCCGCAGCCGCGAGCTGGACAGGTTCGAACGCGAAGGCCCGGCGTTCTTCGAAAGGACGCGGCAGGCCTATCACCAGCGCGCGCGCGAACATCCCGAGCGGATCAGCATCGTCGACGCCACGCTGGACGTCGATGCGATACGCGCCGGTTTGCTGCGCGATATCGACGCCTTGCTGGAAAAACATGGCAAGGCCAGGGCGGGCGGCAGCCTATGAGCGCTCCCGCCCAATTCCTGCCCTGGCAGCAAACCCTGGCGGCCCGCTGGTTGCAAGAGCGCGAGCGCTTCGCCCATGCCTGGCTGATCCACGGCCTGCCCGGCATAGGCAAGCGCCGGTTCGCCCTTGCCGCCGCCGCCAGCCTGCTGTGCGAAGAGCCTGTCCAGGGGCTGGCTTGCGGGCATTGCTCCGCCTGCCTCTGGGTGGCGGGGGGCAACCACCCCGATCTGCGCCGCATACGCCCGGATGCCATTGCGCTGGAAGAGGGCGGCGGCCCAATGGAAGGCGAAGACGAGCGGGTGGGCGCAGCGGCCAAGAAAGCGCCGTCCAAGGAAATCCGCGTCGAGCAGTTGCGCGAACTGGGATCCTGGTTCAACACCGCCACGCACCGCGGCGGCTGGCGGGTGGCGGTGCTGTATCCGGCAAGGGCCATGAACTTGATCACGGCTAATGCGCTGCTCAAGGTGCTCGAGGAACCGCCCGAACATACGGTCTTTCTGCTGGTCGCGGATGCGCCGGACCGGCTGCTGCCCACCTTGGTTTCACGCTGCCGCAGATTGCCTTTGCCTGTGCCGGGCAAAGACGAAAGCCTGGCCTGGCTGGCCGGGCAAGGGGTCGCGCAGCCGGAGCAGTGGCTGGCGGCCGCCGGCGGCGCCCCCTTGCGTGCGCAAGAGCTGGCGCAGTCCGGGGAAAGCCCTTGCCCTCAGTGGCTGGCGCAATTCATGTCGGTGGTGGCGGCCGCGCAAGAGCCGGATATCGGGCCTTTGGCGGATCAACTGGAAAAACTGCCTCCGGAACTGTGGCTAGATGCGATGCAGCGTCTATTCCTGGATTTGCTCCTGGCGGGCGCGGGCGCGCCCTTGCGCTATTTTCCCGGCATGGAGGCCCGACTGCGGCCCATAGGCCAGCGCGCCGATCAGGCGCAGCTTGCCGAGACGGCCAGGTGGCTGGCCCAGCAGCGGGCCATAGCCGGCCACCCGCTGAACGCCAAGCTGTTCGCCCACAGCGCCTTGCAGCGCGTGGCATTGGCTTGCCGGGGCGGGCCGCGCTAGATCACGGCGCTCTGGGCTGGGCCGCGTTAAGGTCTAGCCTGCCTGTGCCGGCCGTGCTGGATTTGGCGGCGCCGCCCTAAGCCGCGCCAGGCCCGTGGTGCGCTGGATCGGGCCGAGTCATGCCGGATCAGGCGCCGATCTTCGGCTTGAAGGCTGCTGAGCTAAACTTGAAGTTTTGCACGCGCCGCATTGCCGACCGCAATATGGGCAACACGCGGCGTGACGCCACACTCTTAGACAGATTTCCATGTATGTAGATTCCCACTGCCATCTGGATTTTCCGGAACTGGCGCAGAATATTCCCGATATCCTGGACCGCATGGCGCAAAACCGGGTCAGTCATGCGCTGGTCGTCAGCGTCAACCTGCCCGACTGGCCGAATCTATTGGAATTGGTGCGGCCGCACCCTCATCTGTATGCCTCGGTGGGCGTGCACCCGGATTATGAAGATACGCCGGAGCCCAGTGTGGATCAGCTCGCGGAACTCGCCCGGGATCCCAAAGTCGTGGCCATAGGCGAGACCGGGCTGGATTACTACCGGCTTTCCGAGCCGCTGGAATGGCAGCGCGAGCGTTTCCGCACCCATATACGCGCCGGCCGGGCCAGCGGCTTGCCCCTGATCATCCATACGCGCCAGGCGAGCGAGGATACCTTGCGCATCATGAAGGAAGAGGGCGCGGCGGAATGCGGCGGGGTGATGCACTGCTTCACCGAGTCCTGGGAAGTCGCCCGGGCTGCGATGGACATGAACTTCTATATTTCCCTGTCCGGCATCGTGACTTTCAAGAAGGCCGTGGAGTTGCAGGATGTGGCCCGCAAGGTTCCGCTGGACCGCCTGTTGATCGAAACGGATTCCCCTTATCTCGCTCCCGTGCCTTTTCGGGGCAAATTGAACGATCCATCCAAGGTCATGCACGTCGCGGAAAAAATCGCCGACTTACGCGGAATTTCCGCCAGTGAAGTCGGCGTGCAGACGACCGATAATTTTTTCAGGCTTTTCAATAAGATAAAGAAGTAATTTAATTTTTTGCTTTTAATATAAATTATTTAAAGTAATGCTTTAGTTTTATCTGGTGGTGATGAGCGTCTGCGTCACCATCAATGAGCGCCTGCCGCAGCAGCGATTACGGCCCTGGGGAAGGCGGCTGGGGCGCGGCGGCCCGTTACTGGCCAGTTGGGCTGCGCGTCGCCACCTTCAGGATGTGAAAGCCATTGCCGCTTTGCGGGGTGCCGCTAATGCCGGGAACATATATTAGTGTCCATCCGGGCTTTCTTTAAAATTTTTAAACATCAAGATGATTAACCTAAAGCAATTTATTTAAAGTATTTTATTTAATGTGTTTTATGATAAAAATTTCATAACTATATGATATTTATACATTATTCTAAAATAAAATATAGAATCTCATCACGATTAACGCCTCGTTACTCACTTCATCACGACAGCTAAGAGTATATTGCCGCAGCGCCTTCAGGCACATCGCCATCCAGCGACGGCTCGCTGTTCGGCGAGATGCGGACTTCAGCATAGCGGTTTGCGCCACGCGCGCGCCATGCCTCAGTATCGCGATCCGGCTATAAAGCCCGCAGCAAAAACATAAACTGAAAGCCGCTTAAAATGGCAGGCATACGCGGCGCTGCGCGGCGGCCTGCGGCGTCCATGGACGCCGGAAAGGCAGCCGGCCCGCCTGGCCCCATCCGATTTCCCTGGTTGAAGAATCCATGCATATCACTACGCTGCTCCCTTCCGTAATCCGGCCGCCGGCTCCCCGGTCCGGCGGTGCGCCGCTTTGGCATGGCGCCCTTGCGTATTTGCGCCGCTTGCTGATGGCGGGCCTGCCCGCCATCCTGGTCGCGGCCGCTGCGCATGCCGCCAATCCGTCGGACTGGTGGGTGGATATCGCCAACGACCGCGCCGAACAAGTCAAGTCCATGCTGGCCCGGGGCGCGGACCCGAACGAGCTCAGCCCCAGAGGCCAGCCCGCCATCATGCAGGCCATACGCGATGGCGCCTGGAAGGTCTACGACGTATTGGCGGCTCACCCCAAGACCATCGTCAACGCCATGAACACCAGCAAGGAAACCCCCTTGATGTATCTGGCCGTGGCGGGCCAAACCGAGCGGGCGCAAAAGCTCATCCGCCGGGGCGCGCTGGTCAACAAGCTGGACTGGACGCCTTTGCAGTACGCCGCGTCCAAGGGCCATGTGGACACCGTCAAGATGCTGCTTGCGAACAAGGCTCTGGTCAATGCGCCGGGCCCCGACGGCATCACCGCATTGATGATGGCCGCTTACGGCGGCAGCGAACCGGTGGCGCAGTTGCTGCTCAATGCCGGCGCCGACCCCACCATGCAGGATGCGCTCAAGCGGGACGCCGCCGACTGGGCGCGCCTGAAGAACCACAATGCGCTGGCCGGCAAGCTGGACAAGCTGACGGAAAAAATACTGGCGGATCGTGCGGCATTGCGCGAGCGCAACCGCGCCGGCCACACGGCAGGCGATACGCCCACGGCGGGGCAGGACGGCGTCCGAACCGTCGATCTGAACGCTGTCGATGCCGGGGGCTCCGACGGCCAGGCCGCCAAAGCGGAGGACAAGGCCGCGCCCGCTTCTTCCACATCGCGTTATTTCGACCTGGAGCGTTTCGAGAAAGGCGGCCCGGCCACTCCTTGAGGCGTTTCCGGCAACGGCGGCCGGTCGGCCGCCGCCCGGCGCGGGCCCTGGGTTTCAAGCGGGGATGTAGGCCGGCTTCAGAATGCCGCGCAATTCGCTGTAGGGTATCAGCAATTCCGGCTGGCCCGAGGAATAGGGAGCTATCTGGTAGGAATCATATTTCACCACCAGGCCCTGATCCGTGATGGCGAAGTTTTCGCTGGGCTGGAAGGGCCACATCCGCCGGTATCCTTCCGGATCCTCCTGGGCGGCCGGATTGGACTGCAGCCAGCGCCGATGCGCCTCTTGCAAAGCGGCGACATAAGCGCCGGATTTGCCCGGCTCGAGTATGTCGGCCAGGCCCAGCACTTTGCCCGCGGTATTGTCCCAGTTCAGGAACTGGGTCGCCGATATGCCGTGGGCCGAGCCGGTGAAGTACTGCCAGGTATTCAGCTCTATCGCGGTCAAATTGCGATTGCGGTAGCGCGTTTTGGCCGCCAGCACGGCGGAATCGCGCGGCGCCGCCGTCTTCCAGAAATATTCTTCGTATTCGGCGATCGTGGCATAGGCGGGCCGCTGGCTGTCGCTGACCCCCGTCATGATGGCCAGAGCATGGTCGACCAGTTCGGTCAGCCTGGGGATGCCCGGAAAGACAATCGAATCCACCTTGATGCTGGGGCAGTCGCCTTTGCAGCCGGGTTTGACGCGTTCCCATTTGACGGGCTGCGTGAAGACGCCGTCCTTGCTGGAGATGTCCCCCGTTTCGGCCGGGATCAGCGAGATATTGGCGGGAGGCCCGCCGCTAGCGCAGGCGGCCAGCAGGCCGGCCGCAGCCGCCAGCGCGCATGCTCGCAGGGGCCGCCGCAGCGATGCAAGCCACGTCATGGGCGAATCGAATAGGAATCGGCTCATTTTACAGTCCGGGCGTCTTGGCCAAAAAGCAGCGCGCGCGATTGCTCATCGCTGACGGAAGGCGCTGTGTTGATCTGGTCGGCTTTTTCGTAGGCCCGGCGCGTGGCCGGGCGGGCGGCAATGGCCTCGAACCAGCGCTTCAAGTGCGGGAAGCCGTCCAGATTCTGGCTTTGGCGCTTGTGCGGCACGATCCAGGGATAGCAGGCCATATCGGCGATGGAATACTCGCCGGCAATGAATTCGCGGTCCGCCAGCCGCTTGTTCAGCACGCCATACAGGCGGCCGGTTTCACGCACGTAGCGGTCTATGGCGTAGGGGATCTTTTCCAGCGCATAGCCGCTGAAATGGTGGTTTTGCCCCGCCATGGGGCCCAGGCCGCCCATCTGCCAGAATAGCCACTGCAGCGTATCCGTGCGGCCGCGCAGGTCGGCCGGTATGAACCGGCCGGTCTTGTCGGCCAGATAGAGCAGAATCGCCCCCGACTCGAAAACGGAAATCGGCGGCCCGCCGTCGGCGGGGGCGCGGTCGACAATAGCCGGGATGCGGTTGTTGGACGCGATCTTGAGGAAATCGGGCTGGAACTGATCGCCTTTGCCTATGTTGATGGGGAATATTTTATAGGGCAGCCCCGTTTCCTCCAGGAAGAGAGTGATCTTGTGGCCGTTCGGAGTGGTCCAGTAATACAGGTCTATCATTCCTATCCTTTGCTTATCAGCTTATCGTTTCATGGGTTGAGGCTCAGGCTTGCACCCAGGCAATGCCGGCCCGGCCCGCTCAGCCTGCCGTCGCTGCCAGCGCTTTTTCCACGTCCGCCCGCAAGGCCTGGGGTTTGACGGCGGGCCCATAGCGCCGCAGCACTTTTCCGTCGCGCCCCACCAAAAACTTGGTGAAATTCCATTTGATGGCGGCGCTGCCCAGAATGCCCGCTTTTTCGCCCTTCAGCCACGCATACAAGGGGTGTGCGCCCGGCCCGTTGACTTCGATTTT
This sequence comes from Pusillimonas sp. UBA6240, assembly GCA_002441445.1. Taxonomy (GTDB): domain Bacteria; phylum Pseudomonadota; class Gammaproteobacteria; order Burkholderiales; family Burkholderiaceae_B; genus UBA6240. The sequence continues at coordinate 16,167 of DJWC01000140.1, forward strand.
CTGAAACATGGGAAATTCCACCCCATAGTTGGCGGAGCAGAAAGCGGCGATCTGCGATGCGTCGCCCGGCTCTTGTCCCCCGAACTGATTGCAGGGAAAGCCGAGCACGGCGAAACCGCGGTCCCGGTAGGCGCGGTAGAGATCCTGCAGGCCTTGATACTGGGGGGTGAAACCGCATTCGGAGGCCACGTTGACGATCAGCAGCACCTGGCCGGCGTAGCGCGACAGCGCTATCGTTTCGCCACCTAGCGATGTGGCGGTGAAGGCGTGTATCGTGGATGCCGGCATTTTTCGTATCGTTGCGTTGCTCGCAAGGTTTATTGCGCTAGGCCTACTTTACCATTTGAGGCCCAGCGCTTCACGGCGGCCATGGTATTGGGCACGTGATCGTCCGGACTGGAGCTGCTGAATTCATAAAAGATTTTCCGGTCCGGCGTGATGACGTAGGAAATGCGGCTGGCCATATTGGGCCTGAAAGCCGTTTGGGCTTCGTAGGCCTTGATGACCTTGGCGTCCGGGTCGGCCGCCACCGCGAACTTGCTGCGGCAGGCGCTGACTGAAAATTCCTTGAGCTTTTCCAGGTCGTCGGCCGAGACGCCCAGCACGGTTGCGCCGTACTGGCGGAATTCGTCGGTGGCCTCGGCGAAATTGTGGGCCTCGATCGTGCAGCCTTTCGTGAAGGCGGCCGGATAAAAATAAAGCACCACCGGGCCTTTGCGCAGCGCGTCGGACAAAGAAAATTCGAAGGCCTTGCCCGCCAGCGTCGCTTCCAGCGTGAAATCCGGCGCGTCGGCGCCGGTGCGCAACTGGGCCGAAGCGGCGCATGGCGCCATGCACATCGCGGCGATGAGGGCATAGGCCGCCATGGAGCGCGGGCCAGAACGAAGAGCGATAGCCATGATGGTTCCCTGAAATATCGCGCCGGCGCCGTAGCCTCGGCTGCAGAAGTGCCGGGCGCCGCAGCGCCGGGCGCAGAAGGGGCGGATGCCGCAGCATCGGAGGCCGGCGCGTCGGACGTCGATGCCTCGGGCCCGGCGCGGCGCGCGAAATAAGGATAAGCCTTATTTTCATCCAGCGCGGGCGCTTGTACAAGCAGAGTATTCGCAACGGCAAAGTGTTGCCGACAACAGGGCGCAAACAACAAAGGAACAAAATAGCCGGAGCGGATAATAGGAGGCGGGCGTCGACGGGAGATGAACCTCGGCAGAGCAGGGTGTGGAACTCAGCGGAGGGCGAAACTCGGCTAAGATGTCGCTTTATGTCGAACTGTGGCGAGCAGGGCGCGGCCGGAGGCCGCAGCGGCTCATCGACCAATAAAAAGCGAAAACGGCTATGACCACGATTTATCACAATCCGCGCTGCGGCACATCGCGCAGTGTTCTCCAGGCCTTGCAAGAGCGCGGCCTGCAGCCTGAAATCATCGAGTACCTGAAGACGCCGCCCACCCGCGCCCAGCTGGCGGCCCTGATCGCCGCCGCCGGCCTGAGCCCGCGGGACGCCGTGCGCAGCAAGGAAGCCCTGTACCAGGAACTGAATCTGGAAGCGGCCGATGACGAGCGCCTGCTGGACGCCATGGCCGAACACCCCATCCTGATCAACCGGCCCATCGTCGTTACGGAAAAAGGCGTGCGGCTGTGCCGTCCCGCCGCCGTCCTGGAAGAAATTCTCTAATACAACGCTGCGGCCCGGTCTCGCAACACATGACCTTCGATATTTTCGCATTGGTGATTGCGGCGGCGGCGCTGCACGCCGCCTGGAACCTCATTTCCAAGAAAGCGGAAGCGGCGGCAGGGCATTTCGTCTTTTCCTATCGGCTTTTCTCGGTGCTGGTCTATGCGCCGTGGGTCGTCTACATCCTCTGGAGCGACGGCATGCACTGGAGCACCGCCGTCGTATTCTTTGTTGCGCTGTCCAGCGTGCTGCACTTGGGCTACAGCCTTTGCCTGCAATGGGGCTATCAGGCGGCGGACTTGACCGTGGTGTATCCCATTGCGCGAGGCACGGGCCCCTTGCTGTCCAGCCTAGCCGCCTTCATGCTGCTGGGCGAGCGTCCATCCACTTATGGCATCCTGGGCATAGCTTGCGTGGTGGTGGGCATATTGCTGATCGCCTCGGGCGGCAATCTGCGCCGTTTCGCCTCCCCCCATGCGCGCGCGGGCGTGCTCTGGGGCTGCTTCATCGGTTTGTTCATCTCCGCATACACCGTGGCCGACGCCTACAGCGTCAAAGTCCTGCTGGTAGCGCCCGTCGTCCTCGACTGGCTGTCGGCGCTGGGCAATGTGGGCCTGATGGCCCCGCGCGCATGGATGCGGCGCGCCGAAATGGTCCAGCAGATGCGCGGCAAATGGGCTTATGCCGCCGCCGTCGGCATTTTGTCGCCACTGGCCTATATCCTGGTGCTGTACGCTTACCGCCTGGGCGGCCAGGTCAGCCTGATCGCGCCCTTGAGGGAAAGCTCATTGATGATCGCCACCCTGGCGGGCTTCTTCATCCTGAAAGAGCGCATCTCCATTGCGCGGATCAGCGGCTGCGCCGTGATCGTCGCCGGAGTGGTGCTGCTGTCCAGTTGACGGGCGGCGGCCGGTGCGTTCAGCAATGGCGCGTACAGCGGCCGACGTGTATAGCAGCGATGGATACGGCACTGTTGTTTTCCAGATATGGAGTGTAAAATACCCATAACTGGAGAACACTATGAGCCTGGCCTACGCTTACCCCCTCAGCCGGTTCGAACCGGCGCTTGTTGCGGACCTGAACGACAAACCCACGCGCGAGCGCCTGTCGCAGTCGGCGCTGAAGGGTTTTTTCAAGCTGGCGCAAGCCTGGGGCCTGCGCGACGAAGAGGCCTGCTATCTGCTGGGCGGCCTGTCGCCCAGTGCGCTGTACGAATGGAAGAAAAAGCCCGCAAGGGTGCTCGAGGTCGACCGGATCACCCGTATTTCCTACCTGATCGGCATCTACAAGGCCTTGCACATCCTGTATGGGGAAAAGCTTGCCGATGAATGGGTCAAGCTGCCCAATCGCAATATCATCTTCGGCGGCAAGACGCCTTTGGTCTACATGCAGGAAGGCGGGCTGCTGGCCATGCAAACGGTACGCCAGCTGCTGGATGCGCGCCGGGGCGGGATCTGAAGCCGGTGGCGACCCCGCGCAATCCGCCGCTGGCCGACATCCGGCAGCAGGACACTTGCCGCTTGCTGCCGTCCCGCTTTGCCGACCAGGAGGATTCCGTGCTGGCGCCCCTGGCGGACAGCCCGGACCAACTGGCGGACTTGTTCGCGCTGGATAACGCCACCAATCAAAGACTGGCCGCCGAACGCGGGCTCATGGCCGGCATAGGGGTGGACGAGCTCGTTTTCGGCGTGCCCCATTTTCGCATCATCAACGCGGCCTATGCCTATCCGCGTCCGGAGGGCAGCCGTTTCAACAATGGCTTGCGCGGCGCCTGGTATTGCGCTTTCGACATCGACACCGCCCTGGCCGAAATCATTTTCCACAAGACGGTGGAATACGCGGAAATCGATTACTTCCACGATAGTGTGGACTATCAGCTTTTTCTGGCCGACTTCAGCGGCCGCTTCCACGATATCCGCCGCGCGGCGGGCTTCAAAAGCTGCCTGGATCCGGCCAGCTACATTGCCTCCCAGGCCCTGGCCGAAAGGCTGCTGGAAGAAGGCTCGCTGGGCATCGTATATCCCAGCGTGCGCCACCCGGGCGGTATCAACCTGGCCTGCTTCAGGCCCGCGCTGGTCAATAATGTGCGCAGGACCGACGCCTTCCGCCTGACGTGGTCGGGCTCTCCGCAGCCCGCGGTCAAGCGCCGGGCGGCTAAAAAAAGCCGGCGCCGGTGATTTGCGCCGCCGGCCGCCGCACCGCATCCCGCTACACTACATCCCACAACCGCAAACCAAGCACAAACCAATGAGGGAACCATGAGCCTGTACGCCAAACTGCAGCAACGCGCCGCCGAAGGCCGCCCCATACGCATCGGCCTGATCGGCGCGGGCAAATTCGGTTCCATGTATCTCGCCCAGGTGCCGCGCACACCGGGGGTGCACCTGCTCGGCATCGCCGATCTATCCCCCGCGACGGCGCGGGCGAACCTGGCCAGGGTGGGCTGGGACGGCGAACGCCTGAAGGCGGAATCGCCTCAGGCCGCCTTGCGGACCGGGGCGACCTGGATCACGGACGACTGGCAGGCGCTGGTCGCCTTCCCGGATATCGACATCATCGTCGAATGCACCGGCAACCCGATCGCCGCCGTGCAGCATTGCCTGCAGGCCTTCGATCACGGCAAGCATGTCGTCAATGTCACAGTCGAAGCCGATGCTTTTTGCGGTCCTTTGCTGGGGCGCAGGGCGGCCCAGGCGGGCGTGGTCTACTCGCTGGCCTACGGCGACCAGCCGGCGCTGATCTGCGACTTGGTCGACTGGGCGCGTGCCTGCGGCTTTCCGGTGGTGGCCGCCGGGCGCGGCCATAAATGGCTGCCGCATTTCGCCCAGTCCACCCCTGAAACGGTATGGGGCTACTACGGCCTGACTCCGGAACAGGCGGAGCGCGGCGGCCTCAATCCCAAAATGTTCAACAGCTTTCTGGATGGCTCCAAGCCGTCGATTGAAAGCGCGGCCGTGGCCAATGCCACGGGCTTGGGCGTGCCGTCCAACGGCTTGCTTTACCCGCCCGCCGGCATCCAGGACATTCCCTTCGTTACCCGGCCCGTCAGTGAAGGCGGGGTTCTGGAGCGCAAGGGCATGGTGGAAGTCGTGTCGTCGCTGGAAAAAGACGGCCGCGCCATTCCCTACGATATCCGCATGGGCGTATGGGTCACCGTGGAGGCGGAAACCGACTACATCAAGCACTGCTTCGAAGAGTACAACGCGCATACCGATCCCAGCGGGCGGTATTTCACTTTGTACAAGCGCTGGCATCTCATCGGCCTGGAAGTGGGCATGTCGGTGGCGTCGGTCGCATTGCGCGGCGAACCCACGGGCGTCGCCACGGCATGGAAGGCGGATGTCGTCGCTACCGCCAAAAGGGATTTGCGCCCGGGCGAAATCCTGGACGGCGAGGGCGGCTATACCGTATGGGGCAAGCTGCTGCCCGCCGCGACATCGGCCCGCCTGGGCGGCCTGCCGCTGGGCCTGGCGCACCAGGTCAAGCTGGTCCGGCCGGTCGCCGCGGGCCAGAGCCTGGTGTGGGACGACGTGGCCATGGATACAAGCACCGATGCCTACCGGCTGCGCCGCGAAATGGAAGCCGGCGGCGCGGCGCCGCAAGCCTGAACCGCCGCCGGATCGCCGGATCGCCGGGCCGCCGGGCCGCCGGACCGCCGTATAAACACTGATGCGGCGCGGCGAGAAGAGACATAAAATTGCCGGCAACCAAACCACTGTCTTCCTCCCATCTTGAATGCTATCCGTTGCCTGCTGTGTTGGCTGAGCGCCCTGCTATGGGGCGGCGGATTGCTTCCGGGCCCCGGCATGGCCGCCACGCTGTCCGCGCCCGCCCTGATACAGTGCAACGGCGTGAAAGACCTGGTTTTCGTGCCGCACCAGGACGACGACCTGCTGTTCATGAATCCGGATATCGAAGCGACCATCGACGCCGGCGGCTGTGTGCAGGTCGTCTACCTGACGGCCAGCGAGCGCGGCGAGGGTGAGCCGTACATGCTGGGGCGCGAGCGCGGCGTCCGGGCCGCCTATGCCTATATGGCCCAGGCGCCCAACCTCTGGACCGAAGACGTCGCCTCATACCAGGGGCGCCGGTACGCGCGCTTCACCCTCAATGGCAATCCGCGCATACAGTTGGTGGCCATGCGGCTCAAAGACCCCTGGCTGGGCAAGGGCTGGGGCAGCCTGACGCCCTTGAGCGAAGCCGAATCCGTGCCCGGCAAGACCGCCGACTCGCTGGGGCCTCATGCCCGCAGCTATACGCGCGAAGACCTGGTGGACGCGATCGGCGACATCATCCGCGAATACCAGCCGACCACCGTGCGCCATATGGACGACACCATACAGGTTCCCTATACCCAGCTATGCTGGCGCTGCGCCGGACACGATCACCCCGACCACATCGCCAGCGCGCGCCTGGTGCACGATGCGATACTGAAAGACCAAGGGTCTTATGCCGAGATCGCCTACGTGGACTATCCCAGCCAGGAACGCGCGGCGAATTTGTCTCCGCAAGAAACCCAGGACAAAAGCGAAGCGTTCAGGCGCTATGCCTGGGACGATTACCGCTATTGCTCCAGCGCCGAGCATTGCCTGGAGCCAGCCGGCCCGGCCGCCGCATGGGTGGGCCGCATCTATTATGTCTCCCGCCGCGATGCCGCGCCGGTGCTGCTGCCGGAAAGCGGCGGCGGCCTGCGTCTGTTCGCCGTGGGCGAAGTCAGCCGGGCGGCCGGTTTCTGGGACAGCCTGCGGCAGGGCTGGCAGACGCTGGGCGGACGCACCGCCGATCCGCTTGCGGCGTTCACCTACCAGGACCGGCGGCCGGGGGTGTTCGCGCGCGACGCCGGGGGCATGATCTGGGCCAGCCGCCAGGATGCGCAGGGACGCTGGCAGGGGTGGCGCCATATCGCTGGGGCGCGCCTGCTGCACATGCCCGCGGTCACCATCCAGGGCCCGTTATGGGCGCTGGGCATGGGCAATGACGGCATCTTCCACGCGTCGGAATACCGCGGCGCCGCCTCGGGCTGGTCGGCCTGGAAGGCTTTACCCGCCTTGCCCGCGGCCGTGCCTCAGGCGGCTTTGGCTCATTGCGATGCCGGCCCGGTCGCATTTGCCGCCGATCGCACCGGCCGGTTGTGGGCCAGCGTGCTGGCGAATGCCGCCGGCGACCGGCAAGACGAAGCGCACTGGGGCGCATGGCGCAGGCTGGCTCTGGACTCCGCAGCGGGCGGCCTGGCCGCGACATGCGCGGAGAAGGGCGAGCTCACGCTTTACTATCGGGACAGGGCGAGCGGCCACATGATGGCGGCAAGGCTTCACAGCCCCGTGGACGATGTCGAAGAGGGTTGGCAGCCTCCGCAAGACTTGGGCTTCGCCTATCGGGGCCGGCCTGCGGTGGCCATCGATGAACGCGGGCGGAGCATCGTCGGCGCCCTGGGCGCGGACGGCGCCATCTGGCTGGTGGAGGAAGGCAAAGCCGTGCGCCTGGGCGAGTCGGCGGCCTCGCCTCCCGCCATGCAGGTCAACGGCGGGACGCTATATGTGGCCGCGCGCGCCGCCGGAGTCGAACAAAACTATTGGATCCGGGCCAGGCGCAACGGCCATTGGGAAACCGCTTGGCATTTGAACCCGCCGCCGCCCGGCGGGGGCAGAGCGTTTTCGCAACCGGCCGTTCTGGCGGGCGACACGCCTTCCGCCATTGCCGCGGCCGGCGTGCTGACCGCGGCCGGCGCCGTTCACTCGTCCCAATAGGCCCGCCGGCCGTAATGGCGGTGCAGGCGGGTTTCGTAATCGCGATCCAGCGGCAGGTCGTCGTCATATTCCGGACTGTTCTTGATCTGGTCGCGCGTAAGCTTGGTCCATACCATGGATTCGGTCCAGTCTATGCGGTCTATCCAGTGCGTGGCGAGCAGCACTTTCTTGCCTCCCGGCCACCAGTTGCGGGTATCCACCAGCAGATAGCGTATGGCCCAGGTTTCATCGTCGCATATGAAGTCTTCCACGTGGCCGATTTCGTCGTCGGTGCCGGCGATGTGGTAGCCGGTGACCTGCTCGCTGCTGCGCAGATGCACGTCCTCGGGGTTGCCGGCGGCGCGCGCCGCGAGCTCTTCGGGGGTCTCACGGATGGCGGCGGCGCCGTCGGGCGCGGGATATAGAGGATACCCGCCCACGCCCCACAGATAAGGCCCCGCCCAATAATTGCCATAGCCATAATATTCGGAAAACTCTGTTTCCAGCTGGCGCGACACCGGTTGGTGCGTATCGATTTCCGGGCTGTTCTTGACTTGGTCGCGCGTCAAGGATACATGGACGGTCTCTTCCAGGTCGTCGACGCCCTTGATGGAATAGGGCGATATAAGCACTTTGCGGCTGGAAAGCCAGGTTCCCGTTTCCACAACCAGATACCGCACCCCCCAGCGCTCATCGTCGAAATACACTTCCTGGACTTTGCCCAGTTCATCATCGGTGGCCTGTATGGCGTAGCCCTTCAGGCTGCTGACTTTACGTAACATCGAGTTCTCCTTTTATATGGGTTGCGGGCGGCATGCAGCAAGCCGCATGCCCATCGCCGGCTCGGCGCTGCGGTGTTACGGCGGCGGGCTTGCGGCCGGAGATCGCCTGTTTACGGGAGCCGTACGCATCGGTTAAAGTGAACCAACTGGGCGGTGCAACGTGTATAAGCTTGCATTGCCGGCAGCGCCTGCTCAAAGGCGACCGCCCAGCGCGGCGGCGGCACGCGGCAGGTCATGCAGGTCGGGTTGGCTGTGGCAAGTAGCCGCGGCGGCCAGACGCGGTTGGCAGGCCTAGCTGGTCGGATGCGGGCGGCAAGCGGTGGCCGGCGAACTGCGGCCGGCCAGGCGCGGCCGGCCAGGCGCGGCCAAGAGCAGGGCAACCAAAGGGCTCAAAGGCATGGATTTCGATGCATTGATGCTGGCCCGGATTCAATTCGGGTTCACTATCTCCTTCCATATCATTTTTCCCGCGATCACCATAGGGCTGGCCAGCTACCTGGCGGTCCTGGAAGGCTGCTGGCTCAAGACCGGCGACCGGGTCTACCGGGACCTCTATCATTTCTGGCTCAAGATCTTTGCCGTCAACTTCGGCATGGGCGTGGNNTGGTGTCGGGCCTGGTCATGGCTTACCAATTCGGCACCAACTGGAGCTATTTCTCCGATTTCGCGGGCAGCGTCACGGGGCCCTTGCTGGCCTACGAGGTGCTCACCGCGTTTTTCCTGGAAGCCGGCTTCCTGGGCGTCATGCTGTTCGGCT
>DJWC01000125.1 GCA_002441445.1 Pusillimonas sp. UBA6240
GTCCAACTTTTGGGGTGCAGTTCATAACGGGGGATCAGGGCATTCGTCAAACTCGGTTAATTACACCATTCCAGCCGCATTGGGCCAAGACCCGCAAGCGGTAATTCTCAAAATTTCTGAATCCATACGCCCGGCGTGAGAGCATCTCCATTTTAGTGTGGAAGCCCTCGGTGATGCCGTTGGATTTCGTAAAGCGCCACATGCGCACAATGGGCTCGAGCCACGATGTGAGCGTCTGTGCCAACGCTCTGGCTGGACTTTGCGCGAACTGCCGGATCAGCGCCAGAAATTTGGGCAACATCTGCCTGGCACGCTTGGCCTTCAGATGCTTCATCAACAGAAAGCCGTTCAGTTGCTGTTTGGCAAAGTACAGCGCCCGCAGCACGGGCGATTGAGCCAAGTACTGGTGCAACCGCTCCTTTTGCACCGACGATAGATTCCAGTGATGGCGGCGCATCAGGCTCAGCAACCCCCGGTTCTTGCGCCCCTCAGGATCATGCTGCTGCCATAGCTTCAGAAAGTGCTGGTTCACCAGTCGAACAACATGAAAGCGGTCGGCCACGATCATCGCATTGGGAAAGTACTGCTGGGCAATGCGTCGATAGGTCTCGGACAGATCCATCACAATGACCCGCACCTGTTCTCGGCCAGGTAGCCGCTTCAGGTAGCCGTGCAGGCTGGCTTCTGAACGCCCCAGCACCACATCGAACACCTTATGGTGCTTCAAATCGACCAGCGTGGTGGCGTAGTCCTTCTTACGGCTGAAGAAATGCTCGTCAATGCCCAGCACCTGCGGGCACGTTCGGCCAGACAGCTCCGAGACCCGCTGCCGGATAAAGGACTGGTACCAGCGCTCGACTGTGGCGCTGCCGATCCGGTGCGTGCGACTCAGTTGGCGCTGGCTGACGCCCCCGTCGTGGGCCTCGAAGACCTCCAGGCGATACGCCTCGGTGGCCCGGCGCCGGGGCCGGATGCCGGCGAAACGGTGGCGAAAATACCGATTGCAGTCCGTGCAATGGTACTTGGGCACGCGCAGGTGCAGCACCATGAGCTGGTTGCCCTGACGGGTGTGCTTGAGCGTTCTCTGGTGTGTGGCTTTAATCCGTACCGCCTCTTGCTGGCAATGGATGCAGGCCGAGCGCCTGGCAGGCCGGGCCCAGACATGAATCTCCCGGCCACGCTCCACGCGTTCAATCACGACATCTCGGATTCCTAAGATAAAATCGACTGGGGACATCGGCATTCCTTCCATTAAGCTCGTTCTTCGCAAAAACAAGTTTAATGAATGCTGATCGTCCCCCTTTTATGATGAAGAGCCGACCTACGTCTACAGACTGACAGACGCTGGATGCAGGCGCTCGGCGTACGGCCGGCTAGCCATGTTGGCAAAGCTCGCCCTGTTTCCTTATCATCGAGGCGTCCATGAGGCGCTTTTCCGTTCCTGCGCACCCACTAAAGCTTTATTTTGCCTATTCAAGCAGAAACAGCGTGAGCAGGTTCGACCTCAAGGTCGCCGCCGGAATGCTCGGCCTGCCACAGGTCATAGGCGACTTGGCCGCGAAGCCATGTCTCGGCGCTGGGGCCACGCCCGTCGGGCTTACGCAACCAAGCCTCGAGCCTGCGAGCCAGGTCCACCGAAACCGCTGCATGTCCATGCAGTACGCGCGACAACGCTACCCTACTTACACCGAGTTGGCGCGCAGCCTCCGAGACGGACAGCCCCAATGCCGGGAGCACATCCTCGCGTAATGTCTCGCCAGGATGGGGAGGGTTATGCATACGCATCGTGTTCTCCTAGTGATAGTCGTGGTAATCAACCAGAATGGCGTCCTGGCCTTCGAACATGAACGTCAGCCGCCAATTCCCGTTAACCCATACAGACCAGTGGCCTTTCAAGTCCCGTCCTTTCAACGGGTGCAAATTCCAGCCGGGCAAGTCCATGTCTTCCGGCCCTGCCGCATCGTTCAATTGCCGCAACTGACGCGCCAGCTTAGAAGCATGCGCCGCCTGTATGCCGGCCTTCGAGCCCGTTTCAAAAAACCGCTGTAGGCCCCGATGTCTGAAGGTCTTGATCATGAGCTATTGTATCGTGCTGCTATACACGGTGCAACACGGACGCGGCGCAATTTATCCCTGGTTTACGGTCCGCCTCTGAAACCGGCACGGATATTAAAGCCTCGGATTTTTCAAGGCCGACTCAATAACCAGACATCATCCACCATTCTTCAGAGCCTGAGAATTCGGCACGAACGCATCGGAAAAGCAGTAATCTTCGACCAGGCCGTGCGACAGGAAATCGGGTACGGCGGCTTCGACCATGCGCACTGAACCGCAAACGTAGATCTCGTAGCCGTTGAGATCGGGATGATCGGTCAATAACGCCTGGTGCACCAAGCCGCGCCGCCCTTTCCAGGGGGCTTCGTCCGCGAGGCCGGACAACACTGGCACATACTTGAAATTATCATGTTCGGCCTGCCAGCGTTCAAGCTGGTCCTGGAGGTAGAGATCTTCTTCCGTGCGGGCGCCCCAGTAAAGCTGGATGGGCCGCCGCACACCGCGGCGAAAGGCGTCTTCGAGGATGCTCTTGATCGGCGCAAAGCCCGTGGCGCCGGCGATCATCAGGATGGGGCGCTCGCTGTCGCGCAGCGTGAAGCGCCCGATCGGTCCTTCGAAATCGACAGTGTCGCCGACCCGCATGTGCTCGAACACATGGGTGGTGAAACGCCCGCCTTCGACCCGGCGCACGTGCAGTTCGATGATGCCGTCATCAGGCGCGGGAGCAGGCTGCGCCGGATCGGGCGGCGCTTTGGCGAAGGAAAAAGAACGCTTGGAGCCGTCGTCGAGGATGATATTGATGTATTGCCCCGCCTGATAATTCAGGACCTTGCCCGGCGGCAACGCGATGAACAGCCGCATCAGCTCCGGCCCGAGCCGCTCCATGCGCTGCACCCGGCCTTGCCAGCGCTGCGGCGCTTGCGCCTGATCGAGCGACAGCGAAGCGACGCCTTCCACTTCGAATTCGACATCCTCCAGCGCAACGGCGCAGCACATCAAAGCCATGCCGCGCGCGCGCATCGCCGGCGTCAGCGCCGCTTCCTGGTATGGCCCCAGATCGACGCGCCCATTGATCACCGTGCAGACACAGACCCCGCAACCACCCGAGCGGCAGTCATAGGGCAAGGCCAGGTCGGCGCGCAGGCCGGCTTCGAGCAAGGTCTCATCACGGCGCGCCACGGCGTGCGCGGGCCCTGGGTGTATGGTCAAGCTGTACGCCGCCGCGGAACGGCGGTGCAGCTTCAACCACGGCAGCGCAATGCCCGCCAGCGTCAAGCCGACGGCCGCTGCCCAGATCAGGCCCAGACGGCCTTCCTGTATGAGCGGAAAAACAGGCAGCAGGAACCAGTCCAGCGAGAGCTCCAGCGGCACAGTGTGCAGGTCGGCCGGCCCCTGGCTGGCTACCGGCACGGCGATGGACACCGCCGCCAGCGTCAGCAGCAGCGCCACCGCCATGGGCCGCGGCGGCTGCGTGCTGGCCTTGGCCACGCGCTGCACATGGATCCACATCAGCAACAACAGCAGCAGCGGTATGCCTATGTGCATGAACACCAGCAGCGAAAAAAGCCGGTTGGTGACATGCTCCGGAAGTATGAAGTTGCGAATCAGCCGGCCGCCGAAGCCGGGCAGCCAGTCCAGCCATTCGAAACTGGCCTGTGTAATGAACTGCGCCAGGCGGTCCCAAGGCAGCATGAAGCCATTGATGCCGGAAACATAGGTCAACCACAACAGGCCCACGCCGGTGATCCAGGAAAACGCCCGGAATCCGCGCAGGCGATCGAGCGCGAAATAGCGCAGCATATGCAGCAGCATGGTCAGCACCATGGCATCGGAGCCATAGCGATGCAGTCCGCGCATCAAATTGCCCAGGCCCCAGCCGCCGTGGGAGACCGCCTCCACCGACCGGTAAGCGCCCTCCACACTGGTGTCAAAAAAAGCGTATAGCACCAGGCCCGTGATGGAGATCACCCAGAACAGGAAGAAGGAAATCTTGCCCAGGTGATAAAAAGGATTCATGCGGTTGCCGAAAGCACGGTTAAATACGGCTTCGATAGCCATGAATCCGGCTCGCAGTATGCGTTGCACCAGGGTTATCATGCTGCGCCATCCCTTTGTTGTTGTTCAGTGAGCGTGGCCGCGGTTGTTCGCATGGCGCGGATGACCACCAAGGCGAACAGCATGCCTCCGGCAATGGCCAACAGCCCGCCCAGGCCCATCAAGCCCATGCCGGCGATCTCGCCGGTGCTGCGCAGCACCTGCTCCGCGCCGGCCACCTTGCGTTGCACGCCATAGCCGCCCGACCACATCAGGCCGATGATGTGCAGCAATTGCCCGCCGCCGAACAGCCAGGGCTGCAGCAGCGCCATGCGATCCGAGGGCGCGGCGTAGCCGAGCTTGGGCAGCAGCCAATAGACCATGCCCATCAAGGCCAGCGTGACGCCCACTATGCTGCCGTGGTAGTGGGCGGGAATGCGCACATTGCTGCCATTGATGGTCAACCCGATCAGGCCGCCGGCCACGAACAGCAGCAGCGACGCCAGGACGGCCGCCCGTAGCGGCCGCAGATTCGGCGCCAGCTGCCGCAGCGGCGCAAGGCCAAGCAGCACCGCCAATATCAGCGGCGCAATCGCCATCCCGCCGCCCAGGCGCATGGCCCAGGTATGCATGTTGCGATGCTCCACGCTGCCGATATCGTGCATGAGATAGGCGAGCGGCGTCACGAAGACGCCCGCCAGCGCCAGCGCGAACAACAGCAATACGATGCGCGGACTGAGCGGTGCCTGGCCGCCGCAGGCATGCACCAGGACCAGCCACGACACCAGCATGAGCAGCGTCCAGGTGAACTGCAATGCATGGCCGCCTCCCCAGTAAAGAATTTCATAATAGGCATCGGCCGGCAAGCCCTCGGGCATCACCGCCAGGGACCAGCCGAAGGCAAGCAGCGCCACCGCCGCCGCCACCGCGCTGGCGTGCAGGCCGAAACGCAGGGCGCCCGTGCCATCGACCGCCGGGCCGATGGGCACCGTGTAGATCATCGTCAGCAGCACGAGCACGAGAGCGCCGGCGGCAAAAACCAGCAATGCGGCGCGAAAGGCCGCGCTGTCTATCATGGGAATGTAGTTCGCCATGATGGCCGCGCCTGAATCGACGAAAGGCGCCAGGGCCATTCCCAGCGCGCCCGCCGCGCACAGCGCCCATGCGAGCTGGGCCGCCAGGCGCGTTCCCGATGTGATCACCGGCCTGAGATTCAGGCTCCAGAGCATACCGGCAATGGCGACGAACCACACGAGGACCGACAGATCGACGTGCACCACCAGCGCCACGCGAAAGAAATCACCGCGTGGCAGCAGCGTATTGATTCCCGGCGTACGCGCCAGCACCAGCAGCAGGGAAAACAGGCCCGAGCCGAGCAGCGCCGCCAGCGCGAGCCAGAGCCAGGCGCGCGCCAGCCGGCGGCTGCCGGCCGTTGTCCCCGGCAGCACATAGTGCGCGGGGGTGGAAGCCGTAATATGGCTCTTGCCGTCGTGGACTGATACCGTATGTGTGTTCATAGCAAGACTATGCCGCCTTTCTCTGCATCGAAATCAATGACCAGAACCTGGCCGGGCGCCAGCGTCACGTCGGCGTCGTACTCGTAGATCCGCGCTCCCGGCCGCACATCGTCGTTGAAGCGCACACTGATTTGCTGCTTGCCCGCGGGCACCACCAGGCGCTCGTAAATCGCCGCGGCGCCGTCCTTGGACAGGCCTCCGGGCTCGGCCACGCGCTTGAGCATCCGGGCGCCGTTGACATGCACCTCCATGCTGAGCGGCGAGCGCTCGCGCGGACACCGTATCGGGTCGCGCATGTTGGGCGGCAGCTTGGCCAATTCCTCGTCGCTGAGCCGCCGGCACTCGCCGACCGGCTGGCCCAAGCGGGCAACGCTGACCTTGATCAGCGCCTGGTCCGCGCCCAGCGGATGGTAGGGGGGCCATTGCGTGAACACGCCGATGAACACTGCAAACAGGCAGTAAAGAAGAAATTGCCCCAGCCACCGGACAGGGCCGGCGGGGCGGCTGCGCGGCGTGCCGGCAACGATGGGATCAATGGATGGCTTCATTTGCGTTCATGCTCATATGAGGGGACATGGCAGGTATGCGCTCCCGCAGGCCATGCAAGGCTTGGTCCAACAGAGGTTCTTCACCGGGCCCGGCGAAAGCCAACTGCAACGGCACGGCCGACGCATGGATGCGCAGTTGCGGCATCCGTTGACGCATCAGACGTTGCGCCATCCAGCGCTCTCCCAGGCGAAACTCGCATCCCCCTTCGCGACAGGCGGCCACGAGCACTCCCGCCGCGCCATGCCGCATGGCGTATTCGATGAAAGAAGGCGGCAACTGCCCCGCGCAAAGCAGCTCGATGACATGCAGATCGGCGCCGCGCGGGCCAGCGCCACACGGGCCAGCGCCGCGCAAATGCGCATCGGACGCCCCGTGGCGACACGAAAACATCACTATCGGCCGCTCCTCCTTCGACGTCGCCAAGCCGGCGTGCAGGCGCCGGCGCAAAGCGTCGATGGGCAACTGGGGCATGTCGATGCCGGTGACCAGCCGCTGGCCGGCGCGAAACGGCGTGGACGACGGGCAGGCGCCAGCGCAGATGCCGCAGCTCGTGCAAAGGTCGGCATCCACCTGCGCCAGCAGATGCCCCGGGTGATCGGGATGGGGCGCCATGGTTATCGCCGCATAAGGGCAATCGGCCGAACACCACGTGCATCCACTGCAGTTCTTTGGGTCGACCACAGCCACCGCGGGACGCGGCGTACGCGGCAAAAAAGGCAAAGCCAGCAGAACCAGGACGGCGGCGCCGGCCAAGGCCAGGGTAAAGCCTGGGGAGGTGGCGTCGGTGAGCGGGTGCAGCCACAGCAGCAGCCAGTCCAGCCGCAACTGCGCCGGCACCTGATCCAGGGCGGCCGGCGCGTGGCTGAGCACCGGGCGCGCCAGCGCCAGCAGCGCCAGCGCCAGAATCACCCCGAACGCCAGGCGCCTGGGCGGCAGCATGGCGACATGCGCCAGGCGCTGAATATGGAACCACAGGCCGAACAGCAACAGCAGAGGCAACCCTACGTGCACGAAGATGAACAATGAAAACATCCGGTCATTGAATGACGCATGGGAAAGGAAGTTGCGAGCCAATGGCGACGCCAGCAAGGGAAGCGCGTCCAGCCATTCAGCCGTGGACAGCGCCGAATACTGGCCCAACCGATCCCAGGCCAGCCAGAAGCCGCCGATGGCGCTCATGGAACAAAACACCAGCAAAGGCACGCCCGTCAACCAGTGGAAACGGCGCGCGCCATGTTCATGGCCGTGCAGCCATTCCCGCAAAACATGCAAAGACACCCCCAGCATCAGCAAATCCGCCGCATACCGATGCAGGCCGCGCAGCAGGCGCCCCAGCCCCATGGGCAAATGCGCCAGGCCTTCTACCGAGAGCCAGGCGCCATCGACAGAAGTGTCGTACAGGGCATACAGCAGGACGCCGCTGGCCGCCAGCAGCCAGAGCGCCAGGAAACCGATAGTGCCCAGGTGGCGCAGCGGATTCAGGGCCGAACCGAACGCCATATCGAAATACCGTTCGACGGTTCTCCAGCCCTTCAGACCTCTCTGCCGGAGACCGCGTGTGTTGATGACGGACATGACAATCCCGTTTGGCGATGCTGGCGTCTTTGCCGGCGCCACTCGCCAAACAGCCAGATGAACATGGTCAGAAAAAACAGCAGACCACTTACCAACTGCAGTATCAGTTTCCAGTCATAGCGGTATTCTCCGGTCCTGGCGTCATAGACTGTGCAAAGGATGCGCACCCGCTCGATCAGGTGATCGAGGGCGCCGGACACGGTTTGCGGCTGCTCGTAAAGCAATAGACGGCGCAGGGGCGTGCCCAGGCGGTCGGCGCGCAGCGCGTCGCCCAGCACCTGGCTGTGGATGCGCCCCTCGGCGTCGACCACGGTGACGCCCAGCACATGGTCGAAACCCGCGGGCGTGGCGACCCAGCTGAAACCGAAGGCGCGCGTCAAGGCTTCGACATCATTGGGCCGAGGACTCAGGAATTCCCAGTTTCGATGCTTGATGCGATGCTGCGCGGCAAAAGCGCGCATGGCTTTCGGATCATCGAAGGGTTGGTTGAAGCCGATGCTGATGATGTTGAACTGGTTCTCGCCGAGCATGTTGTCCAGGCCCTGGACCGCCTCATATAGGCTGCGCGTCTGCGCGGGGCAGATTTCAAAACAGCCGGTGTAGATGAAGCTGACCAACAAAGGTTTGCCTCGATAACTGCTCAGCCGTACCGCCTTGCCGTTGCGATCGCGGAATTCGAAATCCGGCACCGTGCGGCCCACCGCGTCTTCGGCCAGGCGAACGGCCTGGGCTTCATCGATAGCCGGAAGCTCGCCGGACGCGCGCGGCGCGGCGCCGACGCCGGACGCGGCTACGCCAGCTGCAGCCACACCGGCCGCGCCTGCGCCGATCGCGGCAGGGCCGGCTGCACCTACGCCGGTCGCAGCCCAGGCGGCGCCGGCAAACCAGGCCAGCGTGCCGGCGCACAACACGGCCCGCCAGCGCGCCGATTGCCGGAGCGCTGGCCGCGGGAACTCCGGCCGCGAGATCGCCCGCCGCCGGAGCGCCGGCCGCCGGAACGCCAGCCGCCACAACGAAGCCAGGTCACCGCAATGCTGCATCGAGCCAGACTCCCAGAATGAGCACACTCAGCTGCATCATGGATGCGAAGAATGCCGCCATCGCGCGTGCACGCACCGGCTCGCGAGCAAGGGCGGACGTCTTGCGCAGGAAATTCGCGCCGCCCAGCGCCGCCGCCAGCCCATACGCCCAGCCGGCGCCGAAACCCAAGGGCAGCAGCGTAGCGAACACCAGCGCTATCGTGCTCCAGTGCACGATGCGTGCGGCACGCTCGGGCCCCACGACCACGGGCAGCATGGGCACGCCGGCGGCGGCATACTGATCGCAGTTGGCAATGGCCAGGCTCCAGAAATGAGGCGGCGTCCACAGCAATAAAACCAGCGCCAGCAGCCATGCCAGGGGCCCCACTTGCGGACTCGCCGCGGCCGCGCCGGCCAGCACGGCGAAAGCGCCGGCGGCGCCGCCTATGACGATATTCCATGGCGTACGCCGCTTCAGCCCCACGGTATAGACCAGCGCATAAGTCAAAGCGCCCAGCAGCACGAATAGCGCGGCGATCCAGTTGGTGACCACGCCGGTCGCCGCCACGGCTGCGGCCAGCATGGCCAGCATGAGCGCCAGCCAGCGCGGGCCGCGCTGCAATGCGCCGCTGGCGAAAGCACGGCTTTTCGTGCGCGCCATGAGACGGTCGCTGTCGGCTTCCACATATTGATTGAAGGCTCCCGCGCTGGCGGAGGCCACGAGCACGCCCAGCGCCAGCACCACGGTCTGCCAGGGCGTCGCCAACCCGTCGGGGACGATGGCCATTCCAGCGAGCGCCGTGAACATGATCAATACGCCGATGCGTAACTTAAATAAGCTGAGCACCAGCCGCCAGCGCGAATGCACAGGGCAGACGACCGGCGCCGGCGTGATCAGCGGGGGCGACGCAAGAGAGTTTTCGGTATGACTCATGCCTGCTCCAGCATCCACGCCCGCCTTGAAGCGGCAGGCGTGGCAGAGTGTTGATCAGCTCAGACCCCACAAGGTGGACAAGTACTTCCAGTTGATGAAGTAATAGACCACGAAGGCCACCAGGAAAACCATGGCCAATGCGAAGGTGCCCGGCGCGGTGAAGCCGATCGAGCCATACGTCTGGGCCGCCATGCTGGGGGACGCGCGCCCCACGGGCGTGAAGGTCGGGCGGGCCGTGCCGGCTTCGAGCTTGCGGCCCCAGAGCAGCGAACCCAGCATGATGTAGATGAAGATCACGCCGCCGATGATGGCCGCGATGCCGCCCACGCCTACCAGCGCCATCATCAGATAAGCGGCGCCCGGCCATTCATAAGCCATTGCGGCGCCCTGGAAAGCCATGTCCCAGTGCCGGCGCGAAACGCCCAGCGTACCCGCCCCCATCATCACCAGGCAGAGGAAGTACATGGACAGGCCGAATATATAAGGCTGCCACCTGGCCAGCGTGGGAGCGATCAGCTCGCGCTTGAACAATACCGGAATCAGATAGTAGGTCACGCCCATGAAGGTCAGCGTCGTGCCGATCACCACGGTGGCATGGAAGTGCCCTGGCACATAGATGGTGTTATGGATGATCAGGTTGAGCTGTTCCGTACCCATCATGACGCCGGTGATGCCACCCAGGAAACCGAAGCCAATGAGAGAAATGAACACCGACGAGAAAGCGGGATTGCTCCAGGGCGCTTTGCGCAGCCACTCGAACAAGCCTTTTGTGAAGCCTTTCTGGCGCTGCGCGACTTCCATGGCGCCGGGCACCGTAAGGCCGTGGAGCATCGAGGCCAGTACGGCAAGATACATGAAATAGCTGGTATTGGTGATCTTCCAGGCCGTGGACAGGCCGGGGTCGCCAAGCAGGTGGTGCGCTGCGGCCAGCTGCAGGAAAAGGATGTAAAGGAAGAAGGCTATGCGACTGACGCGTTCGCTCATGGGCTTGGCGCCCAGCACCACGGCGGCGACGAAATACCAGATCGTGACGTGCATGGCGACGTTGACCTGTTGCGACGAATGCCCCAGCGCCCACCATACGGTGCGGTAGATCAGGGGGTCGACAGTCATCAGCCCCAGCGACATCAGCCAGGCCGGGATGATGATGAATGCGCCCGACAACAGCGTGAACACCATGATGATGGCGGCCGTCAAGCCGCCGAAGGTCACCAGGGGCATCGACCCTTCATAGGTTTGCTCGCGCCGTGCGACGACCAGCGTGCCGAAAAACACGGCGCAGCCGATCAAGGCGCCAACCGCGAACAGGATGATGCCCAGATAGAAATTCGGCTCGGCCATCATGGGCACGTAGCTGGTCATCATGACGCTGGAGCCGCCGCGGAATACGGTGACATTGTTCAGCACGGAGCCGATCACCATCAGCGCAAAGCCCAGCCAGGCGATTTTGGGCGTCGCGATACGGCATCGCAGCAGCACCGAGGCGCAGAAATACAAGAATGCGACCTCGAAGAACATGAGCCAGAAAATCAGCATGTCGAGGCCGTGGGCGGTAAGCACCATGTAGAAGGTATGGGCTTCCAGCCAGCGTATCGCCGGCCAGCGCGTGAGCACCACGCCTATGGCCAGCAGGCCGCCGAACGCGAGCCACAGCACGCCGGCGACAATATTGAACTTGATGAGCCGCTCGGCATCGCGTTCGAATTGCAGGCCCGAGCGCGGGCAGGTACGGTAAGTGGTTGC
>DJWC01000132.1 GCA_002441445.1 Pusillimonas sp. UBA6240
CGCTGGTGATCGCGCCGGAATGGGTGCAGCAGGTGCGCGCGGCCATGCCCGAATTGCCGGCCCAGAAGCGGGCGCGCTTCGAGCAGGAATTGGGCCTTGGCGCCTATGATGCGGCACAACTGACCATGGCGCGCGCCAACGCCGACTACTTCGAAAGCGTCGCCGCCGCCCTGCCCGCGGGCCAGGCCAAACTGGCGGCGAACTGGGTGCTGGGCGAGCTCTCCGCCGCCCTGAACCGGGACGAAATCGATATCGGGCTATGTCCGGTCCGGCCGGAACGCCTGGCGGCCCTGATCCTGCGCATCACGGACGGCACCATATCGAACAAGATCGCGCGCGACGTCTTCGCCGCCATGTGGTCGGGCGAACACGGCGGCGATCCCGACGCCATCATCGACGCGCGCGGCCTGAAACAGATCAGCGACAGCGGCGCCATCGCCGCCATGGTGGATGAAGTCATCGCCGCCCACCCCGCCATCGTGGCCGAATACCATGCGGGCAAGCAAAAAGCTTTCAACTCGCTGGTGGGCCAGGTCATGAAGGCCGCCAAGGGCAAGGCCAACCCGCAGCAGGTCAATGATCTGCTGAAGGAAAAGCTGGGCTGACCGCGGCGTTGCGGGTTCGCGGGCATGGCGGGCAGTCCGCAAGCGCGCTTCGCAGCCGGCGCGCCTTCAGCGCC
This sequence comes from Pusillimonas sp. UBA6240, assembly GCA_002441445.1. Lineage (GTDB taxonomy): Bacteria > Pseudomonadota > Gammaproteobacteria > Burkholderiales > Burkholderiaceae_B > UBA6240. Next base: position 680 of record DJWC01000132.1, read on the forward strand.
GGCGAGCCGGCCTTCCGCCCCTATATAGCGGCGAGCCTATAGCCGCGGATCGAAACGGCGCAGCGCCCCGTCCTTGTGCAGCAGGGTCGCGTGCGATATGCGCGCTTCCCGCGTCCCCGGCCCAGGCTCGACCGCCAGGCGCAGATTGGGCAACTGGATCAGGTAGCCGCCATCGCCGCGCGCCTGCGTCTTGGCGCCGGCCACCGCCGCCAGCGCGGCGGCGACGGCCTGCGCCTCGGGCGCCTTGATGGCGATATGATCCAGGGATACCGCGCCGTTTTCATGGCGCATGGCCGCCTGGTTCCAGATATATTGCGGCGTCAGGTGCTGGCAAAAGTAAAGCCGCAAGCCGCGTATGGGCTGCTCCGCGAAACGCACCGTATCGAAGCGGGCCATCCGCTCCTCCCCTGCAAGCGTCACGGGGCGTTCCAGGCGCTGCACCGCATTGACCTGGAAGCCATCCCGCGCCAGCCGTTCGTAGGTGGCCTGGGCGTCTTGCGTCCTGAATACCAGCGCGTCCAGGCCCAAAGGCTGGTCGGCGATTTCTTTGCGGGCGGGCGGCTGGCCGGCCGGCCACCCCAGCAACTCGATATAAGTGGAATCCAGCGGAATCAGCCGGTTGATCGAGCCCAGGTTATGCACTGAAACTTCGGTAAGGCGATAGCCATCCTTTTCTAAAGCGGGAGCGCGTTCCGTCAATTGATCCCGCAGCATCACAACCAGATGATCGAATTGCGCGGGCTGCGCCGGGCTGATGTGGTCCAAGCTTACCTCCTTCTCGCGATATGGCGCATGTCCGGCTCCGGCCGGGGATTTACCGCAACCCGCCGTGCCCGGTTCAGGCCGAGACTTGCCGGCCTTGCCGCGCCCGGCGGCCGGGCGCCGCTGTTTCTATACGCCGTATTTCAGTCTGTAGGCGGACACTGCCTGGCGATGTTCGGCCAGCGCCGGATCGCCCTCCAGCACCGCCATGATATCGGACAGGGAAGCGATGCTGATCACCGGCATGCCGTAGGCGGCCGCCACATCCTGCACGGCGGAATGCGCGGACAAAGCCGCGTCGGGGCCGGCACGCTCCATCCGGTCCAGGGATATCAGCACGGCGGCGGGCTGGGCGCCGGCCGCCCGGATGATCTCCACCGACTCGCGCACAGAGGTGCCGGCCGTGATGACATCATCGATGATGACCACTTTGCCGCGCAACGGGGCGCCGATCAGGCTGCCGCCCTCCCCATGATCCTTGGCTTCCTTGCGATTGAACGCAAAAGGCACATCCCGCCCGCCCAGGGCCGGGTGCGCCGCCAGCGCCACCGCTGTCGTCGCCGCCAGCGGAATGCCTTTGTAGGCCGGGCCGAATAGCATGTCGAATGCTATGCCGGAATCGACCAGGGCCTGGGCATAGAACTGCGCCAGCCGGCCCGCCGACCGGCCTGTATTGAAAAGACCCGCATTGAAAAAATACGGGCTGACGCGCCCCGACTTAACCTTGAACTGCCCAAAGCTCAATACGCCCTGTTCCAGGGAAAAACGTACAAAATCCGCGCGGTTCGAAGAGTCAGCCATGATCGGGGGAAAAGTAAAAACCATTATTATCGATCATAACGAGGCCTTGCCCAAGGGCTGCGCCAGGAAATGTTGGCGCAACGCGGGGCAGCAGCGCTGCCGCAACTATCGACGCGTCAGTCGCGGCGCCGGCAACGAAGGGCGCTGCGCCGCCCCGACGGAGCCGCCCGCATGGGGCGGAAAAAATGGATTCCGCAACGGATTCCGGCAAGAAATGAATTGATAATAATTAAGACCTATATTTATTAGTGATATTTCACTACACTTCCTTGCTGCAGGTCATTGATTTTCAAGCACGAACTCAACTCGTTACTATTGAAACGCCATACCCACTACGGAGATCGATCATGGCAAACACTTGCACTATCTGGGCCCCGCGCGTACTGAGTATTCTGCGCATCGTAAGCGGCTATTGCCTGCTGTGGCACGGCACGTCCAAATACTTCGGCATGCCAGGCAAAGCCATCGAGGGCTTGCAGATCTTTTCGCTCATGGGTATTGCCGGGCTCATCGAGCTGATAGCCGGCGTGCTGCTGATCGTGGGCCTGTTCACCCGCGGCGCGGCCTTCATCGCGTCCGGGTTCACGGCGGCAGCCTACTTCATCGGCCACGTCGCCACCAAGGGCATGTTCTTCTTCCCCGTCATGAACGGCGGCGAGGCGGCCGTGCTGTTCTGCTTCATTTTCTTCTACATCATTTTCGCCGGCCCGGGCCCGTGGAGCCTTGACGCCCTGCGCAACAAATCAGAATAAACGGCCGGCGCGCAGCGCGGCTTGCCGCCGTAGCCCGCGCCGCGCGCCACACCCGCTGTGCCCGACATGCCGGCGCCCGCCAAGGGCAGCCGGACAAGGGTTCCTCGGCTCCATCCGCTCCCATCATGAAACTACCCGCTTATTTTATTTCTCACGGCGGCGGCCCCTGGCCCTATATGCCGGAAATGGAAGCCGGCAACGCGGCGCTGGCCGCCTCGCTGGCGGACATCCCGAAGCAACTGGGCGCGGCCCCCAAAGCAATCCTGATGGTATCCGCCCACTGGGAAACCACGGGCTCGTTCCGGGTCATGGCCAGCCCCACGCCTCCCATGATCTACGATTATTACGGCTTTCCGGCGCATACCTACAAGATCCGCTATCCCGCGCCGGGTTCGCCGGCGCTGGCCGAAAGGGTGCGCGAACTGCTCGCGGCCGCGAAGCTGCCGGTTGCGCTGGATGCCGACCGCGGCTTCGACCACGGCGCTTTCGTTCCCGCCTTCGTCATGTATCCCCACGCCGATGTTCCCATGATTCAATTGTCGATAGATGCGGGCTACGACCCCGAGCTGCATTTGTCCCTGGGCCGCGCCCTGGCGCCGCTGCGTGAGGAAGGGGTGCTGATCCTGGGCAGCGGGTTAAGCTATCACAATCTGCGCCAGATCTATGGCGGTGGCGCAACGGCATCCGCCCAGTTCGACGCCTGGCTGCAGCAAACGCTGCTGTACGCCTCCGGTAACGAACGCAACGAAAAGCTGAAAGCCTGGGAAAACGCTCCGGCGGCCCGGCTGGCGCACCCGCGTGAAGATCACCTTATCCCGCTCATGGTGGCGGTCGGCGCAGCGGAAGACGAAGCCGCTAGCTGCGTTTATCACGAAGCCCAGGCCTTCGCCAACATTACCGCCTCCAGTTTCCGCTTCGGCACGGCTCCAGGCCTGAAGGCCTGAAATGCGCTATGTGCGGCCGGCGGTGGCTGTGCATGCCGGCGGGCGCCTGCTCATATAGTCTGGCCACGATTCAATCGGCCGCGAGCGGCGGTCACGCCTCTCGCGGTTTTAGGTTAAAGTCGATATCTTCTTCGCCTACTCTGTAAACGCTGTAATGCTTCGTGTCATATCCGCCAACCTCAACGGCATCCGCTCCGCCGTCAACAAAGGTTTTCTCGATTGGGTCGCCGTCCAGAACGCCGACTTCATCTGCCTGCAGGAACTGAAAGCCCAGGCCGCCGACATGACGGCCGAGATGCTGAACCCCTCTGGCAATTATGGCTACTTCCACTACGCGGAAAAGAAGGGCTATAGCGGCGTCGGCGTCTATGCCCGTCAGCAGCCGCTGCAAATCATAGAGGGGCTGGGCGTGCCCGAAATCGACGCCGAAGGCCGCTACATCGAACTGATCTACCCTTCCCTGTCCCTGATTTCGGTTTATCTGCCCTCGGGCTCCAGCGGCGACCACCGCCAGGCCGCCAAATATGTGTTCATGGAACACTTCTTCGGCCACTTGGCGCAGCTCGCGCAATGCGGCCGGCAAGTCATACTGTGCGGCGACTGGAATATCGCCCACAAGGAAATCGACCTGAAGAACTGGAAGGGCAACCAGAAGAACAGCGGCTTTCTGCCCGAAGAACGCGCCTGGCTCACCCGCGTCTTCGAAGAAATCGGCTGGATGGACGTCTACCGCGCCCTGTATCCGGACGCCACCGGCGAAGCCTACACCTGGTGGAGCAATCGCGGCCAGGCATGGGCCAAGAACGTAGGCTGGCGCATCGACTACCAGATCGCCACAAAAGAAATCGCCGCCACCGCAAAAACAGCCTCGATCTACAAAGAACAGCGCTTCAGCGATCACGCGCCGCTGACGATAGATTACGACTGGAGCCTCTAGGTCTGCCGGCGCGCTACTGCCAGTAACCGACTGTCAGTGCTCAGTGTTAGCACTCTGGCGTTATTGCTCTAGCGATAGAGTTCCATCGTTAATGCTCCAGCGTCAATGTTCTGTCGTTGACGCTCTGATCTCTAATCTTAGCTTAGCGGCCTAGTGTTGCGTTGGCCCTCTGATATTGGCACCGGTGCTAGTGCTTTGACGTGTCCCGCCGGCCTGCCTCCGGCCGACGCAGCGGAGCGAGCAAATGAGTCAGGCCATTGTGGTTCAGTTCGTACATCAACGCCAACAAACGCCCGATCTCGCCCTTGGGAAAACCGTTGCGGGCGAACCAGTTTAAATAATGACCCGGCAAATCCGCAATCAAGCGCCCCTGATATTTCCCAAACGGCATCGTCCGGGATACAAGCAATTCAAGATCCTCAGTCCCCATGACAAACCCCATCCGTCTCGTACAATGCGCCGCACGCCGGTAGCCAGCGGCAAATGGTTAGTGTAGTGCCGCAAAAATACATTCTTCCAGCGGGGAGCGTGACGCACGGGCGCGCAGCTGGGCGCTCGTGAGGTTGTTGTTTCAATCCACACGCTCGCGAGGAGCGTGACGACGAAACCAGGCCAGAGGATATCAAGGCAAGCCAGTTTCAATCCACACGCTCGCGGGGAGCGTGACCAGGGATGCAACCCATTTCATCAGCAAACTGCGCCATGTTTCAATCCACACGCTCGCGGGGAGCGTGACGCCAGCGGTGGTTATTGGGCCGACGTGCAAATCGTTGTTTCAATCCACACGCTCGCGGGGAGCGTGACGCGGGGGGCCACAATGAAAACTATTCGGACCGACGTTTCAATCCACACGCTCGCGGGGAGCGTGACGTCATCGCGAACGCAGCACAGGCGGCTATCGCGAGTTTCAATCCACACGCTCGCGGGGAGCGTGACCGGCCAGGCCGCCTACATACAAAAATGGGGTATGGTTTCAATCCACACGCTCGCGGGGAGCGTGACGCTGGGGCTTTTTTGTTTGTGTCGCACCTATGCGAGTTTCAATCCACACGCTCGCGGGGAGCGTGACGTTTTCGTCGTAGGTAGGATCATCGACAGCGCAGAAGTTTCAATCCACACGCTCGCGGGGAGCGTGACTCAGCATGCCCTCGTAGGCCATCGCGCCGCCAGAGTTTCAATCCACACGCTCGCGGGGAGCGTGACGACGCCGGTTTTTGCATTGGCAGCAAAGAAAGTGTTGTTTCAATCCACACGCTCGCGGGGAGCGTGACGTTGGCCACGTGGATGGCGCCAGCCAGGCGCGCCGTGTTTCAATCCACACGCTCGCGGGGAGCGTGACGTATGGTCCGCCGGTGTATCCTTCCAGGCCCATCAGTTTCAATCCACACGCTCGCGGGGAGCGTGACATGATGTCGGCCTGGACATTGACGATGGATTCGCTGTTTCAATCCACACGCTCGCGGGGAGCGTGACGTTCGGCTTGCCCGACTACCGTGCGGCCTTGCTTGGTGTTTCAATCCACACGCTCGCGGGGAGCGTGACGTTCCGGCCAGTAGGCCCGCAGGCTTTCCGCGTCTGTGTTTCAATCCACACGCTCGCGGGGAGCGTGACAGGTCGCCGTGGCCTCTGGCGTGTACATCCGGACGTTTCAATCCACACGCTCGCGGGGAGCGTGACGGGCGGGTTGAGCACCTTGGTCAAGAACACGTCGAGTTTCAATCCACACGCTCGCGGGGAGCGTGACGTCGTACGACTTACGCGGCTTTGTTTGCGGCTATCGGTTTCAATCCACACGCTCGCGGGGAGCGTGACTCAGCAAAGCCAAGGGCGGCAAGCCCGTAGAAAAGTTTCAATCCACACGCTCGCGGGGAGCGTGACTCGAGGGGGAGTGATGGACGAGCTAACCGCCTGGATGTTTCAATCCACACGCTCGCGGGGAGCGTGACCTCATATTCGAGGAGGCTGACTTGCTGGAGTACAAGTTTCAATCCACACGCTCGCGGGGAGCGTGACAATACGAATGCAGCCAATGATTACGCCATGAGCGAAGTTTCAATCCACACGCTCGCGGGGAGCGTGACACCGCTTCCGCCTCATAACGCGCGGTTTGGTCGTCGTTTCAATCCACACGCTCGCGGGGAGCGTGACGGTTGGTCGCCCTAAAAAGAAAGCCCCAGGGATCCGTTTCAATCCACACGCTCGCGGGGAGCGTGACAATTCGTTGATGCCGGCGGAGTCGAGAAAGAATTGTTTCAATCCACACGCTCGCGGGGAGCGTGACATGGCGTGCATACCGGCGCCAGGCAGTCCGACGATGGTTTCAATCCACACGCTCGCGGGGAGCGTGACTTGACGCTGTGATGCAGGATAACCGCCTCATGCAAGTTTCAATCCACACGCTCGCGGGGAGCGTGACGCATGGCTGACTACGTATTGCAAGCGCAGTTGGGCGTTTCAATCCACACGCTCGCGGGGAGCGTGACGCTGAGATCGTGTACGCCAACGACCAGTTCGCGCTGTTTCAATCCACACGCTCGCGGGGAGCGTGACCATCGCATAAACGCATCAGCAGCCGCTTTGTCTCTGTTTCAATCCACACGCTCGCGGGGAGCGTGACATGGGCTTCCCTAACGCCAATTGCATTCCCTGCGTGTTTCAATCCACACGCTCGCGGGGAGCGTGACATTCGTGGCCGCAGCATGCAAACTCAATAAGGATCGTTTCAATCCACACGCTCGCGGGGAGCGTGACGATCTCGCCTTCGCTGCACAATAGGCCGTCTTCCAGTTTCAATCCACACGCTCGCGGGGAGCGTGACTGTGTCAAAGTAACACAATGATCCTGCAAGGAAATTATCTGCGAAACTGCGAACCGTGGTCGGAATGGCTTGCTCCGGCTGCCGCGACGGAGAAGATCGCAAGAAAAATCGAATAGAATCAATGGATTGCACACATCGCGAACCTGACGGGGATTCGTCGGTTGCTTCTGGTTCGCGCAGCCGTAATTTAGAATACCAGCGGGCCATTGAGGTCCAGCACGGGCTTGGCGCCCACATGCTCGACCCGGGTCTTCCAATTCTTGCCCAGATAATAGAATCGCAGGCTATCGCGCTCTGGATCGATCAAATCCATCAGCCGCTGCTTGAGTATGACCCATTGCGCGGGTTCCACTTCAATTTCGAAGACGGAATATTGCGCGCGCTGCCCGAAATCGCGGCAGGCCTTGGCTACCTTGCGCAAACGCCGATCACCACCGGCATCGCGCGTACTGACATCATAGCTTACCAATACCATCATAGCCGCGGTTCACTTCCACAGGAAAGGCGGATAGGCGTCCAGGTCGCCACGCAAATGCCGCGACATCAGTTTCGCCTGAATTAATGGAAACAGCCCGGCTGCACACTTCTCATCCAGGAACACATGGCGCATTTCCTCACGCTTGCGTTCCTGATAAGCCATCAGCACGGTTTTACGTGACTCCTCTTTCAATAGAACTGCGCCGTTGTCGAGCTGGATAAAATCGCGCGGGCCGAGCTGCCGACGATTGATCAGCGATAGCGCGAGACGATCCGCCAGGCATGGCCTAAACTCTTCAAGCAAGTCCAACGCCAAACTGGGCCGGCCAGGGCGGTCTCGATGCAGGAAACCGACGGCGGGATCAAGCCCCACAGTTTCCAGCGCGGCACGGCAATCGTGTGTCAACAGGGTATAAAGGAAAGACAACAAGGCATTAACGGCATCCAGCGGAGGGCGCCGGCTGCGCCCATTAAAGCGAAAGGCGGCCTCCTGTACCCGGACGAGATGGCCGAATGCGCCGAAATATGCCTGCGCTGCTTCGCCTTCCAGCCCACGCAATACATCCAGATCGCACTCCTGCTGCAAACGGATCGAAATCCGGCGCAAACGCTCATGCGCGTGGGTCAGCCCGACATGAGCTTCTCCCGCAATTGTTTCGCCATGATCTCTCAGGGCGCGCCCCAGCACCGCCCTTTGATTATGGACTTTTCCCAGGAGCACATTGCGCACAATAAGGGCACATCGTTCCGGGTCGTCGGTACAGCGATACTGCTCGCGCCGCAATAACACATTGCCCGAAACCGGCCCCTCCACCCGTGCCAGAAACCTGCCGTTGGCAGATAGAAAGCACACACTGATGCCCTGCTCGGTGCAAAAGCCCATCAAAGGCGGCGACACCATCACCCGGCCCATACACACCAGGCTTTCCAACATGTGCACCGGCAAACGCGCCTTCTCTGCGCCTTCCACTTCCATCACCACGTTGGCGCCGTCTTTTTTTAGCCAAGCGCCATCAGTCGTCACGTACAAGGTATTGAGTTGTCGTCGCATACTTCAGCTTTCCCCCTCGTCCTGTAGCTGTTGCTCCAACCAGTCCCTTACTCTGCCAGCACGTGCCAGCAGACGGGGCTGGCAAAGATCAAGCAAGGAGCAGTTGCCACAGCGCCTGGCTTCATACGTTGCCAAAGGTGTACGGGTCGAAATGAACATATCGCGCGTCTGCTCGATGACTTGCCGCGTCAGCGTACGCAATTCTTCGTCGAATATCACCACCTGCCGGCGACGCGGCATGCCGTAAAACAACGCCCCTTTCTCCACCGGTACATCGAACATGTCCTCCAAGCAAAAGGCTTGAGCGCACAGTTGCACTTCATCCGCCCTGTGCGCCTTGGGGCGCCCACGTTTGTACTCCACTGGATACGGGCGTTCGCCATGTTCGTTTGCATGAAACTCCACCACATCAGCCACACCGCCTATGCCGAATTCTGCGCATGAAATCGGCATGGCAGTAACGGTACGGATACCATAGCGGCGCTCGACGCCAGGAGTATCCGCCCTATCGTGCAGCAGGCGCCCTTCCGCGGTATGGAGATTTTCCGCCCATTGCTGTTCCAGATGGATAAGTGCACACTGGCGCGGGCAGTACAGCATGTGTTGCAAGGCGGAAATGGGGATGAGCTCGGCATCCATGGTCATCCCCATGCACGCATCAAAGCATTTCTTGCACGATCACACCCTGCGGCAGGGCACCGGCGTCCACGCTGACGCGGTAATCGGTAAAGCTGCGCGCTGGGCCGTCCTCTTCCGCACGTACGCGTTCGACTGTGACGGCATCGAACAGCATATGCGCCGGCGCGTTGCCCATTGCGCTCTCGTGCTCGAATACGATCAGTTTGCGCGCCGCCATTTCGCCGCGCGCTGCGGAACGGTCATGCTCGAACATGTTGATGAGCGCCCGCCATAGCAGCTGCAGGTCACCATCCGAAAAGCCGGTACGCTCGGCCAGCTTGGCGGAAACAAAACCGTGAGCTCGATACAAACCATAGGGCAGAATGTGCTTGCGGCCCATGGTACGGTTGTCGCCGCTCTGAGCTTCGGCTTCTTTTTCGGTAGTGACGGCCATGCGAGTAATGGAGATTTCCAGCGGTAGCACCGGTTCCACCGAAGAGGCAAAGCCCAGTTGCACCGGCCCGCGCACTTGACCCGCATTGACACCTGTGGTCATCACCGCGCCAAAGGTGCGCACGTCGAAGAAGTTGCCGCACATCCAGGCTGTAATTTGTCGGGCCTTGGCTTCGTCCTTGGGCAGCTTTTTGTAGGCATCCTTGGCGTCGGGGGGAATATCCAGCGCTTTCCATGCCTTTTCGTGCTGCAGGTTAAGAATGGCTTTTTCCTGCATGTAGATGGCGTAACCGGATTCCCCTTCTTTATCCAAAGCGACGAAATTGCGGATTTTGCGTTTGAGCGAAACATCGGTCACTAGTCCGTGGTTGGTTTCCGGATCCAAACGCGGCAAGTTGCCTGCATCCGGATCGCCGTTGGGATTGCCATTAGTGACATCGAACAAATAAACAAATTCGTAGCGGTGGGCGATGGCAGTCATTAAAGATCTCCTTGCATATCAGTTATCGGCGGGCTCGTCCGGAGTGTCATCGACTCCGTCATCACGACTGGTGAAATAGGTCTGCGACTGGTGGTAATAGCCGATAGCGAAGCGGCCCTGATCCTCGATCCTCAATGCGCGCGGGAAATGCGTGGGCAATTTGCCAACGATTTCCTGGATATCCTTTTCCAGCATCACCGCGAGGCCTTTCTTTTCCTTGCGCAGCTTGCTCATGTGGTTCTGAGTATTGCGCAACAACACGGGAAAGATCGACGCAGGCGTAGCCGAGGCCGCTCCGTAATAACGGTCGCGTATCGTGGCGTTGACCTGCCCGCCCAGAGCACAGCGCTGCACGTACTCTTGCACGGCGAACAGCCGGCCAAGCAGATAGCCGGACTGAGTAGATTGCTTGTCGAGACTCACGGGGATCTCCTCATTGGAAGTACGGATGCCCAGGCGGCGCTCGCGCGCCAGGACGCCTTTGCACAAGGCCACACGCAGCCCGGAGATATCTCCATCGGCGCGCAGCCGCATGATCGTGTTGGCGAGCAGGCTACGCGGATACGGTGCACCACTAAGGATTGCGCGCGTCATTTCGCCGATGATGTTATTGATGGCGTCATCCGCCTTGGGCTTGGCCCCGTCGCGATGCGGCACCGTGGCAAGCACTAGGCGTTTGACGGACGGCTCATTGCGCCACGGACGCGGCTCAAGATGCAAATCGGCGGCGTGGGCAACGATACGGCGTGCGAATTCTTGCAGGGTATCGGATTGCCAAAAACGGACCGACAGCCTCGAGGCATTGGGCGCCAGCCCCAGCACGCACATGCGGGTGGCGGGATCCAGCCTGGGATCCACCTCTTTTATCGGGCGCCCCTTTGCCACGTGCTCGAGCACCCTGCGCACTCTTTCCGCTTCGGACGCATCGTCGGGCGGGCGATTCAGGAAGCCGCCGAATACGTCCTCTGCCTCTGCAGCCTGTTCGGCATTATCGGCCTCAGCCCAGAACACGACCGAGGCATCGCCGATCTGCAGGCGCTGCCGGTTGTGTTCGCTTCTTCGCAACAGATAATTCAACGCAGTCGTGTAGGCAAAGGCTGCCGCCTCAGAAACCGGAGCGTTGGCCCCTTGAGCCTTGCCATAGGAAGTAAAGGCGTCCAGGTTGAAAGAAACGATGGCCGCTCCCGCAGGCTGCGCGTCCCACACACCTTTGATCGAAGGGTGCAGGCGCGCCGGCAGCAGGGCTTCGCCGCTTACCAGGCACATGGCGGCGGCAGACTGCGGTTTATCTTCGACACCCAGCCGCCGCGACCACAGGGCTTGCGCTGCCGGCCGCTCATGCAGGAAAGCCAGCTCACCATCCAGACGAAACACCACATTGGTATCGATCATGTCCGCGGGAAAGCCGCGTATTTTAAATTGATCGGGCGTCCAGCCCCGCAGAAATGCCAACAGGGCCTGCAAGCCCGGATCGGTCTCGCTGGACAGTATTGATTCGTGCAACAGACGAAAGGCCTCGTGCTCCTTATCCGCACGCTTGCTGGTATTGCTTATACCCAGCACATAACTGGTCTTGTCCCACAGCACATTTGACTTGATCCCTACCGTACGCTTCTCGGGCTGCGGCACATTGAGCAATTTCGGCTGCGGTTTTTTACCCGAAGGATCGCGAATATCATTGACGTCCACCACGGAGCCGTCCCGCGCGAGCAGAATCTCGTAGCTGATCTTTTCCGGGCTGTACCCATATGGCGCCACGCCTTCGGCCTTCTGTTCGATCAGGCGCTGGTAATAGCGCACGAGCGCTTGCAGAATCATGCCTTGACCTCCTCGGCCTGCCAGGGCGGCACATGGACTATGCCGTTCGCCAGCCGTGCGCGGAAGAAACGAGGCATCATGCCTTGCACGAAATCGATGTCGTGCAACATCCAGCCGAGATCCTTGTCCGTTTCTCGTTGAGGATGCGGCTTGGGCCAGTCTGCGCCATTCTCGATCAGGGCGAAACAGGCGGGAAACTCCCGCACACCCATGCAAGGCGCGTGGAAGCATTGCCCCTTGCGCGCGCGGCGATTGAATATATCGAGATGCTTGCCGACCGTATCATCCGGCCCGGCCTTGTCGGTGAGCTCGAAATGCGCTTCGATCACATAGGCCACATCACGCAAAATAGTGGCTGCACGTTGCTGGCGCTCTTCGTCCACATAGCTTGCCAGCCCGGTAGTGGAGCCCGCTTTCATTGCTTTCGTTACGTTGGCGGGCGAAAGTTTGCTTCCTACCTCGTTACGGCGAATGGACTCGAAGCGGATAGGCCGCAGCACATGAATACGATCAACCTGCCAGCGAATGGCCGGCTTCCAATGAATGGCTTCCAGGATGCCACGCGCTGCAGAAGGCGTGATCACGTCGTAGCTCACGCGTTCTACCTTCATCTCTGGCCGAGTAAAACAGGCCCGTTCGCCCCAGACGTGCAGGCGGATTCCGAAACTCATGTCCCCCTCCCCAATCAGCCGTGCTTAGCATTTGATTACACTCTAGCCGTTTGACGGCCGCTCACCAACACAGTTTGTCCGAATTGACAAACGTCGGATCACCCCAACTCACCCCATAATTCGCGTCGTACAAATCCTCATTCGCCAGAACCATGAACTGCTCTCCCCATTTTTCCGGCGCGATAGGCTGGATCGCGCCAGCCCTCCGCAAAGCCTCGAAACCTTGGCGCGGCAGTTGCACCAGATAGGGCTGCAGCTTTCGCGCGAGGCCGCCGCTCTTTTCGGCGTAGCGCAACCCTTCGATATGCTCACGCGCATCCTCATCGAATGGCACAACGACCGGCATCTGCATGCTTTCTATCATGCGGAACTTGCTTGCCAGGATTTCGAGCGGCAGGCTATCGATGCGGCTTCTTGCGCACAACGCGAGCAGGCCGGGAACATCCAGTTGCTCACCGCCTTTTTGCCAGTACAACTGGCGGAAATAAGCCTCGATAGCCGACGGAGCGAGCGGGTCGTCGCGGTATTGCGGCTGCCGCAGCACCTCGCGTGCAGCCTGGGAAAACTGGAGCAATTCAGGCGGCGGCGCCCAATCATCATTGGCAGTAGAAAACACGCGAACTTCGCTGTCCCCAGGCGCCCATTCGCCATTACGATTGCAGCGCCCAGCCGCTTGAGCGATGGAGTCCAGCCCGGCCTCGGCACGATAAACTACGGGCACCGAAATATCGACCCCCGCTTCAATCAGCGATGTAGAAACCAATCGGCAAGGCTTGCCACCCTTTAAACGGATACGTATTTCGCGCAATACCTCGCTGCGATGCCTGGCGCACATCAACGTGGTGAGATGCCGAGCGCCAGGCATATCCGCCAAGGATTGGTACAAAGCACGCGCATGCCGGCGATTATTGACGATGCACAATACCTGCTCGTGGGTGCGTAATGCCTCGCTCAGCGCCTTGTCGCTCAATTCGCCGACATGCTGTACGCGTACCCGGTCGAGCCGGCGGAACAGCTTGGCCGGCTCGGGAGCGAGCTCACGCACGGACTCCGCTTTCAGCCCGCCGCTCAGATGCGTTTCATCAAGAGCCGGCTGAGTTGCGGTGCATAGAACCACGCTGCTGCGATAATTGCGCGCGAGTTCGTCGATGGCAGCCACCGCCGGGCGCAGCAATTTGAGCGGCATGGTTTGGGTCTCATCGAGGATCACCACGCTGCCTGCGATGTTATGCAGCTTTCGGCATTGCGACGGGCGTGCAGCGAACAGGCTTTCAAAAAACTGCACTGCGGTGGTGACAACGATGGGCGAGTCCCAGTTTTCCATAGCCAGGCGCAGTTTTTCCTTCGCTTGATAGCGCTCGGCATCCGATTTGGGCGGCACGGTGGCAATGAAAGCGCTATGGTGTTCCAGCACCGCGCTTTCGCCCCATTTACCCAATGCTTTACGGAATGCCGCCGCATTCTGCTCGACGATACTGGTAAAGGGAATGACAAAGATTACCCGACGCAAGCCATGGCGAATCGCATGGTCGAGCGCAAACGCCAGCGATGCCAGCGTCTTGCCGCCGCCGGTCGGTACAGTGAGTGAAAACAAGCCGGGAACCCGCTCCGCCTGTCGGCGGACATGCTCGAGAATGTCCGCCCGTACCTGATTCACCGGGCTATCGGTCTTGAAGCCTGATAGATACCGATCGAGTTCAGCACGAAGATCGACTAGCGATGGCCCCGGCGCATTGCGCTGTGACTCACGACCCTCCACCCGGTCATAGAAAGCCTCGGTGTCGAGAAAATCAGCATCAACCAGACAGGAAAACAGCATGCGGGTGAAGAATGCCATCTGAAAGCCGTTCCGCTCCCGGTCATATGAATCCAGTTTTGGGTAGACGAGTTTTTTCGGAAGCGCAATCTCCTGGCGCCATGCCTCGCGCAGCGGTGGGAGATGCTCGCCTTTCAGGCGTTCTTGCAGCGCGGTGCGCTCGCCGCTTTCCGCCCCATTGGCGAGGCCGGCATGATGCCCGGCAATGCCGTAGGCCAGCACATACCCAGGCTGGCCGTAGCGTTCCATGGCCACCATGGCCCCGCGCGTAGCATGATCGACGCGAACCGCCTGGCCGGCAATACGGTCCTGAAAATCATCGGTATATTTGCCGATGTCATGCAAGAGTCCGGCAATTCGGCCCCACGAGCCGGCGCCGAATATTTCGGCAAATGCACCAGCCTGCTCCGCCACCGCAGTAAGGTGGTCGCTGAGAAGTTGCCAATTTTTCTTCGAATTGTCGTCGGTGGAGTGCGCAAAATAGCGGTCGAGCATATTGCTTGCAGGCCGCAACTGCGTTGGACTCGCCATACATCCTCCAAAAAAGCGAAGTGATGCCGGGCCTGGAAGTCGGGCAGCTGGTTGAGCGTGTTCATAATATCATAAATTAACTCACAATTTATTACATAAATGGTGCAGTATGACTTAGACGTATTCCAAGAATATCGATTCAGCCCGACACTGCCGCGGCTTGCGCCGGCCGGGCGTTGGGCTGCGGCGCTACGGCCGGCGCGGCCTGGGCCTCGTCCAGCAAAGACTTTAGCTCCTGGAACAGCATGGGATCCGCGCATTGCGCCACGTTGAAGCGCAGGAAGGAGCCGGCCGACCCGGACAGGCTGAAAACGTTTCCCGGGGCCAGGACGATCTTGCGTTGCAGCGCCTGGCGGCTCAGGCTTGCGGCGTCCACGCCGGCGGGCAGCCTGCACCACAGAAACATGCCGCCGCGCGGCTGTATCCAGGGCTCTATGCCCAGGGCCGACAGCCGATCGGCCACGGGCCCCATGGCGTGCGCCAGCCGCAGGCGCAGGCTATCGATATGCCGCCGATAACCGCCCTCCTTCAGCATTTGGTAGATGAGCTCGGCCGAAAGCCGGCTGCCGCCGAAGGAGGTGGCTATCTTCAAGTCCGCCATGGCGTTCACCCAATCGGGCCGGGCGGCGATATAGCCGCAGCGCACCGATGCCGACAGCGTCTTGGAAAAACTGGCGACATGCACGACGCGATTCAGGCCGTCGAAGGCGGCCAGCCTGGGCGACGGCTCGGATTCGAAATCGGCGAATATGTCGTCCTCGACCACCGTCAGCCCGTACTGCTCGGCCACCTTGAGCACGCGGTGCGCCACCAGCGGAGCCAGCACCGCGCCGGTGGGATTATGCAGCGCCGAGTTCGTCAGATACAGCCGTGGGCGATGCTCCACGACCGCCTGCTCGAAACGGAGCAGGTCCGGCCCCTGGCTGGTATAAGGCACGCCGACCACCCGGGCATGGTGGGCACGCAGCAGCGCGTGGAAGTTGAAATAGCATGGGTCGTCCACCAGCACGGTGTCGCCCGGCTCGAGCAAATACCTGCACACCAGATCCAGCGCCTGGGTGCCGCTGTCCGTCAGCAGTATCTGTTCGGGAGCGGCGCTGATCGCGTTTTCATGCAGCCGCCGGGCGAGCAATTGCCGTAGCGGCGCCAGCCCCAGCGAGCTGCCGTAATCGGCCAACGCGGCGGGTTCGCCCTTGGCTGCGAGGCGCAAAGCGCGGCGCATGCTGTCTTGCGGCATCCAGGCGGCGGGCAGCCAGCCGCAGCCGGGCTTCAGCATGGCCGCTTCCGAGTCCAGGGCCTGCCTGGCCACCCATAGCGGATCCACTTCGCGATCCAGGCGGGGGCCTATATCGGCCAGCGACAATGGCGGCATGGGCGCGGCGACATAGAAACCCGAACCGCGGCGGGAATAGACGATGCCTTCGGCGGCCAGGCGATCATAGGCCTCCACGATAGTGGACTTGGACACCTTCATGGCCGCGGCGAACGCGCGGATGGAAGGCAGCCTGGCTCCGGTGGAAAGCTGCCGGCGCGCAATGCGCTGGCGAATCTCGCGCATCACCTGAGCCGTCCGGGTGTTTTCTTCCATGGAGATGCTCCGCTGCGAAAGGGAATGCAAAAGTGCAAAGTCGGTTTTTGCCGCTGGGCTCCGGACCGCCGAGTCGTCGGACCGCCGGTCCATCCAGGACAATATGACTGTACCGCAAAATGTACCGGTACACTTCTTTGCGATTGTAGTCTTCCGTCTCTGGCCGTCGCGAAGCCGACGGTTCATGATGCTTCCTATGGCGGCGATGCCGGGCGCAAGTCGGCCTTCACCATTCCATCCCATTCCCAAAACGGATCATGAACGATATTTCCAAAGGCTGGCTCAACGGATTTCTGGGCGTACTGATTTTCAGCGGATCGCTCCCGGCCACGCGCGTGGCGGTCGGCGACTTCGATCCGCTATTCCTGACCGCGGCACGGGCCACCATCGCCGGCTTATTGGGCTTGTGCGCCTTGGGGATCGCGGGCGCCTCGCGTCCCAGTCGCCGCGATCTGGCCAGCCTCTCCATGGCGGCCTTGGGCGTCGTACTGGGCTTCCCGCTATTGAGCGCGCTGGCGCTCGAATACATTACCGCCGCCCGATCGCTGGTCTTCGTGGGCCTGCTGCCTTTGTGCACCGCCATCTTCGGCGTCCTGCGGGGCAAAGAGCGCCCTCATCCGGCCTTTTGGCTATTCGCCCTGGCGGGGGCCGCCTGCGTCACCGGCTTCGCCCTGCTGCAAAACGGCGACGCCTCACTGAAAGGCGATCTGCTGATGGTCGGGGCCATCGTGGCCTGCGGCTATGGCTATGCCGAGGGCGGCCGCCTGGCGCGCAGCCGCGGCGGCTGGGAAGTCATTTCCTGGGCGCTGGTACTATCCCTGCCCGCCATGGCGGCGCTTTGCTTTCTGACCCGGCCATACACCTGGGAACACATCACGCTTCCCGCCTGGATCTCCCTGATTTACGTATCGCTGTTCAGCATGCTGATCGGCTTCATCTTCTGGTATCGCGGGCTCGCCCAGGGCGGCATTGCCGCCGTGGGTCAACTGCAATTGCTGCAACCCTTCCTCGGTCTGGCGCTGGCCGGGCTGCTGCTGGGCGAAACCGTCACCTGGTCCATGCTGATCGCCGCCGGAGCGGTGGTCGGCTGCGTGGCGGGCGCCCGCATGTATGCGTCGGCGGCCAAGCCAACGGCCAGCATGGCGCTGCGGCCTTAGCTGGCGCGGCGCCCGGCGGCCGGGCGCGCCGTCATCGCCCTTCGTCCAGGCTCTCTATTTCGGCGCGGCGCAGATACAAAAGCAGCAGGCCCGGAATGGCGATCAATACAGTGATGACAAAGAAGGACGGCCAACCTAGCGACTGCACCAAGGGCGGCGTCAAGGGCCCCGCCAGATAGGTGCGTCCCACCGCGGACAGCGCCGACAGCAGCGCGAATTGCGTGGCGGAGAATTCATGCTTGCAAAGCGCCATCAGCAAAGCCACGAAGGCCGCCGTGCCCAGGCCTCCGCAAAGGTTCTCCACCGCCACCACCACGGCCATGGAATATAGATGCGGCGGCGTGACCGCCAGCACCCAATAGCCGAAATTGGATACCCCTTGCAAGACGCCGAAGAGCATGAGCGATCGGTACAGCCCCAGCTTGGCCATCAAGGCGCCGCCCGCCAGCGCGCCGGCTATGGTCGCAGCCAGGCCGAAAACTTTATTCACGGCGCCCACTTCCGACACGCTGAAGCCGGCTCCCCGCAGCAGGAAGGTGGTGGACAAAGCGCCCGCGAAGGCATCGCCCAGTTTATACAGCACGATCAGCAGCAGTATCGTGATGGCGCCCCGCCGCTTGAAGAATTCGACCAGCGGCTCGACCACCGCCAGCGCCAGGGAGCGGGGCGCGCTCGCAACGAGTTCCGGCTCGGGCGCCAAAAGCGTGGCGACGGCGCAAAGCGCCATGAAGCCGCCCATCAGGAAATACATGTTTTCCCAGCCCAGCCAGTGGTCCGCTAGCACCAGCGCCAGCCCTCCCGACACGATCATCGCCAGCCGATAGCCCAGGACCTTGACCGCGGCGCCCGCGGCCCGTTCTTCTTTGCGCAAGACATCGGTGCTGTAGGCGTCGAAAGCGATGTCCTGGGTCGCGGACAAAAAGGCGACGAACACCGCCAGCAGCGCCAGCAAGGCCAGGTTCCCGGCCGGCGAAAACAGGCCCATGGCCGCAACGGACGCAGCCAACAGCAATTGCGTGACGAGTATCCATCCGCGCCGGCGCCCGAGAAAGGGCGGCGCGTAGCGATCCACCAGGGGAGCCCACAGAAACTTGAGCGTGTAGGCGCTGCCGACCAGTGTCAGAAAGCCGATGTTCTGCAGCGAGACGTTCGCCACGGTGGCCCATGCCTGCAGCGTACCGCCCGTCAGCGCCAGGGGCAGCCCGGAAGCAAAGCCGAGCACCAATAGGGGTATGACGCGCGGGCTGGCATAAACACGGAGCGATGAAGCGATGGCCGGGCCTCTTGAATTTGTTGATATCAGGTCAGTTGGGCGATTCGAAGCGGTATACGGCCAGCGTGCTGCGCCAGCCCGGAAGCAGTTTAACTTCTTTGTTGCCGTTGAATGTCGCCAGATGGGTGATGCGCAGTTGCAGCGCCGCCGCCAGGTCTTCGAAGTCCTTCAGCGTGCACAAATGGATATTGGGGGTGTCGAACCATTGATAGGGCATTTCCCCCGTCACCGGCATGCGTCCCATCAATATGGACCAGCCATGCGGCCAGTAGCCGAAATTGGGGAAGGACACGATGCCGTAGCGCGCGACCCTGGCCATTTCACGCAGGATGTGCTCTGTGTTGTGCATGGACTGCAGGGTGCGGGACAGCACCACGGTATCGAACTGCTGGTCGTCGAACAAGGCCAGGCCTTCTTCCAGGTTTTGCTGTATGACCTGCACGCCGCGGCGCACGGCCGCTACCACTTGCTCGTCGTTCAGTTCGACCCCGGCGCCAACCACGCCTTTATTGTTCTGCAGATAAGCCAGCAAGGTGCCATCGGCGCAGCCCAGGTCGAGCACGCGGCTGCCCGGCTCTATCCAGCTTGCGATGCGTTCCAGGTCGGCCCGGACATGCCGGGGTGCAACAGGCGCCGCCGTGCTCATGCCAGCACCCCCGTCGTGCGGCTGCGCTCGGGCAGGCCCAGCTTGGCGGCGATACGATCGTAATAGCCCTGGACGACGGCATGATAGCGTGCATCGTCCAGCAGAAACGCGTCGTGGCCGTGCGGCGCATCGATCTCCGCATAAGTGACCGGCCGCTTGTTCTTCAATAGCGCGCGCACGATTTCGCGCGAGCGCGCCGGGGGGAAACGCCAGTCAGTAGTAAAGGAAACCAGCAGAAAATCCGCCGCCACCCCTTGCAGCGCCCGTGCCAGGTCGCCGCCATAGTTGCGCGACGGATCGAAATAATCCAGCGCCCGCGTAATCAGCAAATACGTATTGGCGTCGAAATAGGTGGAGAATTTTTCGCCCTGATAGCGCAGATACGATTCCACTTCGAATTCCACATCGTAGCCGTAGTGGAATTCGCCGTTGTCGGCGGGCGCGCGCTGCGTGCGGCCGAATTTGGTGGCCATGTCGTCGTCCGACAGATAGGTGATATGCCCCACCATGCGCGCGACCGACAGGCCATGCCGCGGCACCGTGCCATGCGCATAGTAATCGCCGCCATGGAAATCCGGATCGCTGATGATGGAGCGGCGGGCGACTTCGTTGAAGCCTATGTTCTGCGCGGACAAGCGCGGCGTACTGGCAATGACGATGCAGTGGCCCACCCTGTCGGGGCAGGTAATGGCCCAGCTGAGCGCCTGCATGCCGCCCAAAGAGCCGCCCATGACGGCAGCGAATTTATCGATGCCGAAGCGATCCGCCAAACGTGCCTGCGCGCGTACCCAGTCCTCGACCGTCAGCATGGGAAAAGCGCCGCCCCAAGGCTTGCCGGTGGCGGGATTGATGCTGGCCGGACCGGTAGAGCCGAAGCACGAACCAATGTTGTTGACGCCGATGACGAAGTAGCGGTCGGTATCCACCGCTTTGCCCGGCCCCACCATGTTGTCCCACCAGCCGATGTCCTTGGGATTGTCGGCCGAGATGCCGGCCACATGATGGGAGGCATTCAAGGCGTGGCAGATCAGTACGGCGTTATTGCGCTGCTCGTTGAGGACGCCGTAAGTCTCTACCGCCAGTTCATAACTGGGCAGCACCTGGCCGCTGGCCAGCGCCAGGGGTTCTGTAAAGGAAATGAACCGGGGAGACACTACGCCTACTGAGCCAGGCGGTATGGTGTTGGAGGGAGATGCCGAAAAGTTTTCAGCGGAGGCTGCGGAAATATCGGGTACGGAAACTTCGGCCATATGGACCTCTTTAGCTGGATTTATGAGGCGCCCGCAAGCAGATCAAGCAAATCGGCGCTAAGTTGAAACAGTATTTTAGCATCCCCGCTGCTGCATTGCCGCAACCATCCAGCGCGGCGAAAACAGGCGCCGGCGGCTCGACGCCGTTTTATCCATTGTCTATTTTACCTCTACGACAAAAGTTGATACATTCCATCAATAAATGTAATTAAATGAGAAAAACGGAGGAGGAAATGTCCATGAAACCGCTCACAGACAGGGAACTCTGTTGCCTGCAATGGGCAGCGGTCGGCAAGACCAGTTGGGAAATGGGCAAGATCTTGGGCCTGTCAGAACGAACCGTCAATTTTCATATTCACAATGCCTGCCGCAAGCTGGGCGTACATGGGCGCCAGGCCGCCATCACGGTGGCCTTGCAGGCAGGCCTGCTGCCCGGCCTTACCGCGCCAGCTCAATCCCGCGGAAAAACTCATCGGCCTGTTCAGCTGGAAAGCTTTCCTGTTCCGCCATCACCAGGCCTTCAACCAGCGCCCGATTCGTAAGCCAGACCGTGGCGCGCAGGCGCAAGGGCTTTTTCGGGCCCGCGCCGTCGATGACAAACGGCTTGCCGAGTTCCGGCAATTGCGCCGGTTCCTGGGCGCCCAGATTATGGTATAGCGAACGCAGCACCGCGTCCGCCAACTGCCGGCTGGCGCCTGCATCCGCGCGCAGCGTTTCCGGCAAAGAGGCATAGGCCACCGTGAAGGATGCGCCCTGCACATTGACGCTGGTCAGTCCGAACGAAACATCGTGCCCTGAGAAATTAAGGGATCGTTCGTAATTCTGCGGCTTGTCGGGAAAAATGGCTTGCACCGCGCCGTCGCCCACGGCGACCTGGCGCCAGTTGTAGTCCGGCGAACATGCGGCAAGCATGCCTGCCAGACACAGAATCAAGCCTATACGTATCACAACCCCACCTCAGGTAAAATCGCCAGCGACACAAACTTTCTTTAAAGATATCCCGAATGACAACAAGCAACCAGGGCCCCGCAGTGCTTGGCCGGCATGCGCCGATATTCAAAGGCATACTGCGCGGCATCGAAAAAGAAGGGCTGCGTGTCGACCAACATGGGGCATTGGCCATGACGCCGCATCCGCGGGCGCTGGGTTCGGCGCTGACTCACCCCCATATCACCACCGATTATTCGGAAGCCTTGCTCGAGCTCATAACGGGAACACATGATTCTACCGAAAGCCTGCTGCAGGAGCTGGAACAGATCCATCGCTATACGTCGCAGAAACTGGGCGACGAACTGATCTGGAACCAGTCCATGCCCGCCCTGCTGCCGCCGGAGGCCGACATTCCCATAGCCTGGTACGGCACATCCAATACCGGCATGCTCAAGCATGTCTATCGCCGCGGCCTGGCGGAACGCTATGGCAAGGCCATGCAATGCATAGCGGGCGTGCACTACAACTTTTCGTTGCCGGAAGCATTCTGGGAATTGACCGACGCGGGCGGCGCAACGCTGCAAGAACGGCGGAACAAAGGCTATCTCGCCCTGATCCGCAATTTCACCCGCTATTCCTGGCTGCTGATGTACCTCTTCGGCGCCTCGCCCGCGGTGTCCAAGGGCTTCATGGGCGGGCGGCCCGGGCCTTTGCAGGAATTCGACGCCGATACCTTTTACCTGCCCTACGCCACCAGCTTGCGCATGAGCGACCTGGGCTACCAGAACAAGGCCCAGTCGGACCTGCAGCTATGCTACAACGACCTGGAGACTTTCCTGGAGCGCATGTATGCGGCAGTGACGACGCCCTGGCCCGCCTACGAAGCCATCGGCACCCACCGCAACGGCGAGTGGATACAGCTCAGCGGCAATATTCTGCAGATCGAAAACGAATACTATTCGAATATCCGCCCCAAGCGCACGACCGGCCGCTGCGAGCGCCCCGCTACGGCGCTGGCCGAGCGCGGCGTGCAATACATCGAAGTGCGCTGCCTGGATATCGATCACACGTCCCCGATCGGCATCGCTCCCGAGACGGCGTGTTTCATGGATGCTTTTCTGCTTTTTTGCGCCGCGGAGCCCAGCAAGCTGTTTCCCAATAATGGCTTCTGCCACGACAGCCACGATAACTTCAGCCTGGTCGTCAAAGAGGGCCGCAAACCCGGCCTGGTGCTGATCGACCAGAACAAGCCCAAATCACTGGCCGACTGGAGCCAGGAACTGGTGGAGCGCATCGCCCCGTACGCCGCACTGCTCGATCAGGCATATGGCGACAGCCGGTATACAGCAGCGCTTGCGCGCCAGGCTGAAAAAGTCCGCGATGTCGAACAGACCCCATCGGCCCGTCTTCTGAAAACGTTGCGCGACCAGAAGCTGAGCCTGCACGACTATTCTTTGCGGGAAAGCCTGGCCCATCGTGATTATTTGAATGCGCAGCCGCTGGATGCCGCAACTCTGGAACGCTATGAAGCGGCCACCCAGGCCTCGTTCATGGAACAAAAGCGCCTCGAAGACGGCGATACGGAAGATTTCGCCAGTTACGTCGCCCGCTATCATGCCGCCCTGAAGCGGCCATGACACGCCCGGCCCGCGGGCGCCGCCGCGGCTACGGCGCTATTCCACCTGCACCAGCGGGCCGCTTTCCTGAAGTTCGCCGATGACGACGGCCTGACCGAAGCCTTCGGAATGAAAAATATCCAGCACCCGGGCCGCGGCTTCCGGCGCGCATGAAACAAGCAGGCCGCCCGAAGTTTGCGGGTCGCATAGCAGCGCGCGCAAAGTGTCGTCCACCCCGGACGCAAGCACGATGGAATCACCGTAAGACGACCAATTGCGCCCCGATGCGCCGGTGATGAACCCCTGCGCGGCCAATCGGCGCACGCCGGGCAGCCAAGGCAGGTCCGCCTGCCGCAGCCTTGCGGACAAGCCCGAAGCGCGGGCTACTTCCAGCGTGTGCCCCAGCAGGCCGAAACCGGTGACGTCAGTCATCGCGTGCACGCTTTCCAAGCCGCCCAATGTCGCCCCCGGGCGGTTCAACTGCGTGGTGCTGTCCAGCATGGCTCGGTAGCCGTCCGCGCTCAGCGCGTTTTTCTTCAAGGCCGCGGACAATACGCCCACGCCCAGCGCCTTGCCGAGTATCAGCACGTCGCCGGCCCGGGCATCGGCATTGCGCTTGATGTGGCCAGGATGCGCCAGCCCCATGGCCGCCAAACCGTATATGGGTTCGACCGAATCGATGGAATGCCCGCCCGCTATCGGTATGCCGGCCTGGGTGCAGACGGCCGCGCCGCCTTCCAGAATGGCCGCAATATCGGACTTGGGCAATACATTGATGGGCATGCCGACGATGGCCAGCGCCATGATCGGGCTGCCGCCCATGGCATAGACGTCCGACAGCGCGTTGGCGGCCGCGATGCGCCCGAAATCGTAGGGCTCGTCGACGATGGGCATGAAAAAATCAGTGGTGGCGATAAGCGCCTGCTGGTCGTTCAGCCTGTAGACAGCCGCGTCGTCCGAGGTTTCAGCGCCTACCATCAGGGCGCAGGCCTGCGCCGCCGCACCCGGTAGGCCGGCCCCCGGCATGCCGGCCACCGGGATGCCGGCCAAAAGTTCCGACAGTATGCCGGGCGCGATCTTGCAGCCGCAGCCGCCGCCGTGCGACAAAGAAGTCAGGCGCGGAGCGCCCTGGCTGGAAGCAGAATCTTGCATATTGAATGTCCATGCAGCTTGGCGGAAAGCAGCAGGAGTCGAACCTACCTGGGAACGTCTGACGCCCCCAACTGGGTTTGAAGCCCAGCCGTGCCACCGGACACGAATGCCTTCCCTGAGGCAACTATGATAGCCGCTGCCAGAAGTCGGCGCCATCCTTGCGCAGGACATGCGCATCGCCCAGACGGCGCGTATAGCCGGCGCGGTCGAAGAATTCGAGTATCTGGATGCTGCGCTTGCGACCCAGGCCGGTGGCATCGCGGAAGCGGGCGGCGCCCACCCCCTGCTCCGCACCCAGGGTTTTTAGCAATTCGGCCAGCCGCGCGATATGGTCGCGATGGTAGAACAGGTCGCGCACCACTTGGTATAGCTCTCCGCGGCGCACCAGCTTGAGCAGCACTCGCCTGACTTCTTGCTCGGCCTCGCTCTGGTCGCGCGCAAGGTCCCGCACCCAGGGCGGATCGAAGCCGCCGGCATGCAGCCGCTGCAGCAACCGCTCCGCCAGCAGGGCTTCGGATGGCGCCAGCTCGGCCGCATGGCCGGGCAGATGCAGCCAGGGCCCATTGCGCTGCAAGCGCCCGCTATCGACCAGCATGTCCCGCAGCGCCAGCCACAAGGTCTCGGGCGCGGCAGGCAGGGCCATGCGCCGCAGGCGCGCCGCATCCAGGCCCGGCTCATCCGGCCAGCGCTGGTGAAAAACTTCCATGGTTTGCAGCACATGATCCGCCAGCGCATCCCAGCGCGACCGCAGAATCAAGCCGCGTCCATGCTGGCCTGTTTGCGCGCCGACCCACAGCGCGCCCTCCGGCGCCGCTTCCATGGCGTGCCGCGCGAAGAACTCCGGCCTGTCGGCCGAAGCTTCTTCGCCATGCAGGGGCGCCTTCGGCATCGCATCGATCCTGCCTCGGCGCGCGGCCAGCCGCAGCACATCGTTTTCATCCAGCCCCCAAGGCGCATGCCGCAGCAAATCCGCCAAGCTCCCGCCCGCAAGCAGGTCCGCGACGGCCTGCAGCCAGTCCAGGCGCTGCGGCGAACGGCGCTTGCGCTGCGGCGCGGCCGGGTCCAGGATCACGCCCCCGCCCACCGTATGCCTGGCTTGCGCATCGCGGACGATGAAACGATCGCCCGGCATGGCGCAGACCGGCTGGTCGAACACGAGCTGCACCCATCCGGACTCGCCGGCGGACAGGGAATGGGCCGACAAGGGCACCGCGTGAGCCAGATAATGCGATGCTCCCAGATGTATGTGCAAGGGCGCCCAAGTCCGTACCTCGGCGCCCGATCCAGGCAGCAGCCTGAGGTTTGCATCGATATTGCGCGACGGCGTAAAGCAGCGGGCATCGGCGACCCAGTCCCCGCGCGCTATGGCGTCTTTGTCGATTCCAGCCAGGTTCAATGCACAGCGCTGGCCCGCACGCCCTTCCTGCGCCGGCTGGTTCTGCGCATGCAGGCTGCGCACACGCAGCTTCAGCCCAGCCGGCATCAGGCGCAGGTTCGATGTGTCGCCGTCCAGGCGCAGCACGCCATCGTGCACCGTACCCGTCACCACCGTGCCATGCCCTTTCAGCGTGAAAGCGCGGTCCACCGCAAGCCGGAACAATCCGGCCCCGCTGCGCGCCGCCATCGCTTGCGCCGCGGCGTGCAAGTGGCTGCGCAGCTCGTCCACGCCTGGAGCGCCGGGCGCGCCGGCAGCTAGCGGAAAAACCGGCATGCCTTCCAGGAAAGTCCCCGCCGCCAGTTCCTTGATTTGATGCTTTACCCAAGCCAGGCGCGCATCATCGGCGCGATCCGCCTTGGACAGGGCCACCGCCCCCTGGGCTACCCCAAGCAGCGACAAGATGGCAAGATGCTCGCGCGTCTGCGGCATGGCGCCATCGTCGGCGGCCACCACCAGCAAGCCGAAATCTATGCCGCTGGCTCCGGCGACCATGGTGTGGACCAGGCGCTCATGGCCGGGCACGTCGATGAAGCCGAGTATGTCCTGATTGCCCAGCGGCGCATAGGCGTAGCCCAGCTCTATGGAAATGCCGCGCGCCTTCTCTTCCTTGAGCCTGTCGGTATCGACGCCCGTCAGCGCGCGCACCAAGGTAGTCTTGCCATGGTCGATATGCCCGGCCGTACCGACGATCATGCGTCCCGTCCCCGGAGCTGCGCCGCGAAAGCCGCCTCGTCCCGCGCTTCGAGGCAGCGCAAGTCCAGCCACAGCGCATCCTGCGAGATGCGGCCGATGACGGGACGCGGCAGGCTGCGCAGCCAGCTTTCCAGCTCTTGCAGCGCCCGGCCCGCGCGGCCCGTGCCGGCATGCCGCAGGACCAGGCCGTGGCTGGGAAGCTGGTCCACCGGCAGAGCGCCGCTGCCTATCTGGCTGAACATGGCGGCCGTTTGTACCGTATAGCCAGCCCCGACGGCCTTTTGCATGAGCCCTTGCAGCCGCTCGGCCTGCGCGCGCATTTCCGCCTGGGGGCGGGTCAGCAGGCGCAGCGTGGTCAGCCGGTCGGCGAGCAATTCCGGCGAACGATACAAAGCCAGCACGGGCTCCAGCGCGGCCAAGGTCAGCTTGCCGACGCGCAACGCCCTTTTCAAGGGGTTTTTCTTGATCTTGCGGATCAGCTCGGCGCGGCCGACGATCAGCCCCGCCTGGGGACCACCAAGCAGCTTGTCGCCGCTGAAAGTCACGATGTCGGCGCCGGCCTGCACGGTTTCGCGCACCGTGTCTTCACGCGGCAGACCCCATTGTGCCAGGTCCAGCAGGGTGCCGCTGCCCAGATCGACGGCGGTGGGCAGGCCATGGCTGCGGGCGATAGCCGCTACCTGGGACACGCCGACGCTGCGGGTAAAGCCTGTTATCGCATAGTTGCTGCAATGCACTTTCATCAGCAGGGCGGTGCGCGGCCCGATCGCGTTTTCGTAGTCGGCCGGGTGGGTGCGGTTGGTCGTGCCCACTTCGACCAGGCGGGCGCCGGCGCGCTGCATGATGTCGGGAATGCGGAAGGCGCCGCCGATTTCGACCAGCTCGCCGCGCGAGACGATCACGCGTTTTTTCTGCGCCAGAGTATTGAGCAGCAGGAACACGGCGGCCGCGTTGTTGTTGACCACCGTCGCGGCTTCCGCACCGGTCAGTTCGCACAGTAGTTCATTGACGATGTCGTCGCGGTCGCCGCGCCCGCCGGTATCGAGGTCGTATTCGAGCGCGCAGGGCGAGCGCGCCGCCGTGATCAGGGCTTCGACCGCTTCCTCGGGCAGCGTTGCGCGGCCGAGGTTGGTGTGCAGCACCGTGCCGGTCAGGTTGAACACGGCGCGCAGCTTCGGCTGCGTGCGCGCCGCCACGCCAGCGCCGAGTTTTGTCAGCAACGTT
>DJWC01000026.1:0-2632 GCA_002441445.1 Pusillimonas sp. UBA6240
CGGTGTTCAAGGCCTTCGGCCGCGCACTGCGCATGGCCACGGAGCTGGACCCGCGCAGCGCGGGCGTCGTGCCTTCCACCAAGGGTGTTCTCTAAGCGCGCTTTCCCAACCCTCAAGGGTTACCGTGAATACTATCGCCATTGTTGACTACGGCATGGGCAACTTCCATTCCGTGGCCCGCGCCTTGCGCGCCGCCGCGCCCCATGCCGATATCCGCATCTGCCGCGACGCGAGCGGCATAGACCGCGCCTCGCGGGTCGTTCTACCCGGCCAGGGCGCTATGCCCGACTGCATGCGCAACCTGGACGCTTCGGGCTTGCGCGACGCCGTCCTGCGGGCGGCCCGCGACAAGCCGCTGCTGGGCGTCTGCGTGGGCGAACAAATGCTCTTTGGCCGCAGCGAAGAAGGGGATGTCGCCTGCCTGGGCGTCTTCCCCGGCACCGTCAAGCGCTTCGCGGGGCCGCAGTACGCTGCGAGCGACAGTCCGCCGGGCCATGAATTGCTGAAAGTGCCCCACATGGGCTGGAACAAAGTACAGCAGACGCGGCCGCATGCGCTCTGGGACGGCATACCGGATGATACGCATTTCTACTTCGTGCACAGCTATTATGTGGCCCCCGAAAATCCGGCCGTAACTGTTGGGGTAAGCCATTATGGCCTGCGCTTTACCTGCGCCGTGGCAGAGGCTAACATTTTTGCAGTACAGTTCCATCCTGAAAAAAGCGCGGCCCACGGCCTGCGCCTTTATCGGAATTTCGTAGATTGGAATCCATAACATCATGCTACTCATCCCCGCCATCGACCTCCAAGACGGGCAGTGTGTGCGCCTGCGCCAAGGCGACCTGGACGACGCCACTGTGTTTTCCGATGATCCGGCCGCCATGGCCGCCCAATGGCTGGACCAGGGCGCGCGCCGGCTGCATCTGGTCGACCTGAACGGCGCTGTCGCAGGCAAGCCCAAGAACGAAGCCGCCATCAAATCCATCGTCAAGGCGGTCGCCGACGATATTCCGGTGCAGATCGGCGGCGGCATACGCGATATGGACACCATAGAACGCTATCTGGATGCCGGCATTTCCTATGTCATCATCGGCACCGCCGCGGTGAAGGACCCGGGTTTCCTGCGTGACGCCTGCAGCGCGTTTCCCGGCAACATCATCGTGGGGCTGGACGCCCGCGACGGCAAAGTGGCCACCGACGGCTGGAGCAAGCTNNAGGCCATCGTCTACACCGACATCGGGCGCGACGGCATGCTGTCCGGCGTCAACATCGAGGCCACGGTCAAGCTCGCCCGCCACGTCAACATACCCATCATCGCCTCGGGCGGCGTTACGGACCTGAAGGATATCGAAGCGCTCTGCGCCGTCGAAAGCGAAGGCGTGGAAGGCGCCATCCTGGGCCGCAGCCTGTACGAAGGCACACTAGATTTCGCAGCGGCCCAGAGCCTGGCCGACGAACTCGGAACGACATGACGCAAGCCTCCACCCAAACCGCCCTCGCCGACACCGATCTCACCCGCCGCATCATCCCCTGTCTGGATGTCACTGCGGGGCGGGTCGTCAAAGGCATCAATTTCGTCGACCTGGTCGATGCGGGCGACCCCGTCGAGATCGCCCAGCGCTATAACGAGCAAGGCGCGGACGAGCTCACCTTCCTGGACATCACCGCCACCAGCGAAGACCGCGACCTGATCCTGCCCATCATCGAAGCGGTGGCCGGCCAGGTGTTCATTCCCTTGACAGTGGGCGGCGGCGTGCGCCAGGTCGGCGACATCCAGCGCTTGCTGAATGCGGGGGCCGACAAGGTTTCGATCAACAGCGCCGCCGTGGCCAATCCCGAACTGGTACGGACCGCGGCCGACTATTACGGCAGCCAGTGCATTGTCGTGGCCATGGATGCGCGCCGCGTATCCGCCGCCGGCGAACCGGCCAAATGGGAAATCTTCACCCATGGGGGCCGCAAGGCCACCGGCATCGACGCCGTGGAATGGGCCCGCAAAATGGCCGGCTACGGCGCGGGGGAATTGCTGGTAACCAGCATGGACCGCGACGGCACCAAGTCCGGCTTCGACCTGGAACTGACCCGCGCGGTCGCCGACGCGGTCCCCATTCCCGTCATCGCCTCGGGCGGCGTGGGCAATCTGCAGCATCTGGCCGACGGCGTCACCGCCGGCCGGGCCAGCGCCGTGCTGGCCGCCAGCATCTTCCACTACGGCGAATATACCGTCAGGCAGGCCAAAGAATATATGGCTGCGCGCGGTATTAA
The DNA here is from genome assembly GCA_002441445.1 of Pusillimonas sp. UBA6240. Classification (GTDB taxonomy): domain Bacteria; phylum Pseudomonadota; class Gammaproteobacteria; order Burkholderiales; family Burkholderiaceae_B; genus UBA6240. Next base: position 2,266 of record DJWC01000026.1, read on the forward strand.
GGTACGATTGACGGCATGACACAAGATTCCCCTTGGCTGGACGCTATCAACTTCGATGAAAACGGCCTGTTGCCGGCCATCGCCCAGGATGCCGATACCGGCAGGGTGCTGATGGTGGCCTGGATGAACGCCGAATCGCTGGACGAAACCGTGGCGACCGGGCGCGCCGTCTATTGGTCGCGTTCGCGCCAGCGCCTGTGGCGCAAGGGGGAAGAATCCGGGCACGTGCAGGTGGTGCACGAAATCCGCCTGGATTGCGACGGCGACGTGGTGCTGCTCAAGGTCAAGCAGGAAGGCGGCATCGCCTGCCATACCGGCCGCGAAAGCTGCTTCTACCGGGTATTCGAGAACGACGCCTGGAAGGTCG
>DJWC01000026.1:2673-8606 GCA_002441445.1 Pusillimonas sp. UBA6240
CTGCTGGCGCGCGGCCCGGACGCCTTCTTGAAGAAGATAGGCGAAGAGGCCACCGAACTGGTCATGGCGGCCAAGGACGGCGTACCCGAGCGCATCATCTACGAAACGGCCGATTTGTGGTTCCACAGCCTGGTGGCCCTGGCCCATTACGGCCTGCGGCCCGAACAAGTCCTGGATGAACTCGCGCGCAGGGAAGGCACCTCGGGCCTGGCCGAGAAAGCCAGCCGCAACGGCGGCCACCGCAGTGGCGGCCACCGCGATGACGGCCGAGACGATGGCCATCGAAAACCGGACAACATTCACCGGACGACATCCATGAGCGACAACTGCCTCTTTTGCAAGATCGCCAAAGGCGACATCCCCTCGAAAAAAGTGTACGAGGACGACGATTTTTTCGCTTTTCACGACATTAATCCCGCCGCTCCCGTACACTTGCTACTTATACCGAAACATCATGTCGTTTCGATGCAGCAGGTCACGGCGGCAGACGCTGAATGGTTAGGTAGAATGATGACCCTGGCGGCCCGGCTGGCCCAGGAAAACGGCTGCACGCCAGGCCCGGAAGGCGGCTTCAGGCTGGTGGTCAACTCAGGCACGGAAGGCGGGCAGGAAGTCGCCCACCTGCATGTTCATATTATCGGGGGCAAGCGCCCCTGGGACAGGCGCGCAGCGCCTGCCGCGTAAACGGAGACGTATCATGGGTAGTTTCAGCATTTGGCATTGGCTCATAGTTCTGGTCATTGTCGCCTTGGTGTTCGGCACCAAGAAAATCCGCAATATCGGCGAAGACCTGGGCGGCGCCATCAAGGGCTTCAAGAAAGGCATGCGCGACGCGAACGACGAAAAAAAACCCGAGGCCGTCGCGCAGCAGCGCGTGCAGGACGACACCATAGACGTGCAGGCCAAGGAAAAAACCGATACCTGAAAACGGCGGCATGGCGCGGCGGCGCGCTTCCGGCCTCTTTAGCCGCAGGGATGGTCCCTGCCTTCTTCAAGTGAACCAGTAACCCATGTTCGACGTCAGCTTTAGTGAACTCATGCTGATCGGCGTCATCGCGCTGATCGTCATCGGTCCAGAGCGCCTGCCCAAAGTGGCGCGCACCATCGGGCACCTGGTGGGCCGCGCCCAGCGTTACGTCAGCGACGTCAAATCGGACATCCAGCGCGAAATGGACCTGGATGAACTCAACAACCTGAAAGGCCAGATGCAGGAAGCCGCCCAATCGGTGAAATCGTCCATGCGGGATGCTTCGGAAAGCCTGCGCGAGCCGCTGGATGAAGCCCAGCAGGCGCTCAAGGAAGCTTCGGCCTCGGTCGAGTCGCTGGTAGACAGCGCCCGCGCCGAAACAGACGCGTCCCGGCAGGCCGAAGCTAGCGCCCAGCCCGCCGCAGCAGCCGCCTTGGCGTCCGATACGGCGGCGTCCGATGAAGCCAAGCCGGCCGCCAGCAGCCAAGTGCCGGCCACGCCGGCGCCGCAACCGTCCGGGGATGCCGGTGCGGCACCGGCCACCGCGGCGTCGGCCGGCGGCACAGAAAAGGAAACACCCAGGCAAGCCGATGCAGCCGACCCCGGCGCGCAGGTCCATCCGCCGCTGCCCGGCCTGGCGGGCGCCCCGCAGGACAAGCCCAAAGCAGGGACGCCGACGTGACGCAAGAACAAGAAGCCTCCCAAGACACCTTCATCTCGCATCTGGTCGAGCTGCGCTCGCGCCTGTTGCGCGCGGTCAGCGCGGTGCTCATCGTTTTCGTGGCCCTTTTCCTGTATCCGGGTCCCTCGGCCATCTACGATCTGCTTGCCCAGCCCATGCTGGCTTCGCTGCCCGAAGGCACCCGCATGATCGCCACGGGCGTCATCACGCCCTTCATGGTGCCCATCAAGGTCACCCTGCTGGCCGCCTTCATCCTGGCCTTGCCCGTCGTGCTTTACCAGGCATGGGCTTTTGTCGCGCCGGGCCTGTACCGCCACGAACAGCGGCTGGCCCTGCCGCTGATCGCATCCAGCACCCTGCTTTTCCTGCTGGGCATGGCCTTCTGCTATTTCGTAGTGTTCCGGACCGTCTTTCACTTCATCGCCAACTTCGCTCCACAGTCGATCACGCCCGCGCCGGACATCGAAGCCTATCTCAGCTTCGTGATGACGATGTTCATCGCCTTCGGCGTCACCTTCGAAGTCCCCGTGGCTGTGGTGCTGCTGGTGAAAAGCGGCATCGTCACCGTCGACAAGCTGCGCGCGGCGCGCGGCTATGTCATCGTCGGTGCCTTCATCATCGCGGCCGTGGTCACCCCGCCCGATGTCGTCAGCCAATTCATGCTGGCGCTGCCCTTGTGCCTGCTGTTCGAATTGGGCGTGCTGGTGGCCGGCGCCTTGAAGAAGAAGGAAGCGGAAGAAGGCGGCAGCGATACGGACGACAGCGCCGACGAAATCACGGTGCGCAACAACGACTGATCATCCGGTGCTGCATCGTAAAAATCGTCAAAACGGCCGGCCTTTCCACGGCGCATACGGGCTCACACATAACCGCGGCCCGACTGGCGCCGCGGCTTGCTCTTACTGCTTCCTGATGCGCGGGCGTATCCCCACCTGCAGCTCAACATCCCGTTTCTTGCCGTCGCGCATGATCGTCAAGGTCACCTTCTGGCGCGGCTGCAGCGGCGCGATCTGGTTCAGGAAACCTATAGAATCGCGCACTGGCTGGCCGTTCAGCGCCAGCACGATATCGCCCACCCTGATGCCGCCCTTCCAGGCGGGGCCGTTGCGCAGCACGCTCGCGATGATCACGCCGTCATCCTGGGCCAGGTTGAAGGCCCTGGCCAGATCGGGCGTCATGTCCTGCGGCTCGATGCCCAGCCAGCCACGCGTCACGGTGCCCGTCTTGATGATCTGCTCCATGATGTTGTGCGCGGCCGGCGCCGGAATGGCAAAGCCTATGCCCAGCGACCCCCCTGTTTCGGAATAGATCGCCGTATTGATGCCGACCAGGCGGCCGGCGGTATCCACCAGCGCGCCGCCCGAATTCCCAGGATTTATGGCGGCATCCGTCTGGATGAAGTTCTCGTAGATGTTGATGCCCAGCCGGTTGCGGCCCAGCGCCGATACAATGCCCATGGTGGTGGTCTGCCCCACCCCGAAAGGGTTGCCTATGGCCAGCACCACATCGCCCACCTGTACCTCGTGCTCGCCATTGAAGGCCATGGGGCGCAAATCGGGCAGGTCGATTTTCAGCACGGCCAGGTCGCTTTCAGGGTCGGCGCCCACGAGTTCGGCCGGCGCCTGGCGCCCATCGCCCAATGCGACCTCGATGGCGTCCGCCGCTTCGATGACATGGTAATTGGTCAGGATGTAGCCGTCGCTGCGCACGATCACCCCCGAGCCCAGGTTGGTGGACTGGCGGCGCTTGCTGAAGCCCGGGATGTCCCGGAACAGTCGTTCCAGCTCGGGATCGGGCGGCAGCGGGATCAGCGGCACATTGACATGCTTGCTGGTGTATATGTTGACCACGGACGGGGTGGCCTGCGCGACCGCCTGCGCATAAGAAACGATGGCCGGCGCGCCGGCCGGCTCCGGCTTGGCCGCGGGCTGCGGCGGCGCTGGATGCAGCCAGTCGGGGCGCAAGGTTGCCACGATGAATAAAATACCCAGGCATATCGTTACCGTTTGGGCAAATAGCAACCACAATCGACGCATAAGGCTATAAGGAAGAAGGCAACAATGAATCAGATATCGACACAACAACTGGCGGACTGGCTAGACGCCACTTTGCAGGCGCAGCGATTCAAGGACTATTGCCCCAATGGCCTGCAGGTCGAGGGTAAAGCCAATATTCGTCACATTATCACCGGAGTCACCGCCTCGCAGGCATTACTGGAAGCCGCGATCGAGAAAAATGCCGATGCGGTCCTGGTCCACCATGGCTGGTTCTGGAAAAACGAAAATCCCTGCGTGCGTGGCCCCAAGCGCGCACGGCTGGAATCGGCGCTGCGCCACGGGCTGAATCTGTTCGCCTACCACTTGCCGCTGGATGCCCACCCCACCTTGGGGAACAATGCCCAACTGGCCTTGCGGCTGGGCTTCACGCCTGACCGCGACGCGGAAGGCCACCCCGCGGTCTGCGGCCCGGACGGCCTGATATGGCTGGGCCGCTGCGATCCGCCCCGGACACTGGAGGCGCTAGGCGCAAGTATTTGCAAGAACTTGCAACGGGAGCCCTTGATCGTTGGCAATATGCAACAAAAGATAGAACGCATAGCCTGGTGCACCGGCGGGGCGCAAAGCATGTTCGAAGCGGCGGCGGCGGCCGGGGTCGACGCCTACCTGACCGGCGAGGCATCCGAACCCTGCTTCCATCTGGCGCGCGAAACCGGCACGGCTTTCATCGCGGCCGGCCATCATGCCACCGAACGCTATGGCGTGCAGGCCTTGGGGCGCGCCGTCGCCGAAGCGTTCGGAATACGGGTGGAGTTCGTCGATATCGACAACCCTGTTTGATTATTTGGTCTTCAGGAGGTCGCGGATTTCACGCAGCAAGGCCACGTCTTCGGGCGGCGGCGCGGCTTCTTCCTCGGCCTTTTCCTGGTGCATGACGCGGTCGCGCGCGGCATTGACCGCCTTCACCAGGCAAAACACCACGAAAGCCAGCAGGATGAAGTTGATCAGTATCGTCAGGAAGTTGCCCCAGGACAGCACGACCGCCCCGGCCTTATTCAGCGCGTCGTAGGTCTGGGGACCGGAATAGCCTTCGGGCATGCGCAGCACCCAGAACTGGTTGGTGAAGTCCACTTCGCCGCCGAGAACGAAAGCGACGATGGGCATGATGATGTCTTTCACCAGCGAGTCGATGATCTTGCCGAACGCGGCGCCGATAATCACGCCGACGGCCAGATCTATCATGTTGCCTTTGACGGCGAACTGCTGAAATTCCTGAAGGAAACTACGTGCTTTGCTCATGGCTTCTTCCTTTGTCGTTACACCCTGACCCGGGCTAACGCTATAATACGCGGTTGATAAGACACTACATAGCCAAAAACAGTAAATTGGTAATGCTCCGCGCGGGCATGAATAAGGATACTAGAATGAGTCACAACACGACACAGCTCGATGATGCCGCTGCGGTTGATCCCAACCTGCCGCCCGATCCATCGCGCCGTTTCTGGGTAGCTTCGGCCTGTGCCGTGGGCGGCGTGGCTGGCGTCGCGACCGCAGTTCCCTTTGTCAGCTCTTTCGCCCCTTCCGACAAGGCGCGCGCGGCCGGGGCTCCCGTGGAAGTCGATGTGTCCAATATCGCTCCGGGCCAGATGATCACCGTGGAATGGCGCGGCAAGCCGGTGTGGATCATGCACCGCACGCCGGACCAGCTCGCGCATCTCAAAGACCTGGACTCGCAGCTGGCCGATCCCAACTCGGACCGCCCCGGCTATACGCCTCCTTATGCCAAGAACGAATACCGTTCGCGCAAGCCCGAGCTTTTTGTCTGCGTAGGCATCTGCACCCACCTGGGCTGCTCGCCCACGCCGGCCTTCACGCCCGGCCCCCAGCCCGGCCTGCCGTCCGACTGGGAAGGCGGTTTCAGCTGCCCCTGCCACGGGTCCACCTTCGATCTGGCCGGCCGCGTCTTTGCCAACAAGCCCGCCCCCGACAACCTCGAAGTGCCGCCCTATACCTACTCGGCCGACGGTACCCGCATCACCATCGGCATCGACGAAGACAACAAGGCCTGACGGCCGAACCGGCGCCCTTTTTTCCATGGCGCCATGCGAACCGAAAACGTTATACGCCTCGTAGAATAGATAAGGAGCCGTTTCATGGCTGGCGAAAAAACCGTCGAAACGACAGGATTCCTGGGCTGGATAGATAGGCGCTTTCCGCTTACTACCATGTTCAAGGAGCACATGTCGGAATACTATGCGCCCAAGAACTTCAACTTCTGGTATTTCTT
>DJWC01000096.1:0-8266 GCA_002441445.1 Pusillimonas sp. UBA6240
CGCAGATTTCGGTGACGGCGATGGGGTGAGAAATATAAGGTTCGCCGCTGGCGCGGAACTGACCCAGATGGGCCTGGTCGGCGAAGCGGTAGGCTTCCTTGATGCGTTCGACGTCTTTGGCGTCCAGATAGCCGCTGATGATCTTGGTCAGCGGCGCCAGGGAAGCGATGGTATTGGGCGCGGCGTCGGGTCCCGCCAGGGCGTTGGGCGCCGGTTTGGCGGTTTTGTGCCTGCGCAGGCGCGGGCCCTTCTTCAGGACGGCCAGGAGCCCGGAGGAAGCGCCGCGAAGACCGGAAAACGCCATGAGCCGCCTCGTGCGATCAGGTCGGGACCTTGCGCAGCATTTCCAGGCCGGTGACGCCGGTGGCGATTTCACGCAGGGCGGTGACGGTGGGCTTGTTCTTGCTGTCGATGCGCGGTTCGTGGCCCTGCGCCAGCTCGCGCGCGCGATAGGTGGCGGCCAGGGTCAGGTTGAAGCGATTCGGGATTTTCTGCAGACAGTCTTCGACGGTAATGCGGGCCATGGTTAACCTATGAAAGGATGGATGAATCAGTCGATGGTTTTACTGATGCCTAGCTGTGAAAAGAGTTCCGCATTGCGCGCGGCTTGCGTGCCATAGCGCAGGCGGGTCGCCGCGACGATATGGCCGAGTTCTTGCAACGCAGTGCTAAATTCTTGATTAATAATAACATATTGGCACTCGGCCGCATGCGATATTTCGCTGCCGGCGGCCAGCAGCCGGCGTGCGATGACCTGCGGCGCGTCCTGCCCGCGCTGGGTCAGGCGGCTTTCCAGCGCTTCGATGGAGGGGGGCAGAATGAACACGCTCACGGCTTGCGGATATTGCGCGCGCACCTGTCGCGCGCCTTGCCAGTCGATTTCCAGCAGCACGTCTTTGTCCTGGGCCAGGGCTTCGTCGATGCGGTCGCGCGGGGTGCCGTAGAAATTGCCGTGCACTTCCGCCCATTCCAGCAATGCATTGCGTTCGCGCAAGGCGTGGAATTCTTCATGGCTGACAAAGCGGTAATGCTTGCCTGGTTCTTCGCCGGGCCGCGGCGGCCGCGTGGTGCAAGAGATCGACAGCACCAGCGAAGGATCCTGCGCCAGCAGGGCGTTGACCAGGCTGGATTTACCCGCGCCGCTGGGAGCGACGACCATGAAAACATTACCGGAATTAGACGACATGATCAGTGCATAGTAACAAGCAAGAGAGCAAGCATAGCAAATCTGCGCCCCTTTTCCTCGGAGCCGCTGTTTGCTTTCCGCCGGGAACGCTATGCTTCCGTGCCGCCGTGCCTATGCGCCATCGGGCCCATGCGTTGGGCCGGAATGCCGGTTGCGGATCCCCCGGCGGCAGGGTCGCCCGGTCGCCAGGCCGCTGACCATCGGGCCGCCGGACCCGCGCATATTATCGCGGCGCTATGCGGGCAGGTCGGGCGCCTGCGGGTTTTCCTGGCCGAGCTCTTCCAGCGCGGCCTGATAAGCCGCCAGGTCGGCGCAAAGGAAAACCACGGCGTCACCAGGGTTCATGTTGAAAGTGATGTCCTGGATCTGCGCGCGCGCTTCTTCGGGCTGGCCGATGGCGGCGACGTGCAGGTCGCCTTCCTGTTCGAACTGCGCCTGGGGGACGAAGTCGGCGACCCGCTCGATGTCGGGTTCGCTGATCACGACATAGGCGCGAAACGGGAAGTCCTCGATGGTGACGTCCAGCACCATGCCGTGCTGCAGGAATTCAACGATATGGCTCGGCGGATACATGCTCATGTCTGGGCGCAGGCAGCTTGGCTGTCTTGAAAGAAAAAGTGCTGATGTTGGCGGGAGGCAGGTTGGCCCAAATGATTTTGGAGCCCGTTTGCTGGGCCCGCAATTGATTCTTCCATTTGGGTCGGCGCAAATTGTACGTGAACTGGATCGCGACGCCGTTGTCGTGCAGCAGGTGCTGCCATTGCTCCAGTATGGAATGCGTCATGGGTGCGGGCAGAGAACACAAGGGCAGGCTGGATACTATGGCCCGCACGCGCGCCTCCGGCGGCAACAGCCGGCGCAGGTCCGCCGCGTTGCCCTGCACCACGTTCAAGTGCGGGAAGCGTTTGCGCAAGCGCCGCACGAAGGGCCCGGAGTATTCGATGACCAGAAGCCGATGCGCCGGGACGCCGCTGTCCAGCAAGGCCTGGGTGACGACGCCCGTGCCGGCGCCCAGTTCGACCACCAGGCCGTCGCCGCTTGCAGGCACCTGCTTCGCCATGTGCCGGGCCAGATGCCGGGAACTGGGGCATAGGGCGCCCACCGCGCCCGGCCGCAGACAGAGCTCCCGCAAAAACAGCCCCGGCGCCAGCCCTTTGAAATAATCCGACAAGCGCTGCGCCGACCCAAATCCGGGAACCCGATACATCATGCGATTCTGCCGCCTCCATTTTGAATCGCTGTACATTAACAGGGCGCCGCAGGGGCGGGCATGTCAATTTGTAAACAGTTGCTAGCGCACCAGCGCCGGACCCGACCAGAGCGGGGAGGGGGACGCAGATTGTTTCCTTTTCAAGCCGGCGCAACCAACTGTGCGCATGGGCGGCAGACGATATTCGCTCGATGGGCGCGCACGGCGCGGAGTGCGATCGTGGCGGCTTCGGGTTCTGATGTTTCGCGCTCTTGGCTTGCGCAACGCGGAATCTGAAGCAACCCCCTGGCGGCCGAGGGTATGGGCGCGGACGATACCCGGCTGGGCGTCCGCGGCGCGGAGTGCGGCCGCGGCAACTGCGCCTTCCAGTCCCCGGAAGCGCAAATACTCTAAGCCCGCGCGGAAAAGTCCAGGGTGGCGGTCACGGGCGCGTGGTCCGAGGGCTGCTCGTTGGCGCGCGGCGTTTTATCCACCCGGCATGAGACGCAGTACGGGCGCAGCGCCTCGGACAGCAGCACATGGTCGATGCGCAAACCCGCATTGCGCCGGAAAGCATAGCGGCGATAGTCCCACCAGGTGAAGGTTTTTTCTTCCTGCGGAAATTCGCGGAAGGCGTCGGTCAGCCCCAAATCCAGGAGTGCATTGAAAGCCTGGCGCTCGGGCTCCGACACCAGCACCTCGCCCGCCCATTTCGCCGGGTCGTGCACGTCTTCATCCGTGGGCGCCACGTTGTAGTCTCCCAATATGGCAAGGCGCGGATAGCGCTCGAGCTCCGCGCTCAGCCATGCGCGCAAGGCCTGGAACCATCTGAGCTTGTATTCATATTTCTCGCTGCCCACGGATTGGCCGTTGGGGCAGTAAGCGCTGATGATGCGGATGTCGCCGATGGGGCTGTTCAGGGTGCTGGCGATGATGCGCTGCTGGTGGTCGTCGAAATCCGGAATATTGCGCTGCACGTCCAGGCACTCTTCGGGGGCGATGATGGCTACGCCGTTATATGTCTTTTGCCCCGCCCACTGCGCGGTGTAGCCCGCCTCGGAAAAAGCCTCGAGCGGAAACTGGTCGTCCGCCAGCTTGAGTTCCTGCAGGCACAGCGCCTGTACCGGGTTCGCCTGCAGCCAGTCGAGCACTTGCGGCAGGCGCACCTTCAAAGAATTGACATTCCAGGTTGCGAGTTTCACTTCAGTTCCGTTTGTGTAAGTTATTGAGCCAATTGGAGTTATTTTTGCCGATAGGGTACCCTATAAAAGGCATGGGGCGCACGCGGCGCCCCTTGGCAATCTGTAAGGAGAGTCGAATGACAAGCAAGCCGACTGCGAAAAAGCAGCCTTTCGTTATTGAACCACTTAATTGGGTGGCCCCGGACCGCGCGGGCGACGATGCCAAGAAAGACACCGAAGAAACCAAGCGCAGCGAACCCGCGAAGGACGTCAAAAACTGATTGCGCTCGATGTCCGGCCATGGAGTACGAACGGCGGGGGGAACCCTGCCGTTTTTTTTTCGCGGCGCCTGAAGCGTGTGCATTACACTTCATGATGATGTAGTTACTTGCGGCGTCCGGCTGTCTGCCGCCGCCATTGTCCAGGAGAGAAAGATGCAAGATATCGTCGTCATTGGCGCCTGCCGCAGCGCCGTGGGAGATTTTGGCGGCGCGCTGAAAGATGTGCCGCCCTGCGAGTTGGGCGCGGCGGTCGTGCGCGCCGTGCTGGACCGCAGCAATGTTTCCCCCGCCGAGGTCGGACACGTGGTGTTCGGGCATGTCATCAACACCGAACCGCGCGATATGTATTTATCGCGGGTCGCCGCCCTGAATGCGGGCATAAGCCATGAAACGCCGGCGTTCAATGTGAACCGCCTGTGCGGCTCGGGCTTGCAGGCGATCATTTCCGCCGCTCAGGCGCTGAAGCTGGGCGATGCCGACATCGCCATCGGCGGCGGCGCCGAAAGCATGAGCCGCGCGCCCTACATCGCGCCCGCGCAGCGCTGGGGCGCGCGGATGGGCGACAGCGCCATGCTGGACATGATGACCGGCGCCTTGTCCGATCCCTTCGACAAGGTGCACATGGGCATCACCGCGGAAAACGTCGCCAAGAAGTTCTCCATCACCCGCGAAGAACAGGACGCATTGGCGCTGGCTTCCCATCAGCGCGCCGAAGCGGCGATCAAGAAAGGCTATTTCAAGGAGCAGATCGTCCCCATCATCCAGAAGACCCGCAAGGGGGACGTGGTGGTGGACACGGACGAGCATGTGCGCATGGGCGCGACGGCGGAAAACTTCTCCAGCCTGCGCCCGGTATTCATCAAGGACACGGGCACGGTGACGGCCGGCAATGCGTCGGGCATCAATGACGGCGCCGGCGCCGTGCTGCTGGCGACGGCCGCCGCGGCCCAAGCGCGGGGCCTGCAGCCGCTGGCGCGACTGGTGTCTTACGGCCACGCCGGCGTCGATCCCAAGTACATGGGCATAGGGCCGGTTCCCGCCACCCGCATCGCCCTCGACAAGGCGGGGCTGTCCATCGAGCAGATGGACGTCATCGAGGCCAATGAAGCCTTCGCCGCCCAGGCTTGCGCGGTCAGCAAGGAATTGTGCCTGGACCCCCGCAAGGTCAATCCCAACGGCAGCGGGATCAGTCTGGGGCACCCCATAGGCGCCACGGGCGCCATCATCACCGTGAAGGCCTTGCACGAGCTCAAGCGCATCCAGGGCCGCTACGCGCTGGTGACGATGTGCATAGGCGGCGGACAGGGGATAGCGGCGGTGTTCGAACGTGTTTGAAAGCAGGATGGACGAGGCCTGGGCGGAACATTCCCGGGCTTGCGACGAGCCCACTCTGTCCGAAGAAAACGGCATACGCTATTTGCACTTCGGGACGGAATGGGTGCAGGGCGCCATGCGGGTGTCCCGGCCGTCCGAGCTGGTCCTGGCCTATACCCAGCAGATGATGGCCTGGCTGCTGTTCCTGGAGCCGCGCAAAGGCGACGAGGTCGCCATACTGGGCCTGGGCGCCGGGTCGCTGCTGCGCTATGTCCTGAAATCCACCCCCGCCGGCGTCACGACGGTGGAATGGAACCCGGCAGTCACCGCCATCTGCCGCATGTATTTCCGGCTGCCGGCGAACCCGCGTTCGGATATCGTGCATTGCGACGCCGGCCTGTGGGTGCAGCGCAGCGAGCATTTCGGCCGCTACATGGCCTTGATGGTCGATCTGTACGACGCGCAGGCGCAAGGGCCGGTGCGCGACTCGCTGGAGTTCTATCAAGGCTGCCGGCGTGCGCTCGCCGATACGGGCGGCGTCATGACGGTCAATCTGTTCGGCGACCATGCCAGCTTCGCGCCGAACCTGGCCCGCATCCGCGAGGCCTTCGGCGGCCGCGTCCTGGAACTGCCCGAAATCGACGCGGGCAACCGCGTCGTCCTGGCTTTCAACGGGCCGCCGCTGGACATCGCCGTCGGCGATTTCCTGCAGCGCGCCGGGCATGTCGAGTCGGCCTATGGATTGCCCGCAAGGCGCTGGGCCAGGGCGCTGCTGGCGCAGCTTTCCCCGAGCAGGGATATCCCCTGAGACAATCGCAGGCTAACGAGGTAGACTTACGCCCATTCACGGCGAGGCCGGCAGCGCCGCCCGCCATACCAACAAGTCAAGGAGCAATCACATGAAGTTCAGCAAGACCGCCAAGCTGGCTCTGGGAGCTGCGGTATTGGGCGTGTTCGCTCAGGCGCCCGCCGTCGCGCAATCGGTGGCCGTCACGTCCATCGTCGAGCATCCCGCGCTGGATTCCGTCCGGGACGGCGTCAAGCAGGCTTTGGCCGCCGCCGGCTATACCGAAGCCAAGGGGCTGAAATGGCAGTTCCAGACGGCCCAGGGCAACACCGCCATCGCGGCGCAGATCGCCCGCAAGTTCGTCGGCGACAAGCCCGATGTCATCGTGGCCATCGCCACGCCGTCGGCGCAGGCTGTGGTGGCGGCCACCAAGTCCATACCCGTCGTCTATTCGGCCGTCACGGATCCCGTGGCCGCCCAGTTGGTTCCGTCCATGGATCCCTCGGGTACCAATGTCACGGGCGTTTCCGACGCCCTGGCGCTGGACAGGCAGGTGGCGCTGATCAAGAAGGTCGTCCCGCAGGCCAAGCGCGTGGGCATGGTCTACAACCCGGGCGAGGCCAATTCCGTCGTGGTGGTCAAGCGGCTGCGCGAGCTGCTGCCCAAGTCGGGCATGTCCCTGGTCGAAGCCACCGCGGCCCGCACGGTCGACGTCGGCGCCGCCGCGCGCAGTCTGGTGGGCAAGGTGGATGTCATCTACACCAATACCGACAACAACGTGGTGTCCGCCTACGAGGCCCTGGTCAAGGTGGGCATAGACGCCAAGATCCCGCTCGTCGCCTCCGATACCGACAGTGTCAAGCGGGGCGCCATCGCGGCCCTGGGCGTCAATTATCACGACCTGGGCGTGCAGACCGGCAAAATGGTCGTCAAGATCCTGAAGGGCCAGAAGCCCGGCGACCTGGCTTCCGAAACCAGCGACAAGCTCGAACTCTTCATCAATCCGGGGGCGGCCAAGAAGCAGGGCGTGGAACTTTCCGATGCCTTCGTGAAATCCGCCACGCAGGTGGTGGAATAAGCGCCGGCCATATCGATTAAAATCGGCGTCTGGATAGCAGGCGGGTTGTAGAACAGCCCGCCTGTTTCTTTACGCCCATACCTACCGACTATAGCCTGTACATGTCTTTTTATTCCTTGTGGGGCGCACTGGAAATCGGCCTGATTTTCGGCCTGGTTGCGCTTGGTGTGCTGATCTCCTTCCGTATTCTGCGCTTTCCGGACCTGACGGTGGACGGCAGTTTTCCGTTGGGCGGCGCCACCGCCGCCACGCTGATCAGCATGGGCCTGGACCCCTTTACTTCCACTCTGGCGGCCGCTGTTGCGGGCGCGCTCGCGGGCATGGTCACCGGCTGGCTGAATGTCAAGCTGAAGATCATGGACTTGCTGGCCAGCATCCTGATGATGATNNATCTGCGCATCATGGGCCGGCCCAATGTGCCGCTGATCAGCGAGCCCACGGTATTCACCGTCCTGCAGCCCGAAGGCGTCAGCGACTACATCATGCGGCCCATCATCCTGCTGGTGACCGTCATGGCCATCAAATTCGCCCTGGACTGGTATTTTTCCACCAAGGCCGGCCTGGCCATGCGCGCCACGGGCTCCAATCCGCGCATGGCGCGCGCCCAAGGGGTGGCCACGGGGGGGCGCGTGCTCGCAGGCATGGGCATTTCCAACGCCTTGTGCGCACTGGCGGGCGCTCTGTTCGCGCAATCCCAGGGCGGGGCGGATATTTCCATNNCCATCGTCATCGGCCTGGCCGCCGTGATCGTCGGCGAAAGCATCATGCCGTCGCGCCGCATGGCCGTCGTGACGCTGGCGGTCATCGTCGGGGCGGTCCTGTACCGCTACTTCATCGCCCTGGCGCTGAACGCCGACTTCATCGGCCTGAAGGCCCAGGACCTGAATCTCGTTACCGCGGTGCTGGTCACCATTGCGCTGGTCATACCCCTGCTGAAACAGCGCCTGCGCGGCAAGAACGGAGCACGCTGACATGCTGAGCGCAAAAAACCTGCACATCACCTTCAATGCCGGCACGCCCATCGAAACCCGGGCGCTGCGCGGATTGTCGCTGGACATTCCGACGGGCCAGTTCGTGACGGTCATAGGCTCAAATGGCGCCGGCAAATCGACTTTGCTCAACGCCGTGTCGGGGGACTTGCCGATCGATCGCGGCACTATTTCCATCGACGGCCAGGACGTCACCCCGCAACCTGTCTGGGAACGGGCCAAGCGCGTGGCGCGGGTGTTCCAGGACCCCATGGCCGGCAC
>DJWC01000096.1:8348-10979 GCA_002441445.1 Pusillimonas sp. UBA6240
CCAGGCGGTCAGCCTGCTGATGGCGGCGCTCAAGCCTTCGCGCATCCTTCTGCTCGACGAGCATACGGCCGCGCTCGACCCGCGCACCGCGCAGTTCGTGCTGGACCTTACCGCGCGCATCGTGAAGGAAAACCAGCTCACCACCATGATGGTCANNTGCGCCAGGCGCTGGACGTGGGCGAACGCACGGTGATGCTGCACCAGGGGAATGTCGTGCTGGACGTGGCCGGGCCGCAGCGCCAGGGGCTGGATGTGCCCGACCTGCTGCACATGTTCGAAAAAGTGCGCGGCGAAACACTGGCCGACGATGGTTTGCTGCTGAGCTGAAGCGTACCCAGTTCATCGGGGCTATTGACCCTGCTGAATCCGTCTAGCCCGCCCGCCGGCTGGACGCGACGCATCCGGGCATGGGTCTTGCGCAGGCGGGGGCATGATATCGTCAGGCACGAAATTTGCTGAGGGCCGGTCATACCGACTGCCGCAGGCCTTCATGACCATCGAGGAACCATTCACACTCAAAATCCTGACTGTCAACACGCATAAGGGCTTCACCGCCCTGAATCGCCGCTTCATTCTGCATGAATTGCGCGACGCGATCAGGGCCACGCAGGCCGATATCGTGTTCTTGCAGGAGGTTCTGGGCGCTCATCAGCACCATGCCTCCAGGTTCGCGCGGTGGCCTTCGACCAGCCAATATGAATTTCTCGCCGATTCCATCTGGCAGGCATACGCCTATGGCCGCAATGCCGTGTACCCGCACGGCCATCACGGCAATGCCGTGCTGTCCAAGTTTCCCATCGAGCATTACGACAACATCGACGTCTCCGTGGGCAAGCATGAGAAGCGGGGCTTGCTGCATTGCGTGCTGAAGCTGCCGGACGCCGGCACGGAGGTGCACGCCATATGCGTGCACCTGGGCCTGCAGGAAAGGCACCGCAGCAGCCAGGTGGGCTATTTGTGCAAACTGATAGAGAGTGAAATTCCACCCGATGCGCCGCTGGTGGTGGCGGGCGACTTCAACGACTGGCGCATGCGCAGCCAGCGGGCGCTGACGGGCCGCAGCGGACTGAAAGAGATATACAGTGAAAAACATGGCGGGGCGGCGCGCACCTTTCCCGCGCGTTTCCCGATTTTGCGCCTGGACCGCATCTATGTAAGAAACGTCAGGGACTTCAACCCCGTCGCCCTGGCGTCGCGGCCATGGACTCATCTGTCGGACCACGCACCCCTGGCGGCCGAACTGAAACTATGAGCGTCAACTGGACCACGGGCAATCGCCTGACTCTGCTGGAAAACGGCGAAGCATTCTTTCCCGCCGTATTCGAAGCCATACGCAAAGCCGAGCGCAGCGTGATGCTGGAGACCTTCATCATCTTCGAGGACAGGGTGGGCAGAGAATTGCAGCAGGCGCTGATCGAGGCGGCGCGGCGAGGCGTCCACATCGACGTGACCGTCGACGGCTATGGATCGGCGGACCTCAGCCCGCAATTCATCGAGGCGATGACTGCCGTCGGCATCGGCTTCCATGTGTTCGATCCGCAGCCCCGGCGGCTGGGAATGCGGACCAATGTATTCAGGCGCCTGCACCGCAAAATCGTGGTGGTGGACGGCAGCCTGGCCTTCGTCGGCGGCATCAATTACAGCGCCGACCACCTGGCGGATTTCGGGGCGGGCGCCAAGCAAGACTATGCCATATGCATAGAGGGGCCGCTGGTGGAAGACATCGCCCGCTTCGAAGCCGAGGTGCTGGCGCCGGTGCGTCCGCGCCTGCCCTGGCGCCTGCCACGCCGCAAGGCCCGGCGCCCGCAGCCCGGTCCGCAGGAAAACGCCGCCGCATTGGTGGTGCGCGACAATGACAAGCACAGCAATGACATAGAGCTGCATTACCGCATAGGCATACGGACGGCGCAGCGCGACATCACCATCGCCAACGCCTATTTCTTTCCGGGCTACCGCTTCCTGCGCGATCTGCGCAACGCCGCGAAGCGCGGCGTGCGCGTGCGCCTGATCCTGCAAGGCGAGCCCGACATGCCGATCGCGCGCTTCGCCGCCACCATGCTGTACGACTATCTGCTGTCGGCGGGCGTGCGGATTTATGAATACTGCGAACGCCCCTTGCACGGGAAGGTGGCTACGGTGGATGGAACCTGGGCGACGGTGGGATCCAGCAACCTCGACCCCCTCAGCCTGGCCTTGAACCTGGAAGCCAATGTCATGGTGCGCGATCCCGGGTTCAGCCGGGAGTTGCAGGACAGGCTGGATGCGCTGATCAACGAGCATTGCCAGGAAATGAAGCGCATGCCCAAGCCGCGCCGCAAGATACAGCGCGTGCTGGTGGGTGTTTTCGTGTTTCACTTTCTCCGGCGCTTCCCCTCCTGGGCAAGCTGGTTGCCTGCACGCAAGCCGGCGCTCACGTCCATAGAACCGCCCATGGATGGCACCTAGGGCCCGCCAGGGCCCGTCAACGCGAGGAGCGAAAAGAACATGGAGACGCTCACGGCATGGGCACGCTCGCACTGGCCCGCCATAAAAAAATGGGGCACGGCCGGCTTCGTGGCCCTGGTGGTGACCTTGCTGGTCATTGCGGCGACGCGCGTGCACTGGGGCGAGGTGCTGGACGCCATCGCCGCC
>DJWC01000166.1 GCA_002441445.1 Pusillimonas sp. UBA6240
GGCGCAAAGCTTCGTAAAGCACCCCGATCTCGTTGCGCGAACGAACCTCCACGCGCTGCGTCAGATCCCCGCCCGCAATCCGGTCGAAATGCGTGCCGGCTTCCACCAACTGCTTGACTACCACACGGCCGAAGACGATGCGCATGATGATCATGAGCACGAAGCCCCACAGCACGGCCACCCCGATGATGATCAAGGCCATCCGGAAGCTCTTGGTGGCCTCTTGATAGATTTCATCCTGAACCTTGTCCAGATATCCCACGAAGGCTTGCACGGACTCCTGGAAAGACTGGCTGCGCGCAATGCCGAACTCGTTGTTCACGAAGTAGAAAGTCGTAAAGTCATTGCTTTCCAGCGCCTGCACCATGGGGTCGATGCCATCGTCCACATAAGGGCGATACGAACTCGTAATGCGGGTAGCCAGGCGCCGGCCGTCGGCGGTTTCCGGCGCATCCTTGCGGAAGGCCTCGTATTCCTGCTTGACCTCGTCCAATTTGCGCTGGCCGGCGGCCAGCATCGCGCGAGCGCTTTCCAGCAGCTTCTGGTTGCCCGACGCCGCCGCCTCTTGCTGATAGCGCGCCGCGACCAGCAGCGACACGCGCGCATCCAGCATATTGCTGCCCATGTTGTAGACTTGCCGCGCCCGCTTGTTCTGCTGCTCTATCAAATTGACCTGTTCCAGGTTCTGCGACAAGAACCAGGCGCCCAGCCCCCCGACCGCCAATAGCAGGGCCATGAACATCGCCAGCACCATCATCAGGATGGTGCTGACTTTTGCATCGGCCAGGCGGAATCGGCCGCGTTTGCCGCGCGCTTTGTTTTTCTTTTCAGTAATAGAGGTCTGCATAGGATTGGACATTTTTTGACCCGCTTTGCGTGATCGCCCATGCCTTGTACATGAACGAGAATGGATAGTCGGAATTTATGGCGACAAGGGGTAGGAAGTCGCGCTGCTGGTGGATGCGGATGGCTTTTGGCCATACTCGTAAGCTCGGGGAACATTTTCACTTTTCACGATGCGCTGAAAACGGCCGTCTCCTGCGAAAGCCAGCCACAGTTCACGATTGAAGTACACGGCATCGGTAGCCAGCGTCGATTTGTGCGCCCATATGGCCGTGGCCGAACCGTCCAGCGCCCGATAGACATTCACGGGGTCGGACTGCAGCAATACGCTGGCTTCGGCCAGCGTGGTCTGGCCCGGAACGATCAAAGGCAGCGCCGACGCATCGAAACTGTGGCCCGTAGTGCTGCATGCAGCCAAGCTCATGGCCAGGGCCGGCAAGACCAGCAACGCGCGCAGGAAATCCGTCGGTCTCATGATTAAAACTCGACCCAGTCGTCGTCGCTGGCGGCGGCCGTCCGGGCCGCCCCCGCAGGCTGCATCACATAAGAAGGCGTAGACTCGCGGCCGCCGTCGAGCTTGATCGGAGCGGCGCCGTCGAGCTTGCCGGAGACTTGCTTGCGCGATGGCCCCGAAGGGGCGGCGGCCTTGGGCAGCCGGATATCCGCGGCCGCGCCCTTGGCTGCCGGCTTACTGGCCGAGCCATGATTCAAGGCCGGAGCGGCGGCCTTGGGCTGCGCCGCTTGCGTGCCGACCGCCGGCCGCTGGACCGCTGCGGGAACTTGCCGCGCGGCAACATCGATGACTTCGTGTCCGGCAATCTTGAAGACGGAGATCGCGCCATTCACGCTGGCGATCTGCTCGCGCAGGCTGCTTGCCGACGACGTGGCCTGTTCGACCAAAGCCGCATTCTGCTGCGTGACCAGATCCATCTGGCCGATGGCGCGGTTGATTTGATCGATGCCGGCGGACTGCTCGGTCGTCGCAGCCGATATTTCCCCCATGATGTCCGTAACCTTGGCCACCGAGGCGAGGATTTCCTGCATGGTCGCGCCCGCCCTTTCCACTTGGGCCGAGCCTTCGGCGACCTTGCCTACGGAATCCTCGATGAGCCCCTTGATTTCCTTGGCGGCCTGGGCGCTGCGCTGCGCCAGCGCGCGCACTTCGGACGCGACTACGGCGAAGCCCTTGCCTTGTTCGCCGGCGCGCGCCGCTTCGANNTGTTGGTCTGGAAAGCGATGCTGTCTATGACCCCGACGATATCGGCGATCTTGTGCGAGCTGGCCGAAATGCCTTCCATGGTGGACACGACTTCGCCCACGGCCTCGCCGCCCCGCTGCGCCACCTCGGAGGCGGTCGCGGCCAGCTGATTGGCCTGGCGCGCGTNNGCCGCCTGCTGCTCGGTGCGGCTGCTCAGGTCGCTATTGTTCGCGACAATGAGCCTGGAACCCGCTTCCAGTTGCGCCATGCCCTGACGGACCGCGCCGATGACGCGGTTCAGATTGTCCTGCATGCGCTTGAGCGCGAGATAGAGCAAGCCGATTTCGTTATCCGACGGGGCGTCGATGCGCTGCGTCAGATCTCCCGCTGAAATACTGTCGAAATGGGCGCCGACGCCTTTCAACGGACGCAGCATCGCCCGCGCCAGGATTGCGTAAGCCAGCAGGCCCAATAGCACCGCGGCCACGGCCAGGCCCAACAAGACGTAGCGCGTCCAGGCGAACTGCTGTGGCAGCGTACCGGCCATGCCCTGCCCCGAAGCCGGGGCGCCACCGGCCAGCAGTCCGAAGGCCTGGTACTGGCTGTACCAGGCTATGGCCACTGCGGCGATCGTCAGTAGCGACAACAGGGACACCACGATGGATAGACTGGTTTTAAGCTGCAATTGGGTAGGTTTCATTGCTGATTCTCGCTGCATCGGCCAAGCACATTCAAGATAGGCATATCGTTTCTTTCCGCTGTCGCGCCTTAGCCGGACTGCATATTGAAAAGACTGGTGGCCTGAATTTTGCGAAAGGCCAGCGCCGCGGCCTCCAGGGCCGAAGTGCGCAGTTGAAGCTGGGTGGATGCGCTGTAGTAATCGAGGTCTTCCATCCTGCTGAGCTGCTGGCTGTAGCCCAGGGCCCGCTGGCTGCCATTGGCGTCCAGCGCATCGAGTTCATTCAGGCGCGCGCCAACGGACGAGCGCACCGTAAGCACGTTGTTGTAGTTCACGTCGATGCGCTGTAGAGCGCTGCCCAGCAGGTTCTGAAAGCGCGCCATCGCATCGTCGCCCGCCAAAGGCTGCGCCAGGCCGGCGATGATGCTGTCCAGCGTATGGAAAATATTCAAGTCGGTGCTCGCGCCGGCCGGCGTCGGCTGAACGGAAATGCTGTCGCCCGCGGCGGGCGCGCCTTGGACGTAGAGCTCCATGCCACGCGACAGGCTCAGCACGTTGCCGCCCGCGGGGTCGTAGCTTCCCGCGCTGACTGCGGCCTGGACTACATTGCCCTGCGCATCGACCAAGTCCACCTCGTAGGCGGTGGGCGAAGTGAAGCGTACGGAGAAAGCATCGCCGGGGCTGGCCAAAGAAGCGTCGACGATGCGCGGCGTGCCTAGGGCCAACGCATTCGGATCCGCGTTGCCGGATCCCGGCGTTGCGGTATAGGCGGGCGCGCTGATCGGTTCGACGGTGAAGGTGTCCCCCGCCGCGGGCCGGCCCGATATCTCGACCTGCACGCCGCCTTGCAAGGCGATGGTCTGCTTCTCCCCCGGCACATATCCCGAACCCGCATAAGTATGGATCGCATTGCCGGCGGCGTCGGAGACATCGACCTCGTAAGTGCTCTCGGAGGTGAACCGCAAGGTGAAGGTATGGCCCACCCCATAGCCGGAGGGGTCGGCGAGCGCGGGCTTGCCAATGAGGCCGCTGCCGCTGTTCAGACCGCCGGCGGCGGTCAGGTAGCCCGAGGTGCCCGGAGCGGCGCGGTCAAAGACGTCCGCGCCGACATCGCTGCCCGCAATCCTGCGTGTCTGATCGGCCTGGATGAGGCGTTGCTGCCGGTCGCCCATATAGACGATGCTGCCGCCCGATTCCTGGAAGGGGGCGGTATCGCCTTTGGAACCGGAGAACAGATACTGGCCGCTGCCATCCGTGGCATTGGCCAGCCCCAGCAGGCTGCTGCGCGCATTGGACAGCACGTTGCTGAGCGTGTTCCTGTCCTGGTCGGACAGCGTGCCGTTGCCGGCTTCGATCAGCCGGGTCTTGATGTCCTGCAGCAAGAGCGTGACGGAATTCAGGGTGTTCTCTTCGATGCCCAGGTTACGCTTAGCCACCTCGCGGTTATCGGCGAAGCGCTTGTTCATGGACTGCGATTGGCTGATATTGATGGCTTGCGCGGCAGCCAGTGGATCGTCCGCCGGCGTCACCATGCGCTGACCGCTGCCGATCTGCTGATACAGATGCATCAGATCGGACTGCTGGGCATTGATGGAGTTGAGTCCCGTCTGGAAAAATAAGCTGGAACTGATACGCATGGTCGAAATCCTGAATTAAGAGCGATGGGCGATGGCGACGGTACAAATCAGCTGCGCAGGCCCAGCAAAGTATCGAACAAGGTGGAGCTGACATCGATCAGGCGCGACGCCGCGCGGAACTGTTCCTGGTAGCGATCCAGATTGACATATTCTTCGTTCAGGTTGACGCCCGATACCGCCTGCTGCGCCGCATAATTCTGCTGGATCAGTGTGGCCTGCGCCTTGGCCTCGGTGGAATTCTGCTGGGTCAGCACCCCCACCTTATTGACGATGCGGGAAAATGCCTCGTTCAGGCTCATGGACCCCTGGCCCAGTACCTTTTGAGTCTGCAACTGCGCCATCCGCAACGCGGTATCGCCATTGCTGGCGCCCGTACCGGGCGCCGCGGCGGCGATCTTGGCCGGGTCGCTGATGGCCAGGGACAGGCCGGCCGCCGCTGAACGCGTGGGCTGGACGATCCAGGTATCGCCCGTGGCGGCAGGCGTGGAGCCGAAATCGAAGACCAGGCCATCCACTTCGATACTGTTCGGGTTTCCTGGCGCGGGGTCGGCGAATTCAGTGACTTTGCCGCTGGGCATGGCGGTAATGGTGTAGCCCGCGGGGCCGCGCTGCACGCGATAGTCCTGGGCGGAAAGCCCCGAGGCGTCGGACAGCCGCACACTCAACGTAGCCAGGCCCGAATTGGATGCCCCCGGCATCGGAACGATTTCGCCCAGCTTGAAAAAGTCGCCGCCGCTCATCCCGGCCAAGTCGGCGCCGGTTCCATGGACGGCATTGACCGACATGGCCAGACCAGCCGCCAGGCGGCCCAGATCGTTCTGTACGGGATCCAGAGCGTCGCGGCGATAGGCGAGCAAGCCGCCCAGTTGGCCGCCCTTGATGCGGTCTTCCTGCAGTTCGGCCTTGATGATGGAGCCGTTCGGGCCGGGAGCGGAATATGCCACGACGATGCGCGCCGGGTCGTCCGCCGCCGCTTGCGCATGCAGTGGAAACACAGTGTCCCCGCCCAGCAGTATCTGGCCGTTGCCTATCGTCAGGTTCACCTTGCCGTCTTGCTCGATGACGTTCACCCCTGCCAGTTGGCTGATTTCCGCCACCAGCTGATCGCGCTGGTCGAGCAGGTCGTTAGGTTCGTGGCCGGACGCCGTGGCCCGCGCTTCCGTGATGCGCGCATTCAGGTCGCGGATGCGTTCGGCGTAGCTGTTGACCTGCGTGACCAGCGTGGTGATCTGGGCGTTGACGTTGTTGCGCTGGCTATCCAGAAAGGCATTGGCATCGTTGATTTGCCCGACCAGGCTGGAGGCGCGGCCCAGCAATTCCTGGCGCGCGGCGCTGTCCGCCGGCTCGGAGGCCACGGCCTGTATGCCATCAAAAAACTTCTGCAGGGCCGGCGTGATGCCCACCGTACGGTCGGCGAACAGATTGTTGATTTGGGTGATCTCGCTGCCATAGGCGGCGATGGATGCGCCGGTGGACTGCGCGCTGATCAACTGCCGGTACAGGAAGCCATCGTAAGTCCGCTGCACGGTCACGGCCTGGACGCCGCGGCCGATATACCCGGCGCTGGTGGCGCTGGCGCCCGCCGTGGCCGACAACACCGACTGGCGGTTATAGCCGTCGGTGTCCGCATTGTTGATGTTGTGGCCCGCCGTTTGCAGGCGGTTCTGCGCCGCCATCAAACCGCTAAGACCCAGATTCGCTAAATTCATGAGTAATTCCGCTGTGAACCAGCCAGGTGCGGGGCCCGGCCATAGTGAATACCAGATGCCGCTTTTACGGCAGTTCGCCCGAAAGGTTTAGGTGGAGCCGCCTAGGTGGGGCCGCCTAGGTGGGGCCGCCAGGCCGGGCCGCCTTGGTAGATGCCCTCCCGCCAGCTCACCCCCGCGCCACCTTCCGTCCCGTGTCGAAATACCCCATGATGGAGATCAGCTTGTCCGCATAAGCCGGATCGGTGGCGTAGCCGGCCTCCTGGATGCGATACGCCGCATCCTCGGCCGACGGCGCTTCCAGCACCGCGCTGTAGCGTTTGCTCTGGCTGATCAGCTGTGCATAGTCGGCAAAAGATTCCGCATAGGAATCGTAGGCGCGGAAAGCTTGCTTCACCTTGCGCGGCACGCCGTCTTCGTATTCCGTCGTCATGACATGCACCACCTTGCCCTTCCAGCCGGAACTGGCTTTGATGCCGAACAGGTTGAAACTCGTCGAGCCGTCCTCATGCAGGATTTCGCGCTTGCCCCAGCCGGACTCCAGCGCGGCCTGGCTCAGTATCAGCTTTTCGGGCACGCCGCTGTCAGCAGCGGCAAGCTTGGCGGCGTCCGACATGCGCGCCACGAAGCTCTGTATATGCTCCGGCGCGCCCTTGATGGCCGAATAGATTTTTTCCGTAATGGGGTTGCGGGCCAGCAGCGTGATCAAGGCCGAGATCGATGGCGCGTCTTCGCGGCGGTCTTCGCCGATGCGCGAGCGCAGCGACGGCAGGCGCGAGGACGCCAGCTCGGGCGGCGTGATGGGCTTACCCACCTGCTCCGTCGCAGAAGCACCGCCGCGGATCTGATCCAGCAGCGCCTGCGCCAGGCCCAGGCCGGATTCGGCCAGTTGCAAGGCGGTCTGCTCGTCGCTGAGACTTTGCGCTAGGCGGGTTTGCGAGCTGTCCAGCAAAGCGGGCTGCGCCGCGGAAACCTGGCGCGCCTGCTTGAGCATCTGCTGGATGAACAAAGCCTCGAATTGCTGCGCCACCTTTTTCTGTGCGGCTTCGGGAGCATCCGCCCCCGCCTGCACGCCTTGCTTCAGGCTGTTCAGGCCACTGAAATTCAGCGACGAAGCGCTGTCGTGGCTGGGGCGGGGAATGTATTGAACGAATGCCATGTCCTGGGTCCGTCAATGCTAGATGATTTCGAGATCGGCGCGCAGAGCCCCCGCGCTCTTCAGATTCTGCAGGATGGAGAGCAGGTCTTGCGGGGTGGCGCCCAGCGCATTCAAGGCCTTGACCACATCGGCCAGATTCGCGCTCGTCTTGACACGCTGCAAGCTGCCGGTGTCGGAGCGCATCTCGATCTGGGTATTCTCCGTGACCACGGTCCGCCCGCCGCCAAAAGGCGTGTCGGGCTGGTTGACCTGGGCTTCCCGGCTGATGACCACCGACAGGTTGCCGTAGGCGATGGCCGCTTCGTCTATGGTGACGCTGCGGTTCATCACGACCGAACCGGTACGGGCATTGATGACCACTTTGGCTCGCGCGGGCGGCAGGCTGACCTGAAGGTTCTCCACCTGGGAAAGGAATGCGGACTGGGCAGCCGGGTCGACAGGGCCGCGCAACTGTATGACGCGGCCGTCCAGAGCCGTGGCCGTCCGCTGGCCGAACTGCCGGTTCAATGCGGTGACCAGATTTTGCGCGGTACCGAAATCCGTGGTGTTCAGTTCCAGATTGATCAGCCCGTCGCGGGCGTAGACCGTGGGCACGCTGCGTTCGATGATGGCGCCGCCGGGAATGATGCCGCCATTCAACTGGTTGACCTGGACGCTGGACCCGCCGGCCTGCGCGCCCGCGCCGCCCACCAGCAGGTTGCCCTGAGCCAGCGCGTAGACCTGGCCGTTGGCGCCTTTGAGCGGCGTCATCAACAGCGTGCCGCCGCGCAGGCTTTTGGCATTGCCCATGGACGATACCACCACATCCACGGTTTGGCCGGGCTGGGCGAATGCGGGCAGCTTGGCCGTGACGATGACGGCCGCCACATTCTTCACCTGCATGTTGGTGCCTTGCGGCACGGTGATGCCCAGCTGCGACAGCATGTTGGTCAGGCTCTGCTGGGTGAAAGGCGTTTGCCGGACCTGGTCGCCGCTGCCGTCCAGGCCCACGACCAGGCCATAGCCGATGAGCGGGTTCTCGCGCACGCCCTGGATGGACGCCAGGTCCTTGATGCGGTCGGCCTGGGCGGCCGACATGGCCAGGCCGCAAAGCGCCGCCAGGGCGGCGCGCGACAACCGGCGCCGCCACGCGGAAAAACTGAAGTATGGGGACGCGGCCATCATGTCAGAACGGGGAAATATTCAGGAAGAAGCGCTGCAGCCAGCCCATGGTCTGGACTTCGTCCATCGTGCCCTTGCTGCGGAATTCGATACGCGCATCGGCGACTTGCGTGGACGACACCGTGTTCGAGCCGGTGATGGATCGAGGATCCACTACGCCGGAAAAACGTATGTGCTCGCTGCCGCGATTGATGGCGATCTGCTTGTCGCCCGCGATCTGCAAATTACCGTTGGGCAGCACACCGATGACCGTGGTGGTCAGCGTGCCTGAAAATGTATTGTCGGCGCGAGTGGAGCCTTTGCCTTGGGACGCGTTGGTGCCCTTGATGTCGAAGTTCTGCCTGGCGCCGAGGTCCCCGGGCAGAATCGCCGGCGCCAGCCCCACATCGAAGCCGGCGCTGCCGCTGCGATCCGTCGTGGTCTGCACATTCTTGGCGGCGTTGGTCTTTTCCTGGATGATGACCGTCACGATGTCGCCCACATTGCGGGGGCGTCGGTCTTCAAACAAAGGATAGTTGCCGTAGGCCGTAGGCTGATAGATGGACCCATTGGCCAGCGCCGCGGCAGGCGGCGGCGGTGGCGGCGGCGCCGTCAAAGGCCCCGTGACCACGGGCTCGGGCGGCACCAATGCGCAGCCGGACAGCACGGCGGCGGCAAGGCACAGCAGGAATAAGCGGATTCGTCTATACATCATATATACGGCGCCCAAACGCCGGACTGTCGGTTTATAGCTGCGTCAGCCTGGCCAGCATCTGGTCGGATGTCTGTATGGCCTTGCTGTTCATTTCATAGGCGCGCTGGGTGGTGATCATGTTCACCAGTTCCTCGGCCACATTCACGTTGGAGGTTTCCGTGTACTGCTGCAGCACCAGCCCCGCGCCGTCCAGCCCGGGCTGGGCGAAGTTGGCGGGGCCCGACGCATCGGTCTCCACATACAGGTTCTCGCCGGCGCTTTGCAGGCCGGTGGGGTTGATGAAAGTGCTTAGCTGCAGCTGGCCGATCTGCACATTGGTGCCGGTGGCGCCGGGCTGAGTCACCGATACCGTGCCGTCGCGAGCAATGGTGATGGTCAGGGCGTTGTCCGGGATATTGATGGGCGGCTGGATGGGATAGCCGCCGGCCGTGACCAGCTGCCCGTTCTGGTCCACTTGCAGGCTGCCGTCGCGCGTGTAGGCGAAAGAGCCGTCGGGCATTTCCACCTGCAGGAAGCCCCTGCCCTGTATGGCGATATCCATGCTGTTGCCGGTGTCTTTCAGGTTGCCTTGGGAATGGATGCGCTCGCTGGCCACGGTGCGCACGCCCGTGCCCACCTGCAGGCCCGAAGGCAACTGGTTGGCGGCGCCGACCTGCGCGCCCGGCTGGCGTATGGTCTGGTACATCAAATCCTCGAACACGGCGCGGCTGCGCTTGAAGCCCGTGGTGTTGACGTTGGCCA